>JBALXL010000001.1:112690-248135 GCA_036960805.1 Pseudomonadales bacterium
CTGTATTCAATTGATAGGGTAACGGGGGCTGAAAGTATTTTCAGTGACATTAATGCTATTGCATTGGCCTTAGATGGCGATACTCTTTACGCATCTACAGGTTACGACCTGTATTCAATTGATAGGGTAACGGGGGCTGAAAGTATTTTCAGTGACATTAATGCTATTGCATTGGCCTTAGACGGCAATACTATTTACGCATCTACAGGTTACGACCTGTATTCAATTGATAGAGTAACCGGGGCTGAAAACATTATCAGCAACAATAATGCTATCGCATTAGCCATGCCTTTAACTTCTTCCGTTCCTACTCCCTCGGCTTTTTATCTTTTTTGTGTAGGGGCTTTAGGCTTGCTAGGCGTTGCCGGTAACAGAAAAAATCGCATATCCAATAACTATATCAAATAGCTTTGCCTGGGATTTAAAGCGATATTTATTTTGCTGTTCACCAAAGCCCCCCTTTAGAAGCAGGTGCGAAAAGTGCCATATTTTTTGCACCTGCCAGCTGGAGGCAACGAAAAACAATCCGGCAATGTAGAAAACGTGGCGCCACTGGACGGACAGCAAACTTTGCAACATCTCTGCCCTGGAACCTAAAAAGAGGGTCGTGTGGCTGCGTTCCAGCTTTGCTGGCCCCACACCCTAAGCGTTATGTGCAACTACGATCTGAAATATGACTAAAGATATTAATAAAGTATATGTGCTTGGTTACACGCCTTTTAAGTGTTATCGAGATTTTTGGTTTTCAATAATACTAATTATCGCTGCTTTAATTATTCCACTTGGAGCTAGCATAGGGATTATTAAACCAGGAAATGAAACTATTAATATATGGTTTCAGCGGAGCGGTTCGATCACAGTATTATTATCACTTGTAGCTGAATATGTAATATCTCGACTACACGGCATCATCAGGCCAGCAGGGCTTTCTAGCACCGAAACTGAGAAAATTCGAAAAAAACTAGAAAATCCATTAATGATATTGCGTTATATCGGCGGCGCGGTCGCCGTAGCAGGAACAATAATTTGGGGTTATGGTGATATCCTCATCTAGAACACATAACAAGAGGGCCTGCGGGGCTACGTTCTGCTTCGCTTCACTGGCCCCAAACCCTATTTCCCCTCACTTGAAAAGATTTCGGCTTAATGTATTTAGGATAACTACAAAACAAGGATACATATGTACAAGGTTGATATTCAAAGTAAGACTTTAATTGAACTGGATAAAGCTACGTTTGCTAAACTTGGCCTAAAAGAACGTTTTGATATTCAAGAATGGATAGAAAAAACCCCTTCAATTCTTGGCGAGGACCTTTTGGTTATTGCAAAAGAATATGAGCTGCCATCACGCTCAAGATTGGATCTACTCGCAATTGATAAGCAAGCAAATCTTGTTATTGTTGAGTTGAAACGCGATGAATCTGGATCCAGTGTTGATTGGCAATCAATAAAATATGCGTCTTACTGCTCTAATTTTACTCACAAAGATATCTATTGTATTTATGCGACTTACTTAGGTATTGATGAGGATGAAGCGGAATTAAAGATCGAAAGCTTCATTACTGAACAAGATTCAAGCAAGTTAAACGAGTCTCAAAGGATAATTTTAGCATCAAGAGAGTTTCATTCAGATGTGGTCTCTGCTGTTTTATGGCTAATGGACTTTGGGATAGATATGCAATGTGTAAAGCTAGAACCGTTTATTGATCAAGACGGTGGTTTATTCATTAACCCAAGCATAATTATTCCTTTGCCTGAGGCAAAGGATTACATCAAGCGAAAAGAAACTAAAACGAAAGAAAGGAGTATTTCAAAATCGAGTTCGTTTTCTTTAGAAAAATCGAGTTTAGGAGCAATAGAACTCGAAGCTGAGCTTGTCTCTTCACTTAGCAGACCGGGGGATTTAACTCCTAGGGTTCGAGCATTTTTTGAAATATTGTTGGCTGAAAATAAAAGTTTTGACCGTGAAGAAATTAAATTGAAATTGTTTAACTCCGGCGTAGGCAACGATATTGGTCATACAGGCCGGCTTCTAAGCAATATTTCTCAATTTCTTACAAAGAAATCAAACCCCCATCTTCGGCAAGTCGTTGAGTTCCAGACTGGAGGTTCTCACGGAGAAACAAAAAACAACTACCAGATAGCTGATAAATATCGAGTAGTTGTAACTGAAGCGTTGCAGAAGACAGAAGTTGAATCTTCTGTCTAATCAACTTAGGAAGAGTACTTAAATTCTGTTGTAGGAAATGAATGTTCTTTATTTAATGAGCACACAGATAAGTATTTTTCTTGGCACGTTGTTATGCATCGTGGAAGTAGTTAATGAAGGTGAAGTAGGTAATGCCGTATGAGCTATAAGGAATTAGCAGAATTCATCAGTCAACAGATGAAGATGTCTCATATATATCAGCCTGTGATGCTGCTGGCCCTACTTGAGCGTCGAGGGGTATGTCATCAGCAAGACATAGCAGCATCAATCCTTAGCTACGATCTAAGCCAGCTTGATTATTATACTCAGATCACCAATAACATGGTTGGTAAGGTGTTGAGAAGCAGGGATATTGTCGAGAAAACAGGTCAAACCTATTCGCTTAACGGTTTCGAAAAACTGTCTCCTATCGAAGTTGAAAAACTGAAGCTTGAGCTTCAGAAAAGACTAATTGATTTTATTGAATCTCGAGGTGATTCTGTTTGGAACCACAGAAAGAAATCATCGGGTTATGTAAGTGGCACTATTCGATACGAAGTTCTTAAAAGAGCAAAGTTCCACTGTGAGTTATGCGGTATCTCTGCTCAAGATAAAGCCCTTGAAGTAGATCATATTATTCCTCGTAACTGTGGCGGATCAGATGATTTGTCCAACTTCCAAGCGTTGTGTTATTCCTGCAATGCTATGAAACGTGACAGGGACGATACTGACTTTAGAGTTGTGCGAGAGTCCTACGATTTAAGAGAAGATGACTGCCTGTTCTGTAACATCGACAAGGACAGAATTATTGCCAGTAACGAACTTGCTTACGTGATTAGAGACGCCTTTCCTGTAACTGAGCATCACACTTTAATAATTCCCAAACGACATGCAGCTACTTACTTCGATCTTGGGCAAGCTGAAGTTAACGCAATTAATAGCCTCCTCCATGAGCAGAAGAAACTAATTGAAGAGCTGGATAGTTCTGTTTCTGGTTTCAACATTGGCATGAACTGTGGTGAAGATGCTGGGCAGACTGTATTTCATTGCCATGTCCATCTGATACCTAGAAGAAAAGGTGATGTTGATAACCCCAAAGGTGGAGTTAGGCATTCCATTCCCGGAAAGGGCAACTACAATACTTAAACAGCTGTAACACTACTGATCATAAGGATATGACTGATGGCCCGAAGGAATGACGGTGTTTTAGATGTACTAATTCTTCTCCCGTGGTGGGTGAGTGTAATGGTCGCTGGGGTTACATATATTGCCCTAACTTTCGTTATTCCATTAATTCTCACAGACAATCAATTCTTTCAAGTGTTTGCCAAAGCTTTGCCTCAGTTGGCACCTTATCTAGCTTTTGTTCTTCTGATTCCAGCACCGCTATCAGCAATTAACACTTGGCGTAAAAGACGGCTTTTAGAGCAACAAACAGGCATCCATTCAATTCGTTCGATAAGTTGGAAAGAGTTTGAAGAGCTGGTTGCAGAAGCTTACCGACGTAAAGGTTTTTCAGTCATTGAAAACCATAAAGCTGGTGCTGATGGTGGCGTTGATATACGTCTAAAAAAGGATAATCAGACTCACCTAATTCAGTGTAAGCAATGGAAGTCTCAAAAGGTTGGTGTCAGTGTCATTCGTGAAATGTTTGGGGTTATGACTGCTGAGAGTGCCTCAAGTGTAATAGTGATTACTTCGGGAATCTTTACACAGGAAGCAAAGAACTTCGCAGATGGTAAGCCAATTGATCTTGTTGATGGCTCTCAGCTGGAGTCTTTAATAGGTCAGGTGCAATCATCGGATAAGCTGGTTGTAACTCCACCTCCAGTAGGTTCCCGTCAGGCTCAATGCCCAAGATGTAATGGTAAGCTGGTATTAAGGATGGCAAAGAAGGGCCCAAATTCTGGGAATAAATTTTATGGTTGTTCATCATTCCCAAAGTGTCGTTATACAGAGTGATGTCATGGCTGATAATTATTGAGGGCTGATGGCGTTGTGACCCGGTAAACACTTCAGTTTACGCAGTCCGAAGAAACCTGCACTGTATTGAACGGAAGGAGGATAAGTTATAACGGTGAAGAAACGTCTTTAACAGCTCTAACAAACACATCAAAATTCACTTTTATTCGTTTCGTTAGCCTTTAGGAGAATTCATGTCTTTTTACTGGGTGAATCTAGGTGATTCCTATAAAGAAGTCGCAGACTACAATTTTTTGTGGGCCCCCGCTTATACAACGAATGCTAATGGTACGAAGACCGTCAATGCTGGCTGGAAACATGTACCAGAAGTTACTATAGGTGACGTCATTTTTTGCCATGAAAATGGGAGAATAATATATATTGGCGTCGCTAAATCAGATGCATATGCAGCGGAGCGTCCAGAAAATAGAACCTTCGATAAATGGAAGAAAGAAGGATTCAAGATTGATGTAAATCTTGAGGTATTAAAAAGACCGATTGATACACATGAATTTAAAGCAGAATTTATTCGTTCATACAATGAACGTTGTAGTCCGAAGCTATTTACTGTTAACAGCCAAGCATGCCAACAATATATGATTTCAATACCAAGTGGTGCGGGCGCGATGCTTTTGGATGCTATTGGAGAGATAGCATTAAACATCCAAGATAAAATTAATTCTTCAAAATCGGTTAATTCAACAAGTAAGCCAACACATCGTGAAGCAATCGTTAAAGCTAGAGTTGGACAAGGGAAGTTCAGAGATGAAGTTTTAGACCTTTGGAATGGGACATGCCCAGTTACCGGGGTGGAATTACCAGAGCTGCTAATTGCTTCTCATATTGTCTCTTGGCAGCTTTCAGACGACGTTGAAAAAGTTGATAAGTTTAATGGGCTTCCGTTGTCACCATCAATAGATAAGTTGTTCGACAAAGGGTATGTATCATTTTCGAATGATGGCGAATTAATTATCAACAATACAATTTCATGTGATTTGGTCGAGCAGTTAGGGATTAGTCTAACTACTCAGATTCAAGGTTTGACAAATTCACATAAAAAATACCTGAGAAGACATAGAGATATTTATGGCTTTCCGGAATGAAAGACTAACTAGACGCTCAAGCAAGGGCGCTTTAACGCGCGCCGCTTAGCTTGGCGTTATATTTACAGGGACAAATAGATGCTAGCCAAAATTGAGCAATGGATTGATCAAATCTTATCTGATTATTCAGGGAAATCACTATCATGCAGTGTTTTTTCAAATGCATTCGCAGACTTCTATTCACATGAAACTCTCGAAAACTGCTTCTTTGTTATCGTAGACAAAATACCAAAACCTGATTTCCCAGAGTTACATGAAGCTGGCCTTGGTGGCTTTATTGACATGGATGTACATGGTATTACATATAAAAATACCTACTTCATTAAAAGGGGCTATGAAAACGATCTGGCCTTACACTTCCATGAGCTTGTTCACGTTCAGCAATGGCAGCGCCTTGGCGCCCAAGGCTTCATTGGTCGCTATATCCAAGAACTTCATCAGCATGGCTATGATGATGCTCCACTTGAAAAAATGGCGTATTCACTAGACTCTTATTTTTCAGCAAAGAAAAAAGCGTTTGATATTAAAGAATATGTGCAAAGTAAAATATAATAAAGCAATCAATTGTCGCAAGCATGCTGGCTCGGAACTCCAAAACGCTACGCGTTTTTTTGTCCCGTTATTGCGGCGTTAGGGCGCCCCAGAGTCAGGTTATGAAACTCATATCAAATATCACCAATAAAAATCATAGGCGACGACTCGTAGAGTTAATAAAGTCCTCAGATAAGATTGTTTTGTGTTCTGGCTGGATTGACCCTAAAGGCTTAGAGAAAATAACTCCGGCACTTAAATCAGCCTCTAGTAGAAAGGCTGACGTGAGAATTTTTACAAACAAAAAACACACAAGCGAAGCTTGCATCCAGGTCTTATCTTCTATTCCTGAAGTGGAGCACAATGTCGTCGATAACAACGTGAAGTATTTACACACAAAAATCTTCTACTTCACCAAAGGTAAAAACTACACAGTAATAATCGGCTCCGCAAACCTCACATATGGTGGGCTCGTAAATAATGAAGAGCTATCTATCGAAACCTCTGGATTCATTGATAGCGTAGAGCACGAAAAAATCTTTGAGCATCTAGAAGTACTAGATACTTACAAGGTTTAAGGCCCTAACAAGTGGGTCGTGCGGGACTGCGTTCCGCTTTGGTTCACTTGGCACACACCCTAAGCGTTAGCCATAAAATCATCGTTGGAGAATACTGTAATTGCGTATATGGAATGATAAAAAAGAAAGGACTCTGTTGATTTTGATGATCGCAATTTTTGCGATTCTATGCCTCATAGAGGCCAATTTTTCCTTAATTAAACCTCTGCATAACACAGTTGCGGGTAAGGTTCTTGTCAACTCTGGGGTTAAAAATATCAGTAGTAATCTGGTAATAAGTATTCTCGCGGCATACTTCTTTTATCTGTTTATCGATTTCATGCCGAGAGTTCGAAGAGAGGAAAAAACTGAAGAAGTATTAAACGCTCTGTTGGCCGCCGTACTTGACTCATACAACAGATGCAGGATGTTTGGGCATGAAACGGCAATATCCCATGTAAAAAAAGATGTCCTTGATTACTCGTGGCTTAAAGATGAAGTAAGTGTATTGAAGGGTGGGAAAGCTGAATTTCTGAAATTAAAGTTTGCCATGCAAACTTCATATACAAGAATTGATGATTTTCGTCATGCACTTCCACTAGCAGTTAGCTTGTCACCTGAAAAAACAATGCAATGGCTAGTCATAATCGACAAAATAAGATTGTTCTCTGAGAGTTATGGAGAGCAGCCAGAAGTAACCGAAGATAAGCTTCATCTTGTCGATAAAGATACTGATGAGAATCCACTCAAAGATTACAAGTTAACTCTAAATTTTAGGTTTCTCGAGTTATTAGAGCAAACGCAATTATGGTTAGGTTATGAACCTAAGAATATTGGCTAACAAAGCCATCAACTTGACCGCCTTACGCTGCGCTTCAGGCGGCGTTAGCTTTACTTAACGAGATACGAAATTGATACCATTTCCTACAGATTATGATGATTTCGACCCATATAGTTCATCTAGCTCTAATAGAATAGAGTATGAAGTAGAAACGTCACCTCAAACCTATTTGAACTACGCTATAGATGATATTGAGAATGAAAAAACAAGTAGAACATTAGTAAATTCATTTTCTAATGCGAAACGTGCACTGCATCTACAAGTAGAAACATTAGCAAATGCATTTGGCTTTAAAGCAGCAACAAATAAAAAACGACCAAACTTTCATGACTATATTGCTTATTGCAAAAACTGTGGCGTAGTAACACCAAGAATACTTAAAAAATTAAATAAAGTACGTAACGCTGTTGAACATGAATACTACACACCCAACGAATCTGAAACAGAGGATTTTATAGATGTTGTTGAGTTATTTTTGGCAGCTACAGATAGGTTTATATTTCAATTTCCATTAGATTATGAGTTTTTGCCAGGCGAGAAACTGAAAGACAATATCCCTGACATATGCTCCATAGAACTTAAGCCATTCTCAGACAAGATAACATTAGTTGTTTATTCAAAGGATAAACATGATGAAAATATTGAGGATGTTAAATCTTATAAAAAAAGAGAGTCCATTGAGATACTCGCAGGAGAAAGCATGTATTTCACATGGCTTAGTTTCATGGTTGAGAAAGTTTACAAAAGCTAAAATTCATTCACGTTAAGTGACTGTTATTGGTTGTGAATTCAATCGGTCGTACGGTATCGGAATTCCTGTCACAAAAACTACACGTTTTGAGACACCCTCTAAACCACCTGTTTCGCTGTCTTAAAAGTTGCCTTATAATCATGTCTCACATCATCTAGGAGATATGAGTCATGATGATTGGCTATGCAAGGGTAAGTACTACCGATCAAAAGCTAGAGACACAGATTGATCAACTTGAGGTGTATGGGTGTGAACGCATCTTCAGTGAGAAGCTCTCTGGAAAGAGCGCTGATGCACGACAAGAGCTGCTCACAGCTCTTTCTTTTGTCAGAGCGGGGGATGTGCTCGTAGTGACCAAGCTTGATCGTCTAGCCCGGTCAGCAGTCGATCTTGGACGTATTGTTGAGCAGTTAGAAGCACAGAATGTTGACCTAGTGGTGCTCAATCAGAACATCGATACTTCTACCTCTACAGGCAAGCTCATGTTTACTATGATTGGCGCATTTGCCGAGTTCGAACGTGATTTGATCAGAGAGCGTTGCGCTGAAGGTATAGTCAAGGCTAAAGAGAAGGGGGTGCAATTCGGTAGGCGGCCTAAGCTATCCGAAGATAAGATTAGGCAGCTAAGAGACGATTATCAATCTGGCGAATTGAGTCGAGCAGAACTTGCGCGAAAATATGGTATTTCTCGTGCGACGCTATACAGGTTGGCTGTATCTTAAAGTGTAGTTTTTGCAGTATTTCTGTTCGATCAGATCTTTGAGAGAGGAAAAAATTTCAGTCAAAGGTGGGTTAATTAAACTCTAAACTGCTTTTGACTTTAGAATTGTTTCTTACTTTAAACCCAGTTCATTACTAATAGATAAAAAAACGAGAGGCTTGGCGCGCAGTTGGGGCATAAATAGCCTAATAATTATTAAACAGGTATGCAGTAACTATCCAAAGAGCTCGCAAATTTCATCAGCCCCCAGGGTGATTGGTGCGATAAAGGTCTTAGGAAGGTCTAATCTTAGGCATACTTGGTCAAATTCATTTAGGTAGCCCTCTTTTATGGAGCGCTGATTAAATGCATAAGCATCAATTTGCCCAAAGAGTAGGCCAACCAATAGGGCTTTAATGAGGTCGTCGTCGTCGGAAGTCATGATCTCATGTTTTACTGAAGAAAACTGGGCCGCGGATAAATATGATACCAGACTCAGGCGTCTCTCAGATGTGAGATCTCTTTGTGTGTCTTGAATAAAGCTTAACATGCCGTCAGTACCTGACACTAAGGCTCTTCGTAGTTCGTTTTGATTCAAAGGTTTCACTCTGTAGCGTAGGTTTAAATTCAAGAATAGTGGGTGTCTAGCCAGTCTTCGACATAGGGGGACAGTCTACCACCAGCATCAGACTGACGAAAGAACGAGTCATCCTTCTTCTCTTTGAAGGCCTGATAACTTAAGAATAACCATCTCAATTTGCCCTCAGTGATTTTCCCCCATTCCAATGAATGTATGGCACTAGAACTGGCTATGAGCTCATCAAAAATATTAAGCTCAAGGTAGACGCTATCCACTGAGCTTCCTTTTTGTGCGGCTATGGCGGGCTCCATGTTCAGCTTATCAGACTCATACAAGTGCAGAGAATCTGTGATGTGCCGATGGACGCCTATTTTCTTGCCTAGTTTTTTTGCAGCCCAGTATTGAAGAAAACGGAATAGGAAAAAATTATACGGAATCCCTTTAAAAACGTCGTTGGAACGATTGAAAACAGTTATATCTAAGAGGTCGTCTCTAATCTTGAATAATGCAGATAAATTACAAGGTATATCCAGAGAATCTAAAGTATTTAAATCCCCCGCATCATATAAGCTAATAACAGCTCGTCTTGATTCCGGCTTTACCTTAAGTTCCTCTACAACTCGGTTCAGTTGATCAAAACCAAATTTATGAGTAACCCGGTACCCATATGCACCGTACAGCGTTTTACCGTCATCGGAATACTGATCGTAGTTCGGGATGAAATATCTAAGCGGGGACAGCTCGTTGCTACCCTGATAGAACCAAGCAAGTTCCGCTAATGCAAAAAATGGGTTTAGCCCCCGACCTTTAATAAAAGGAAGTCCCGCTTCATTGCTGCTTACTTCAAAGCATGTAGGACCTAAATCGTAAACATTGCCAACCCGTGAGCACCTATACTCGCCTTCTTCTCTACAAGCTCTGAGGGCCTCAAGATACAGGGAAGAGTATTCACTTCCTGTGAATACTTTCACTTAGCTTTCCTCGAACCGTCTTTGGTTTTTGGATATTTTCTTGAGAAGCTCTTTCTCTAAATTGACACCAAATTGATTTGAAATTTTTAGCAGATAGATAAATGTGTCTGCTAACTCTTCATCAAGTTCGCTTTTCACATCAGAGAGTTTGCTATCGCCTCTCACGACTTTTTTTAGGATATTAGAAAATTCTCCAAGCTCTCCAACTAGACATACAATCAAATGCTCAAGTTCTTGTAAGTTCTTGTCGTCAATATCAACATAAAAGCTTTTCCCTGAGACAGAGTGGCTCTTATCAAAATCGCGTTGAATTTCACAAAGTTCTGAAAACGTCTTACCCATTTACAAACCTTTCAGCCAGACTTTCTAATGTTTCTTTAAGTTCTTTAGTCAACTCGGAAACCCTATTTGAATGAGATCCCTGTTGCCGATACAGCTGTAGTTGAATGCTCACATCTATAGCTTTTTGGAGGTCATTAATTTTTAGCTGTGAGCAATTAACCTCCTCAAGGCATTCTTTCAAAAGTTCTAGTGACTTATAACTGATCACACTCTGTGCACTTGCTTTCTCTATTAGTAACTCTCTAATTTCAGCAGGGGACTCTTTCAACATCTTATAAAGCTTTAACTGAGTAAACAGGTCAATTTTAGGTCGCTCAAGGGACAGCTGTCCTGGTGTATGATGAGCCCGCCCAGCTGTTATTAACAGTTTAACTCTATCAAAATTTACGTTTTTCTCGTAAAGGTTAACGAGATTTTGGCGAATTTCTTCTAAATTAATTCGTAGGAAGCTACTAACCTCTAACGCCCGAAAGTACACGGAAACGAATAAAACATCAGAATGTTCATCGAGTAAGCACTGAAACACCATAAAAGAAGGGATCGGGTCATCCCCGGAATCAGTGATATTCTTCTGATTAATCAGTGAGTACAGCGCTCTATTGCTGGTCCGTTTTTGATTTAACTCATCACTGACATGTTGCAATCCACCTTTTCTGAATTGACCATGACTAAAGAAAAGGTGCTCCGGGCATTCTTCCGCTGCCCAATGTGCAGCATCTTCCTCTACATCGGCTAACTTGTTACTTAAGAGGTTTTGCCTAGATATTTGGAATGGAAGGATATAATTTTCTCTACACCCATCCGCAGGGATTTCCTGGCAGGCATCTTCAGAAATTTGCTCTAAAGTATCAACTTCCTTGTAATCTATAATCATTATAAAGACTCTACCCTCTCAACAATTTGCTGATGAATCTTTTCAAGATCATCAGTAGCATCAATCTCTAAGTAAGCCCCATCGTATTCAGAAAAAACTTTTCTATAGTTATTACTAACTTGTTTCAGTTTTTTCTCATTCTCGTACTCATCAGCAAACGCTCTGACACTCATTCTCTTAATAGACTCACTGACAGGGTTATTCATATAAACAACCAGATCAGGGTTCGGGAATTTAGAGTTAAGCGTTTTCACTAGAGTAAAATCTTCTTCTGATGAGCAGTGATAGGCAAAGGAGGAAAAAAAATACCGAGTACTTATCACAACAGCGCCACTATTAACCTGGTTAATAACGCCATCTACAGAGTTATATAAATGATCATGTCTATCTGCCGCGAAAAGGTATGCCATTTGCTCATCGAACAGGTCGCCCTTGTCCAATACTGGGTTTTCCCCTTTAGAAAAGGTGATTCTTCCCTTCATCCCTTGGCGAATCATATTTCCAATGGGGCCAGAAGATGGCTCGCACGTTAGGTAGCATGTGCTCTTATTTCTTCGGTAATACTGAAGAAGAAGCTCTGCTTGAGTTGAAGTGCCTGACCCGTCTATCCCTTCAAAAACAATAAACTTACCGCTCATTACAATGCCATCTCTCTAAACTTAATCCCTGAAGAAGAGTTCTCAAGCAAAAGAACCTCCCCTGTAAATTCTTCTTTATTTATTCGGTAAATGTTAACTGAGTTAAAAAAACCTTTCTGCCCGAAATTTCCTGATCTTGCTGAAATTACTCTTAGGGCATTTTCTCCTAAGTAGTAGTTTTGCTCAGCATGTTGATGACCATGAAGAACATACTTAAACCCTTCCGAGCTTAAATACTCGGCAAGATTATAAGAGTTTCTAATTGCGGATGTGTCATTTTCAAACATGTTTAACAAATGGTGATGGGTGATCGCAATTTTCAGCCCTTTATGATCAGGCTTATCTTTAGCCAGAGATTTTTGATCAATTAGCCCATACTCATGATCTAAGTGATAAGAGCTGTTTAGCAGTTTGAATAAACACCCATCTATCAACGCCGTATTAATGTGGTTATCACTAAAAAAACAGTTGTTGTCACGCCTTAATGAGTAGGTAAAGCTATCAAATTCATTGAAAGATTTACCTACAATATCATGATTTCCGGGACACATTAGTATTCTATTGCGACTCGTAACCCCATTTTGAAGCAAAAGTTTGAAAAACTTCCGAGCCTCTTCATAACCTTTCGCGGCCCCTTTATAAGTTACATCGCCACTGACTATCAATACGGGATTATCGACCTTGTTCTTTAAATATTCGCTGAGCGATGTAGCAAGCTCTCTCCAGTCGAAGACCGCATCCGGGTTACCAAAATGCAAGTCTGTTAAATGCACAATATTCACTAATCATATCCTTTAGAGCAGCAACTCAAACAATGGGCTTCATGATATGTAGCAAGTAAGCCTTTCTACAAGCACAAAAACAATTAAGAGATGTAAATAAACTAAAAGGGTATTCAGCGCCGAGGAGCCGTTAAATTTTCAATACTGCCTGAATCGCTAACTGTTTGTTAGTCCTTAAATAGAGTGGTCAGATGATTAGTTGGCGCAGTAAATGATATCAAAGCAGGTATGTTGTTTTGATGCCTCTAAGGTTCTGTCTTTTTTCTCCTTTTATATGTCCTGACTCAGTCTTCGTGCATCATTTTAGGTGCTTCAAACTTTACTTTTATAAATAGAAATATGAGTTGCTGTGTCGGATGTAATTCTGGCCGGTGTGTCTGCGTAAACCCAGTAGCTGTGCAGCTTAATTAAACGCGGCATTCAGACGTTTCCCTTTGAGGTTGTCTGATGTCTTGGTAGGGGAAGTATTGCCCAAAGAAAGTGACAACGAACATATATTAAGGAAAAAGACATGCAGCAAGCATTAACAAATATACAAGTACAGGTCAGCAGATGTGATCAAACAAGAGTCTTTGTTGAGTGCAGAGATCGTGGGGAATATCAAACAGCAATGGCTAAATGGCTCGATGACAAATCGAACAAATACCATTGGACGGTGACATTTAGGCACGGGTGTACAAATGCGTTTTATCATCAAAGTTTTAATCATTTAGTTGAGCGTTTAAACAACCTGCTGTTTTCGAAACGAAATAGGTATAGAAATATTTTAACGCGTATACATGGTTTTGCTGTGAGAGAGCGTAATGGGCAAGGTGATGTTCATTTCCATTGCATTATTCAAGATCCCCTAGGCGACCTAGAATCAAAAATGTCATTCGAGCGAGCTCTAGAGATCGCTGTGCCAAAGATAACTTATGAGCCTATGTTATATGACGTTAAAGCAAAGAATGGGAAGGCGAAGCGCCTCATCAGTAATAGCGGTTCAAAGCTTCAGAGTTACTACAATGATGGAGCATCGAAATTGGAAAATTACGTCACTAAACAGTTTTATGATCGGAGGCTTACGGTGCAGGAATGTTTAGATAACGTAGGAATCTTCGAGTCGGATGGGGCTGTTTTTGGCGGTATATATATTAAATAAGGTAATTCGATTTGTTAAATATATAAATAAAGGTAATAGCAAAGATGCTTTCATTTAAAGAGTTTATACAAGAAAAAAGGGTCGCAAAGAAACGTGTGTTGAGTGATTTTCAGCGTCATTTTCGAAAGTTGGAAAAAGCAAAATCTGATACTGAGCGATTAGAAATTAATGTTGAGCTGATGCTGCTAATAAAATTGATGAGTCATAAGGAGGTTGCTCGTGCGATCAGAAGTTTATAACCGCTTCAGGCGGTGGAGGTGCTGTAAATGAAGGTGGTGTTTGCTCTGGGTTTGGGTTATTTGTTCGTGTTGTGTCTAGGGGTTCTGAGCTGGTTTCTGTAGATGTTGGTTTAGTGTAAGGCGTGGGGTGGTGCTTCCTGCTCTTTGGAATGCGTTAAAAGTCGAGTGGTTTAGTGGGCCGGTGTCTTTGGTGGGTAGGAAAGGCTGGCATAAAAAAAGGCCTACGCTATTAAACGTAGGCCTTTTTTGTATGGTACCGGTGGGCGGACTCGAACCGCCACTTCTCGCGAAAACGGATTTTGAATCCGTCGTGTATACCAATTTCACCACACCGGCATAAAGCTATCAATCCTCTGATTTTGCTTCTTTCTTCGATCCTTCGAAGTAAAGAGTATACTTTCGTATACTTTGGTCTTGCTAAAGTAGGTTTTACGTACCTACTTGATATTTCAAATGTTTTTCAAAATATACGTCTAAACGCGTTCTATTTTGAATCCGTCGTGTATACCAATTTCACCACACCGGCACATATTCAAACAATTTCGTGAAGCCAGAAAGGCCTAATCACGAAGGCGCTTATTATAGTCATTCGCGGGTGCAGGTCAATTGATTGTGGTGATTAATTGGCTTTGCTGCTGAGACGTTAAAACTGGTGCCTTGATGCTTTTCCTTTGATAGGCCTGTTTATGCTTTATGTGTCTGTTTTTCAACCTTTTATTTGGTTGTTGTGTGGTACTTTGAGTGGAATTTAGATACTCTTGCGAGCAAATTTTTCTGGTGTTGTACGATGCAATTAAGCGATTTTAATTATGATTTACCTGAAGAACTGATTGCTCTGTATCCGCAGGCGCAACGCAGTGCCAGTCGTTTGTTATGTCTGGATCGTGAAAATGGCGACATAACGCATCGAACATTTTCTGATTTACCCGCATTACTTAATGAAAATGACTTGATCGTTTTTAATAACACTAAGGTAATGCCAGCGCGTCTTCATGGTCATAAGGCCAGTGGCGGAAAAGTTGAGCTGTTGGTTGAGCGTATTACCGATACCCACCGTGCGGTATGTCAGATCCGCGCCAGTAAGTCGCCTAAGCCTGGTGCGAGAATAACTATTGCGGAAGGTGTTTGGCTTGAGGTTGAAGGGCGTGACGGCAGCTTCTTTATTATCAGTTCGCTTAAAGAGCCTTTATTTGAATTATTAGAGGCGCACGGTCATATGCCGTTGCCACCTTATATAGCTCGTGATGATGAAGCATTTGATCGTGAGCGTTACCAGACCTTGTTTGCCGAGCGCCCGGGAGCGGTTGCTGCACCGACGGCCGGATTGCATTTTGATGAGCCGTTGCTGAAAGCAATAGAAGAAAAGGGTATTGATAAAGCATACGTCACCTTACACGTAGGGGCGGGCACTTATCAGCCGGTGCGCGTTGATGACATTACGACGCATCAGATGCACAAAGAATACCTTGAAGTTGATGAGACGGTTTGTGAGCAAATTCGCGCTTGTCGTGAGCGTGGTGGTCGAGTGATAGCTGTCGGCACAACCTGTGTTCGTAGTTTGGAAACGGCAGCGCTACATGCGGCATCGCAGGGGTTGGAGATAGCGCCCTATGCGGGAGATACCGATATTTTTCTGTACCCGGGGCAACCATTTCGCTGTGTTGATGCCATAGTGACGAACTTTCATTTACCTGAATCTACTTTGCTGATGTTGGTGTCGGCCTTTTCATCGCGCGACATGATTATGAAGGCTTATGACGAAGCTATCAGCGAGCGTTATCGGTTCTTTAGTTATGGCGACGCGATGTTTATCAGCGCGGATATGCCTGCCTTGTTAGCGAAATAACATAACTCGATTTAAGCTATTTTGAACGAATAGGAAAGCCTGTGGAATATATGAAGTTTGCAGTGTCGCACACAGATGGCGCGGCACGACGTGGAAAGTTAAGTTTTGCTCGTGGAGATGTGCAAACACCGGCATTTATGCCCGTGGGCACCTACGGCACGGTTAAAGGGATGCTGCCGCGTGATATTGAAGAGATTGGAGCCGATATTATTCTCGGTAATACCTTTCATTTGATGTTACGTCCGGGCCACAAGACCATTAAAGAGCTGGGTGGTTTGCATCAGTTTAATGGTTGGGAAAAGCCCATCCTGACTGACTCCGGTGGTTTTCAGGTTTTCAGTCTTGGCAAGATGCGCAAAATCAGTGAGCGCGGAGTGGTGTTTAAATCGCCAGTTAATGGCGATACCGTTGAGTTGACGCCGGAAAGTGCGATGGAAGTGCAAGCCGATTTGGGCGCGGATATCGTCATGCAGTTTGATGAATGTACGCCGTATCCCGCGACACCTGAAGAAGCGCGTATCTCCATGGAGTTGTCTCTACGTTGGGGGCAGCGCAGTAAAGATGCTCACCATAGTCTGCGTGAAAATCCCGCGGCGTTGTTCGGTATTGTGCAGGGCGGTATGTACGGTGATTTGCGTCGCGAGTCGCTGGCCGGTTTGCTTGAAATTGGTTTTGATGGTTATGCCATTGGTGGTTTGTCTGTGGGTGAGCCCAAAGATGAAATGATGGCGACATTGGATGAGATTGTATCTCACATGCCTGCCGATAAGCCGCGTTACTTGATGGGCGTTGGTACACCGGAAGATTTGGTTGAGGCGGTGCAGCGTGGTGTGGATATGTTCGACTGTGTCATGCCAACCCGAAATGCACGAAATGGCCATTTATTTATCAGCACAGGGGTTTTGAAAGTACGAAATGCCTCCAATAAGAAGTACCAGGGGCCAGTGGATGATCAATGCGATTGTTACACCTGTAAAAATTTCAGTCGTGCTTATCTGCATCACTTGGATAAGTGCAAGGAAATCCTCTTTTCACAGCTCGCAACGATTCACAATTTACGCTACTACCAAAATCTGATGAAGGGTTTGCGAAGCGCTATAGAACAGGGTAAATTGAGCGACTTTGTCGAGGACTTCTACGCGCAAAGAGCGTAGTCCATACTAATAATTTATTGTCTTACATTACGGGGTTTATTATGAGTTTTTTCATTTCTGAAGCTGTTGCCGCTGAAGGCGCAGAGGCTGCTGGTGGTAGTTTTGAGCCGTTCATTATGCTGGCGATTTTTGCCGCGGTTTTTTACTTCCTGATCTGGCGTCCACAAAGCAAGCGTAACAAAGAGCATAAAGGTCTTCTTGAGCATTTGGGTAAAGGTGACGAGGTCAGCACAAGCGGAGGCCTGGTAGGTAAAATCACTAAGGTTGAAGAAGGTTTCGTAGTGATGGAAGTGGCTAATAACGTTGAGCTGACTATCCAGAAGCAAGCGGTTCTTAATGTGCTGCCAAAGGGTTCTTTGAAGTCGATGTAACTGTCGGTTTCTGATCTTTTTTAAACGTAACTTCTTCGCATATAACACGCAACGGGTAAGCAAATGCTCAACCAATACCCCCTATGGAAATATCTGCTGGTACTTATAGTGCTGGTATTGGGTGGCATTTATGCTGCGCCAAATCTATATCCGGATGATCCGGCTGTTCAGTTATCGGGTTCCAGTTCATCTACGGTAGTTGATGAGGCGGTTATCAAGCACGTTAAGCGTGCGCTTGATAAGGAAAATGTTAGCTACCAGGCGCCGGAGTTGAGTGAGCGCAGTGCGCTGATTCGTTTCAATAGCAACGAAGAGCAGCTGCGTGGTAAAGCGGTTGTGACTCGTGCGTTGGGTGATGACTTCCTGGTTGCTTTGAATCTGGCGCCAACAACGCCGGATTGGTTGTTGAGCATGGCGGCGACGCCAATGAAGCTGGGTCTGGATTTGCGTGGTGGAGTTCACTTCTTACTGGAAGTGGATATGGCCGAAGCTGTAAAGCAACGCATGGCCGTTTACAACAGTGAGATTCGTAATCTTCTGCGTGAAGAAAAACTGAGATACCGCAATATCAGCAATCAGGATGATGGCGGTTTACTGGTTAAGTTTGTTGATGAAGAAGTGCGCAACAGTGCGGTTGATAAGTTACGTGCTGATTATCGGGAATTTGTTATTTCTGATTCTGAGAAAGATGATGCGTTTTTCTTATCAATGAAGCTGGACGAAAAGACGTTACGTGAAATTGAAGATTATGCGATTAAGCAAAACCTGACCACCCTGCGCAACAGGGTTAATGAGTTGGGTGTT
The DNA here is from genome assembly GCA_036960805.1 of Pseudomonadales bacterium. Lineage (GTDB taxonomy): Bacteria > Pseudomonadota > Gammaproteobacteria > Pseudomonadales > IMCC2047 > IMCC2047. The sequence continues at coordinate 131,066 of JBALXL010000001.1, forward strand.
GCTGAGCCGTTAGTGCAACGTCAAGGGCGTAATCGTATCGTTGTTGAGTTGCCGGGTATTCAAGACACTGCGGCGGCTAAGCGTATTATTGGCGCGACAGCTAATCTGGAGTTTCGCCTTGAAGCATCAGCTGACGAGTTGGCCAGCCGTACGGAAGTATTCAAATTTCGTAATAAGGGCAAAGGCGGACGTACTGCAAACCTCGAAAAAAATCTGATTATCACGGGTAATAGTGTTTCCAGCGCGTCAACGGGCTACGATGAAACCGGTCGTCCTGAGGTAAACATTACTCTGGATGCCAAAGGCGGCAAGCTGATGAATCGCGCAACTCGCGATAATGTCGGTCGCTCCATGGCAGTGCTATTTATTGAGCATAAAACGCGTACGCGCTATGTCGATGTTGACGGTGAGTTAACGCCTGAAATCACTAAATACGTGGAAAAAGGCATGATCAGTCTGGCGACGATTCAATCGGCGTTGGGTAATCGTTTCCGCATTACAGGTCTAGATAATCCTCAGGAGTCATCAGAGCTTGCGCTGTTATTACGTGCTGGCTCGCTAGCGGCACCTATTTATTTTGTCGAAGAGCGTACCGTCGGTCCTAGCCTGGGCCAGGATAATATTGATTTGGGTGTCAAGTCTGTGCAAATAGGCCTGCTGCTGGTAGTGATCTTTATGTTCCTTTATTACCGCATGTTTGGGCTATTTGCCAATATCGCATTGTGCGTCAATCTGGTGCTGTTGATTTCTGTGATGTCGATGTTATCTGCCACTCTAACGTTGCCAGGTATAGCGGGTATTGTATTAACCGTGGGTATGGCGGTAGATGCGAACGTACTTATATTTTCGCGTATCAAAGAGGAGCTCAAAAATGGTTTGCCCATTCAATCGGCAATTCACGCCGGTTATGAGCGCGCTTTTCAGACTATTTTTGATGCCAATATAACGACATTGTTAGTCGCTGTGATTCTGTTTGCTGTGGGGAGTGGGCCAGTGAAGGGCTTTGCTGTGACCTTGTCGATAGGCATCTTGACCTCCATGTTTACTGCCGTTGTGGTAACACGAGCGATGACGAATTTAATTTATGGTCGTCGTAACGTTAAAAAGTTACACATTTAAAGGGTTGGCATGTCGATGAGTACTTCTAATTTTGATTTTATGGGCAAGCGCAAGTTTGCTGCTATTTTGTCAATCGTACTGGTTGTTGTTGCGATTTCATCGCTGGCAATTAAGCAGTTGTCATTCGGGCTGGATTTTACCGGCGGCACGCTAATTGAAGTTAGCTATGAGCAGCAGGCTGATCTTAACCTGATTCGTCAGCAGCTGGCGCTGGGTGGTTTTGAAAAGCCTGTGGTGCAGTACTTTGGCGCAGAAACTGAAGTGTTGGTGCGTTTGCCGCAAGGTTACAATCAGGAAGTTGGTGGCCAAGTATTGGCTACGCTGAGTGATCAGGGTAAATACAACGTAGAATTGCGTCGTTCTGAATTTGTTGGCGCGCAAGTTGGCGAAGAGCTGCGTGAGCAGGGCGGCCTGGGTATGTTGCTGGCGCTAGCGGTGGTGATGATTTATGTGGCGATGCGATTCCAACTTAAATTCTCGCTGGGTGCGGTCGTGGCACTGGGGCATGATGTCATTATTGTGCTAGGTGTGTTTTCGTTATTAGGCTGGGACTTTGATTTGACCGTGCTGGCAGCTTTGCTTGCGGTTATTGGTTACTCCCTTAATGATACGATTGTTGTGTCGGATCGCATTCGGGAAAATTTCCGCAAAATGCGCAAGGGAAGTTCAATCGAAATTATTAATGAATCGCTTAATCAAACGCTGGGTCGTACGCTGATTACCTCGTTAACGACCATTATGGTGTTGGCTGCGCTGGCCATATTTGGCGGTGAAATGATTCGTGGTTTTTCCGTGGCATTGATAATCGGTGTGCTGGTGGGAACCTACTCTTCGATTTATGTGGCGGCCAATATCCTGTTAGTTCTGGGCATCAGCAAAGACGATTTGGTTATTCCTGAGAAAGAAGGTGTTGAGCAGGACGAGTTATCTCCTTAGACTTTCGAGTGACGGTCGAACTCTTTTTTGATGGATCAAAAAGGCCTGCGAATGATTCTCGCGGGCTTTTTTATGAGATTTTTTAGTGTGCTGTTGAGCGTTTAGGTAAACGGACAATATGCATCAACGTGAACGATAAAGTGGATAGACATGCTGGATCTTAAAAATATACGTATTGTATTAATCGACACCAGTCACCCGGGAAATATTGGTGCTGCAGCGCGAGCCATGAAAAACATGGGGCTCGATAAATTGTATTTGGTGGCACCTAAAAAATTCCCTGACGATCAGGCAGTGTGGCGCGCATCGAGTGCGGGCGATGTGCTCGACAAGGCGGTTGTTTGTGAAACGTTAGACGAAGCGCTTGAAGGTTGTGAGTTGGTGCTTGGTGCCAGTGCCCGTGATCGCAGTATGCCCTGGCCAGTGATGGATCCGCGCCAAAGTGCCGAGACTGTGATGAGCGAACCAGAGCAGCATCAGGTGGCTATTTTATTTGGCCGTGAAGATCGTGGCATGACTAACGAAGAGCTGCAGCGTTGTCATTTTCACCTGCAGATCCCCGCTAACCCTGAATATACTTCACTGAATATTGGTGCGGCGGTGCAAGTTGTTTGTTATGAGCTGCGCATGGCAATGCTCAATAAGGCCGGTTTAAAGGAAGCCTGGGACTGGGACAAAGAGTGGGATGTCGAGGCCGCATCAGCAGATGAGATGCGTTATTTTCTGGAGCACTTCGAGGAAACATTGCTTGCTTTAGGTGTCATAAATCCCAAGCGCCCCAGGCAGTTGATGCCGCGAATGAAACGCCTGTTTATCCGCAGTCGAATGGATAAGATGGAAGTCAGTATTTTACGTGGTGTATTAACGGCTGCGCAAAAATTGCTTAGAAAAGAGTAAGCAGATAGGCGGATAACTTATCGATTAATGATGATGGTGATCGTCTTCAGTCGGTTTATGGAAGACTTTTTGCAGGTTACTTAAGGTGGTTATATAGCGTTCAAGGGCCGTATTTGCTTCTTTTTCAGAACTGTACGGGCCTTTTGAGTGGCCACCGCGAATTAGGAAAAACCATTCGTCGTCTGAGCAGTAAAGGCGGTCGCTACGGTATGGGTGGTGGCTGATTTCGCCAGCTCGTTGCTGCATTGCTTGAGTCATAAGTTGATCCCGGAGTTCGAGCTTAAAACATCGATCCTTCGAGGAGTAACGGAAAACATCCAGGTAAGTCCGGCAGACTGTATAAAGTGTAGTTGTTTTTATTAAAAGGTAAAGCGGCATGTCGTGCTGCTATAGGAAGAGTAGAAATATCGCATGTTTGAGCGACTAAAAGAAGAAGTGAATTGCGTGTTCGATCGTGATCCGGCGGCGCGTAATATGTTTGAGGTGCTGACAACTTACCCGGGCTTGCATGCGGTTTTTATCCATCGTGTGAGTCACTGTCTGTGGCGTAATAACTGGAAATGGTTAGCGCGAGCGCTGTCGACCTTTGCGCGCTGGATTACGGGTGTTGAAATTCATCCGGGTGCGAAGATCGGGCGACGTTTTTTTATTGATCACGGTATGGGTGTGGTGATTGGCGAAACGGCTGAGGTCGGTAATGATGTCACTCTGTATCACGGTGTGACTCTGGGTGGCACCAGTTGGAATAAAGGTAAGCGCCACCCTACGTTACAGGATGGCGTGGTGGTCGGAGCCGGCGCTAAGGTGTTGGGGCCGATTTTAGTCGGGCGCAATGCCCGGATTGGCTCGAATGCTGTGGTCACCAAAGAAGTGCCGGACGGCGCAACAGCGGTAGGCATTCCTGGCCGAATTATTACCCAGGAACAAAAGCAGCAAAAAGACGGGGCAGCTGAAAAGCGCCGTAAAGAGATGGCCAGTCGTATGGGTTTTGATGCCTATGGTGTAACGCAGGACTCCCCTGATCCGGTCGCTAAATCTATTCACGCTATTCTGGATCATATGCATGCGGTTGATGATCGTCTGGCGAATATGTGTAAGGTGCTGACAGCGATGGATAAGAGCTTTAAAGCTGCTGACCTGCCTGAATTAAAATGTGCAGCATTTGATGAAGAGCTTGCTGAGAGCTCAGAGGAAAGCGCGGCTGAAAAAGACTCGTAACGAGATACGGCTAACTCTCATTGTGCCGTTTTAGTTAAATTTTTTAATGAATGGCTGGATGTTTTTGTGTGTGATTAGCGAGACCAATATACCCTCTTATGTATACTTGACTAATTTGGTTGGTTTTAGCATACTATGCGCACTTAAGAATCAGTGAGTGCCCATTTATGCGTTTAACTACAAAAGGTCGTTATGCTGTAACAGCGATGCTTGATGTGGCGTTGCACAGCGAAAATGGGCCGGTTAGCTTGTCAGATATCTCTACTCGTCAGGATATTTCGCTGTCTTATCTGGAGCAATTATTTTCTAAGTTACGTCGAGGCGGCTTAGTGACCAGTGTACGTGGTCCTGGTGGTGGTTATCAGTTGGCTCGGTCGCTTGAAGAAATTTGTGTGGCGGAAATTGTTGATGCCGTTAATGAGTCGGTTGACGCGACACTTTGTAACGGCGATAACAACTGCCAAAACGGACATGCTTGCCTCACGCATAATTTATGGGACGATTTGAGTCATCAGATTCATAATTTCCTTAGTAATATTAGCCTGAAAGATTTAGTTGAGCGGCGCGAAGTGCGTGCCGCAGCTTCTTTTCAGGAAGAGCACGCTAGGCGTGCGCAGGACTTGATTCAGATGGAAGCAAGTCTCTAGTTTGTGAACAATTATTGGAGTTTGAATTAAATGCATTTGCCTATTTATCTTGATTATTCAGCAACTACTCCTGTCGACCCACGTGTCGCGGAAAAAATGAGTGAGTGCCTTACGTTAGAGGGTAACTTTGGTAACCCTGGCTCTCGCTCACATATCTTTGGCTGGAAGTCTGAAGAAGCCGTTGAAACGGCGCGCAAACAAGTTGCTGATCTGATGAATTGTGATCCGCGTGAAATCGTCTGGACGTCTGGCGCGACAGAGTCTGACAATTTGGCGATTAAAGGTGCAGCTCATTTTTACAGTAAAAAAGGCAAGCACATCATCACCTCTAAGGTTGAGCACAAGGCGGTATTAGATAGCTGTCGTCAGCTGGAGCGTGAAGGTTTCGAAGTGACTTATCTTGATCCTGATGCGGATGGCATTATTCAACCTGAAGCAGTTGCTGAAGCTATTCGCGAAGATACCGTGTTGGTGTCCTTGATGCATGTGAATAATGAAATCGGTGTCATTAACGATATTGCGGCGATTGGTGAAATTACTCGTAGTAAAGGTGTGTTGCTACACGTTGATGCGGCACAGAGCGCCGGTAAAGTTAAAATTGACCTTGAAAACATGAAAGTTGATTTGATGTCGGTTTGTGCGCATAAAATCTACGGACCTAAAGGCATTGGCGCGCTGTATGTAAGCCGTAAGCCACGCGTTCGTATTGAGGCGCAAATCCACGGTGGCGGTCATGAACGTGGTATGCGTTCCGGTACATTGGCAGTTCATCAGATTGTGGGTATGGGTGAGTGTTTCCGCATTGCACAAGAAGAGTTCGCTGAAGAAGATGCGCGCCTGAGAAAATTACGCGACATTATGTTAGACGGTTTCAAGGATATGGAAGAGGTTCACCTCAACGGACACAATACACAGCGTGTGCCAGGTAACCTGAATATCAGCTTTAACTTTGTTGAAGGTGAGTCACTGATTATGTCGTTTAAGGATATCGCAGTGTCTTCGGGTTCAGCGTGTACGTCGGCAAGCTTGGAGCCTTCTTACGTGTTACGTGCTATCGGTCTTAACGATGAAATGGCGCATAGCTCGATTCGTTTTGGTATTGGCCGTTTTACCACCGAAGAAGAAATTAAGTACGTGATAGGACACGTTCGCGAAGCAGTGGAAAAACTGCGCGAACTTTCACCTCTCTGGGAGATGTATAAAGACGGCATCGATCTGGAGCAGGTACAGTGGGCTGCTCACTAAGTAGCTACACATTAAATTATTGAAGGCTGGAGGGTAAGACCATGGCATATAGCGAAAAAGTTTTAGATCATTATGAAAATCCGCGTAATGTTGGCGCGCTGGATAAAGATTCTGCAAGCGTAGGTACTGGTATGGTTGGAGCGCCAGCTTGTGGTGACGTAATGCGTCTACAGATTCAGGTTGATGAAAACGACGTTATTTCTGATGCAAAATTCAAAACTTACGGTTGTGGTTCTGCGATTGCTTCCAGCTCTCTTTTAACTGAATGGGTTAAAGGTAAAACGCTGGCAGAAGCGACGTTGATTAAAAATACCGATATTGCTGAAGAATTGGCTTTGCCGCCAGTTAAAGTTCACTGTTCAGTGTTGGCTGAAGACGCGATTAAAGCGGCGATCAGCGATCTACAAAGCAAACGTTCAAACGATAGCTGATCCTTTAAGATCACAGAAAACCGGGAGCACATATGGCTATTACAATGACTGAAACAGCTGCGGCACACGTCAGCAAACACCTTGCCCAGCGTGGCAAAGGCTTGGGTATCCGCGTTGGCGTACGCACCAGTGGCTGTTCAGGATTAGCCTATGTGCTTGAGTTTGTTGATCATGCCGATGACGGTGATCAGGTCTTTGAAGACCGCGGTGTAAAAGTCGTGATTGATGAAAAGAGTCTCGTCTATCTTGACGGTACTGAGCTGGATTTCGTCGCTGAAGGACTTAACGAAGGTTTTAAATTCACCAATCCTAATGTGAATGGTGAATGTGGTTGTGGTGAGAGCTTCACCATCTAACCTCGTACACCTATTGCTCTCGAATGGCCTTCATTTATCTGTGCGGGCCGCTTTGCTACGATCGAACCTCCCGCACGACAATTCCTGATTAACTCTGATTACATGGCGAGCCTCCAGTGTCTTTAACGGATAATTATTTTCAGCTGTTTGATTTGCCAGAGCAGTATTCGCTTGATGACAATGCTCTGCGTGCCACCTATCGCGATTTACAGCGCAAAACCCATCCTGATAAATTTGCCAATGCCTCTAAGCAGGAGCAGTTGCTTGCCGTACAATACGCAGCGACCGTTAATGATGCCTGCGATGTGCTGACATCTTCTCTCAAACGCGCTATCTACATGCTCAAGCTGAAAGGCTTTGAAATCGACCCACAACAGTCGGCGGCAATGGATCCAATGTTTTTAATACAACAGATGGAATTGCGTGAAGAGCTTGAGAATGTGTCGCGTGTTGATGATCCTGAAGCAGCGCTGGAGAAAATTTCCGAGCAGCTTGGGAAAGATCTGGAAGATTTAGAGAAATGCTTTGCCGTACAGATTGAGGTGCTCGATGAGTCAAATGCTGTCGCAGCTCAAGATACGGTAAAAAAGATGCAGTTTGTGGTTAAGGTTCAGTCTGAAGTTGAACACCTTGAGCATGAGTTGCTGGATGTTTGATTGTATATTTTAAAGCGTGTCGTGTTTTGCACGGTATGGTTTCGTAAAGAATAGCTTGCAGAGATTTATTGATGGCCCTATTACAATTATCTGAACCCGGTATGAGCCCGAAGCCTCACCAGCGTAAAAATGCGGTAGGTATTGATTTAGGTACAACTCATTCATTGGTTGCCAGTGTTCGCAGCGGCAGTGCCGAAGTGATTGCTGACATTCAGGGACGTAAGTTGCTGCCGTCGGTGGTGCATTATGCTTCAGCCCTTAACGGCGCTGAGCAAATTACCGTCGGTGATGACGCCAGAGTGAAGGCAGTTAGTGATCCGCTGAATACTATTATCTCTATCAAGCGTTTGATGGGGCGAGGTGTTGATGATGTGAGTACCTTTGATCATCATATGCCTTATCGTTTCGCAGAGCAGAATGGCACAGGTATGCCAATTATAGAGACGGCTGCGGGTAATGTGAGCCCGGTTCAGGTCTCAGCAGAAATCCTTAAGGTGCTTGCACAGCGTGGGCGTGAAGCTTTGGGCGACGAGCTAGACGGCGCGGTGATTACTGTGCCTGCGTATTTTGATGAGGCACAGCGTCAAGCGACCAAGGACGCCGCTACGTTGGCGGGCTTGAATGTATTACGATTGCTTAATGAGCCCACTGCTGCCGCGATTGCCTACGGTCTTGATCAACAAGATGAAGGCATTATTGCGGTTTATGATCTGGGTGGGGGTACTTTTGATATCTCCATTCTACGCCTGCAGGCGGGTGTGTTTGAAGTGCTGTCGACGGGTGGTGATACAGCTCTTGGCGGCGACGATTTTGACCGTGCTATCGCTGAGTGGATTCTAAAAGAGTCGCAATATGACAAAGACGTAACCCCAGGGCTAAGCCGTGAGTTGATGGAAAGCGCGCGTTCAATTAAAGAGCAGCTGTCCGGGCTGGATTCCGTTAATGCGTTTATTCAGCATGGTGATTTTAGCTGGCAGGGCGAGTTAACCCGCGCTTGGTTTGATGGTTTGATTGAAACATTGGTGGCGCGAACGTTAAAAGTCTGCAAAGGCGCGGTGCGTGACGCTAAAGTTAAGATGAAAGATCTGGTTAATGTGGTGATGGTTGGCGGTTCTACGCGTGTGCCTTATGTGCGGCAGCGAGTAAGCGAGTTATTCGGTCGCGACCCCATGATTGATATTGACCCTGATTTAGTCGTGGCAACGGGTGCTGCGTTACAGGCTGATGTGTTAGTCGGTAATAAAAGCAGTGATGATATGTTGCTGTTGGATGTAAACCCGTTATCGCTGGGCATTGAAACAATGGGCGGCCTAGCGGAAAAAATTATTGAGCGAAATGTCACGATTCCTATCGCCAAGGCGCAGGAGTTCACCACCTATAAAGATGGCCAAACAGCAATGGCTGTTCATGTTGTACAAGGTGAACGTGAGCTGGTGGCTGACTGCCGCTCCTTAGCAAGATTTGAGCTACGTGGTATTCCTCCGATGGTGGCTGGTGCTGCGCGGATTCTGGTGACCTTTCAGGTAGACGCCGATGGCTTACTGAGTGTGACCGCCAAAGAAATGACCACGGGCATTGAAACTAATGTGACGGTCAAGCCTTCCTACGGTTTGGAAGAAGAACAGATTACGCAAATGCTCAAGGATTCGATCGCTCACGCCAAAGATGACGTGCATGCACGGCAATTGCGTGAGAAGCAGGTGGATGCTGAAGGGCTGTTGGCAAGTATTGAAAATGCACTGGCAGAAGACGGCGAGATGCTGTTAAATGCCGCCGAACGAAATGATATTGAAGTGGCGCTACAACGCCTGCGTGAGGTTGTTGTTGGTGATGATCAGCATGCAATAGCGCGAGAAATTGACAGGGCCGGCCAGGCCAGTAATGAATTTGCAACGCGCCGTATGGATGCCAGTATCAAACAAGCGTTATCTGGTAAGTCGATCGATGCAATAACAGTGGATAAAGAGGGTTAGTCTATGCCACAGGTGATTTTTTTACCGCACCCGGAAATCTGTCCTGAAGGGGCAGTGTTGGAACTTGAAGCTGGTGTGAATTTGATTGAAGCGGCATTACATCAAGATATTGATATTGAGCATGCCTGCGAAATGTCCTGTGCGTGCACAACCTGTCATGTGATTGTGCGTGAAGGTTTTGAAACGCTGTCTGAGTCGGATGAACTTGAAGACGATATGCTGGATAAGGCGTGGGGTCTTGAGCCGGAGTCACGACTGGGTTGCCAGATTATTTTGGGCGAAGAGAACCTGGTTATTGAGATTCCAAAGTACACGATTAATCAGGTTTCAGAAGCCAAGGTTTAAGCTTGTATTGCCAAATTGATATAAGGAGCGAGTAATGAGTCTTAAATGGTTGGATGTTTTGGATATTGCTATTGAGTTAGTCGATAACCATGAGGATGTTGATCCGCGTTTTGTGAATTTTGTGGATCTGCGCAACTGGGTGATGGCGCTTGAAAACTTTGATGATGATCCTGCGCACTGCGGCGAGAAAATTCTTGAAGCGATTCAAATGGCCTGGATTGAAGAAATGGATTAGCGAATAGCTGGCGTGAGTTAAGTTGTTCCGTAAAACGGTGCCTATAGGCGCCGTTTTTTTGTTTCTGGATGAGCTAACTCATTGACAAATCGTCATATTATTTTCATGTCAAAAACCGTATAATATGCGCCTTAAAAAATTTAACCCTTAAATACATACAATCTTGGAGACGAAAGTCCATGGCAGTTGAACGCACTCTATCTATTATCAAACCAGACGCAGTAGCTAAAAACGTAATCGGCGAAATTTACAGCCGTTTCGAAACTAGCGATCTGAAAATTGTTGCTTCTAAAATGATGCACATGGACGAAGCTAAAGCTGGCGGTTTCTACGCTGAGCACAAAGAACGTCCTTTCTTCGGCGATTTGGTTGGATTCATGACATCCGGCCCTGTGATCGTTCAGGTTCTGGAAGGCGAAAGCGCTGTCCTTAAAAACCGTGATCTGATGGGCGCAACTAACCCGGCTGAAGCGGCTGCTGGCACTATCCGTGCTGATTTCGCACAGTCTATCGACGCAAACGCAGTACACGGTTCTGATTCTACTGATTCAGCGGCACGTGAAATTGCGTATTTCTTCGCAGCGGACGAAGTTTGCGCACGTTAAGATCCGTTGGGTTTTAACTGTTTGATCTCGATTCTATTTTTTTGTAAAGTAAAAGGCGGCCGATATGACTGACTCAGTAAACAAAGTTAATCTGCTCGGTATGCCAGTCGAGAAGCTGGAGGCTTTTTTCCTCGAAATTGGTGAGAAAAGCTTTCGTGCTAAACAGGTCATGAAATGGATTCACCATTTTGGTGTTTCTGATTTTAATGACATGACGGATTTGGGCAAAGGGCTGCGTGAAAAACTCAGCGACATTGCCGAGATTCGTGGTCCAGAAGTGGTCTACGAAGGTATCTCCAAAGATGGTACCCGCAAGTGGGTAGTGAAGGTCGATGGTGGTAGCAGCGTAGAAGCGGTGCTAATTCCTGACGGTAAACGTGCCACGTTGTGCGTGTCTTCACAGGCCGGCTGTATTCTTGATTGTAGTTTTTGCTCCACCGGTAAGCAGGGTTTTAACCGCAATTTGAGCGCCGCTGAAATTATTGGTCAGGTGTGGATTGCCAGTAAAGCCGTCACCGAACGTCTTGGTGCCAATGACCAGGCAATCACCAATGTGGTGATGATGGGCATGGGCGAGCCGCTGCTTAACTTCGATAATGTGGTGGATGCCATTCACATTATGATGCAGGATTGGGGTTACGGTATTTCTAAGCGCCGCGTCACGGTGAGTACTGCGGGTGTCGTGCCTGCGATAGATAAGCTGCGTGAAGTGCTGGATGTTTCGCTAGCAATTTCCCTGCATGCACCAAACGATGAGCTGCGTAGTCAACTGGTGCCACTCAATAAAAAATACCCGATCAAAGAATTGTTCGCTGCCTGTCACCGCTATCTTGAAGTATTGGGTGAGCGTCGGGTGATTACGATTGAGTACACGCTGATTGCTGGCGTGAACGATCAACCAGAACATGCTCGTGAGCTAGCTCAAATATTGCGTGAGCTACCCTGTAAAGTGAATTTGATTCCCTTCAATCCGTTCTCGCTATCGGATTACACTCGCCCGTCACGTAATGCCGTGAAAGCCTTCCAGGATATTTTGATCCATGCTGGCTATACCGCTCCGATACGCAGCACTCGTGGGGATGATATCGACGCTGCCTGTGGTCAGTTGGTCGGGCAGGTGGAAGATCGTACTCGTCGTAATAGTCGCTATATTAATGCTGCCAATATCAGTTAATTCTAAATTGTCGGCAACAATAACAACGGGTTTTCTTGTGCTGGCTGTGTCTAGTCTATACTGAACATCAGTAACAACCTGTAACTGTTTGTTTTCAGTTATTTAGTATTCCTTCAAGACGAAGAGAAAGACATGAAGAGTAAACCAACCTGTGTTGGAAAAGCGGCCTTTATAGGTAAGTTGGCCGGGGTTTTGTGCGTGGCATTATTGGTCGGTTGTGTATCCACGACTAACTCGCGTTATGCTAATAATGCTAATGAGATTGATGCGCTGGAAAAGTATACTGACTTAGGCTTGGTGTACCTTCAAAAGGGTGACACAGCTGAAGCGATGCGACCTTTAAGGCGCGCGCTGGAGCTGGGCCCCAAATCCCCTGATGTGCATGCGGCTTTTGCGATGCTGTTTGAGATGGAAAAAGACTTTTCGCGTGCAGAACGTTATTTTAAAGATGCGCTGAGCTATAGCGACGGAGTTAACAACACGCGTATCCGCAATAACTATGCGAGCTTTTTGTTTAAAACAGAGCGTTTGATTGATGCCTGCGAACAGTTACGCCTAGCTAGTGAAGATCCTTTTTATGAGCGTCGCGCGACTGTGTATGAAAACCTTGGTGTGTGTTATCAGCGCTTAGGGCGGAACGAAAATGCGCTTGCGGCTTATGAGCGGGCTATCAATATTGACGACACCCGTGGTCGAGCGTTACTGGAAGCCGCGTACCTGCAGTTTGAAAAGGATAGCGTTGATCTAAGCGCTGAGCATCATAGTAATTTTCAGCGTTTAGTGCGTTATCGTATGGTGTCGAGCAGTCCCAAGAGTTTATGGTTGGGTGTGAAGTTGGCGCGTTATAACGGCGATCAAAACGCTGAGGCGAGCTATGAACTTAAGCTTAGAAATCAGTTCCCTGACTCGCCGGAAAACAAGAGTTTGTTGAAGGGTGGATAAGTGAACAATCTTGCTGAAAATTTATCCGAACACAAAGGCGCTGTCGATTTAACGCTTGTTGCAAGTCAACTCAGTGTTGGCGAACAGCTTAAAAAAGCGCGTCAGGGACGTGGTTGGACGTCCAGTGATGTTGCGCAACGATTAAACCTGACAGAGCGTTATATTGTTGCTCTTGAAACGGATGATTATTCCGCGTTACCTGGCACTATCTTCGTGCGAGGTTATTTACGTAGTTATGCGCAATGTGTCGGGCTTGAAAAAGAGGCCGTTGTTGAGGCTTACGAAAGCTATTTGAGGGCTAACGCTGCACCCGTTAAACTACGTAAGCGTGAAAGGTTAAAGGCTTTTTCTACTGCTCCGGTTATGCGTGCTTTGGGTGCGCTGTCGGTGTTATTGTTTGTACTTTTATCGATGTACTGGTGGCGTAGCGAGCAGCCAGCTGTAGTTGTAGTAGGTATTGACAGTATGACCGTGGTCGAAGTGGGAACTGTTGAGGGTGGAACAAAAATTCAAACACTCGATATGAATGCATTTCCCTTGGCGGCTAGTGATCATGTGGCAGGTAGTCAATTGTCCGCGGCTCAGGGTGATGTTTTACTGGTGGAATTTGTTGATAGTAGTTGGCTGGAAGTACGCGATAACAGTGGTCAAATCCTGTTTAGTGGCGTGAAGCAAGGTGGAGAGCGGCTACAGCTTACCAGCTTGTCTCCTGTTGAAGTTGCAATAGGCAATGCAGCAGCCGTGAAACTGTCATACAATAGTTCGCCGGTTGATCTGTCACTTTATACCCTCAATGGTAATGCCGTTGAATTAAAGCTTGGATTGTGAATTCAAAACTTGGCATATAAGGGTATGACAAGACCTACCTAATGATCAGGAGAGCACTATATCGCTCATCTGTGAACCCAAAAACTCATAAATTATTGAATTAAGGATTACGCCTTGGCAAAGATTAAAGCCATCCGAGGTATGAATGATATTTTGCCTGCCGAAACGGCGACTTGGCAGTATCTCGAAGAAACAGTTTTACGTGTGCTGAAGCGTTATGGCTATCAGCAAATTCGTATGCCGATTGTGGAACAAACCGACCTCTTTAAACGCTCTATTGGTGAAGTAACCGATATCGTTGAAAAGGAAATGTATACCTTTGATGACCGAAATGGTGAAAGCCTGACGCTGCGTCCCGAAGGTACTGCCTGCTGCGTGCGCGCCTGTGAAGAGCACGGTCTGCTTTATAACCAGGTACAACGGTTGTGGTACAGCGGCCCAATGTTTCGTTACGAACGTCCACAAAAAGGGCGGTATCGCCAGTTTCATCAGATTGGTATAGAAACCTTTGGTATGAGCGGCCCGGATATTGATGCCGAATTGATTCTAATGAGCGCACGTCTATGGCGTGAGTTAGGCTTGTTGGATCATGTTACCTTGGAAATCAACTCGCTGGGCAGTGCTGAAGCTCGGGCACGTTACCGTGATGAATTAGTAAGCTATCTTGAGGCGCGAGTTGATCAACTTGATGCGGACAGTCAGCGACGCATGAGTAGCAACCCGTTACGTATTCTGGATAGCAAAAACCCGGATACTCAGGCGGTGCTGGATGGCGCCCCTAATTTTAAAGATTATCTGGATACTGAATCGGCCGAGCACTTTAATGAGTTGCTAGCGACGCTGGATGCTGCTGGTATTGCCTATCGTGTTAATCCGCGCTTGGTAAGAGGGCTAGATTATTACAGCAAAACCGTTTTTGAATGGATTACAACGGAGTTGGGCGCGCAGGGCACAGTGTGTGCTGGCGGACGTTATGACGGCTTAGTTGAACAGTTAGGCGGTAAAGCAACCCCTGCAGTTGGTTTTGCCATGGGTGTTGAACGGCTGGTACTGATGCTGCAAACTTTGCAACTTGTGCCGACCGCACTGGATATCACAGCCGATGTCTATATTGCTTCGGTCGGTGAAGGTGCTGCAAACGCTGCTTTACAGCTTGCTGAAGCACTTCGCTCTGATGCGCTTGATTTACGTGTGCAGGTGAACTGTGGCGGCGGTGGTTTTAAAGGGCAGCTCAAACGTGCTGACCGAAGTGGTGCAGCATACGCCGTATTGATTGGCGAAGAAGAGCTGGCACAAGGCCGTGTGACTGTTAAACCTCTGCGAGGCGGTGAACAGGCCAGTGTGGCAAGCAGTGAATTATGCTCGTATTTTAAATCGTTAAAAACACAATAAGTCTCGGAGTATTTAGGTGGAAACGTATCGTACTGAAGAAGAACAATTAGCGGCACTTAAACGCTGGTGGAAAAAGAATGGTACTTCTATTTTGGTGGGTATTGCGCTGGCAGTAGCTGCGGTTTTTGGATGGCAGAGCTGGCAGGAAAATCAACGACTAGCGGGTGAAGAAGCCTCTGAGCTTTACTTTACGTTGCTTGAAGCCGTGACATTGAATGACAGTGCGCAAACTTCTACTGTGATGCATTTGGTGGAACAGCTGCAAAATGATCACGACTCGCGTACTTATGCGCAATATGCCGCATTGTTGGCTGCTAAGCAGGCATTGTTGTCTAGTGATCTGGAGCTGGCTGAAGAGCAATTAAATTGGGCGGTAGATAAAGCGGAACAGGGTGGATCACTGCATAACGTGGCTACATTGCGCTTGGCGAGAGTTATTGCTGCTAAGGGCGGTGATGATAATTTAGTCAGTGCGTTGGCATTAATTGAAGATGTTGATTCCGGTTCATATACCGCTTCTTTTGAGGAAGTTAAGGGTGATCTTTACTTGAGACTTGGCCGTGAAAATGAAGCACGAAATGCTTATCAAGCTGCTGCTGACGTGTTAAAAACTAGCAATGGCGACACTTTGCTTATAGATATGAAGCTGAATGATTTAGCGGTTGCCGGAGAATTTTAAATGAAAAATCTGAGCCGTTTGCTTGTTGCCTTTACGTTACTGTCATTGATGACCGGTTGTGCACTGTTTTCCAAAGATAAAGATGAAGGGCCTGCACCCACACCACTGGTGAAATTCAAGGCCCAGGCAAAGTTAGATAAACAGTGGTCGGCTAAAGTGGGTAGTGGTATTGGCGAAACCTATACCAAACTTACTCCGGCTATTGATGGTAGTAACATTTATGCTGCCGATGCTAAAGGCGTGATTGCCGCTTTTGATCGTAAGACAGGTAAGCGTCAGTGGCGCGTGAGCCTTAAAGAGCCTTTGAGTGGCGGTGTCGGCGCAGGCTATGGCCTGGTTCTGGTGGGTACTAGTAGTGGTCATCTTGTCGCTTTGAGTCAAGAGGATGGTAGCCAGTTGTGGCGCGCTGCGGTTTCCAGTGAGATTTTATCTGCACCTAAAACCAACGCCAGTACGGTTGTGGTTCAAACGCTCGACGAAAACATTTATGGTTTTGATCACATCACCGGTGAACGACGCTGGCAGTATGAAAGCAGTGCTGCGACCTTGTCTTTGCGTGGTACCAGTAGTCCGGTTGTGACTTCTGAAGTCGCTATTGTTGGCATGGGCAACGGCCAGATTGTTGCACTTAATCCTGCTAATGGTGCGTTGCTGTGGAAACAGCGTGCAGGTGTACCGCAGGGGCGCTCTGAATTTGAACGTATGACCGATGTTGATGGCGATTTACTGTTGGCTGGAGACACACTTTATGCGACCAGTTTTCAGGGCTTTGTTGTTGCTTTGAGTGCCAGTACAGGACGTCCGCTTTGGCGTCGTGAGTTATCCAGTTTTCATGGTCCTGATGAAGGGCTTGGTAATTTGTATGTCAGTGATGCTAACGACCAGCTGCATGCACTGAGTCAGAGTGATAATGAGCAGGCCTGGATTCAAAAGGCGTTGCTTAACCGACACATTACGGCGCCCATTACCTTTGCAAACTACGTCGCTGTCGCCGATGGTGAAGGTTATCTGCATGTACTGTCGCAGCGTGATGGTAGCTTCGTTGCGCGGAAAAAGATTGATGGCGACGGCGTGAGCACCAGCCTGTTAGCTAAGGGTAAAACACTGTATGTCTATGGCAACAGTGGTAAATTAGTTGCGTTAACTGTCGAATAGTAAGTTTCGTATTGGCCGCTTACTAGGGCCGCTTCAGTAACCGTTTTAGTTCTTATATATCTGCCTTAGGGCAGATGAGTCACCATTTACAGGTTTAGGTCATGATACCAGTCATCGCAATTGTGGGTCGTCCCAATGTTGGGAAATCCACGCTTTTTAATCGTTTGACTAAATCGCGTGATGCGTTGGTTGCCGACTATGCAGGTTTAACCCGTGATCGTAAATACGGTGAAGGTGAAATTGGTGAGCGCAAATTTATCGTTATTGATACCGGAGGTATCAGTGGTGGTGAGGCGGGCATTGATACAAAAATGGCAGATCAGTCATGGCAGGCGATGGATGAAGCCGATGCCGTTGTGTTTTTGGTGGACGCTCAGGCGGGTTTGACCGCCGCCGATGAAATGATTGCTAATCACCTGCGAAAAATTAATAAAACTTGTTATTTGGTGGCCAATAAAACCGACGGTTTGAACGCTGACGTGGCCACCGTTGAGTTCCATCGCATGGGCATGGGGGAGCTTTATCATATTGCCGCCGCCCATAACCGTGGTGTCACCAGCCTGATGGAAATTGTGCTGGGTAAATTCCCGGAGCCGGAAGATTTTGATGGTGGTGAAGCAACAAAAGGTACACGTATTGCCGTGATTGGTCGCCCTAATGTGGGCAAATCAACCTTGGTAAACCGGATGCTAGGTGAGGACCGAGTGGTGGTGTATGACCAACCGGGTACCACGCGTGACAGTGTTTATATTCCCTACGAGAGACATGGTAAGCCTTATACCCTGATTGACACCGCTGGTGTGCGTCGTCGGAAAAATGTGAAGGAAGCGGTCGAGAAGTTTTCTATTATTAAAGCTCTGCAAGCTATTTCCGACGCCAACGTTGTTATTTGTGTGTTTGATGCGCGCGAAGGTGTAGTGGATCAGGATTTGCACATGCTGGGTTTTGCACTGGATGCGGGTCGCTCGTTGGTGATTGCCATCAATAAATGGGATGGCATGGATGCGGACGAGAAACGTAAAGTTAAAAACGAATTGAATCGTCGTCTTGAGTTTGTTGGTTACGCGAAAATTCATTTTATCTCCGCGTTACATGGCACGGCTGTTGGTGATTTATACGGTTCTGTCGACAAGGCCTATGCCTCTGCTACAACGCGTTGGTCGACTAATAAGTTGACGACAATTTTGCAACAGGCAACCACTGAACATGCACCGCCGATGGTTAATGGCCGTCGTATTAAACTGCGGATGGCACACCTAGGTGGAACCAATCCACCGCGCTTTATTATCCACGGTAATCAGACTGAAAAAGTCCCCAATAATTACACACGATTTTTGGAAAATACTTACCGCAAAGCGTTGAAGATTGAAGGTACGCCCGTTTTTATTGAGTACAAATCTGGTACCAATCCATTCGAAGGGCGTAAAAATCTACTGACGCAGCGCCAGATTGGTAAAAAACAACGTTTGGTGGAGCACGCGCGACACAATAAGCGCGGCCGTTAACGGCTTGTTCTTGGGTCGCTAAGGGCAGTAAAATTGGTGTTTGCGTTTTGGGCTTACTCTGTTGTTGGCCCATTCCGTCCCTTTCTTAATGGCTAGGAGCTGATTTATGTTGTGGCGTCCTCGCTCCATTCTGCAATTAATGCTGTTTGGTCTTATTACCGTGGTCGCGCCCCTGTGTGTGGCCATTTTTTATACGGTCCAAACTCTGGATGAGTTAGCGCGCCAGAATCAGTCGGTCAACCAACAAACCATCTCCCTTACCCGTAGTAGTCAAGTGTTTGAATCGAGTTTGCTCGATCTGGAACGACGTGCAGGGCAATATGTCGCCTTGGGCGATAACGATCTATTGGATTTATTTGTGCATGAGCGTGAGCAGCTGTTGATCACGTTGCGCCAGATTGAGTCGACTTTAGTTGGTGTCCAGAGTGATGCTGGCAGTTCAATGCGGAGCACCCAGCAGCAGCTGTACGATACGTTGCAGAGTGTGCCTGATTCAGGAGCTGACCTAGCTAAGGCGCTGTCGTCGTTTGAGCAGTTAGCGGATGGCTCGGCGGCATTTCGGGACCTGGTGCAGAGCTATGTAGATCAGCAACTAGACGAGCTAGGTATGCACGCCGAAGATATCCAGCAATCATTGATGCTGATGGTGGCACTGTTAGCGGTACTGACCTTTGCCTTTTCGTTGCTGCTGATTTACTGGATTAATACACCGATCAAACAACTTGAACGACAGATCCGGCAGCTGGGTAGAGGGGATATGAGTCAGGAAATTCGTATCTCGGGGCCTTCAGAAATACAACTGCTCGGTACTCAGCTGGAATGGTTACGTACACGACTAGATGAGCTTGAAAAGGAGAAGTTGCAGTTTCTGCGGCATATGTCTCATGAATTAAAGACACCGTTGGCAAGCTTGAGAGAAGGTGCTGATTTGTTGGCCGAAGGCGTGGCTGGTGAATTGTTGGGAAAACAGCAGGAAGTTGTTGATATTATTCAGGCCAATAGCCGTGAATTACAGCGGTTGATTGAAAATTTACTCGATTATAATCAAATGATTCACAGTCAGCATTTACTTCGAGAACCGTTAGCTTTGCAGGACCTGTGGCAGGAATTAATTGCCGCTCATCAAATGACCATCGAACGTAAAGGTTTGCAGGTGAGTCTGGACGGTGATATCGAGCAATGGCCAGTTGATGAAAAAAAATTCACAGCGGTGCTGGATAATTTGATGTCCAATGCGGTCAACTATAGCCCTTTACAGGGGCGGATTAATATCCACTGGCGAGTTGAACATGATAACTTAATGATGGAGGTGGCAAACTCCGGTGAAACCATTTCTGATGTTGACAAAGATAAAATATTCGACCCTTTTTATCAGGGTTCTAACAGCCGCCATGGACCTATTAAAGGGTCTGGCATTGGTTTAAGTGTGGCTCGTGAATGTATGCAGGCACATGGCGGTAGTTTGTCACTTGTGGAGCACCCCGTTTTGGCCGTGTGCTTTCATTTAGAGTGTCCCGGCTTGGAGAAAAAACAGTGAAACACTTGATGGTGACTTTGGTTTTGTTGGCGTGTGCTGGCTGTGAATCATTGCAACCCAATTATTATGAAGGCTGGAACCGTGAGCCAACCTTAACAACTGAGCAGCGACATTATTGGCTACGTATTGCCGATTTGTACATGGAGTTAACGCCAACCCAGGCGCAGCAGCGGTTGAATAAAATCGGTGATGAAGAGAAAACTAGTCTGCAATGGTTTCGTTATGCCTTACTTAATCAGCAGTTAAATGAGCGTGCTGGCTGGATACGTTCTCGTGATGCGTACCGTCAGCTGCTAGTGACAGAACATTTTGGCAGTGAGTTGCGTGGCTTAACGAAACTGTTGCTTAAGTATAATCAGAATATGATCAATTGGGATGCACGTTACAATAAGGTGCAAATCCAGCTTAAGGAAAGTGAAGCAATG
This sequence comes from Pseudomonadales bacterium, assembly GCA_036960805.1. Taxonomy (GTDB): domain Bacteria; phylum Pseudomonadota; class Gammaproteobacteria; order Pseudomonadales; family IMCC2047; genus IMCC2047. The sequence goes on from JBALXL010000001.1 coordinate 151,366, forward strand.
CAGCAGGTCTTGGAAGAAAAGATTCAAGCTATTACTAACCTTGAGCAGAGTATAAGTTCCCGTAAAGAGCAAGTCAGTGAGTAATAGACATGGCTGATTCACCCTCCCCCCATATTTTATTGGTCGATGATGATCCGAGCTTAAAGCGTTTGCTGGTCATGCGTTTGGAAGCCGAGCACTACCGTGTACGAACCGCTAATGATGGGCAGGAAGCGTTACGTGAATTAACCGTACAGGATATTGATCTGGTGATCAGTGATCTGCGCATGGATGGCATGGACGGCATTGAGTTGTTCGAAGAAATTCAACGGCTGCACCCAGGCATCCCCGTCATTATTATTACTGCTCAGGGATCAATTTCCGATGCGGTGTCGGCTACCCAGAAAGGGGTCTTTGGTTTTTTGACCAAGCCGGTCGACAAAGTAGAACTGTTTCAGCAAATTGAACAGGCCTTATCACACAGTAGTCATTCAACAACGAAAGATGACGATGAGCAGTGGTGTTCACAGATACTGACTCGCAGTGAGAGCATGGAACGACTGCTGAAAACTGCTAAGCGAGTAGCAGAGTCAGATGTTAGTCTATTAATTACCGGAGCCAGCGGTACCGGTAAAGAACTGTTGGCACAAGCGATTCATCGCGGCAGTCCACGTCAGGATCAGCCCTTTATTCCTATTAATTGTGGTGCATTGCCAGAGCCCTTGCTCGAATCGGAATTATTTGGTCATGTGAAAGGGGCTTTTACCGGCGCCAGCAATGATCACCTTGGTCTGTTGCGTGCGGCAGACGGCGGTACACTGTTTCTTGATGAAATTGGTGATATGCCCGTTCCGTTGCAGGTCAAACTGTTACGCGTACTTCAGGAGCGCCAAGTTAGGCCTGTTGGTAGTACGCAGAGCTACTCCGTTGATGTGCGTATTATTTCTGCGACTCACCGGGATCTCGAGCAAGCCATGCAAACAGGTCTGTTTCGTGAAGATTTATATTACCGGCTGAACGTGGTTAATTTAAAAATCCCTCCCTTGAGCGAACGCCGTGAAGACATCCCTTTATTAGCTAATTATTTTTTACAGCAATGTCAGAAAGGGCGTTACAGCAAGGCAACCGCGTTTAGTCCTGAGGCCATTAATGTGTTGGTGGGGGCTGCTTGGCCGGGGAATGTGCGACAGCTTGAAAATGCAGTGCAACAAATGGTTGCCTTGGCACACACAAAACTGATTCCTGAGTCGCTTGTTTGTGATGCCATAGAGAGTGAGTCTGGCGTCATGCCATCGTTTAATGATGCGCGCCACCATTTTGAGCGCGATTATTTGGTGAAGGTGCTGCGCTTAACGGAAGGCAATGTGTCAAGAGCAGCAAAACTGGCGCAGCGTAATAGAACTGATTTTTATAAGTTACTACAGCGTCATGAGCTGAAACCGGAGCAGTTTAAAAGTTAATAGCGCATGCGAAAATATGGAGCTATGTTTGTTTTTCTTTCAGGTTCATGTAGATGTTTGAAGTTCCAGCGTTTTGGAGCTATTGTCGCTGAATGCCGACACTCTGATTGAGGGCGGAAGTGGCTGGCAGGAAAGTATTTGCCGCTTTTTATTAGCGGTATAAGGTCTTTCTTATTGAAGTTGTCATCAAAAACAGACGCCGTAAGTTATTGAAATAAGAAGGATTTTAAAATAACGCTTATTTTTGTATCCAAAAACAGACGCTTATTTGCGTACTTTGCCTGCCGCCATGAACAATCTCCTTGATATTCCCCTTAACCTAATGAAATATAAGCTTAAATAATAGTTGGCATGAATTTCGCTATAGTTTTGAGCAGTCGCGTTAAAAATGTTGGCGCACCCTATTGAGGCATCTGGTTAAAGACTTAATAATGGCTGTTAACACCGGATAGATGTAGTGCCCAGGAGAGAACTAAGTGTCCATTACTTTTGAGTTTAGTAAACAGGAAGGTTTACTAAAGCAATACTACAAGCTAAGGGAAGAGTGTTTTCGCAATGAATTAGGGCTTGAGGCCTTTGACGGAACTGAGGACTTGTTTGATCAAACAGGGCATATCCTTATATTTCGTGATGGCGATATTTGCATTGGTGGTGTACGAATTACCGGCTGTTCCTTATTTGGACGTAGCCTGGTGCCGCTGGAACAAAAAGGGCTGGATATATCGCAAATGCTGCCTCAGCTAAGTCTGACATTGGCGCCTTATTGCCAGTGGGAGCGGCTGGTTTTACGTCCGGAGTATCGGGGTATCGATATGCTGAAAGGGATTTGCAAGGCCTTGATACGAGGCTGTGCCAGCCTGGGTTATCACTACGCTTTTAATGTCACTGGAATCAAGCGTGCTCGGCTTTATAAGCGTGTTCACTCAAATCTTGGTTTTGACTACGAAATTTACAATCAACTGGAAATGCCCGTGGAGAATGACTTTTCGCATCTTGAGCATTTGTTGTCGATTGCTCACATTCCAAAAGCTGAACGTGATGAATTGGTTGGTGCTGATGATGAACAGGTGTTCGCTGGCCTTTGGCAACCCTCTGATGTTTATTGCGCTGCTTAGCCGCCCGACAGCTTTACCTGGTAACCGAGTTTAACTAGAAGGGGTAACAGCTGTTCACGGTAGTCACCTTGGATTTCGATAATTCCATCTTTCACGGTGCCTCCACTACCACAGCTTTTTTTAAGTTGTTTAGCCAGACTTTTCAGATCGTCTGCTGCCAGCGGAATGCCGACGATCAGGGTGACCCCTTTACCTTTCCGGCCCTTGGTTTGTCGGGATATTCGAATAATGCCATCGCCAGCGGGCGGTGCTGAATTTTGTTTGCACTGACATTGTTGTTGAGGTTGTTCGCAACCGGGGCAGAGGCGACCTTGGTCGGTGGAATAAACAAGGTGGGAAGAGCGGGTCATTGGGGACTTTCCTACATAAAAACGTCAATGATAAGACAAGCTCGCTGTAATCTATACTAATAACACTGAATCGTGATGCTTTCGATTCAGTCTGACTTACTGGAATGTTTATGAAGTCTGTTACTCAATTACGTTTTATTTCCTTGTTATCACTGCTTTTTGTGCTGTTGAGCGTGCCTCTTCATGCTGAAGAAAACGTCATGGAATTAGATCAGCTGGAGGTCCGAAGTGATCTTCGTTACGCGGCAGGACAAGAGCAAGCTTTTAGCGGTAGTGCGGTTAGCTACTTTGTTGATGGCATGCAAAAGCTGCAGGTTAGCTTTAATAAAGGTCTTAAGCACGGCAAAGAAATTGCTTGGTATGAAGACGGTCAATTACGTTATGTGGTTCGCTACCTTAATGGTGAGCCGCAGAGTGTGGGCTCTACTTGGTACGCTCGCACAAGTCAGGCTAAAGTAGCTGTTTCTGCACTGCGGTTTTGTGACGAAGAAGATATGAAAATTGGTTTTTGTGATCCTGGACTACAGGAGTCCAGCCGTATTGAATTCACGCCTTAGTATCACTCTCTTGTTGGAAAAACCTTATAGATTCATTCGCAGAAAGGCTTTGATGCAATCCCCATGATGCTTTGATACTGTATAGATTGCAGAGTGCTGTCTTATCGGCCGTGCAATCGAGGTGCTTATGGCACAAAAGTATCGTATTGAAGCTGATAGTCTGGGTCAGCTAAAAATCCCTGTTAAAGCTCTCTATGGCGCGCAAACCCAGCGCGCTATTGAAAACTTCCCTGTCAGCCAGCTACCGATGCCCATCGCTTTTATCTCGGTATTGGGGCTGATCAAGAAAATAGCCGCGACAGTTAATCAGCAGTTAGGTCTGTTGGACTCTCCCCGCGCTACCGCCATTATTAAAGCCTCAGCAGAGGTGCAAGCCAGTTTGCACGATATGCAATTCCCTGTTGATGTATTTCAGACAGGCTCTGGAACCAGTAGCAACATGAATGCAAATGAGGTGATTGCAACGTTGGCCGCGAAGTCCAGCGGGCTGGATATCCACCCTAATGACCACGTCAATCTTGGTCAGAGTAGCAATGATGTCATTCCCACAGCGATACACATCAGTGCTACGTTACAGCTAACGAGTCAGCTATTACCTGCTTTAACACACCTTCAACAAGCAATAGAGAAACGAGCGCTTGAACTGAAGATACATGTGACCACTGGTCGAACCCACCTAATGGATGCTATGCCGGTTTCGTTGTCACAGGAGCTTGATGGCTGGGCTGCACAGACGAGCATGGGGATTCAGCGTTTGCAAAGTACGTTGCCAAGGCTTTGTCAGTTAGCGCAGGGCGGCACGGCAGTGGGTACAGGCATCAATGCCCATGCGCAGTTTGCGCAACACTTTGCCGGTGTTCTCAGTAAAGAGACTGGATTGCCTTTTGTACCTAGTGCCTGCTTTTTCGAAAGTTTAAGCTGTCAGGATAGCGCTGTAGAGTTGTCAGGCCAGCTGCGAGTAGTGGCGGTCAGCATTATGAAAATTGCCAATGATCTGCGCTGGATGAACAGTGGACCGCTGGCGGGGTTAGGCGAAATAGAATTACAGGGGCTGCAGCCGGGCAGCAGTATTATGCCGGGCAAAGTGAATCCGGTGATTCCGGAAAGCGCGGCAATGGTGGCTGCCCAGGTGATGGGGAATGATGCGACGATTGCCATTGCGGGGCAAAGCGGCAACTTTCAACTGAATGTGATGTTGCCAGTGATTGCCTATAACCTGCTGCAAAGCATTGAGTTGCTGACATCGACATGTAATCTATTGGCGGATAAAGCGATAGCCACCTTTACTGTTAATGCCGATACCTTGCAGCAAAACCTGGCCCGCAATCCGATGTTGGTAACCGCCCTCACGCCAGTAATAGGCTACGATAAAGCGGCCGAAATTGCTAAGCAGGCGTACCGTGAAAAACGCTCGATATTGGATGTTGCTGCAGAAGTGACGAATATACCTCGGGAGCAATTAACTGATCTGTTAGCGCCGGATTCTTTGTTAAATCAGCCGTCTGACCGCAAACGTACCCCAGACCATAATTAATCAAAACTTGTCGCTTGATAGGGGCTGAGCATTCCTCCCTGTTACGGTACAATAGCGCCCATAAATAAAGTTATCGATCCATTTTAGCAGAGCGTATTACATGACCTTAATCCGTGAAGAAGACCTGATCCAAAGTGTTGCCGATGCACTGCAGTATATTTCCTACTATCACCCAGCTGATTTTATCCAGGGCGTACATGAAGCCTATCTGCGAGAGGAATCCCAAGCCGCCAAAGATGCCATGGCACAAATTCTGATTAACTCACGGATGTGCGCTGAAGGCCATCGTCCGATTTGTCAGGATACCGGCATTGTGACTGTGTTCCTGAAAATCGGTATGAAGGTACAGTGGGATAGCGATAAATCAGTTAGCGATCTGGTTAATGAAGGTGTTCGTCGTGCTTATTTGGATCCAGATAATCTGCTGCGCGCTTCGATTCTTGATGATCCAGCTGGCGCACGAAAAAATACCAAAGACAACACACCAGCTGTCATTCATATGGAAGTTGTGGCCGGTGATAAATTGGAAGTACACGTAGCGGCCAAGGGTGGTGGTTCGGAAAACAAATCTAAAATGGTGATGCTCAACCCAAGTGACAGCATCGTTGATTGGGTTGTGAAAACGGTACCTACCATGGGTGCAGGCTGGTGTCCGCCCGGTATGTTGGGAATAGGCATTGGCGGTACGGCTGAAAAAGCGGCTGTAATGGCCAAAGAAGTGTTGATGGATCCGATCGATATTCATGAAATTCGTGAGCGCGGCCCACAAAACCGTGTTGAAGAACTGCGTATTGAAATTATGGATGCGGTGAATAATCTGGGTATTGGCGCACAGGGTTTGGGTGGTTTGACCACCGTACTGGACGTTAAAATCATGGACTACCCAACTCACGCGGCTTCTTTGCCGGTGGCGATGATTCCAAATTGCGCGGCAACTCGCCATACACACTTTGTACTGGATGGTTCAGGCCCGGCCGTATTAACGCCACCAAAATTGGAAGATTGGCCGAAAATTACCGAGACCGGAGGTAACTCTGCTCGCCGTGTTAATTTGGATGACGTTAAGCACGCTGACATTCAAAACTGGCAGCCGGGTGAAACATTACTGTTGTCGGGAAAAATGCTGACGGGTCGTGATGCTGCACATAAACGCATGACAGAAATGATGGCCAATGGTGAACCGCTGCCGGTAGATCTCACCGATCGTTTTATTTATTACGTGGGTCCTGTCGATCCTGTACGAGACGAGGTGGTTGGTCCAGCTGGCCCAACCACAGCGACACGCATGGACAAATTTACTGAAACCATGTTGGCTGAAACAGGCCTGATTGGCATGATCGGTAAAGCCGAACGTGGGCCTACTGCGATTGAGGCGATTAAAAAGCATAAAGCCGTATACCTGATGGCCGTTGGCGGTGCTGCTTATCTTGTTTCCAAAGCAATCAAAAAAGCTGAAGTTGTGGCTTTTCCGGAAATGGGTATGGAAGCCATTTATGAATTTGAAGTGGAAGATATGCCAGTAACCGTTGCGGTTGATGTACAGGGTGAGTCGGTTCACCAAACAGGTCCTGCGCATTGGCGTCATATCATTGAAGAGCGGGTATTAGAGATTAAGTAGTCGCTATGATTTTGCGCCTGTTGTTGCCCCTGTTATTAGGGCGACGACAGGCGTAAAATTAATGTAATCTCCCCCTGATCTTTGAGGCGCCAGATGACCTACTTAATCGAAGAAGCCTGTGTAGCCTGTCGTATGGCAACAGACCCACTAACCGATGCAGGAATTGCCGAGTTAAAACGAGAGTTAGCTGATTGGGCTGTAGAAGAGCGCAACGGCGAAAAACAGCTTGAACGAGTCTATAAATTCAAAAACTTTGCTCAGGCATTGGCTTTCACCAATGATGTAGGTGTATTGGCTGAAAGCGAAAAACACCACCCGGCGTTATTAACCGAATGGGGTAAAGTGACCGTTACTTGGTGGACGCATAGCATCGCTGGCTTACATAAAAATGATTTTATTCTGGCCGCGCGAACCGACCAGCTGTTCTCTGACTAAGCGCACTGCCAGTTAAATCGATGGCCATAGATATTACTCAACAGACTAGTTTTGAGCAGTTGGCTGATATTCTTCTGGAGCTTGAAGCTGCGTTACGTGAGCGCCAGCTATGGGAGGCGAAACCACCATCTCTGGTGGCTTTGTCCAGCCAGCAACCCTTCTGTTTTGATACCCTCCGATTTACCCAATGGCTGCAGTTTGTTTTTATCGAACGACTCAAGGCTATTATTGAATGTTGCGCAGCATTACCGGCCCGCAGTGGTATTGTGCCTATTGCCGAAGAAAATTTTAAAGGTGTTACCTATGATGCCCGGCGAATTATTTATGTATTGGCGCAGTTTGATGCGTTCATTGAGCAACAATTCCTATACAAATAAATACTATTTTAGGGAGCTAATTTCTCACCAATTTGTCTATTGCTTCTACAATTAATGGGAGACTCTGAATAAAGTCGTAGATAGCCACGTTTTGCTGCTGATTTTGAAAGCTACTGACGTTGTTACAGCAACCTACTTCAGTAGCTCTTAAATGTTTTGTTGTTTTAAGGTGGACTCGTTGGTGCAAATTTTTCCTCGCTCTACATTGGCGTTTTTGGCGCCTTATCTATTGTTGATTATCGGCTACTGTGCGCTAGATCTGTTTAATAATTTATCCATTAATCAGTTAGCAACACTGCGCTTGATTCCCTATAGCCTGTTTGTGGTTAGCGCTTGCATTAGCCTGTATTTTGGCCGCAATAGAATCTTTTATTTATCGTTACTGATGGCCTTGCTGCATTGGGCGCTGACCAGCTATCACCCCTATATTGATGTCGTTCAACAACAAAATTTATTGATGGTGTTGGGTATATTGGCCCCCCTGAACCTGGCAGTGTTGTCATTATTTCGAGATCGTGGCCTGACCTGGGTTCAAAGTTACTTAATGACCTCTGTACTGGGCTTGCAATCAGCACTGGTTTTTGAAGTGATGAACAATGACCGTTATGAGTGGTTACAGAGACTGGAACAGTTGTTTGACTCTTTACCGCTGTCTGAATTGTCATTGGTTTTACCGAACGCGGTACTCATTAGCCTGCTGATGTCAGCGGCAATTATTAGTGTGCGGCTGTTTTTTCGAAACACGCCGCTGAATAATGCGTTACTGGCTGTATTAGTGACACTGGGTATCACCTTTAATTTTGTTGATGTAACAACCACGGCCTCGGTTTTACTGGTTGTCGCTGGACTGGTAGCGCTTTTATGCCTGCTTCAGCACTCCTATGACATGGCGTATCGTGATGAATTAACTGGATTGTTGGGAAGGAGGGCATTAAACGAACGTTTATTAAGGCTTTCTGGGCGTTATTGTATTGTCATGGTGGATGTGGATTTCTTCAAAAAATTTAATGATACCCACGGTCACGATGTGGGTGATCAGGTACTTAAAATGCTGGCAGGCCAGCTTGACAGAACGGGTGGCGGAGCGCGTGCTTATCGTTATGGTGGTGAAGAGTTTGTGTTGGTGTTTGAGAGTAAAACATTGGCCCAAATTGAACCAGTTATTGAAAAGCTACGTGCAGATGTCGCTGATTATCCGATGAAAGTACGTGGCTTCAATCGGCCAATAGACAGTAACTCCAGTAAAAAACTGCGTAAAAAAGGCGATGGATCAAAAACATTGGCTGTCACTATTAGCCTAGGTGCGGCGCAGCGTAATGAGCGATTAAAAACCACGAGAGTGGTTATGGAAGCTGCGGACAAGGCGCTTTATCGGGCTAAAAATGCAGGGCGGAACCAGGTGAAATTACACAAATAATTGGTTATCAAGAATGTTAGTTAGAGCCTGAAATAATTCTTTTCATCTTGGCTCCAATCTCTAAGCAGTTTTTTAAATCACTCCTATACTGAAAAGCGTTGGTTTTAAAAAAGTTGTATGTCGCTAGTAAGTCTCAAGTTGGCATTATCTATTCATATTTTTAACGATTATCAGGAAGTGGTTTATGGCGGAGTTAAATGATTACCTTCGGGTTTTGGTTGATCGAGATGGATCTGATTTGTACCTATCGACGGGTGCACCGCCCAGTATCAAGGCGATGGGGCAGTTGATGCCGATTGCTGAGTCACCTTTGCCCAAGGGCCGAGTTGAGCAGTTGGCTTATGCAGCCATGAATGAAGAACAAATTAAGGACTTTGAGAGAAAGCCGGAAATGAACTTGGCGATTTCTGAAGAAGGGCTTGGACGTTTCCGGGTTAATATCTTCAAGCAACGCGGTGAAGTATCGATGGTGATCCGTTCCATTAAAACGGATATTCCTTATTTTAAAGATCTTGGTTTACCGTCAATTTTGCCGGAACTAGTGATGGAGAAGCGTGGTTTGATTTTATTTGTGGGCGGTACCGGCTCCGGTAAATCCACCTCGTTGGCGTCATTGATTGATCACCGTAATACCAATAGCGCAGGCCATATCATTACCATCGAAGACCCGGTGGAATTTGTACATCGTCACAAGAAAAGCATCGTCAATCAGCGTGAAGTGGGCATGGATACGGATAACTACGAAGACGCGCTGCAAAACACTCTGCGTCAGGCGCCAGATGTGATTTTGATTGGTGAAATTCGTAGCCGTGAAACCATGGAACATGCACTGGCTTTTGCTGAAACGGGGCATTTATGTCTATCAACGTTACATGCGAATAACGCTAACCAAGCTTTGGATCGTATTATTAACTTCTTCCCTGAAGAGCGGCACAATCAGTTATTCCTGGATCTGTCGTTAAACTTGCGAGGTATCATTTCGCAGCGTTTGATTCCTACCGTGGATGGCAAACGCGCAGCGGCCATTGAAGTATTGACGGGTACACCACGGGTTAAGGATCTGATTAAAAAAGGTGATGTGGATTCTCTCAAGGAAGTGATGTCAAAATCCGCTGGTCAAGGTATGAAAACCTTTGATCAGGCGTTACTTGAATTGTATCAGCAAGGGAAAATCAGCATGGAAGAGGCATTGCGAAATGCCGATTCGGCTAATAACCTTCGTTTAACTATCACGTTAAGTGAAAAGGAAGGGGGTAAACCTGCCGTACCAAGGCCGGCGACCAAACCTGCTGGTGAAGTGAGGAGCGAAATCCCACGCGCGCCAAGCGTTAAAAATGATTTACGCAGATTGCGCGAAGAAGCCCAACAAAGTATGAAGCCCATAGCGGAAAAACCCAAAGTACAGTCTGTAGCCGCAGCCGGTTTTTCGTTAGCTCCGCTGGAAGATGATGAGGAACCTGAGACGTATTAAGGACATCTTTAAAACGCCAGTTTGATGATAATAAAGCCTGCTGATATAGCGGGCTTTTTTTATGATTCGTTTCCCCTACAATGAGCTCTCTTTAACTGACAGGGTGAATTAAGGATGTCTTTTTATTGGTACGATTTTGAAACCTTCGGCGCAGATCCATTTCGTGATCGCCCCTGTCAATTTGCCGGTATTCGTACCGATGAAAAATTTAACGTTATTGGCGAGCCGGATGTTTTTTTCTGCAAACCTGCAGATGATGTTTTACCCCATCCAGAAGCCTGTTTGATTACGGGTATTACCCCACAACAGGCATTACGCGAAGGTGTTGTTGAAGCTGAATTTATTGCGCGTATCCATCAACAATTCGCTGAACCTGGCACCTGTGTAGTCGGCTATAACAGCATTCGTTTTGATGATGAAGTTACTCGCAATACCCTATACCGTAATTTTTATGATCCCTATGCCCGCGAGTGGCAAAACGGTAATTCACGCTGGGATATTATTGATATGGTGCGCCTGACGCGAGCTTTGCGTCCGGAGGGCATTGTTTGGCCCGAGCATGAAGATGGCAGCCCAAGCTTCAAACTCGAACATCTGACCGCGGCCAATGGCATTGAGCATGCCTCGGCTCATGATGCTTTGTCTGATGTGTGGGCGACGATTGAGATGGCTCGCCTGATTAAAAACAAACAACCAAAACTGTACGACTTTGTTTATCAACATCGAGACAAGAGACTGGTCGATCAGCAGCTTAATTTAGTGGCTAAGAAGCCAGTATTGCATATTTCTTCGATGTATCCAGCTGATCGCGGCTGTGCCGCGATTGTTGTGCCTTTGGCGCGCGATATGACTAATAAAAATGCGCTTTATGTGTATGACCTGAGCGTTGATCCTCAGCCGTTACTGGAGCTTGAGCCAGAACAGCTCAGGGAGCGATTGTTTACTCGGCGTGAGGATTTGCCCGCAGGCGTTGAGCGTGTTCCTATCAAGGCCGTGCATATTAATAAATGCCCTATTGTAGCGCCTGTCAGTGTGGTCACGCCCGAAGTAGCGGGACGCTTAGGTATTGACCTGCAACAGTGTCGGCTACATCTGGATTTGCTTAAAGAAACGACGGGCTTGGCGCAAAAGATTCAGGCGATATTTGAGGGGCGTGAATTTGAAGCGGCGAGTGACCCTGATATCGCGATCTACAGCGGTGGGTTTTTTAGTAGCCACGACCGACAGCTGATGGATGAGTTACGCCATCTGACGCCAGAACAGTTGAGTAATACTCAGCCACCGTTTCATGATGCACGCTTGCCGGAAATGCTGTTTCGCTATCGTGCACGAAATTATCCGCAGTCACTGACGGCGGATGAACAACAGCAATGGCAGGAGTTTCGTCATCATCGTTTGATACAAGATGAAGATGCTGCGCTGACATTGCCAAGTTACTTTGAATATCTTGATAAGCTGCTTACTGACACTGAGTTGTCGGTAGAAAAGCGCGATGTACTGCTGCAGTTGCAGCAGTATGGGCAGGGGTTAGAAGCCAGTTTAATGTGATCTTAAGCGTTAACCTCGAACAAGCCCTTTCTCTACTCTACATAAGCCTTGTTCAATTGTGACAGTTCGCCTCTGCTGATGAGTTGGTAATCGTCAGTAATGGGCGTGTTGCCCGCGTTACCTACCGCCATGATGGTGAGTTGGCGTGGTTGTTTAATAATGTCCTGCAAATAGCTCTCTTGAATTGTCTTCAGATCAACGGCTTCAATAGCAGTGGCTAGCTGTTCACGTGTATTAAAACGGAAGTTGCTACGGTCTATTTCATTCCAGTAACGGTTGCTGCGCTCGGTGATACGCGAGTCCTTTTTTATTAGTCGTCCAATCAATGCTTTTTTATGTGTTGCCAAAGTGGCTTCGTCCATGTTGTTGAGGGTGCCGGAAAAGCCGGTTAAAAAAACATCCATGGCACTGACAATATCGGAAGCGGAAGTACTGGGTGATTGCACGGTGAAACTCAATGCAGGCACGTCGATCAATGTCATCGGGCTGCTGAAGACGATATAACCCAGTTGCTGGCGAGTTCGCAGCTCGTGGTAGAAGGGTGTTGATAAGATTTGGTTGAGTAACCCAAAACGCGCGCGCGTCTCAATGCTTTTATTTTCGCCCTGTATATAAAGTGTGGCGGCGTTATCTGTGTGAGGCACGTCAAATTGGTAGAGTAGTTTTTGCTCCGCTGACAGTTTATTGATATCAGGTCTAGTTACTTTAACGGCATGGCTGTATCCCTTCAGCTGTCGGGCAATTTGATCGGTCATCGCGACAGCAGAACCGGCGCTGATATTGCCGTTGGCAAGCACCTCAATATTCAGTTGAGCTAGAAAATCGTCAGCAAATTGCTGCAGGTCGTTAGTCTGAATGGGTTCTAGTGCGCTAATTAATTGTGATTCTGTCCAGCTGGGCTTGGTCACCAATTTTGAGGTGCGGGCGAGGCTCTGCTGATACGGTTTTTGTTGTAAGGCATTTTGCCAGCCGCGCAGTAATTCATCTTTGTGACGCAGGAAGGTTGCTGCTTTGATATCTGCGTTGTTGAGCGCGCTGAGGATTTCTTCCAATAATAGTGGTTGTTTATCCTGATAGCCGGAAATACGTACACTGATGCCGCGCACGTGCGGATAAAGCTGATAACTCAAGCCCGCTAATGCTGCGGGATAGCTGAACTCGTTCAGGCGTTCGTTAACGGTTTTTACATATAGGCTCGTTAGTGCCACGTTCAGAGCAGATTGATTTGCCATTGGCGAACGTAACGTGAAGTAGACATCGGCCTTAGGTGTTTTGAAACTGGTATCAAGACTATGCCATGTGACAATGCCGGACTCTGTCAGCAGTTGTTGAGGATTGGCTGTAGCGTCATAAGGTGCTTTGATAATGCTCAGCTGATTTGGAATAAACGGGTTGGCTGCGGGCAACTTAATCGCTGGGTTAAGTGTTGGGTTTTGCCACAGGGAAATCTGCTCGTCAGAAATGTCAGCGACGGCATAGGGGGCGTTGAAATGCTCGCTGTGTTGATCAACCGATAAGCCTTTTCCTACCACCATCATCAACATATTGTTCGGTCGCAGTGCTTTCAGATACTCGCTAAGCAGTGCTGGTTTGTATTGGGTCATTTGATACGGAGCACTTAATACCTGTGTGGCAGGAACCTGTTTTAAATGGCTAGCCAGGCGTGTCACGTAATGCATGTTATTGCCGTTTTCCTGGAATTCAAATGCCAGTTTGGCGAGTTGCGCCTGCTCATCAAAACGCCACTCTTGCAGACCTTGCTGTTTGGTTAACTCGATGCTCTGAAACAGCGCGCGGGTAATAGCGTCGGTATTTTTTAGCCCTGATTCGGTTAAACCAATGCTGATATTCAAACTGGCCTGTTGATTGTCTTCAAAGCCCATACCTGCGCTTAAACTATCTGCCCAGCCCTGGTTTTTCAGGTAAGACAATAAACTGCCTTCGCCTTCGTGGCCCAGTAGGTTACTGATGTAATTAACGGGTTTGCTGTCGATGTGAGCACGAGTGCTGGCGATGGGGAAGTAGTAGCTCAATTGGCGCAGGTTTTTATTGGGGATGGTGCTGACGCGCAGAGGTAGTTGCTGTTTTTTAAATAGCGGTTGTTTGAAGTCGGAGGCAGGGCTGTTGTGGTTTGCCACTGCAGCAAATTTTTCACTCACCAGTTGACGTAATTCGCTAACAGACTGCTTGCCTAGCACGACCAGTGACATGCGGTTGGCGGAATAATGCTGTTGATAGAAAACCAGTAAGTCGTTACGTACGGGTTTGTTTTCGTGATCTGCCAGGGTGTCTAGGCTGCCAACAGAAAATTGAGAAAAAGGATGTTCCGGATTGCCGATGGCTTTGAGTACGTCGTATTGCAGGCGGCTGTCATCTTTGATCTTGGCTTGGTATTCAGAATGCACGGCGTGTTTTTCGCGCTCTACATACTGGGCGTCAAATAACGGAGCGATAAAAAATTGTGCAAATTGATCCAAGGTAGGTTCAAGGTCATCGATATTCACATCAAAAAAATAATTGGTTTCGTCGAAGGAAGTATAGGCATTGTGTGAGCCGCCGTGTTGGCTGATGAACTCTTGGTAGGCGCCCGCTTTGGGGTATTTTTCTGTACCTAGGAACAGCATGTGCTCAAGAAAGTGCGCCAATCCTTCGCGGTCTTTCGGATCTGAGCCGCTACCCACAGCAACACTCAACGAGGCGGCGGCTTTGTCGGCTTCGGGATCGGAAATCACCAATACTTGTAACTTATTTTCTAGCTCAAAAGCCAAGTATTCACGGTTGTCGGTGGGACTTTTGATGATGTCGTTGCTGACATCTTCCGTTGTGTTGTAGGTGTCGAGTGTTGTGGTGCAGGCGGCCAGTGTAATGGCTACGCAAAGTGACATTGAAAGTTGTAACAATCGAGAAGATAGCTTGGGCACGTAACGGATCCTTGCAATGGTTGAAAAGTCTTTAAAAACAGACAGTCGATTCTAGCTCAGGTTCGATCAGCAGCCCATTAATGACGACGTTTTATTGGTTTTTCCCTCAATAAGAGACTTCCACTGACGCGGCACAAGCCTATAATGGGCGGGTTTCCCAAGGCCCTAGTACTATTTAAGATGCTAAAACTTTTATCCAAAATTCCATTGTCGGTTTTATATCTGTTTTCCGGCACGGTGTATTTTCTGCTTTATTACGTTGCGCGTTATCGCCGAAAGGTGGTGGCCACACATTTGTCGTACGCCTTTCCTGATAAAGACGAGCAGCAGCAAATTGCCATTGCCAAGAGTTTTTATCGTAATCTTGCCGATGTTATTGTTGAGTCAATTCACTCTGCGAGTATGACGAAGCAGGAGATACAGCAACGAGTCAAAGTTATTAACCCAGAAGTGCTGCAAGCGATTATTGATACAGGTAGTTCGTTTAACCTGTTGGGCGGACATTGCGCTAATTGGGAATGGTTGTTGTTATCGGCCAGTATTGAAGTGCCGATCAGTATGGATGCGGTTTATAAGCCGTTACATGCTAAAAGTGCAGACCGGTTTATGTATGAAATGCGAACACGCTTTGGCGCTGATTTAATTAATTTGAAAGACGTTATGACGGAAGTGATAAAACGCAAAGGTTCGCAGCGCTTTTATTCAATTCTTTCTGATCAACGTCCGCCAACTAAAGGCCGCGCTCATGTGACGCAGTTTTTAAATCGCGAAACGCGCTTTTTTATAGGCCCTGAAAAAATAGCACAATTTACAAAAATACCGGTGGTGTTCGTAAAAATGACACGCGTTTCGCGGGGCCAATACGAAGTGAGCTTTGAATTACTAGCTGAACCGCCTTATAAAAAGACACGTGATACTTATCCGGTGACAGAGTTATATGTGCGTGCGCTTGAAAAGCAAATCATTGAATCGCCTGATAGCTGGCTATGGAGTAACCGTCGCTGGAAATGATGACTAACTAATTGATGGTGGCGTGGTGGCGGGAGTTGCTGAAAATCCAGTTTGATTAAACGGGAACAGCTGAAAAAGAAAAGGGAGGCATAAGCCTCCCTTTTTTGTGTCACCGTACTCCTTGGGGGGGGGAGGTGAATGCGGCGACACGGTCAAACGAGAAAATAATAACGTTATTTTATGACATCAGGATGAAATAACAGCTCACCGTTAACTTTGAAGTTAGCGATAATAGCCTGACCCTCAGCACTGCGAATGTAATCGACATAGCGTTGCGCCAATTCTGTTTTTACGTGCGGGTGTTTTTTAGGGTTAACCAGAATTACATGGTATGGATTGAGCAGGTTTGGTGCGCCTTCATAAACCACTTCTAAGTTGATTTTACTTTTGTAAGCCAGATACGTGCCGCGGTCTGTCAGTGTGTATGCACTTTTGTTGTTGCTGATTTGTAATACCGCACCCATGCCTTGGCCGACGGCTAAATACCAGTCACCTTGTGGTTCGATAGCTGCACTTTTCCAAAGCGTTTTTTCTTTTTTATGAGTACCTGAGTCATCTCCGCGCGATACAAATAACGCACCTGACTTGGTGATACGCTGTAACGCCTCATCAAGTGTGGCCGCTGTTTTCATGTCGGCAGGATCAGCCTTGGGGCCAAGTACCACAAAGTCATTGTGCATGACGGCCAGGCGCTCAACGCCAAAACCTTTAGCAACAAAATCCTTTTCTGCGCCAGGCGCATGCACCATCACCACATCAACGTCACCATTTCTGCCCAGGCGTAGTGCTTTACCTGTGCCGACGGCAATGACGTCGACCTTGATGTTGTACTTCTCTTCAAAGGCAGGGTGGAGCACAGCGAGTAGGCCGGAGTTATCGGTGCTGGTGGTAGTGGCCAAACGCAGGCGCTGGATGTCATCAGCCAGTGATTGTCCTGATATGAATAAGGACAGCGAGAAGGCTATTAGTAGTTTTAACGTTTTCATGATTTCATCCTGAAATTAGGCATAAATACACGGAATTGTGGTGTTGATAGCTGATTAATCACGGTGTCACCTCGAACGACTGTGAGAGATCTTTGTTTGGATTTCTCACATTGTTAGAAATGACCGTGCCGGATTAAAAATAGTTATTGCGAGTTATTTAAAACTCAACCTGTGTTCTGACGATGAACGCATCAGGCTCATCACCGGCAGTTGGACCACCGTCGACATCAAGAATGTTGACGTAGTTAGCACTGAAACGGATATTTGATGTTGCGAACCAGTTCAGGCCCAATGTGACACTATCGGCTTCACCACCGTTGATATCTTGATCGCTTAGATCAAGGTTGCTGAAGCGTGCCGCAATCTGCCAAGCACCATTGTCACTTTTTGGTGTGATACGGCCAAAGCTGCCACTAGAGGCTTTATAGTTTTTGGAATCGTCGGTAAGGAATAAACCTGCTTCCACGTAATAACCGCCAAAGCTTAGGTCGTCGCTGTTAGCGCCTGTTGCTTGGCGATCCACTTCGGTGCGGTAGTACTCACCCTGTACATGGAAAGGGCCGCGGATAAAAGCAGCTTCCAGCACGGCACGGGTTATGTCGTTGGCATCAAACGAACCGGTATCAACAATACGAGTATCGGTGATATGAGCTTCAGGACGCTCTTTGTAACGCAGCATGTGATCGCCACCGACATTGCGATAAGACAAAGCCGCACCTAAATGTAATGTTGCTTCTTCGCTATTAATAGGTGCAACGGTACCTCGTACCGAGGCCCCCCAGCCTTCATTGTTTTCACCACTGGCTGAACCGTCACGGCCATCGCCAAAGATACCACCGGCGATCATCCAGTTATCGCCGTTACGTTTTGTTTGAATGCCAATATTACGACCTTCAGCAAAAACGTGCGGTAGACCACGTTCGATAAAGGTGGTGTATTTTGAGCTTGTGGTGTTTTGTAAACTGAACGGCTCTTTGGCGTGACCAATCCGGATTTTCAGCGGTTTGTAATCTAAGTAGGCATCTTGAATTCCGTCGCTGCCTGTAGCGGTGAAGTCGTATTGAAGCTTGTAGCCCCAGTTTTTATCTAAATCACCTTTGGCAAATAAACGCGCACGACGAATTTCCGTGCCACTGTTGTGGTCGATGTTGTCTTCGCTAATTGAGCCTGCATCTAGATGAATACGGCCACCCAAGGTAACCGTAGGTTTGCTGCTTTTTACTTTAGCCAGCTTTTGGTCAACCAGCTGATCGACTGATTTTTGTGATTCAGCGACACTGATTTCTCGTATTTGAGCGCGATTCTCGTCAGCTTCAGCCTGTGCAGCCTGTTTAACTAACTCGTAAGTTGCCTGATCAATGGTGCCATTTTGGTAAAGTGCTTTTAATAGCTCATTTACCGCTGAATTTGCGGCCATTGCGGAACCTGACGCGCTGATGACCAAACCTGCCAGCAGGCTTTTTCCCAAGGGAGCGTATTTCATCTGAACTTTCCTTCTGTATTTAGTGTAAAGTTTTTCATATATATGCCAATTTGGTGCGCATACTAAAGTTTTTTTGATTATTTTAAATAGGCAATTTCATGCATATATCGTTATCTTTGCGTTGGCAGGTGGAGGCTAAGGAGAATCGAGAAATAGAGCAAAACCTGTTTCTTCTATTGCATGCTGTACGCCGCGATCGTTCCCTTAAAAAAGCCAGCACAGTACTGGGTTTTTCGTACCGTTATGCGTGGGGATTAGTGAAGGGCTGGGAGCAGACATTTAACACGCCACTGATGATTTTAGAGCGCGGGCGTGGCGCTCGTTTGAGTCCTTTGGGTGAAAAACTACTCGCCTTTGAACAGCAGGCTATCGATAAAATGAAGCCGGAATTAACTCACCTGGTCGATGAAATTAATAACGAACTGGCGCTTGAGTTGGGCAGTGTGAATCATGATCGGCTGAGGATGTTTGCCAGTCACGGTATTGTGGTCGCTGAATTTATTGATTTGCTCAGTCAGCAACCGGCACTGGACGTTGCCGTTGAAACACGAGGTAGTCTGGATGCTTTGCGATTGTTATCCAGCGGGCAATGTGAAGTGGCTGGCTTTCATTTTCCTTTGGAGAAGATTAAAGCTGAGTTGGCCCCTCTGTACCGCACCTGGCTTGATCCAAAGCGACACACATTGTTGCTGTTGGCCACCCGGGAGCAGGGCTTGATGACAGATAAAGCTAATATCAAAAATATCCGCAATATTAGTGACTTAAACAAGCGTTCAGTACGGTTTGTAAACCGTCAGCGTGGTTCTGGTACGCGCACAATTTTTGATCATCTACTCGAGATTGATGATGTTTCTAGCCGTGATATTGCCGGTTATGGGCATGAAGAGTTTACCCATCTGGCTGTCGCAGCGATGATTGCCAGTGGCACGGTTGATGCGGGGCTTGGTATTAAAGCGGCAGCAGAAAAATTTGGTTTGAATTTTATACCACTACTGAGCGAAGCTTATGTACTGGCTGTTGCCCATGATGAATCCAGCAATCATGTGGCTCGGTTAAAGGCATTACTTAAATCGAAGCAGTTTCATGAGCGCGTTGTTGATGTGCCCGGTTACGATACGTCGTCGACTGGACAAGTACTGGATTTTGATGATTTGTTTGCTGATTGAAACCGCTTAGATAAGTTAGTATTTAGTAATTACTACAGTTTTCTAAAAGCTGGCCGATAATAGGGAGCAAAGAAATAAAAAACGCCTAATAAATGAATCTGTTTTCTATTAGATTGATTTTAAAGGTATTTGTGTTTATAAAATGGAAAGAGGCTGGTTTTAAATCAGTGGAATTTACTGCTGATGATGTTGAGACCACCTGTTTTTGGCTGCGGGAGAGCAGCCGGGAGTAGAGGATGCTAGATCTTATTCCAATTGGTACGGTTAATCGTACGGCCACTGAAAACAATGCAGTGAAGCGTTCGGACAACATTCAGGAAACGGCGAAAACAGAGCGTTTCGAGACCGAACAGAAGCAAAAAGTAGAAGAACCACGTCGTCGTTTTAAGAAACGACAGGGTGATCGACGGCGCTCTTTAAGAAGCATGCGTGCAGGGCGACCGGATCGCCGAGGCAGTGATCGCCGTGACGAAGAGGATGACGCTCTGGAGGTTTCTATGAGCGGAATGAAAAAGCAAAAAAAACCATCTAGAAAAGGCCGTATTATTGACGAGCGCGCCTAATTTTAGTCGTCAGAACTTCAATTCAAAATTGTCGGCGTCTAAGTGCGCCGGGAATTGTTTACGGATTTTTCGTAACGCTTGATAACTGAGCGTTTGTGTAAAGCAGCTTGCTTCAGATCGAGCGTTAATGACGTCATCCCCCCAGGCATCAAATAACATTGAATCGCCACTGTAATCAAGACCATTGCCATCTGTGCCAAGACGGTTCACGCCTGCGACATAAGTCAGGTTTTCTATAGCGCGAGCGCGTAATAAAGACAACCAATGTTGTCGACGTGGCTCGGGCCAATTGGCGACAAAGATCAGCAGGTCATAATTGTTGTGACCATCGGCATAACTGTTGCGTGACCACACAGGGAAACGCAGGTCATAACAGACCATGGGGCAAATACGCCAACCTCGATATTCCACAATTAAACGCTCTGAACCGCCTTGATAGCGATGATGCTCGTTACCCATGCGAAATAGATGGCGTTTGTCGTAGCAGTGGTATTCACCATCAGGTTTCATGAACACCATGCGGTTATAAAATTGATCGCC
The DNA here is from genome assembly GCA_036960805.1 of Pseudomonadales bacterium. GTDB lineage: Bacteria > Pseudomonadota > Gammaproteobacteria > Pseudomonadales > IMCC2047 > IMCC2047. The sequence goes on from JBALXL010000001.1 coordinate 171,897, forward strand.
TTCTTTGATAGTAAAACTGCCGGTAATAGCCGCACCACATTGCGAAGCTTGTTCGGTAAGCCATTGTAGTGTTGTGCCCGTCATAGGCTCGGCAACAGGTGCTGGATCCATGCTGAAACCGGTATTAAACATTTCCGGCAAAATAATGAGATCCGTTTTGCCTGCCAATGGCGTAATAAGGTTAGCAAAGTGCTGTTGGTTAGCTTTTGCATCAAGCCAGAATAATGGTTGTTGAATGAGGGTAACGGTTAAATCTTGCATGAGTTTCAGCTTTTACCAATGATAAGTTGATGATGATTACGCGCGGCTAATTATTCCATGTGTTTTGTGGGCTGTCTTGCCTTATCTTGATAGAGTGGCCTAGAAATAAATGCTAAATTACTGTATAAAAATGCCCCTAATTATTGTTGTTAAATATAGAAAATCTTCCGACTATCAAATGCTTCGGACACTAGGAAAATAATTTATGAGCTCACGCGTTTTTAATTTTGGCCCCGGCCCTGCCATGTTACCGACAGCGGTAATGGAACGTGCGCAGGCAGAATTTATGGATTACCAAGGTATGGGTGTTTCAGTGGTTGAGCTGAGTCACCGTTCGCCACAGTTTATGGATATCATCGATCGCTGTGAGTCGCTGTTCCGTGAGCTTTCCGGTGTGCCCGATAACTTCAAGATTTTCTACATGCATGGCGGCGCACGTATGCAGTTCGCGTCTATTCCCATGAACTTTATGCAGCGTGTGGCGAAGCCTAAAGCGCTGTATTTTGAAACGGGTAACTTCGCGAAATTAGCTCGTATAGAAGCTGAACGGTACGGAGAGGTTATTCGAGTTGTTGATGGCGCAAGCTCTGGCTACAGCGCCATCCCTGAGTTTGATGCGTCAGCGATTGATCAGGACGCGGCTTATGCTCACTTGACGTCTAACAACACTATTTTCGGCACTCGCTGGCAGGAGTTTCCGGACACTGGCGATGTGCCATTAGTGGTAGATGCAACGTCTGAGTTACTGTCCCGTGAAATGGATTACAACCAGTTTGGTCTGGTGTATGCCGGTCTGCAAAAGAACCTCGGCCCATCTGGTGTGGCGATGATGGTTTGTCGCGAAGACCTGCTTGGGCATGCGATGCCTCACACGCCAACCATGCTGGACTTTAAAGTGTCAGCTGATGAGAAGTCTCTGGCGAATACCACTAACACCTTCGCAATTTATCTGCTGATGTGTGTATTGGAGTGGCTGAAGGAGCAGGGCGGTGTTGCTGCCATGGAGAAAATCAACGAGCAAAAAGCCAAGGTTCTGTACGATATTTTGGACACGTCTGATTTTTACTCAGCGGTTGCGCATCGTGATTTTCGCTCAACTATGAACGTGTCATATCATCTGCCGAATAATAATGAGCTGGCTGATAAGTTTCTTGCCGAAGCGCTGGAGCAAGGTATGTACGCACTGAAAGGTCACGCTGTTGTGGGTGGTTTGCGAGCGTCTATTTATAACTCTATGCCAATGGAAGGTGTACAAAAACTGGCTGAATTTATGAATGAGTTTGAACGCAAAAATGGCTAGGGTTTGAAAATTAACCAGGGTTGAAATTGTGTTTAGGAAACGGGTCGCTTATGCGGCCCGTTTTTGTTTGTTTTGTAGGTAATACTCAGTGTGCCCCGCGTTATCGAGTATTAGTCTTATATGGCAGGCTAAAGCCTGACCTACAGAAGCATGGCAGACGTAATTAAAGCCGTATCATTTCAATCACCATGCCGTAATAATAAAAAATAGACAGAAAGAAACACGCTACCTCAAACAGATTTAGCGCCAGGCTGAATAGAGCGCTTAGCAGTCCATGATCCTGAATGTCGTAGCGCAGGTCATAAATGTCAACAATCAAGTCCTGCAGATGGTAATGATCGCCATCGGAAAAACTGTTGTTTAGCGCCATAAAAAACATCAGCTGCCAGCACAAAAAAATCAGAAACAGTACATCAACAAATGGCAGGAACAGGCTGTAAAAACTGCTGGCGTGGCCGAAATCTGTGAAGTGCAGCGACAACGTTCCTAGCAAATAGGTTAGGGTTTTTGGCATGGTTTATAGAGCAGATTGAATGACGATAGACTTAGTATAGAATCTTTCCAGGATTTACCCTGATTGATATGTTGAAAAATAGCAGATTTTAGCCAAACTAAGAGCATTATTTAGTTTTCGTCAAGCAAAGGAAGCATTATGGATATCAGCACGATTGTTGGTTTAGTTGTTATCGCCGTTTTGGTGTTTTACGTAGTTGGAATTTACAACCAACTGGTTTCGCTTAAAAATCGTTACGAAAATGCCTTCGCGCAAATCGAAGTGCAACTCAAGCGTCGTTATGACCTGATTCCTAATCTGGTAGAAACAGCAAAGGCTTATTTAAGCCATGAACGTGAAACGCTGGAAGCCGTGATTGGTGCACGTAATCAAGCCATGGCAGGGTTACAGTCTGCATCAGCGAACCCTGGTAGTGCCGCAGCAATGGGCGAACTAGCTGGAGCAGAAGGATTGTTAGCGGGTGCGATGGGGCGCTTTAATATGGTGATGGAAGCCTATCCTGACCTTAAGGCCAATCAGAATATGATGCAGCTGACGGAAGAACTTACCAGCACTGAAAACAAAGTGGCTTTTTCCCGTCAGGCTTTTAATGACTCGGTGACAGGGTACAACACCTACCGCCAGAGCTTCCCCCCCGTTATTGTTGCGCCTACTTTTGGTCACGGGCAGGATGCTTCGTTACTGGAATTTGAGGACAGCGTAGAAATTCAAAAAGCGCCGGAAGTTAAGTTTTAATTTCTGTGGGTTATGTTTCCCGCAGCTTGATGCGTTACAAAATGTAGGTGCGATTTCAGTCGCACGTATTTGGCTAATACCCGATCAAGCGGGGCACGCTGAGTCGAACCCACAGTGTTCTAACGCCCCACAGCATTGCTGTGGGATAGTCTTTTTTTGCGAGAGCCAACCATGAATTTCTTTGAACACCAAGACCAGGCCCGCCGTAAAACCGGACATTTAGTGTTGATGTTTGCGCTGGCCGTGGTGTTTTTGATTTGCCTTACGCAGCTGTTAGTCATGGCTGTGCTGGCGTGGCTTAATGGCATCCCCCTACAGGAATGGCAGTTGGCATTACAGTATTTTTCCTGGCCGATGCTGTTCAAAATTGGTGGTGGCATTGGCGCGGTGGTGTTGCTTGCCAGTCTCTATAAATTATCTCAGCTTTCCAGCGGTGGCAAAGTGGTCGCTGAATCTCTGGGTGGTCGCTTACTCAATATTAATAGCGATGATGCCGATGAGCGCAAGCTGCTTAATGTTGTGCAGGAAATGGCTATCGCTTCCGGTACTCCAGTACCTCCTGTGTATTTAATTGAAGAGGAAGGTATAAATGCCTTTGCCGCGGGTTATAAACCTGTCGACGCGGTGATTGGTGTTACGCGCGGCTGTGTGCAACAGCTTGATCGTGATGAGCTGCAGGGTGTCATCGCACACGAATTCAGCCATATTTTTAATGGTGATATGCGTCTTAATGTACGTTTGATCGGAGTCTTACACGGCATTTTGGTGCTGGGTATGATTGGTTATTTCGTGTTACGCAGTGTTTCGCGCACCGGTTATCGCAGTCGCTCCAGTAAAAACAATAGCGCGCTGCCATTTTTGGCGTTGGGCGCAGGCCTGATGGCTATTGGTTATGTTGGTACCTTTTTTGGTAATTGGATTAAAGCAGCGGTTAGTCGGCAACGTGAGTTTTTGGCTGATTCTTCGGCGGTGCAATTTACTCGTAATCCGCAAGGTATCAGTGGCGCACTTAAAAAGATTGGTGGTTTTAGTGCCGGCTCAAAAATAGAGAACCCGCAGGCTAGCGAAATGAGTCATATGTTTTTTGGTCAGGCGGTGCAGCCCTTTTTCTCCAGCCTAATGGCGACACATCCACCGTTATCGGATCGGATTACAAGAATTGATCCGAACTGGAGTGGCCGTTTTGACGCCGCCTCAAACTCCGCAGCGAGCACAGCCCAGGCGGGTTCCGGATTTTCAGGTCAGAGTTCGACAGTATCAGGCTTTGCACCGTCAACCGCAGCAGTCACGGCAACGGCGGTCAGTGAGGAATTGCTTAACAGCATTGGCGGCACTGACGATAAACATGTGCTTTATGCGCATAACCTGCTTGAGAGTCTGCCTGCTTCGGTGTTGGATGCCGCTAGTGAACCTTATGGAGCACGTGCGCTGGTATATTGTTTGTTGCTCGACAGTGACGAAGTTGTGCGTGAAAAGCAGTGGCAACAGTTGAGTGAACATGCCAATTCGGTGGTGTTCGGTTTTACTCGCCAGTTGAGTGCAACCTTTGAGATGGAGGCTGAATATCGCCTGCCATTGCTTGAGCTAAGTTTGCCTGCCTTGAAACAATTAACCAGTAATCAGTTTGATCAATTTCGTCAGAATGTCGTCGCTTTAATGCAGGCCGATGCACGCATCGAATTACACGAATGGGCGCTATACCGTGTTTTGTTACATCATTTACAACCTCCCAAAACCAAGCTTTCCGAACTAGGCTCAATACGCAGCTTGAAACTGGTGGGTAAAGCCTGTGGTTTGTTGCTATCGGCTATGGCTGAAGCTGGGGCCGATAATGATGAAACGGGTTTGCAGGCCGCACAACAGGCTTTTGTTGCTGCAACGGAAACATTGGGTTTACAGCGGCTGCAATTTATCAAACGTAATGAGTATGACTTAAAGGATTTATCGCGTGCTTTGCAGCTGCTAAACCGATTGCAGCCGTTACAAAAGCCCCGCTTGCTTAAAGCTCTGTGTGCCTGCGTCAGTCACGATGATGTCATCAAACCGGTGGAAGTTGAGCTGGTGCGTGCGATAGCACTGAATCTCGATTGTCCGATGCCTCCTTTGGTTGTTGATTAAAGGATGTACGCGTCAAAATTGACATAGATCAAGTTTGGCGCACCTAAGTTAGTAATTGCCGGTTGCTGCACTATTCTTGCGGAACCTTCTTGTAATTTTGTGCTGCATTAAGCATTAGATGAGAAGTGAATTATTCCTCTATATGGTGCTTTTTTTGGCGACAGCAATATTAGTACGTAGACAGTTTAAACAGTTTTTTTCGATTGTTTATCTCATTTTGGCTTTGATCTGTGGTTGGTTTATTCCATCCGTAGAGGCAATGGCGAGCCCAGATGTATCGTGGTTAACTGTCGACGAACGATCATGGATTGAAAAACACCCTGTCATTCGTATTGGTATTGATACCAACTATCCCCCCTACGAGATCGTTAATAATTTCGGGGAAATGGAAGGTATCAGTGCGGATTATTTGCAGCTGATATCTGAGGCTACGGGTTTAAAGTTTAAGTTAGTGCCGGGGCTTAACTGGGGGGATGTTGTAACTCGCTTGCGCCGCCATCAGCTCGATATGTCTCCGGTGATGACGATTACAAAAGATCGCCAAAAGAGTATGTTGTTTACATTACCTTATCTGGATAACCCATATGTGATTGTGACCCGCAATGACGGCTTGGATTTTGATAGTGAGATGGATTTAAAGGGTGAGCGGATTGCTTTGGTTCGTGCGTATGCTTCGACAGAACTGGTGCTCGAAAGTGTACCTGGCGTAGTACCCATTTTCTTTAATTCAGAGTTAAACAGTCTAAAGGCGGTTGCTAGTGGTAAGGCGGTAGCTACGATTGGGCGTTTGGGGGGGGTTGCCCACCAAATTCAAAGTCATAACTTAGGTAATCTTAAAATTGCCGCGATGACATCTTTCCCTGCACCGGGCTTGAGTATGGCTATTCGGAATGACTGGCCGGAATTACGCAATATTCTGGAGAAGGCGTTGCAGAATATCGGTAACAATCAACGTAATGAAATTGCTCAGCGGTGGATTAAGGTTAAGCAAGATGTATCGATTGACCTTTTATTAATTTCTCAAATCACAGGGGTTTCTCTCGCATTTATTATTTCGCTTTTTTTATGGAATCGTAAGCTGAAGGGCACGGTTAATATTCGCGGTGGCCAATTGAAACGTGAACATACATTGCGCCAAGAAAGTGAAAACCGCTTTGCCACCTTGTTTGAAAATGCTACTGAAGCAATTGCTGTAATTGATGTTGAAACGGGCTTTTTTTATGAAACAAATGCTAACGCGGCAAGCCTGTTTGGATTGTCAAAAGAGGAGCTGTCAGGGCGCTCTATTTGGTATTTGTGTCCAAGTTTTCAACCTGAAGGTCAGGACAGTAAAGACTGGTTGAAGGAACAATTTTCTAGGGTGATGAACGAAAAATGCCCGATGTTCGAGTGGGTATATAAAACGTTAGAGGGTGATGAAAGGCCCTGTGAAATGCGACTGGTGGGGCTGTCATTGCCATCTGCAAATGGCCAACATGTCCGCTGTAGTATGATTGATGTTTACGAAAAGAAACGGTCTGAGGAGCGTGTCTATCGGTTGGCTCATTATGATTCGCTCACAGGTTTACCAAATCGTACGTATTTAAGTGGGTGTCTGGAAAAAGCAATTTCTTTATGCCATGGAACGGATACAAAACTAGCGGTATTGACCCTGGATCTTGATCATTTCAGAAATATCAATGATAGCTTGGGGCACCTTGTTGGCGACGCGATTTTGGAAGAGGTTGCAAGGCGTTTTGAAGAGATCTTAAGAAAGAAAGATATCTTGGCGCGTATTGGCGGTGATGAATTTGTGGTTTTATTGGAAGACCTTGATGCCCAAGGTTATGCCGCCCATGTTGCTGCTAATTTGCTTGGGAGTTTAGTGCCTTCGTTTTGGGTTGATGGTATGAAGTTGAATATTTCAGCCAGCATTGGTATTAGCTTGTGTTGTGAGGAGTCAGATGATGCTGATGATGATCCGGTAACCTTGATAAAAAATTCTGAGTCGGCCATGTATAAGGCAAAAGAAACCGGCCGGAACAAGTATGAGTTTTATACGCCTGAGCTAACGGTTATAGCTTTGGAGCGAATTACGCTCGGTATAGAACTACGTCGAGCCATTGAGGAGAAAAAGGAGCTGGAGGTTTGGTATCAACCACAGTTTTCTCTGAAAACGGGTGATATTTTTGGTGCTGAAGCATTGGTCCGGTGGCGTCACCCGGAAGCAGGCTTGATTCCACCTGATAAATTTATTCCGATTGCTGAAGAGCAGGGGCTTATTAATGCTCTGGGCCAACAAGTGTTACAACAGGCATGCAAGGATATGTCGAATTGGTTGAAGCAAGGGATAAACTTGGATGTGGTGGCAGTCAATGTATCAGGGCATCAAGTTCAGTCGGCAGATTTTGAAACAATTATTTATGACACGTTAAGTGAGGAGGGGTTGGATCCTCAGCATCTTCAGTTGGAGATTACCGAAAGCGTTGTTATGGGTCGTGCCGAATATACGATTGAGTTGATGGAACGGCTCAAGATGCTTGGGATCACTATTGCCATCGATGATTTCGGAACGGGCTATTCCTCCTTGAGTTATCTAAAACGACTGCCTGTTAATAAACTAAAAATTGACCGCTCATTCGTTACAGGACTTCCGAGTGATAACAATGATAGGGCTATTGTAAAAGCAATCATTGCGTTAAGTGAAAACCTTAATTTGGATGTCATCGCTGAAGGGATTGAAACGATAGCTCAGCAGCAGTTTTTAGAGAAGGCTGGTTGTCATCAAGGACAAGGGTATCTGAAGGGTAAGCCTACGCCGGCAGATCAATTTGAAAGATTAGTGACCAGCCACAGGAGCGATCGTCAACGTGCATAATAGGTTTTACTCTATTCGTTGATATTTATTCCTAATTTACTTGCTCGGCGGCTCCATAGCTTGCGCGCTAGCCTCTGCATATCCTCAATGCGGTCGCTTTCGTCGATAATTTCCAGACCCAGCAAGGTTTCGAAAATGTCCTCCAATGTAACAATGCCCTTCATGTCACCATACTCATCCACCACCAGCATCTGGTGCGCCTTAAGGCGGATAAATTCGTCCAGAGATTGAGAGAGAGACATTGAATCGAGAGTAGCGTTAATATCGCGACGATAGTGTTTGAGTTGATTGTCGGCATTCCCTTCCGCCTGGGCTATTAACAGGTCAGTACGCAGCACAAAACCATGTACTTCGCCCGGTGTCTCTTGATAAATGGGAATACGAGAAAATTGATGGGGGTGCGGGAGTTGAAAAAAATCTGAGATAGTGAGATTTTCTTCTGCAGAAAACACCACGGTTCGCGGTGTCATCACATCACTGACGTGGATATCTCGAAGCCGTAATAAATTCTTCATTATTTTCGATTCCTGCGGCGCCAGTTGCCCCTCTTTGACGCTGACCTCGGCCATGGCGGCGAATTCGTCACGGTTAAGGCCGTGCAGGTTGGGCTTGTCGGTGAGCTGTTGAGTCAGTTTTTGCGATAGTTTTACAAAGGGATAGAGCAGGCGAATTAACCATTGCAGACTGTATGCAGTCACCGGCGCCAGCTGTCGCCAATAATGGGCACCTAATGTTTTGGGAATGATTTCTGAAAAGATCAGAATCATAAAGGTCAGAACGGCAGAGGTTATCGCCAGAGAAGTGCTGCCAAAAACAACAGCGGCTTGAGATCCAACACCTGCCGCGCCGACGGTATGGGCGATGGTGTTGAGCGTCAATATGGCGGCTAAAGGCCGGTCGATATCTTTTTTTAGCTTGCGTAATAATGACGCCGCGGGTTTCTCCTGTTGTTCCAGAAGGGCGATATGGGCGTTTGTGACACTGAGGATGACCGACTCTGCAATTGAGCAGAGGAAGGAGAAAACCAGTGCCGTTAAGGCATATAAGATCAGTAATAGCATAATTGTAGAAAATCCTTTTTAGCCGATATGCAGTAATAATACGCCTTGTGCTGTTGGCGACAAATTAATCGTTATACCGACTTGCCTATATTGCTGATAGCCTTGAAAATCAGCAGCTTAATCAGAAAGGATTACTCGTCATGTTGCCCATATCGCTGCCACGTCAATCGTTAGGTTTTTTCCCAACTCCACTAATTGAATTGCCTCGCCTCAGCAAAGCATTGGGTGGGCCGCTGATATTGATGAAGCGGGATGACCTGACTGGTTTGGCCTTGGGTGGCAACAAGACCCGTAAATTGGAATTCATTCTCGGTGAAGCACTGGCGCAGGGCGCTGACTGCATCATTACCGCGGGGGCGGAACAATCCAATCACTGTCGCCAAACGGCTGCTGCTGCTGCGCAGTTGGGACTGGAATGTCATCTTGTACTGGGCGGGGAAGCCCCTGCCGAAGCGCAAGGCAACTTGTTGCTGAATGAATTGCTGGGAGCACATATTCATTGGGCGGGTGAGCATCGCAAAGGCGAAGATATTCCTGAACTGGCCGCTCAGCTCAAAGCGGCCGGTAAAAAGCCTTTTCTGGTGCCCTACGGTGGCTCTAACGAACTTGGTGCAGCAGCTTTTGTTGAGGCGCTGTGCGAGTTGAAACAGCAGCTTGATGCGCTAAAGAAATCGCTCGGGCATATCGTCTTTGCTTCCAGTTCGGGTGGTACACATGCTGGCCTGATGGTAGCGAAAAAACTGCTCGACTGGGATGTTGAATTAATAGGTATCAAAATTGATAAGCAAGAGCTTGAGGGGCAAGGCTTCGAGCAAATGGTTTTAGAACTGGCACGTTCAACTGCAACATTGCTAGGAGTTGATGCTGAATTTAGTTTGAGCGATGTACAGCTTAATGCAGATTATCTGGGTGGGGGTTACGGTGTGGTCGGTGAGGCTGAACGTAAAGCCATTCGCTTGACTGCGCAGCAGGAGGGCATATTACTTGATCCGGTTTATACCGGGAGGGCGATGGCTGGGCTGATGGGTATGATTCGCAAGGGTCAGATTGGTGTGGATAAATCAGTATTGTTTTGGCACACAGGAGGGGCACCGGCGTTGTTTGCTTATGGTGCGGGTATTATTAACAATTGATGGATGTATGCTTTTTTAGCTGTTCTTGAAAACAATTCAGGTGAGACGTAGGATAATACAAAGGAAGTATTAATGAGCAGTGTGAGGCGGTGAAATGAAATGACTTTCCGACCTATTAAAATCACTGTGTATGACCATGAGCTGCACTAAGAGATTTTAGTTTGATTTGGAAAAGACAAATTCTGACATTTTGAAAATGGAGAAATGTTATGGCTGAAAAAGGATCATTCTGGCTGTCTGTACCGGGAATTCTTACGGGAGTTGCGGCAATAATAACGGCAGTCGGCGGACTGCTAATTGCATTAGCTCAGCTTGGCTATATCGGCAAAAATGATGTTACTTCAAATCCGACGCCACCAGCCATTGAAACAGTAGAAAGAACAAAAGCCTCATCCCAACAACAGCCACCTACTACTCCCGTTCTCCCTCCTGTTAGTCCAAATATTACGCTTTTTTCCGGTACCTATATTGGTACAAGCACCGAAGGCTACAATCAAACGGCTGTTCAACTTGTACTTAAGCGCCAGGATAGTGCTGTGACCGGGACATATGTTCAAGACGGTGTGTTGGGGGATATCTCCGGAACAGTGAGTGGTAATACCTTGAGCTATGAATGGAGGTCTGGGGAGTATTTTGGTCGAGGAGTTACGGTTGACCAGGGTGGCAGCATTCAGGGGACATGGGGCTATGGTTACTCTTATGATGACGGCGGCGTTACAATGGCTAAATTACAATAGGATGTTAGGCTAATTAAGTTGTTGGGATTAAAAAAGCTATCAAAAAGCAATCTCTCTATTTTTAATCGCATTATCCTGTTTATTACAGGCTCATGCGATTAGCTGCATAAAAGTACAAAATTGGAAGCCTTACCACCTATTTTGCAAGCTGTTCGAATGGTCGTACTAGTGGGTCTAATTAAAGAGTTCACACCTAATATTTTATAGCGTTGTCGGTTAGCAATAGCGGTAAAATGCATGCCTCTCATATTGTTCTACTCTATGAGGGCGCCTATTAAAATGGACCTTCCAGTCATGATTATCGCAACAACTGCTTCACCTGAAACGCCTAATACAGAAGCAACCTGTGCAAACTGTAGGGCCTGCTGCTGTCGTTTAGAGGTCATGCTGATTACTGAAACCGGTGTACCTGAGCGTTTTATTGATATCGACAGGTGGGGTGGCAGTGTGATGGCGCGGCTTGAGGATGGCTGGTGTGCGGCATTGGATCGAGACACCATGATGTGTACGATTTACGAGCTGCGGCCGTTGATTTGTCGTGAGTTTGAGGAAGGCGAATACGAGTGTATTGCTGAGCGCGAAGCTAATTTGCCAGTCATAAAGTAAAAGGTTCTCATTTTTTCGAGAGCTTTTCACGAGCCCGGATTTTGTTTTCTGGCACCAACAGTAGGTGCTTTAGGCAGCGCCGCCAGAAAGAAAAATAACCATTGTGTAACGTTCTCTCTATTGCTCTGGTCGTGTAAACACCCACTCATTCGCCGACGATTGGCTGGCTTCAAACTGGTAGCCTGCGATATCAAAATCCTTTAATACTTCAGCATTATCAACCTGGTTGTCGATCATATAGCGCACCATCAAACCGCGCGCTTTTTTTGCATAGAAGCTGATAATTTTCTGTACGCCGTGTTTAGTATCCTTGAACACGGGGGTGATAATGCGGGCGTTGAGGTTTTTGGGCTGTACCGATTTAAAATATTCGTTGGACGCTAAATTAATTAGGACGTCGTTTTGATCCAGCTCAGCGTTTAATGAGTCAGTGATTTTATCACCCCAGAATTGATACAAATTATTGCCGCGGGTGTTGCTGAGTTTGGTGCCCATTTCGAGGCGATAAGGTTGAATAAGGTCCAGTGGCTTTACGATGCCATAAAGGCCCGACAAAATACGTAAATGCTGCTGGGCATAGTTATCCTGCTCCGGTGTCAGAGTTTCGGCATCAAGCCCAGTGTATACGTCACCTTTAAAGGCTAGCAGGGCCTGCTTGGCGTTATCTGGCGTAAAAGGCAGTGACCATATTTCGTAGCGGGTACTGTTGAGTACAGAGAGCTTGTCGCTGATCTTCATCAATTTGGCGATATCAGCTGGAGCCAGTTCACGCATGCGTTCAACCAATGTTTGTGAATCGTCCAGAAATCTCGGCATGCTGCTGACAGTGGTTCGGGCCGGTGTTTCAAAGTCGAGGGTTTTGGCGGGTGAAATGACTACGAGCATGATGATTCCAGTGACGATTTGGTTTGAGACGGATATTCTAGCGTAAAAGTAATGCTAATTCTGTCATCTGGACTGGAAGAAGAGATCTTGATTTACAGTTAAAAGATCCCCCACGCAAGATGAATTGTGATGCAGTCACAAGAGAATGTGCCCTGGGGCACGGGTTCGAGATGACATATCCATTTTTTTGCGGGTTTAATTAAATGTATCAAATCGTTATTTATATTCCTGAGTCACATGTTGAGCCGGTAAAAGAGGCTTTATTCAAAGCAGGTGCTGGCAAGATTGGTGATTATGACAGCTGTGCTTGGCAAACCTTGGGACAGGGGCAGTTTCGTCCGTTAGAGGGTAGTACGCCTTATATCGGTCAAATCGGAGATGTGGAACAAGTGGCTGAGTATAGGGTGGAACTGGTGTGTGAGAAGGCCGCTCTTAAAGCGGCAGTTGCGGCGATGATTACGGCTCACCCCTATGAGGAGCCGGCATATTCAGTGTGGGCGTTGTTTGATGTTGAAGAATTATGAGTGCCGAAGAAGCTTAATTCCCAGACTTTGGGAAGCGTTTATGCTGGGTGATATCGAGCATACGAACGGGGAAGTCGCCTTTTTTGACATCATGGTAATAGAGCTCCAAAGTTTTTCGCATCACTTCAAAGGCTAAGTCATCCCAGGGGATTTCATGCTCTTCAAACAGGGCGGTTTCGAGTGATTCTTCGCCGGGACCGAAGTTAGTGTTTTTTAATTCGCCGCGAAATATCATGTAGACTTGGTTGATTTTTGGCAGGTTAAATACGGCGTAGAGACCTTCCGATTCAACCTCTGCCAGTGCTTCTTCCCAGGTTTCTCGCAACGCGCCTTGCAGCGTTGTTTCACCATTTTCCATAAAGCCAGCGGGTAATGTCCATAATCCGTAACGGGGTTCGATAGCGCGTTTACACAGCAATACTTTACCTTCATAGGTGGGTAGAAAGCCTGCTATGATGCGCGGATTCTGGTAGTGAATGACATCGCAACTATCGCAGACAAAACGGGGGCGGTTGTCACCTTCCGGGATGCGCTGGGTTACGGTTTGTCCACAGTCACTACAGTAATTCATGTTGCTAAACCCTGATTATTTGATGATTGTTTTAGATCAATTCTAATTTGCAATTAAAGCATAAACTTCGAGCCTTAATAATAGATTTGCTTTTTATTGTTTGGAGTTCGATGTGGCTAGCAAGAATTCGAGGGTGGCTTCACCCTGTGTGGGGATGTGTGATTTATTCCAAGGTGTCTGTACGAGCTGTTTTCGTGATAGCCATGAAATCACTGAATGGCATGATATGAGTGATGAGCAAAAGCTTAAATTGCGAGCTGTTCTTGAGCTGCGGCGCAAAGAGGCTGACGCGCTTGAGCTCAAGTCGCGAAAGTAATCGGGCTATAATGGCCTGTGCTCGTTTTATGAGTTATTTTCTGGGAGTTTTCTGTGACTGAAACAGCTTCAAAAATTGAATCACCATGTGTTAGTCAGTGTTGTCTGGATGAGGATGATGTGTGCATGGGGTGCTTTCGGCACATTGATGAGATTACCGGTTGGCACAGTATGAACGATGCAAAGAGGCTCGAATTGCTGACACTGTTAACGGGGCGACGCAAAAAGTCTGACGATTTTAGACGTTCTCGTTGGCAGGATAGCAACGAAGAACAATAAAAAAGGGCGCTTAAAGCGCCCTTTTTTATTGTTGCAATGATGTTCCAAAGTAGCGTTTAGTTGGTGAATTCGGGGCTGAAACCCATCACCCAAACAATCACCAGAGTAATCATCAGTACTACTGCTAGAACCAGGGCAATCGTTAAAATTGCGCTGGAGAACATCATGCCGCGTTCCTTGGAGATATTAAACACGATTGGTACGCCGGCATAGAGCAGGTAAGCCGAATAGCTGCTGGCGACGATTAAGGTTAACAAAATCATCCAGATAGTCGGATAGACGGCAAATACGCTGAGTACCAACAACGGCATAACAATGTAGGTGGCTAACGCGAGGCCGCTTAATTGGCATTTTGTCAGATCGGTGTAACTTTCGCGCATCCAGTCAATAGCGCGGCCTAATACATAAATTTCGGCGACAATGGCAAGGTAAATCAGTACGCATAACGAGAGGGTGCTGTTGGCCGTCATTCGGGTAATGTCGCCTTCACCAATTCGCCAGCCAGTAACGGTTGAGCCTATGTACACAGCGATAGGTGGAATGGCAGTGAGAATTAAAATATAGAGAATGTAGAGCTTCGGTTTCACTGCCTGCTCTTTTTGAATGACTAGAAATTCTTCGCGAGGGTGGGCGAATAGCCCCCAAACATGGCTCAATAACACGGCATTACTCCTAGGTCTTGTTCAGGCTCAGCAGGGCTGAACCAGGATTTTTTACAAGCTGTAAAGCGTTAGAGACAAGGCCGCAAACTCGTTGGCCATGTCTTATATATGCCGTAATGAAGCGGGTCTGTCAACAGGCAGTTGACGTTGGTGATGACAAAAGCTGATACGGTTCAATTATTCGAATCAAGTGAGGATGATTTCTCTTTGCCACCGATTTCTGTGATGCGGGCGGTTTTGACAATATTGCCTTTGGTTTGCAGTGTTTCGATATAAAAATCACCGACTTTGAAGCTCACGCTGGCATCAGGTATGGACTCCAGCGATTCCATGATAAGTCCGTTGAGGGTCTTGGGGCCTGCGGTGGGCAGTTCCCAGTCCATAATTTTGTTCAGGTCGCGTATGTTGGCGCTGCCGTCAATAATAAAAGAGCCGTCGTTCTGAGGGTGGATATCCTTGCTGCTGGCGGCTGCATCGGTGGTGAATTCACCAACGATCTCCTCAAGAATATCCTCCAGAGTGGCTATGCCTTGTATGTCGCCGTATTCATTGACGACCAATCCAATGCGACGTTTTTCACGCTGGAAGTTCAGTAGCTGGGTGTTGAGAGGTGTACTTTCTGGAATAAAGTAAGGTTCTCGTGTGGTTTGTACCAGCGAGGCTTTGCTGAGCTCGTCTTCGGTTAGGAATCGTGCGGCATTACGCAGATGCAGAATGCCGCAGATATTGTTGATATCGCTAGTATAAACCGGCAGGCGAGTATGCTGGCTGGTACGAATTTGTTCGATGATTTCATCCATGTCATCGTCAAGATCAATACCCGTGACTTCATTGCGCGGGATCATGATGTCTTCAACGGTGACTTTTTCCAGATCCAAAATGCTCAATAGCATGCTTTGGTGGCGATCAGGAATCAATGCGCCCGCTTCATGTACGATGGTACGCAGTTCATCCTGTGTCAGGTTGTCGGCTTTGTGGTCACTGATATGCACGCCAAGCAGGCGTAATAACCAGTTGGCAATGTGATTAACGAGCCATACTAGCGGATAGAAAATAAACAGTAGTGGCCGCAAAATATAGGCCGCAGGAAAGGCGATGCGTTCCGGGTGCAGCGCGGCCAGTGTTTTTGGTGTGACCTCTGAGAAAATCAGAATAACTAGCGTCAGTGAGCCGGTTGCAATGGCTACACCGGCGTCGCCCCATAGACGGATAGCGATAACTGTCGCTAATGCCGAGGCGGCAATATTGACAAAGTTATTACCGATCAGAATCAGGCCAATTAAGCGATCCGGGCGTTTAAGCAGGTTGTTGGCAAGTATGGCTCCGCGATGTTTATGCTTAACAAGGTGCTTCAGCCGATAACGGTTAAGCGCCATCATGCTGGTCTCGGAACTAGAGAAAAAGCCGGAAAGTAAAATAAGTAGCAGCAATACCGAGAACAGTACGCTAAGTGATATGTCGTCCAAGAAGAGGGTGACCGATATTTATTAGGGACGGTAGTTTTATGCTGGAGGCCAACAATGTCAAGCCGAGCCAGGCACAGAAGTCTTACTTTGTGGTGGTTTATTTAGGTCAGAATAATTTCCAGCACTAGTTTGGAACCAAAATAAGCCAGCATTAATAGTATATAACCACCGCCCGTCCAACGTATGGCAATGGTGCCGCGCCAGCCTAATACATGGCGACCTAGTAATAGAGCAGAGAAAAATATCCAAGCAACAATGGATAAAATTGTTTTGTGAGCGAGATGTTGGGCGAAGATATCTTCAATAAAAAAGACACCAGTGAGGATTGAAGCGGCCAGCAAAATAACGCCGATCCAAACGAGTTCGAACAATAGCTGCTCCATAATTTGCAATGGAGGTAGGCGCATGATCAAACCGTTGGTCTGGTGGTTGCGCAGGTGGTGATCCTGTAATGCCAGTAGGGCGGCTTGCAGGGCGGCAATAGTTAGCACGCTATAGGCGAAAATGGAGAGTAATATATGGCTGGTCAGTTGTGGCGACCACTGCATGATAGATTTGCCGGCTTCATCGGCAGAAAACATCAGTAATGTCACGGCCAATGCGATGGCGGCAATCGGGTAAACAACCACAAATAAATTCTGCAGAGGTTTGCGAATACCGCTTAGCGTAACCAGCATGGCCATGATCCAGCCAATGAGCGAAGCGATACTATAAAAGCCTAAATCAAGCCCTGTTGATGTATAAAGTGTGCCGTTGAAGCTGATGGTGTGGCAGACAAGCGCGGAGGCTCCGGCGAGTAGTACTCGGTTAGGCTTTGATTTGTGGCGACCTTTGAGTAAAAAGTATTGTAGAATTGCGCCGCCGAGATAAAAGGCAATGGCGAGTATGCCAGTAATAATTGCGGTCATTAGGGGTGTGGACTTCCAACTCCGATCTGGCGGCAGGTTGCCGGCGCATTTAAAGTAACGAATCTATGGCATTTCCTGATAAAATTCCACATTCGTTCGCGATAATTAATGCAGAAATAACACAATGCCGCATTTATTATAAGATGAGGGGTTATTCTCATGGGCCAAATGCCCATGCACGAGCAGTAAAATCAAAATATTCCGCATGACGGTTGAGATTTTATTGGTCGACGCAACTATAGTTCCGAATTGATTACTTTGGTTCCAGCTTAACAAGTTTACAGATGGTGATATGACATGTTTGATAATTTGACCAATCGCCTTACCGGTGCAATGCGCAAGGTAAGTGGCAAGGCGAAACTTAGCGATGACAATATTAAAGATACTCTGCGCGAAGTGCGTAAGGCGTTATTGGAGGCAGATGTTGCGCTTTCTGTTGTCAAAGCGTTTATTGAGCAAGTCAGAAAACGCGCGGTTGGGCAGGAAGTTAAACGTAGTCTGTCGCCCGGTCAGGAACTGATCAAGGTTGTTCAGAGCGAGCTTGAAAAGGTGATGGGCGAATACAGTGCCGAGCTGGATTTAGCTTCACAGCCACCAGCCATCATTTTAGTGGCAGGTTTACAGGGCGCGGGTAAAACGACCTCTGTAGGTAAGCTGGCGCGATTGTTAAAAGAACGTCACGGTAAAAAAGTAACGGTAGCCAGTGCTGATGTGTATCGTCCTGCGGCGATCAAACAGTTGGAAATGCTGGCGGCTGAAGTCGAGGCAGATTTTTTCCCGAGTAGCGCAGATCAAAAGCCGATTGATATTGCTAATGCCGCGGTTGCTCATGCCAGACTGAATTATTCCGATGTATTGATTCTTGATACCGCCGGCCGTTTACATGTCGATGAAGACATGATGCATGAAATTAAAGACCTGCACGCCGCTATTGAGCCCATTGAAACGTTGTTTGTTGTTGATGCAATGACTGGTCAGGATGCTGCGAATACAGCTAAGGCCTTCAACGATGCCTTGCCTTTAACCGGTGTGATCCTGACTAAAGCTGACGGTGATTCACGTGGTGGTGCTGCGCTGTCGGTGCGACACATTACCGGCAAGCCAATTAAATTTATGGGTATGGGTGAAAAGACCGATGCTCTGGAACCCTTCCACCCAGACCGTGTTGCGTCACGTATTCTGGATATGGGTGACGTGCTCAGCTTGATCGAAGAAGCTGAACGTAAGATCGATAAAGACAAAGCTGAAAAGTTTGCTGATAAGGTCAAAAAAGGTAAGAAATTTGATTTGGCCGATTTTCGTGATCAGCTCCAGCAAATGCAAAACATGGGCGGTTTGTCGGGTGTGATGAGCAAATTACCTGGCATGTCGCAAATGCAAAATGCCGCCGCTGAGCAAATGGGTGATAAAACACTCAAGCAAATGGATGCCATGATCAGTTCCATGACGCCCAAAGAGCGCCGCAATCCTGATTCGATTGATAATTCACGTAAGCGTCGAATCACCATGGGTTCAGGTACTCAAATTCAAGATGTTAACCGTCTGCTGAAACAGCATAAGCAGATGCAGAAAATGATGAAGAAAATGACTAAAAAAGGCGGCATGGCTAACATGATGCGTGGCATGGGTAATATGATGCCACCAGGTGGTATGCCGCGTTAAAGCTGGTCATTCTGGCGATTTTTGTTGCACCGGTGAGAGCTGGTGCAGAGCTCATCTGATTGTGATTTTCCTGAATGCTGTAGTAGTGTTCGGCATGATGACGTTTGGGTGTTCACATTGCATAAGATTTGGCGTACAATTCGCGCCTTTTTACCGTCGATAGGCTTAACGGCTCAATTGGCACACGAACGGAACCGCTTTTGGTTCCACAAACCGTGGGTAATATCAAAACCCACCTGGATTAAGGAAACGATATGGTAGTTATCAGATTGTCTCGCGGCGGCTCCAAGAAGCGCCCATTTTATCATTTGACTGTTGCAGATCAGCGTAATGCACGTGATGGCCGTTTTATTGAGCGTGTTGGATTCTTTAATCCAGTTGCTCGTGGTCAAGAAGAAAGCCTGCGTATCGATCAGGAACGTGTAGATTACTGGGTGAGCAAAGGCGCTCAACCTTCTGATCGTGTAGCTACTTTGTTAAAAGAGTCGGCTAAAGCCTGATATTAAATTATGTCTCAATCATCAAAAGATGACTTGGTTGTACTCGGCCAAATCGGCGCAGCGTACGGCATTAAGGGTTGGGTGAAGATTAGCTCTCATACCGAACCTAAAGCAGGCATCTTTAATTATGGTGGTTGGTATATTAAGTCTGGACGTGATTGGAAGCCGATTAAAGTACTGGCCTCACGACAGCATGGTAAAGGACTGGTCGCGCAGCTCGAGGGTTGTGATGATCGTAATGCCGCAGAAGTATTAAGAAATGCGGACATTGCCGTAGAGTCCAGCCAGTTACCTGAACTTGATAGTGGTGAGTATTATTGGAGTCAGCTGGAAGGTCTCAGTGTGATAACCAGTGATGCTGCAGGCAACGACATCCTGCTGGGAAAGGTTGATCATTTAATGGCAACCGGTTCCAACGATGTACTTGTTGTTCGTGGCTGTGAAGGCAGTCTCGATAAACGTGAACGTTTGCTACCACTGGTGATGGAACAGGTGGTGACTCAGATTGACCTTGATGCAAAGCAGATGAAGGTTAACTGGGATCCGGAGTTTTAAGCGTGTGGTTTGGAGTGGTTACTCTATTCCCTGAAATGTTCAGCTCGTTTACCGAGCAGGGTGTGACAGGACGCGCGATTAAAAAAGGTACAGTGCAGACCGAGTTTTGGAATCCTCGTGATTTCACAACTGACAAGCATCACACAGTGGATGATCGGCCTTATGGCGGTGGTCCTGGCATGTTGATGAAGGTGCAGCCACTTCGCGATGCAATTGCAGCAGCGAAAGAGGCGGCCGGAGAAGGCGCCATAGTGGCATATTTGTCACCTATTGGACGCAAGCTCGATCAACAGGCAGTAAGTGAGCTGGCACAACGCGACAAGCTAATACTTGTTGCCGGGCGCTACGAAGGTATTGATGAACGTGTTATTGAAGCGGACATTGATGAACAGTGGTCAATCGGTGATTTTGTATTGAGCGGTGGCGAATTGGCAGCCATGGTGATGATCGACGCGGTGACGCGTTGGGTGCCGGGCGTACTTGGGCATGAGGATTCTGCACAACAGGATTCGTTTGCTGAAGGGCTACTGGATTGTCAGCACTATACGCGACCTGAAATATTAGATGGTCAGCAAGTGCCGGAAGTATTGCTTAGCGGTAATCACGAATTGATTCGTCGTTGGCGCTTACAGCAGTCACTGGGCCGAACCTGGATACACCGACCAGACTTGATTGAACAGGCAGAATTGAATACAGAGCAACAGACGTTGCTAGAAGAATTTAAGCGGACCTATAAAGGCGCTGAGTAAGTCAGCCCGGTCCATCGCAGATTAGAAATTTAGGCTATAGCTGGTAGGAGTAAGCAATGAGCGGAAAAAATACAATTATTCAGGCGTTAGAATCTGAGCAAATGGGTGCTGAAATCCCCAATTTTTCATCAGGTGACACTGTTGTAGTACAAGTTAAAGTTAAAGAAGGAACGCGTGAGCGTTTGCAGGCTTATGAAGGTGTAGTTATCGGTGTTCGTAACCGTGCCCTGAACTCTGCATTCACAGTTCGTAAAATCTCTCACGGTGTGGGTGTTGAGCGTACTTTCCAAACGTATAGCAAGCAGATCGATAGCATTGCTGTTAAGCGTCGTGGTGATGTACGTCAAGCTAAACTGTACTACTTGCGTGAACTGACTGGTCGTGCGGCTCGTATTAAAGAAAAACTTAACACTAAATAGCGTTAAGAGCATTCTTTTACGGTTGCAAGCCTTAGGGCTGAGCAAGAACAAAAAAACGGGCAGATATTCTGCCCGTTTTTTTTTGTTTTGGTATTTTGTGACTACAGTTAAGTAGTATGAGGTGATGAACCAATTCGGAGAATGTGCCTCTAACTGGCCGAGCTTTTAGTAAGTGATACTTTAATTTGAACAGGAACAGATATGCGGTTATTTAAAACAGTTTTGATGGTGTGTAGCTTCAGTTTTGCAGCAATGGGTGTCATGGCAGATGATGCGCTAATTGATACCGACGAAGAGCAGCTAATCATTGATAAATTGCAGCAAGCAGTTCCGCAAATCCCTATGACAGGTATTCAAAAAAGTGAGCTGACAGGTCTTTATGAAGTAACGCTGGGTAATGGTGAGCGGGTGTTTGTTTCCGCTGATGCGAAATATTTTGTCGCTGGCGATCTGTTTCAGTTAACCGATAAGGGGTTGGTAAATCTCACCGATACTAAGCGTGATCTAGTCCGAGCAGATCGTATCGGAGCGATTGATGCGGCCGATAAAATCACTTTTTCTCCGGAAACAAAAAAAGCATCAGTAACGGTTTTTACCGATGTTGATTGTGGTTATTGTCAGAAATTACATAGAGAAATGGCCAACTATCTGGATGCCGGCATTGAAGTCAGTTACTTGGCGTACCCGCGTGCTGGTGTAAACAGTAATTCATATAACAAAATTGTGAATGCCTGGTGTGCCGATGACCGGCAAGCAGCGATGACGAGTTTAAAAACAGGTGGCATTATTGAGACGAAGACTTGTAAAAACCCCGTGGCTGACCAGTATCAATTAGCCGTTGACCTGGGGGTTCGTGGCACTCCTGCAATCATTCTTGAGTCCGGTAAGCTGGTTTCCGGCTATGTTAACGCTGAAAAACTAACAAAGATTTTAGGTCTTTAATTTATACCTGCGTCTAGCTGGGTCCCATTTGAATAATTCCTCTCCTTAATGCCGCGATTGTCGCGGCATTAACCCTTTGTATTTTCTTCGATTATCTCTACAATATGCCGGTTTATTCACGACAGTCATCGATGATTTTTGGCTGTGTCAGTGGAAGTGGTCAGGGTTAAATAAATAACCTTTGAAATCAAATCGTTATGTTTAGAGAGGACGTCTCTTGAAAGCTGTTAATGTAGGAATTTGTGGTCTGGGCACCGTTGGTGGTGGCACGTTTAATGTACTGAAACGTAATGCGAAGGAAATCTCGCGTCGTGCCGGGCGTGACATTGTGGTTTCTCACGTGGGTATGCGCCAGACCAAGCCGGGTTTTGATTTTGAAGGTTGCTCGATAAGCAATGATATTTTTGATGTCGCACGCGACCCCGAAGTAGATGTTGTCTGTGAACTGATCGGGGGCTATGACATCGCCTTTGAACTGGTGATGACGGCTATTGAAAACGGCAAGCACGTGGTTACTGCCAACAAGGCATTGATCGCCGAGCGTGGTAACGAAATTTTTGCAGCCGCTAAAGCCAAAGGCGTTGTGGTTGCTTATGAAGCAGCTGTTGCTGGTGGTATTCCCATCATCAAAGCTGTTCGCGAAGGTTTTTCTGGTAATAAAATTAACTGGCTGGCCGGTATTATTAACGGCACCGGTAATTTCATTCTGACCGAAATGCGCGACAAAGGTCGTTCTTTTGGAGACGTACTCAAGGAAGCTCAAGAGCTGGGTTACGCTGAAGCGGATCCGACCTTTGATGTGGAAGGCATTGATGCCTGTCACAAGCTAACCATCTTGTCCTCTATTGCCTTTGGCATTCCGTTGCAGTTTGAAAAAGCCTACACCGAAGGCATTAGCGAAATTACCGCTCAAGATGTGACCTATGCCGAAGAGCTGGGTTATCGCATTAAACATCTGGGTATCAGCAAACGCACTGATAAGGGTATTGAACTGCGCGTTCATCCAACCTTGGTGCCTGAGACGCGTCTACTAGCCAATGTTGACGGCGTAATGAATGCTATTGTTGTACATGGCGATGCCGTGGGCCCAACGCTGCATTACGGAGCGGGCGCTGGCGCAGAGCCAACAGCTTCTGCTGTGGTTGCCGATATCGTTGATGTGGTTCGTGCACTTGATTTGAGCGATATTCAGCGTGTACCACCACTGGGTTTCCACACCCAACAAACTGATACACCGATTCTGCCCATTGACGCTATTGAAAGTGCTTATTACTTGCGTCTACAAGTGGAAGATCGTGCCGGTGTCATGGCTGAAGTAGCTACGATTCTTGGCGAGCAGGACATCAGCATGGAAGCCATTCTTCAGAAAGAGCCACAGCAAATTGGTGGCGAAGCGAGCATTATTTTGCTGACGCGCAAAGTCCTTGAAAGCAACATGAACAGTGCTATCAACGCCATTGAAGCGTTGGACTCAACGCGCGGTAAAATCATGCGCATCCGTGTTGAAACGCTGAAAGATTAAGATAGCGATTCGCTTGTTAGGCTAGACATTTTTTAAAGAACAACGGGAAATAAAACTCAGTGAAATATATCAGTACGCGCGGTCAGGCTCCGGCCCTACAATTTGAAGATGTTCTGCTAACTGGCTTGGCCAGTGATGGTGGACTGTATGTGCCAGAAACTCTGCCGCATTACAGCATTGAAGAAATCGCGTCCTGGGCTGAGCTGAGTTATGCCGAGTTGGCCTACAAAGTAATTCAACCCTTTGTGGATGGCGCGATTCCTGATGCAGATTTAAAAGGCCTGATTGACGAAACCTATGCTGGTTTTGATCACGACGCTGTAGCGCCGTTGAAGCAGTTGGGTCATAACGAATGGGTGATGGAATTATTCCATGGTCCGACCTTAGCCTTTAAAGATTTTGCCCTGCAGTTGTTGGGTCGTCTGCTAGATTATATTTTACAGCGCAATAACAAGCGCGTTGCCATTGTTGGTGCGACTTCCGGCGATACTGGTTCGGCCGCGATTGAAGGCTGTCGTCGTTGTGATAATGTCGATATCTACATTATGCATCCGCACAACCGCGTGTCAGATGTGCAGCGCAAGCAAATGACCACGGTAATGGGCGACAATATCCATAACCTGGCGATTGAAGGCAACTTCGATGATTGTCAGCAAATGGTTAAAGCTTGTTTTTCTGATCAATCCTTCCTTGGCGGCGAACGCTCTCTGGTGGCGGTAAACTCCATCAACTGGGCGCGAATCATGTCGCAAATTGTGTATTACTTCCATGCGTCGTTGTCGCTGGGTGGTCCACATCGGGAAGTGTCCTTCTCTGTACCTACCGGTAACTTTGGTGATATTTTTGCCGGTTATCTTGCCAAAAAAATGGGTCTGCCGATTGCGCAGCTAGTGGTCGGAACTAACCAAAACGATATTCTGCACCGTTGTATCAGCAATAATGATTACAGCAAAAAGACACTGGACCATACGTTGTCACCAAGCATGGATATCATGGTGTCGAGTAATTTCGAACGCCTATTATTTGATATGTATGACCGCGATGGTGCGGCTGTCTCTGATTTGATCGAACGTTTCAGTACAGGTTCTGCGGCATTGGATCAGTCAGCTTGGCAGCGTGTTAGTGATTTGTTTGATAGCTGTAGTGTTGATGATGAAGTCACTTGCGCGACCATTGCTGAGGTGTTTAAAGAGACTGGCGAATTGCTTGATCCTCACACCGCCATTGCAGTTAAAGCCGCTCGCGAATGTAATCGTAACAAGTCTATTCCTATGGTTACACTAGCTACCGCGCACCCGGTTAAATTCCCTGAAGCGGTACTCAAGGCTGGTTGTGAAGAGCCTAAACTTCCGCATCATATGGCTGACCTGTTTGAGCGTGAAGAGCGTTTCCAAGTGGTCGCTAATGATATTGATGCCGTTAAAGCCATCATCACTTCATAGACTGATTTTTAGAGTATTCCCATGACAGGGGCTAAGCGGATTGTTCAGCGCGTTGTTGATGAAACAGCGTTGGCATCTCTGTCATCTTCTTTACCTGATCTTCATCCCGTCTTACAGCGTGTCTACACGGCACGCGGTATCGCTTCAAAAGATGAGCTGTCGCTCAATCTGAAAGACCTTCTACCCTTCCATAATATCAAGGGCATCAATGCCGCAGTAGCGGTGCTGAAAACGGCGCTTGCTGAACAGCATCACATCCTGATCGTTGGTGATTTCGACTGCGATGGCGCCACCAGTACAGCGTTGGCGATTCGTGCCTTGCGTTCCATGGGGGCTCAACAGGTCGATTATCTGGTGCCTAACCGCTTTGAATACGGTTACGGCCTGACACCTGAAATTGTTGATGTCGCCAAAACTCAATCGCCTGATGTTATTGTCACCGTCGATAACGGTATCGCCAGTCTTGCCGGTGTGCAGCGGGCGCGTGAAGCAGGCATTAAGGTGGTGATTACTGACCACCATTTAGCGGGCGATGAGTTGCCTGATGCTGAAGCCATTGTGAACCCTAATCAACCCGGTTGTGAGTTTGGCAGTAAAAACGCAGCGGGTGTTGGGGTGATTTTTTATGTAATGCTGGCTCTACGTTCAGCGCTGCGTGAAAGCGGCTGGTTTGAAAATCAAAAAATTACCGAACCCAATTTAGCTGAACTACTGGATTTAGTAGCACTGGGTACCGTCGCCGATGTGGTACCCCTGGATCACAATAATCGTATTCTGGTGGAGCAGGGCTTACGCCGCATGCGCGCCGGTAAATGCTGTGAAGGTATTCTTGCGCTGTTAAAAGTGGCGGGCAAAGAGGCTGAGTATATTGTCTCCAGTGATCTAGGTTTTGCCGCTGGACCGCGTCTTAATGCTGCAGGAAGATTGGATGATATGTCGCTCGGCATTGAATGCCTGCTCACCGGTGACGCCAGCGCAGCTCTGGGTATGGCGAGTGAGTTAGATGACCTGAATCGGCATCGTAAAGACATTGAGGCAGACATGAAGGCGCAGGCTATGGCGAACCTTAATGCCATGGATTTAACGGCTGAAACCGCAGATGTTGGCCTGTGTTTATATAATCCAGACTGGCATCAAGGCGTGATTGGTATTTTAGCTTCGCGAGTTAAAGAACAATTTCACCGCCCGGTGATAGCCTTTGCCAATGCGTCTGATGATACCTCTAGTGACGAACTCAAAGGTTCGGCACGCTCAATTCCCGGTTTTCATATTCGTGATGCACTGGATGTAGTTGCCAAACGTCACCCTGAAATTCTGCAAAAATTTGGTGGTCACGCCATGGCGGCAGGTTTGTCGCTTAAAAAGCAGGATTTGGCGGCTTTTTCGGCTGCCTTTAATGACGTAGCCACTCAGCAATTGAGTGCCGCGGCATTACAGGCTGAATTACAAACCGATGGTTCGTTAGCTGGCGGCGAGTGCAGTATGGAGCTTGCCTATACGCTCAATCAAGCAGGCCCCTGGGGGCAGGGTTTTGTACAGCCGTTATTTGAAGGTGAGTTTGCCATTACTCAACAACGGTTAGTGGGCGAGAAGCATTTGAAGTTGCAGTTAGTTGATGAGCAAAGCGGGCAAAGCCACGAAGCCATTGCGTTCTTTATTGACCTAGAAGTATGGCCTAATGAAGCAAAGCGGGTGAGGGTGGTTTATAAGCTCGATATTAATCGCTTTCGGGGTAATGAATCGCTGCAGTTAATGATTGATTACTTGCAGCCGCTTTTCTAAATTAATTTTAGTTGTTGCCCGTAAAGAGTGTTTTTGTTACTTCTTGAGCGGGGCTTTTCTTATGACTCCCCCATTACTTGGTTACGGCCTGCTTGCTTTGCTTTATATAAATATTCATCGGCCTGTTCGACTACTTCTTGCCAAGTCTTTCCTTCTAATTCAGTCGGGTTAATGTAGCCAATACCTGCACTAGCCGTCAGTTTTTCGAATGGACTTTTTTCGTGAGGCAGATTGAGGTTAGCAAGATTTTTAATATGGCGCTGTGCAACTTGATATGCTTGCTCGGCAGTACAGCCGGGTAGCAATATGAGTATTTCTTCCCCACCGTACCGATACAATCGATCTGAGCCGCGAGTTGCTGTCTTGAGCTGCTTGCTTGTTTGTTTGAGTGCTTCGTCACCAGCGGAGTGACCGTAATGATCGTTATAGTTTTTGAAATAATCGACGTCGATTAGAATAACGGTATAGTCTTGCTGATTACGAATTGCCTGCTCGTGGGTGTGTTGCAGGTCGGCCTCCATGGCACGGCGATTGCCAATGCACATCAGGTGATCTTCCATGGAAAGTAGTAGCAACTCCTGATTTTTTTCGGCTAAATCACGTGTTTTTTCAGCAACGGAGTTTTCGACTTGCTCGGCCTGTAGCTCGATTATGTGAACGTAGGCGTTAGTTAGGTCTGTGTGTGAGACAAGTCCAACCAGTTCGTTACTGGCGTTGATGACAGGTAGATGTCTGATCTTTTCAGCGCGGCTAACCACAATGGCATCGTAGAAGGAGTCGTTTTCTTTTAAGGTGATAATGGGACTGGTCATTACTTCGGCGACAGAGATTTTTTGTAGATTCTGATGAGCCTGAGAGTTATGCAGTACCTTGACTAGATCACGTTCTGTAATGATGCCGACTGGGGTGTTGTTTTCGGTCACCAGGATACAAGAAAGACGTTGTGAAACCATCAGATCGATAGCTTGGGGAAGCGGGTTGCCGGGAGACAGTTTCGTGACTTGGCGGGTCATCAGTGAGTCGACAGTAATCTCTTGCAACATAAATGCTCAGGCTATATTGGTTTAGAGGGTTGTATCCAGTTACAGGCCTAGTGTTAAGGCTGACTCATATCCCTGAGTATTAATTATTACTTATAGCTGAATAATTTTAGACTGTCGCGTATTTAAGCCGCATACGAATAAAAAAAGGGTTATTCAAACTGTTCGCGCCAGAAAATGATACGGTCATTGCCGCGGTATTGGCCGAAGAAAGCCTGGGCAGATGGATTCTCATCGCTACCGTCGCCATTAAAATCGTATTCCAACCAAGCAGGGACATTCAAACTGATGTTCAGTGGGCCACTGGTATTGGGCGCGCCAAGTGTTAATGAACCGCTGCCCGACGTGATAGGTGAATAGCTTTTTGAAGACAGGCTCGCTTCGGTTAGTGGGTCAGTGAGTACCGGGTCAGTAAATATGAAATTTGGCGTTGTAAACAGGCTACCGGAACACGCCGTATCGTTACCGTTAACAACAAAAGCTGTGCCATTCCAGTATTCGGTTCGCAGGGGTACTTTTAAATTCAGTACCTCAGGGCCGAATGCATTGTCGATGACGAGACGGCCGTAACGTTGGATGCTGGTGTTGATTAATACATGATCGTTGGGGCCGGTATTATCGCTATTCAGGTTTCTATCACTGAGCTGTACCGTTACACCGTCTGCATCGGTGGGCAATACGCCAACTTGCGTGCTGAAAGGGCCGTCAACATTTGAGCTGCCCATGCCCAGTCGAGCGAGATTTAATGTCGAGGTTAAGGTGCCGGTACCATCGTTATTCCAGCTAAAACTGGTGCTGGGTAGTAGGGGTAAGCGTCCGCTGAGCAAGGTTGTCGCTGTGCTATCAATGGCGCCAAAGTTGAGCGTGCCTAGCGCAGGGCTGGCCGAAGTGTTGAGGCGAGCGAAGTCGTTTCGATAGTTTGTGGTTGTTGCGCCGCCGACATTTTTTGTCGTTAACGTGTAGGTGCCCGAGAAATTTTGGCCAAGGTAACTAAAGCTGCCTGTAGAGCAGGCTTCAGTTATTGAGCCCGTATTGACTTCAAAACGATCGGGATAAAAGCGGCCGATATTGGCACTGGTTGATGCCGCAATGGTTTCTCCAAGGTAGCTCGGAGGTGTGGCTGTAATGGTAAAGACGCCGACTTCAGAAACGCTTTGATTGATTATATTGTGAAGGCCGTTATCGGCAGCAGCCATATTGAAACCTGTGACTGAGAGAGCAGCATTGCTACCGGGTGAAGGGGCCACCAGGTTGGAACTCAGAGCAACGTTATTAAGTTGAAAGTTAGGTGTTGTGGCGTTGCCGGTACAGAAGTCGGCATTGCTTTCGCCGCTGGCTTGCCAGCCCATACCCGTGATTCGAAGATTGAATGCTTCGCCTGCTTTTTTGAAGCTGCTGCAGTTATGGTCTCCAGAAGCGCAATCTGAGCCTGTGTCTGTTGCCTCAATGCACAAACCGGCCGGTTTGACGACAAAGTTATTACTGTTGCCTGTCATGAAGTTGCCCGAAGCGTTGCCATTGCCAAGCGGAATGTTGTAGCGCGCGGAAAGGCGAATCTGTCCAGCATCGGGGTAGTTCAGTTTGAAGGTGGCTGTGGTATCGCTGACATTACCAAAATCAAGGGCAACAGCTACATAGTTGCTGACAGAGCCGCTAGTATTAGCTCCAATACTGGAACCGTTAATGGCCACGCGGTTGGCCGAGCAGGTGGCTGGGCTAAGGCACTCGTAAGCCAGCTCGATATTATTGCTGTTGACTAACGCCGCCTCGCAAGCGCCAGTGGCTGGGCTGGTGCGGATAGCCTGCAATTCCAGCGTCAGATTGCCGGGGGAGATATCGGAATCTTTAGCGGATATTTGTGTGCCGATAGCGCCGGCAGTGCTGTTGGCTAGAAAGCGGAAACCACTTTCGTTAAAGCTCAGGTTTGAGTCTTCCGCTGCCGTTGCTGAGCCACTGGTTTCGGAAATACTACCGTCACTGGTATTGATGTTGAGCGTTTCGATCGCAGTATTTTTAAGACCTAATTGCACGCTGCCACTGTCAGCAGCTGCGAAAGTATAGCTGGCAGTGCCATCATTGGCTGTGCCGTTATTGAGAGTGCCACTGCCGCTGATAATCGACCAATCGCCGTGGCTGGTAGAGGTGGAGAGATTGACGGTTTGTTGGTAGCTTGTCTCTATTATATGGTCTGAACGGTGTGCTGCTATGTCGACAGGCTCGGCCATGCAGGTGAGTGCGCTACCACTGTGACTAAGGCTAAAATGATCCAGCGCGGCACCACAGTTACGAGGTGCTCCGTTCCAGTTATTGCCGGCGAGGTTGTTGTTATAAATACTCTGTATTTCAGGTACCGTTAGAGCTCCGTCGAAAAGTATCATTTCATCGATTAGCCCTTTCCAGTCTTGACTGATAGCAAAGCCTCCACCGAGACTATCCTGTTCCTGTCCAATAATTAATCCGCCAGCGGCAATGCTCAAGGTTGCTGTTGAACGACTCACACAACCTTGTGATACACCGTTTCTATATAGGCAGTTTTGAGTACCTGAGCGTGTCCATACGTAATGATGCCACTGGGCATCGGCCACGTTAGGAATAGAGACACTTCCACCACTACCGGATCCCTTTAGATAAGGTGTGAATGTAGATGAATTAGAAAAGAACATAATTAGTTCGTTATGCTGGAATCCGCTCGAGCCAGATACAAGTGTATGTTGGCCGCTGCCATTACTCGTGCTGGCCCAAAGGGATAGGGTGAAATCGCTTACACCGTTAAAAGCGTCATTATTTAAAGAAAGGTAATCGCTTGTGCTGTTGGTTGTTAAATCTGCGGCATTGCAGACCAGGCCCGCTGTGGGTGTGCTGTTGAAAGCTGTACCGTGATAGTTGTTTGCACTGCTGTCCAGAACCTCATTAGCTGTGCCATCCCAGTTTACTTCATCAAATCGCCATTCAGCTCTGGGAGTGCCGGGACAAGGGTGTACTTCATTCATAAGCTGACTTATTTCAGGGGCAGTTAGCGCGCCTTCATAAACCGTTATTTGATCAATAAGCCCGTTAAATCGCCAGTTGGCTGTAGCCTCACTACCTGCGCTATTGGTTTCACCGCCGATGCTGGCGCTACCGGGATCATTACCCCAGTTGCCGGTATAAGTAGATAATGATGTGCCTGTATTTAATGTCATGGCGACACCGTCGACGAAAATTTGCCGAGTTTTTGCCGAAGAGTCATGAACGGCGGCTACAAAATGCCAGGTATTTTGGCTGATAACGGCACTTTGAGTGTCGATGATGACTGGTGATACACCACGTGAAAAGAAACGAAGTTTACCGTTGCCTCCGTCACCTAAGCTGAAGGCAAAGCCTCCATTGTTCGTTTCATCATCTGCAAAAATACGTTGATCATTGCCTAGATCTCTGGCGTTGATCCATCCTGCAACGGTGAAGCTGCCTGATAAATCAGGTAGTGATGAAGGGAGTTCTATATAATCGTTTGAACCATCAAAATCACCGTAACTGCAGGTGCCAGGGTTACCTGTGAGTGCGGGAGATGTACCAATGTTTGTGAGGCTGTTAATGGCGGTAGCATTGTGACCATTGCCAGTGGCGTCGTTGATTTCTGCAGCTGTTCCAGCCCAAAGTGATTCGTTCATTCGCCACTCAGCAATTAGGCTGGGGCAACTGCGGGCAGAGCCATCCCAGCCGTTGCCAGTTAATTGGTTGTTGTAGATGGCTGTTATTTCAGCTTGCGATAGCGCACTTTTAAAAATTAATGGCTCATCGACTAAGCCTTCCCAGTCCTGATTGCTAGCAAAACTGCCACCAAGGCTGTCCTGTTCCTGACCAATAATTAAACCGCCCGCAGCGACACTTAATGCCTGGCTGGATTTTGTTAGGCAGCCCTGTGAAACACCATCAATATATAAGCAGCTTTGAGTGCCGCTCCGAGTCCAGACAAAATGATGCCAATTGTTATCGGCAATGTTGGCGATTGACAGGCTGCCTGATCCGCTGCCCTGTAGATAAGGTTGGAAACTAGTTGGATTTGGGAAAAACATAATCAGTTCATTATGCTGAGATCCCGATGAGGCAGAAAATAAGGTTTGAGTGCCTGCGCCGGATGATTTCCCCCACACTGAAATTGAAAAATCGGCTGCGTTGTTTAGAGCATTGCTATCCATTGATAAGTAGTCGGTATTTGAATCTGAGCTTAAATCTCCTGCCTTGCAGACTTGGCCGTTGACCGTGGAGGCGCTGAAGGCGGTTCCATGAAGGCTGCCTATCGAGTCCTTGATTTCATTCGCAGTGCCATTCCAGCTTGATTCATCAAGTCGCCACTCGGTACTTGGGGTCGGTGTAGCGCATGCTCCAGCATAACTAATTTGTAGGTCGTCAATATATAGGCCCGCTCTGGCGTTATTGCCATTGCTAAGGAAGCGGATACGGGTATTGGATGCCTTGTAGGTACTTATATCAAAGGATTGTGCGGTTGCAGAAAAACTTGTTCCGCTGATGCTGTAGGCCTGTAGCGTTGTCCAGTTGCTACCGCCATCGGATGAGATATCCAGAGTTACCGATTGGGTTCCCTGAGCGTAACCCGTGAAGTAGTTAAAGGTTAGAGTGGCTGATGCGGCTGTGCTCAGATCAACTTCGCGTTGTACTCCTTGGCTGATCCAGCTGCTGGCACTACTGGGTTCTCCAATCCGCAGGCAGTTACCGCTGCTGCAATTACTGCCGTTAACTCTGGCTATACCGCTGCTGGGGCCGTCATTTTCGCCAATTTCTAGCCAATCGGTAGTCCAGTTTTGAGTACCGTTATTTTGATTAAAGGCCACATTATTAAAATTGTCAGCCACGCTTTGTGCCGAACAGCTATTGCTTGTAGACCAGCTGGAGGTAAACCCGGCTCGATTTCCTCCGGGATTACTGATAAATCTTAGGAACAAGGTGTTTGATGTCGATGTTAGGTTGGCGGGTAAAGAGCTACCAGTTAGGGTTGCCAGTAGTGGTGCGGAGGTATTCGTACCGTCATAGATAAATAGTTGATCCGCGTTTTGAATATCGAACTGGGAAAAGTTGAGCGTAATGATATTGCTGCCAGAAGACTGGATTAAAAATGAACAGTTTTCGTTGTTTCCATAGTTACTAAAGGCTCCGCCAGAGTCATTGAGCGTGCCGGTTGCAGCAGTTGAAGATGTGCTTGAGCACATATTTTCAGCATGACTGACTGCCGATATTGTACTCAATATAAGAAAAGAAAAAATTGTAAGCAGGCAGGGCAGGTTTAGCATGGATTGATCATCGAATTATTGTTCTTTTTGCCACTTAGTTACTGTTGAGTTGCCTACGATGCGGCTGTTTTTTTGCTGAATACTTCTGAAAAACAGGCCTCTCATATTAAGTGACGCTTTGGCTATTAATAATAGACTATCTATTCAGAGCAGTACTGTTTTTTGATTGTGCTATTAAGGAGATGGTTTTGGCAAAGGGGGCGTTAATAACTATATAGAGAAATAATTATTGGAATGTAGGGCTGATTGGGGGACAAAAAGCCGCCTAATAAGATCAGCATAGAGCAGGCGGCAATAATTGCGACTGGATATACAGGTTGTCAGCCAAATCCAGATGACTGTATTTAATGATCATAAACAGTGCTGCCAGTACCAGCGCGATACACGCGGTGCCGACAAAGCGGGTGATGCTGCGGCGAACATTTTGGAAGATATTTTCGCCTTCTTCCTATGCGATATATTCTTTGCCGGCGCCAATATCGGGTTCGTACATCGCCAGAGCAATGATTAAGGTGTTGATGGATTTAATGATGAGAGGGACGACGTTCCAATCAGATTTGTTAAAGCCAGCGGTGAATTGCTGCACCGACAGGGCGATTAATGTAATGGCAATAAGGAGGGAAATAGCAGAGAACAGCAGGGCGACACTGGTTTTGTAGGGCTTAATCATGAAAATCCTGAGGCAGTAAAAGACATCCAATATGGAACTGTCTTGGCTCAGAAGGCTCCCGGTTCGTGAATAAGCAAAGATGTAGGCAAACTCTCGCGCCATAAGATTCAAACTGAACGCCCAATCGGGTAGAATGCCTGCCTTTAAAGCAAACTCTCACTAACTGATAGAGAACCTCGCTCAGCCATGATGGAAACCAACGCAATCACTCAATCCCTCAAGGATCTTCAGGCGCGTACCAACGTGCTTAGGGGGTATCTTTGACTACGATGAGAAACAGGATCGTTTGGAAGAAGTCGAGCGCGAGTTAGAAGATCCAACAGTTTGGGATGATCCTGAACGTGCGCAGGCGTTGGGTAAAGAGCGCTCTCAGTTGGAAGACATTGTTGCCACTATCGATAATCTGGATAGCGGCATCAGTGATGGCCATGAATTACTGGCGATGGCTATCGAAGAAAACGACGAAGATACCGTCGGTGAAGTAACGGCTGAGATTAAACAGCTGGATGCGCTGCTGGCGAAGTTGGAATTCCGTCGGATGTTCTCTGGTGAGATGGATGCTAACAGTGCATTCCTCGATATTCAGTCTGGTTCTGGCGGCACCGAGGCGCAAGATTGGGCGGAGATGATTCTGCGTATGTATCTGCGCTGGGGTGAGCAAAAGGGCTTTAAAGTTGAGCTGATGGAAGTTTCCAGTGGCGATGTTGCAGGTATTAAGGGCGCAACGATTAAGTTTGAGGGTGAATATGCCTTTGGCTGGTTACGCACGGAAACGGGTGTGCATCGCTTGGTACGTAAGTCACCGTTTGATTCAGGTAGCCGTCGCCACACGTCTTTTGCCGCGGTATTTGTTTCGCCGGAAATTGACGATAACATCGAGATTGATATCAATCCGTCGGATTTGCGTGTTGATACTTACCGAGCTAGTGGTGCCGGTGGTCAGCACGTCAATAAAACAGATTCGGCCGTGCGTATTACCCACGAGCCGACGAACACCGTCGTGCA
Source organism: Pseudomonadales bacterium (assembly GCA_036960805.1). Classification (GTDB taxonomy): domain Bacteria; phylum Pseudomonadota; class Gammaproteobacteria; order Pseudomonadales; family IMCC2047; genus IMCC2047. Next base: position 206,405 of record JBALXL010000001.1, read on the forward strand.
GTGTCAGAACCAGCGCTCCCAACATCAGAATAGGGATGCGGCTATGAAGCAGCTGCGCGCCAAGCTTTACGAGCAGGAAATGCAGAAGCGCAGTGATGAGGCGCAGACGCAGGAGGACAATAAGTCCGATATCGGTTGGGGCAGCCAGATTCGCTCCTACGTGCTGGATTCCTCGCGCATCAAGGATTTGCGCACCAATGTAGAAACATCTAATACCCAGGCCGTGCTTGATGGCGGTCTGGATATATTTATTGAAGCCTCGCTCAAAGCAGGCTTGTAGTAGGTGCGAAAGAGCGCCTGTGCAAAAAACAGAATTTAAATTATTTAACCTTACATAACGCGTGAAGAAGCCATGAGCAACGAAGAACAGAAGCCACAAGACGAAAATAAACTGATCGCTGAGCGCCGCGCCAAACTGACGACGCTGCGCGAAGAAGCCAGCGCCAAAGGTGGCAGCGCTTTCCCTAACAGCTTCCGTCGTGACAGCTATGCGGGCGATTTGCAGGAAGCCCATGGCGAGAGCGAAAAAGAAGCATTGGCTGAGGACGCGAACGTGGTGGCCGTTGCTGGTCGACTAATTCGTAACCGTGGCGCCTTCATGGAAATTCAAGACATGAGCGGCCGCATTCAGTTGTACGTGAATAAAGCAGCACGTCCGTTTGCTAAAAGTCTGGATCTGGGCGACATCGTTGGTGTGAAGGGCGAGTTGCACAAGTCGGGTAAAGGCGACCTGTATGTTGATATGGGCGAATATGAACTGCTGACCAAAGCGTTACGTCCATTACCGGATAAGCACCACGGTCTGGCTGACCAGGAGCTACGTTACCGTCAGCGTTATGTGGACCTGATCGTTAACGATGAGTCACGTAATACTTTTATCGCGCGTTCAAAAATTGTTGAGTCGATTCGTCATTATTTAGCTTCCAAGCGTTTTCTGGAAGTTGAAACTCCGATGATGCAGGTGATTCCTGGTGGTGCTGCAGCTAAGCCGTTCACAACTTACCACAATGCACTGGATATGGAGCTGTATCTACGTATCGCGCCGGAACTGTATCTGAAACGTTTGGTTGTTGGTGGTTTTGAGCGTGTGTTCGAAATCAACCGTAACTTCCGTAATGAAGGCCTGTCGACGCGTCATAACCCAGAATTCACTATGTTGGAATTCTATCAGGCTTATGCTGATTACAACGACCTGATGAACATGACCGAAGATATGTTGCGCCATGTTGCTCAGGATGTATTGGGCACGACGACTCTGCAGTATCAAGGTTCTGAGTACGATTTATCGAAACCGTTTTTGCGCATGTCGGTGGTGGATTCTATCTTGCATTACAACCCAACGTTGACGGCTGATGCGGTCAATGACATGGCTTCTGCACGAGAAATTGCTGAAGGTTTGGATATCCCGCTGAAAGATAGCTGGGGCCTGGGTAAGGTACAGATTGAAATCTTCGAGAAAACTGTTGAGCACCGCCTGGATCAGCCGACTTTCATTACTGAATACCCAGCTGAAGTATCACCGCTGGCACGCCGTAGTGATACCGATCACCATGTCACCGATCGTTTTGAATTCTTTGTTGGCGGCCGTGAGATTGCTAACGGTTTCTCTGAGCTTAATGATGCCGAAGATCAGGCTGAGCGTTTCCGTGCGCAAGTGTCAGAGAAAGATGGGGGCGATGACGAAGCGATGCATTATGACGAAGATTACATCACTGCGCTGGAATACGGCTTGCCACCCACTGCCGGTGAAGGCATTGGTATTGATCGTCTGGTGATGTTGTTTACTGATTCGCCATCGATCCGTGATGTGCTGTTGTTCCCGCACATGCGTCCTAGCAGCTAGCTGTAACGGTTAAAGTTGATGAAACAGACTGAGCTGGGTTTAGGCTGTGAGCTTCAGTCTGATGTGGTTCCGCTTGATAAGGCTGCGGCCGAAGAAGTGGTCGCGAATGCCATGAAGTCTTTACCGTCTTCGTGGCTGGCCCATTTGGGTGAAGAGTTAGAAAAAGACTATATGCACGAATTACGTGCATTTCTGGTCAGTGAAAAGCAGGCGGGTAAAACCCTTTATCCGCCCATGCCTCAACTGTTTGATGCCTTTGAGCTGACGCCTTTTGATCAAGTCAAAGTGGTGATTCTAGGGCAAGATCCTTACCATGGCCCGGGCCAAGCGCATGGCCTGTGTTTCTCCGTTCAACAAGGTGTGCGTCCGCCACCTTCGCTGAAAAATATCTTCAAAGAAATTAATGCTGAACTTGGAATTGAGTTTGCTGCAAACGGCTGTCTGACAAGCTGGGCTGAGCAGGGCGTGTTGCTGCTGAATTCAGTGCTGACGGTTGAGAAGAGCAATGCCGGATCTCATCAGGGCAAGGGTTGGGAGTCTTTTACCGATCGAGCCATTGCAGTGTTGAACGAACAGCATGAAGGCCTGGTGTTTCTGTTGTGGGGTAAATACGCACAGGACAAAGCATCGGTGATTGATCTCGCTCGCCATCAGGTATTAACGTCGCCGCATCCGTCGCCCTTTTCCGCGCATCGCGGTTTTCTGGGTAATGGTCATTTTGTTGAAGCCAATGACTATTTACAGGCACAGGGAAAGACGCCCATCGATTGGCGCCTCTATTGAATTCCACTTAGTGTAATTCGGAATGGATCTCGTTATGGATAATGCCGTCAATGAGATTAACTTTACTAAAGGGGTCTATAGGGCTGCCGCTAAAAGGGCAAACGAACGAGTTATAAGGCGCGCACCACTTTTCGATACGGGTAATGCCATCCTCCTCTAGCGCATAGCGCAAATCTTCGGCCAGCTCCACGGGCCATAATCCAAACTCCGGGTGTTTCTTGCCATTGCAGCTAACGTAGGCCATATCGGCACCGTGGCTCTGAACGGCTGCCAGTAATTCCTTGACCATGGTTTCTGGAATAAGTGGTGAGCTGGTGGCAAAGGAGGCAATCCATTCGCATTCGGGCATATGTTCATGAGCCCATTCCATGGCGGTGAGAATGCCCGAGAGTACGCCGGGGTGATCATTGATGGTGTCGGGTACGATAGGGCAATCAACGTCGTGAAAGCGTGTGGGGTCGCCGTTTGCGTTGAGGATCAGGTTGCTAACCTGGGGGCTGGCATGCTCAATAATATGATTGAGTATGGGTTTGCCCATGAGTTTTTTTAAGCAGCGCTCGGTATGAGCCACTCGGCAGATAGAGGTGTTTGCTAGCAGTACACCGAGAACCTCTGGTTGGGATTGAGTTTGCATTGCCTGACCTCTCTAGTCTCATATAGCGATATTAACGAGTTGAGTGGCGAGTCCCTGCCTTTAAGTCTTTGTACGAGAATTGAGCTAAAAGTATGGTTTGTATTTTCTGTTTTATGCAAGGCTTTTAACGTGAGGTTGCTGGTGGTATTTGAATAATTAATCAAAGCATAAGTATGATAAATATTTCCTTGGGCGTTAGTGCTAGTGAATTGGGGCGATTGCGAGTATCATTTCTGAGTTTTTTGCTGAGCCTTCTATAGTTTTTGAGGGCGGAAGCGTCCGGGCCAATGCCCGATTATAGATTTAACCCGATTAAATATAGGTAGAGAATAAACATGGCAACGATTATTGATGGTAAGGCTTTTGCAGCCAAACTTCGTGTGAAAGTTAAAGGATTGTCTGATGAGCTGAAAGCCAGCCACAACGTTACGCCAGGTTTGGCAGTTGTGATTGTTGGTGAAGATCCAGCGAGCCAGGTTTACGTGCGGAATAAAAGCAAGCAAGCAAGTGAAGTAGGTTTTAACTCCTACGAGCACAAATTGCCTGCAACGACTGAGCGTGATGAGCTGGTTGCACTGATTGATAACCTGAATGCTGATGATAACGTTCACGGTATCCTGGTTCAGCTGCCTCTGCCTAAGCACATTGCTGAAGAAGAAATTATTAACCGTATCGACGCGTCGAAAGACGTTGACGGTTTCCATATTGTTAACTCTGGCCTGCTGGCTACTGGCGGTAAAGGTTTCGTACCTTGTACACCTCTGGGTTGCACAATGTTGCTTAAAGATCACCTGGGTGACCTGACTGGTCTGAACGCGGTTGTTGTGGGTCGTTCCAACATCGTTGGTAAGCCAATGTCTACTTTGCTGCTGCAAGAGAGCTGCACAGTGACTGTTGCACACTCTCGCACTAAAGACTTGCCAAGCGTTATTCGCGGTGCGGATATCGTTGTTGCTGCGGTTGGTCGTCCTGAGATGGTTCTGGGTGACTGGATCAAGCCTGGCGCGACTGTTATCGATGTAGGCATCAACCGTATCGAAGTTGAAGTAGACGGCGAAACTAAAACTCGCTTGGTTGGTGATGTTCATTACGAATCAGCTGAAAAAGTTGCTGGCGCGATCACTCCTGTACCAGGTGGTGTTGGCCCAATGACTATTGCATGTTTGTTGTATAACACGCTGCAATCAGCTTACCGTCGTGTTGGTATTGAACTGCCAGACGATCGCGTATAATTTAGTATTACGCTATTGGCGCGTCACTTAAGACGCGTTCAATAAAAAAGCCCGGCTGGTATTAGCAGTCGGGCTTTTTTGTGTCTGGAGAAAAGAGTGTTAGCCGAGAAGGGCGAGAGCTGCTTCCATGTTGGCAGATAGATCTTCTTCTTCGTCATCGTCTTGAGATGGGTCTATGCCAAGTTGTGTAAAGGCAGGGATGGTAGACCAGTCCCTTTCGGTGTAAACATGGCCTGTATTTGCTGAATTTTGTAGTGTAGCGACCGTCGCCAGATCGACAAAATCGGCTCTTTCGCTTTGGCGATCAAAGTTTAAATATTGTTCAGGCACTTGGCATAGGTCTTCGCTGAAATCCCACGCTTTTAAAATCATGGTGCCCAATTTTGGGTGCAACTTATCGATAACTTCATCAAGTGTGGCGGCGTCATCTAGCAAGGTGTCGTTTTCTTCAACAAAACTTAAAATGGGTAGTACACCAATCAAATGTGTAATGCCTGCCAGCGTTGCCTGCCCCGGGGATAGTTTTGTATAGCTTTGGGCTAGGACATGGCAAATGCTGGCGATATCGGTGCTTCTTGACCATACATCGCGCATACGTTGGTCGATAAGGTCGGTGGTAGCCTGAAACATTTGCGCCATGGCAAGACCCGTTGCCAAATCGGCAGAGTAACCCATTCCCAAACGGTTGATTGCCATGTGTAAATTTTCAACGGGTTGCGCGGCTCGTAATAACGGGCTGTTGCATACCTTAATAATGCGTGCAGAAATTGCAGCGTCACTACTAATGACACGGCTTAGATCAGCGACGGATGCATTATCATCCTGTGCAACTTCGCGCACTCGCAACGATACTTCTGGCAATGTTGGTAAAACCAGTCGATCGGTTTCGATGGCGTCGATGATGTCGTTTTCAATCGTTTCTATTAGGTTGCTCATAATGTCCGATTATTTGATTCGTTTGAAAATAAGTATAGGTGTCTTTACAAAAAACGTGATGTTGGTATGCGTTTTTTTTATGATTTTTTGAATATTGTTGGATGAGTATGAAAACGATTGTTTTATTGCCGTCTAGGGAGTGCGTTTTAGGCGCAATTAAGCCTGCAAGTGATTGAGCTGGGTGTGTTGGGATAAGGCTTTCTGAGGGGTTGGATAGCACAAAGTAAATCACCGGTATGGCTGATTTACTTTGTGCTTGGTTGTTGAGGCTAGTCTAGTGAATAGGGTAATGGCTGGATCGTGCTTTGATAGGTTTGCTCGTCATGTTGCAGTGTTAGAGGCGAACTGGAGTCAAGATCAGAGCTAGTGACCAGTAGGGCTTCCTGAGTGATATCCTGGCCAGTGTTGGATGTCAACGCGGCTGCTACAACGGTGGCAATGGTCTTTTGGCTATCGGGGTTAATTAAGTTGTCACCGGGAGCAAGTAACTTGCCTCCGCTAAGGCTGAATCGCTGCATGTGGCGTTTTGATTTTCCTCGGTAATGCGTGCGTGCGACGATTTCCTGACCGGTATAGCAGCCCTTGTCAAAGCTGATAGCGTCAATGGCCTGGAAGTTCACCATGTGTGGGTTGAAGGCGTTTAACGTTGTAAAACAAACTTCAGCAATGCCCTGTTTGATATCTTCCAGTATCCAGTTATAGGTGGCTGTTGGCTTAGCCTTGGCAATCAGCAATTGCCAGTCAGCAGATATCTGGTCAGCTTTTACCCAGCATTCAAAGCGCGCGGTATCGCCTGGTACTCTGATAACGATGGTTGTTTCGTTACTGATTGCTTGCCCTGCTTGCTGTGGTAGCTCAGTTAACGCAAAGATATCGCTAATAAGTTGTTCGCTTTGATCGCCCCAAATGCCCAGGCCTAACCATTCGTCGCTGGCATTAGTGAGTTGGGTTTTAAAAAATACGCTATATTTGTGTAACGTTTCATGGCTTGAGTCGACCAGGTCGCTACGCATTCTCAGCAAAAATTCAGGCTCAGCTTCGTTGTTTTTTTGTAGCAGGCGGAAGCTACTAAACATGCGGCCCTGAGGGCTGCAGACGGCGCCGAGAATAGATTGTTGAGCTGATGCTTTATGGACGTCGCAGGTTAGTTGGCCCTGTAGGAATTTAGCGCTGTCGAGCCCTTTGATGCTTAGCATACCTTGGTACAGCAAAGGTGTTATATAGGTTGTTTGCTCAGAGGTTGAGGCACTGAAGCTGTCGATAATATTGTCGTCATTGGGGCTGAATTGAGCTTGTTGCGTGGCTAAATGTTGACGCCATTCGGTTTTATTCATAAATAACTCGGGTTAACCCTCTCTGCGGGGTAGAGAGTATGTGACATGTCTGATCATCTATATATAATTGATTTCCGATTTTTCAACCCATGAGAATGAGATTAAGATGGTAGATGATAGTAAGTTCAAGCGTTTACAGTGGCACAGCCGGCGCGGCATGCTGGAACTTGATTTGGTATTGATGCCGTTTTTGGAAAAATACTACGCCACGGTCAGTGATGAGGATCAGGATCTCTACGAGCTGTTGCTGGAGAGTGAAGATCAGGATCTTTTTAGATGGTTTTTAGGTGCCGAGCAGCCAGAGGACGAATCACTTCGTCATATCGTCGATGTCATCATTAATTGTGTCAGAGCCCCTAAAGGCAGTCGTTAAGCCTTCACGGCTAGCTCTCTATTATTTGTTGCTTGCTCACGGCGTAGCGTTGTGGGCACTGCTCATGGCGGGTGTCTATGTGGCTCTCATCGGGCTTGTCGTTAGTTTTTTCTATTACCTGCGTGTGTGGAGTACCCAAAGCGGTTTGTGTTTACTTCAGGTGCAGGGTGATAACTGTCAGTTTGAATATGGGCAGGGTGTTGCTCGGCAGGGACGTTTAGGAAAACGTCATTTTATCAGCGATTTATTGTTGGTCGTTCAAGTGCGGCCCCTTCAAGGTCGCCGTTATCGTTACCTTGTTATATTTAGAGATGCTCTGGATGTTGAGGCTTTTAGGCGCTTAAGGGTGTTGCTGTTGTTTCCTGAGACTGACGAGTCGAGCAGTTCTCTGGGGTTAAAATAGTATTGACTGCTTGTGCGCTGATATCAGGATAATCGAGTGTGTAGTGTAGGCCGCGGCTTTCCTTTCGGGTCATTGCTGACTGAATGGTAAGGTCGGCAACACAGATCAAATTACGCAGTTCCAGTAAGTCATTGCTGACCTTGTAATTGCTGTAATATTCGGCGACTTCCCGTTTTAATAGTGCGATACGATGCTCTGCGCGTTGCAGGCGTTTATCGGTGCGTACAATGCCTACGTAATCCCACATAAATCTTCGTAATTCGTCCCAGTTGTGGGAAATAATCACGTCTTCATCGGAGTCCGTTACCTGGCTTTCATCCCAGTCGGGGGCCTGTACTGATAGCGGTGTTTGATCGAAACAGCTTAAAATATCCTGCGCAGCAGCATCGGCAAAAACCAGGCATTCGAGCAGTGAGTTGCTGGCTAAACGATTGGCGCCATGAAAGCCGGTGCAGGCAGTTTCGCCAATGGCATATAGCTGTTTGACATCAGTGCGGCCGTGTAAATCAGTCATTACACCACCACAGGTGTAGTGTGCGGCAGGAACCACCGGAATGGCTTCCTTGGTAATGTCGATACCAAATGACAGGCAACGCTTATGAATGGTGGGGAAGTGTTCGAGAATGAAATCATCGGGCTTGTGACTGATGTCTAGGTACAGGCAATCGCTACCCAGGCGTTTCATTTCGTGGTCAATTGCACGTGCGACAATATCGCGTGGAGCTAGCTCGCCACGGTTATCAAATTGATCCATAAAGCGCTCGCCGGTAGGCAGGCGTAATACGGCGCCTTCGCCGCGTAATGCTTCGCTGATCAAAAAGGATTTGGCTTGGGGGTGGTACAGGCAGGTAGGGTGGAATTGATTGAATTCCATATTGGCCACTCGGCAGCCTGCCCGCCAGGCCATAGCAATGCCATCACCGCTGGCGCCATCGGGGTTACTTGTATAGAGGTAGCTTTTGCTGGCGCCACCTGAGGCTAGAGCAACAAAACGTGCCTGAAATAGTTCGACAGTGTCATTGGTTCGATTCAGTACATAGGCACCACTGCAACCGCTGCCAGGAATGCCGAGTTTTTCGCGGGTGATCACATCAATGGCGACACGTTTCTCGAACAGTTCAATGTTTGAGTGATTTTTGACGCGTTCGATCAGCGTGCAGGAAATCGCACGGCCAGTGGCGTCGGCGGCGTGAATAATGCGGCGATGGCTGTGGCCGCCTTCTTGTGTGAGGTGGTAGGTTTTGTTGCCTGCTTCATCGGGTGTGTTAGTGAAGGGCACTCCTTGTTCGATGAGCCAATCGATACAAGCTTTGCTTTGGCTTATCGTAAAGTTCACGGCTTCTACATCGCACAGACCGGCACCTGCCGCTAGAGTGTCAGCGACATGCGCTGCTACGGTATCGGTTTCATCAATAACACCTGCTACGCCGCCCTGAGCATAATAGGTCGAGCCGCCGGGCGCCTCGTCCTTGCAAAGTAAAGCAACGGATAGCGTATCGGCGAGCTTTAACGCCAGTGTCAGGCCAGCTGCACCGCTACCGATAACCAATACGTCGTGTTTAAAATGTTGTGTCATAGCAAGCAAACAAACCGTGAAAATGAAAAGCATCAAAGGCGATCTTTAATATCATATTAATAGTCGCCCTGTCCCGCTATTTTACATGCTTTACAATCATGCCGCCGCAATTGTGGAGGTAAACAAGAGCTTCCATGTGTGGGCGCATTGGTTGTATTGAACTATAATACTCAGTAATTAAATGATGTGGAATAAAGCGTGATATTTGATGTCATAGCGTCACATCGTTACCACTAGCGAAGTTTGTGGGTAAATATTTCAAACTTTAATGCCTTTTGAAGAACTTCTGGAAAACCGTATGGTCTATCAGTCAACGTTTGGCTCGCCTGTTTTAACGTATATGCATTTCAGCGAACGGGTATGGCGTAGCTCGGAGCAGGAATATTGAACGAACAGGCAACTGACAAGCAGCTGGTTGCGCGTGTCCAAAATGGGGACAAGCGCGCCTTTGATCTGCTGGTATTAAAATACCAACACAAAATTTTTGGTTTGATTAGCCGTTATATTCATGATCATCATGAGGTAATGGATGTCGCCCAGGAAGCCTTTATTAAAGCCTATCGTGCGATTGGCCGCTTCCGTGGGGACAGTGCTTTTTATACCTGGTTGTATCGGATTGCGATTAATACGGCAAAAAACCATTTGGTTTCCCGGAGTCGCCGTCCACCGGATACAGATGTTGAAGTGGCCGATGCTGAGTACTACGAGAGTGCGAGTAAGCTCAAAGACAATGCTTCTCCCTATGAAGAGGTGCATCGGCAAGAGCTGGAGGCTGCAGTTTTTAAAGCCATTGAGGCGCTGCCCGAAGACCTTAGGTCGGCAGTGACCTTAAGAGAATTTGATGGCATGAGCTATGAAGATATTGCTGAGGTTATGCAGTGCCCCGTGGGGACTGTCAGATCGCGAATTTTCAGAGCACGAGAATCAATTGATAAACATATTGGTCATTTAATTGACTAAGTCTAGAGAGAGACATGAAAGATGCTAATAAACCATAAGCCAGTTAAACAAAAGGTGAATACGAATGAGCGATAGTTTGCGTGAATCGATTTCAGCGTTAGTAGATGATGAAGCGCAAGAGCTAGAGCTTCACCGAGTTTTAGGCAGCATGGAAAGTAATGAAGAGTTACGACAAACTTGGAGACGTTACCAGTCTGCTAGTTTTTCAATGAAGCGCCAGATGGATTGTCGCTTTGATCTTGATATCAGTGGCCGTGTTTCCGCAGCGCTTGCCGATGAGCCAGCAGTGACTGTTGAGGCTCCGGTTGTTGGGGCGAATGAAAAAACGCGTTTTGCACGTATATTTAAACCCGTATTGAGTATGGCGGTTGCCGCATCGGCTGCGTTTATCGTGATTTTTGCAGTGCAAATGGGCGGGCAGGATGAGTCTGGCGAGCAAATTGCCGCCGGTGAGCAGCCTCTAACCACTCATTTGGTGGCAGGAACGACAGCAACCAATGAAAATACGCTGGCGGTTAGTTCTGAGGTGATGACACCTGTTGAAAGACGTCTGCAATCATTGATCAAAAACCATACTCAGCAAGCGAGCATGTCTCAAAACCGTGGTGTTATGCCTTCTACCCAGCTGGTTGAAGGCCAGGAAGGGCAAGGGTATTAAGCGTGTTGCAAGGAGTCGTATTGCGAATTAAATTTGTTGTGACACTATTGGTGAGCGTCATTGTGATGCTGTCGGCTTCTGTTATGGCTGCTGCGCCAGTTGGGACGGAGGCCAGTGCTAGCGAGAGTAATAGATGGTTGGCTCGTATGGGCGAAGCGTTTGCAACACAAAACTATAATGGCGTTTTTGTGTACACGCATGGTAGCAGTATGGATACCATGCGAATTATCCATCGCGTCGAAGAAGGTGTTGAACGTGAACGCATCGTGCGTTTAGATGGCCCCAAACAGGAAATAATTCGTGAAGACGGAAAAGTTACTTGCGTACATGGCAGTGACTGGAACGGTAATATTAATCACAAAATCCCATTGGGTCCCTTCGCTAGAGCGTTTGTTCGTGATATGAGTGAATTGGGCGATAGTTATCAATTGGTTGAAAAGGGCAAAAGCCGTGTTGCTGGACGTGATGCACAGCTGCTGTTGATTCAGCCGCGAGATGATTATCGTTACGGCTATAACATTTGGCTGGATCAAGAAACCGGCCTGTTGTTGAAGTCTATCCTTGTGCATCGCGGGAAAGTGCTCGAACGTTTTCAGTTTACTCAACTGAACATTTCCGATGATATTGATGAAGCAGAGTTAGACGTTGGTATTATTGGTGAAACGATGGTGCATTACCCGTTGCTGAGTCATGAGGAAGATCTGGTTGATCATAAAGCGCTGGATTGGAATCTGGATTGGTTACCTGAAGGTTTTGAAATGCGCATGCAAGGTTCGCATCGAGATCAAGAAAACAGTAGTGGTGCTGATACCATAACATTTACCGATGGTATGGCTGCTTTCTCGGTATTCATTGAAAGAATCACTAATCAGAAATACGAAGAAGTCACTGCTCAAAAAGGCGCGACTGTCGCCGTCACACGTATTGTTAATTATCCTGCCGGCGACCACCTGGTAACGGTTGTTGGCGAAGTGCCTATGAAGACAGCGAAACGCATCGCGCTATCAGTTGTGCCTTCGACGCCTGCGTTATCATCAACGGATGAAGTTCCCGTTCCCGATAACGCTAGTGTTCAGTAATTAACGATTATGATTGAAGAAACAGGGCGTGTTGTTGCCGTTAAAGGCGCAGAAGTATGGATTGAGACAATTCGTAATAGCAGCTGCTCTGGTTGCTCGGCACGATCTGGTTGTGGACAGGGACTGTTAGCAAAGATCAAAGATGGCAGCCGACGTCATATTCGACTGCATACCGAGTTGCAATTGGCTGTCGATGACGAGGTTGTTCTCGGTCTGCCTGAGCAGGCCTTTATTCGATCTTCCTTCTTGGCCTATGGCTTACCATTACTTTCTTTGATTGGCGCTGTACTGATTGCGGATAAGGTATTGGGGCTGGCTGAACCATGGGTTATAGCTTCGGCAGTGTCAGGGCTTGCGACAGGTTTTCTCGCTGTGCGATTAATTAGTCAACTGGGAGCCATACGGAGCGACTTTGAACCGGTGGTTATCAAAACTATTCCGGCTGTCGCTCAGCATTGCGCGGTGGATCTAGCTTAAGCTCGCTTTTATAATTCTTTGACGGCATCGAGAACTTCTTCGACGTGTCCTTTTACTTTTACCTTGCGCCATTCTCTTCGAAGCACACCTTTTTTATCGATTAAGAAAGTGCTGCGTTCTATACCCATGTGTATCTTGCCGTACATGTTCTTTTCCTTGATAACATCAAACAGTTGGCAAAGTGTTTCTTCCGGATCAGTAATTAACTCAAAGGGGAATTCTTGCTTGGCTTTGAAGTTTTCGTGGGAACGTATTTTGTCACGCGATACACCAAAAATGACAGTATCCAAAGCTTTGAACTGCTCGTGCATGTCACGGAAATCCTGACCTTCTGTAGTGCAGCCCGGTGTGCTGTCCTTAGGGTAGAAATAGATAACAACATTGCTGCCTTTAAGGGCTGAAAGAGACACTTCGACGTCGCTAGTGGCGGCTGCGGTGAAGTCTGCGACAGGGCTGTTTATGGTTACGTTGGACATGGTTTCTAAATCCTCAAATGGTGTGTTCTGTTATTTTTATTATTTGCTCACGAATGGATGTTTTTATTGCTGATTTTCGCCGCTAATAATCGATAGAAGTCCCTACAATTTAAAGGGCTACGCTTGTGATTACAGTTTGCCGCGATTACTATAGCAGCTTAATTTTCGGCCGGAGTAATAGTAAATGATTGTCGGTAGTATTGTAGCGATTGTAACACCGATGGATAGCACTGGAGCCATTGATTGGCAGGCGCTTGAGCGGTTAGTGGATTTCCATATTGATAACGGTACCAACGCCATTGTTGCTGTTGGCACAACCGGTGAGTCAGCCACGTTGCCTGTGGGTGAGCATATGGAAGTGTTACGCCAGGTAGTTTCTCGTACCAACGGTCGTATTCCAATTATTGCTGGTTCCGGCGCCAACTCTACATCGGAGGCGTTGGAGTTGACGGAAATGGCAAAAGGCGCCAATGCTGATGCTTGTTTGATCGTCACGCCCTATTACAACAAACCTTCCCAGGAAGGCCTATATCAGCATTACAAATTGATTGCTGACTCGGTTGATATTCCACAGATTCTTTATAACGTGCCAGGCCGCACGGGCTGCGACATGCTGCCTGATACGGTTGCTCGTTTGGCTTCACACTCGAATATTATTGGACACAAAGAAGCGACTGGTGATTTGGCGCGAGCTAAAGAACTGATCGAACGTAGTGGTGACCAAGTTGCTATGTATTCCGGTGACGACGCCACAGCGGCTGAATTTATTCTGTTGGGCGGTAAAGGCAACATCTCAGTAACAGCCAATGTGGCACCACGAAAAATGTCTGATCTGTGTGCCGCTGCACTGCGTGGTGATGCTGAGACGGCACGACGCATCAGTAGCGAACTGGAAGCCTTGAATACAGACTTGTTCATCGAAGCAAACCCGATTCCAGTGAAATGGGCATTGCAGGAAATGGGGTTGATCCAGCCTGGCCAGCGTTTGCCTTTGACAGCACTTGATTCTCAGTATCATGATCTTGTACGCCAAGCCCTTCGTAAAGGCGGCGTGCTGTAATTCACGTTTAATATTAAGTATTAATTCAGGAATCATCCGATGAAATTATCCCGCATATTCGCTATAGCAACTTATGGTGCCTTACTTTTTGCGCTCAGTGGTTGCGGTTGGTTAGTGGGTGAAAAGGGCTATATCAAAGATAGCCGTGAAGATTATCGCGATGCTCAAGCAGTAGAACCACTAAAATTGCCTGAAGGTGCCGATAATACTGCTATTCGAGAACTGTATTATATTCCTGGTGCTGGTCAGACACTTGTTTTTGAGGGTGATAAATTCAAAGTTCCACGGCCAGATACGCAGGTTGTCTCTGCTCCCAAAGAACTTAAAGCCTATAAATCTGAGAATGAATATTGGATTGTGATGGGCGGTGCACCGAATGAGGTGTGGGCTCGTGTACGTCGATTCTGGGAAGTGAACGATATTGATTTGGTATCTGAAGTTCCTTACCGTGGTTTGATGGAAACCGACTGGCTTAAGCGTAACAATGAAGGCTATATTACGCGCGATAAGTTTCAGGTGATTGTTGAATACGGTCTGCAAAAAGGCGTTTCAGAAATCCATATTAAACATCTTGGCTATGACTACGAAACGGTAGAAATTCCGTCACAGGATCTCGACTGGAGTAAAGCTGAAGTAGGTGACAAGCTTGCGCTTGCCATGACGCAGGAACTGTCATCTTTCCTTATCAGGACAGAAACGGAAGCCGCACCAGCATCACTATTAGCACAGAAATTTGTTGGTGAGCCTAAGTCATCGCTGGGGCCTAACTCATCCGGCGAATGGGTTATTGATATGAAGCTCAGCTATGGTCGTGCTTGGAATGCGTTGGGTAAAGCTATTGATGCAGCTGGTTTCGAACTCAAAGACAGAGATCGTAACAGCGGCTTGTATTATCTAGTGGTTACTACAGGTGAAAAAACAGCTGAAAAAGGCGGATTTTTCTCTTTCCTTTCCTTTGGTGGTAGTGATGATGAAGAGACATCTCACAATATGACCATCAAAGTGCAGCGCGATGCTGGAACTGTACAGGCGTTTATTTCTGAACATGAAGAGAGCCTCACAGCTCCATTACGTAAAGATGTATTGAAGCGTATTAAGAGCGAACTCATTTAGAGCGCTTGATGCGTTTTTCCTCTCTCGGCAGTGGCAGTAAAGGAAACGCCACCTTAATCGAAGCTGCCGAAACTTGCCTATTACTGGATTGTGGTTTTACCGTTAAAGAAACCGAAGCACGGCTTGAACGGCTTGGTAAAAACGGTCACGATCTCGACGCCATTCTGGTAACCCATGAGCACAGCGACCACATCAAAGGTGTGGGAGCGCTGGCCCGTAAATATAAATTGCCTGTTTACCTCACCGCCGGTACCTTTCATAAAGGTCGTCTCGGCAAACTACCTCACATTGAAACTATTAATTGCCATCAATCCTTTGTCATCAAAGATATTGATGTACAACCTGTACCAGTCCCCCATGATGCCCGTGAACCTTGCCAATTTGTATTTCAATACGGCAATAAAAAGCTCGGCGTACTCACTGATCTCGGCAGTCTTACACCGCATGTTGAAAAGCACTACAGCGGTCTGGATGCGTTGGTTCTAGAATGCAATTACGATCCGCAAATGCTAGAAGAGGGGCCTTATCCCTACCAGCTCAAGCAGCGTATTCTCGGTGATTATGGTCATCTCAGTAATGGCCAGGCAGCGCAGTTATTGACGCGTATAACAAAAGAAAAGCTTCAACATCTTGTGTTGTCCCATATCAGTCAGCAGAACAATAGTGCTGAATTTGCCCGTGAAGCAATCTCTTTAATGATGGAAGATATGAGTGACGAAGTTAAGCAAGGCTTTGCTGTGGCTTGTCAGGATGAAGGGTTTGATTGGCGGGTAATTGATTAAACCTACATTAAATGATCCGCTGGCTCCTCGGTCCGTCATTCCGAAGGCATGAGAAATTACCTGTTCATATTCTCACCACTAGCCCCTTACTATTAACCGCTGATCCCTCTATTTGTGGTGGAAGCTAAAAACTCAGATGTATAATTATTCCTATACTGAAACGCTGGAGGCGCGAGTGTCGGAGACTTGTTTTCTTATTCTTGATCAGGGTGGGCAAAGTAGTCGCGCACTGGTGATTAACGCGGAGGGGAAAACCCTTGCGTGTGAATCAATGGTGGTGGCTACGCAAACACCAGCGGTGGATGAGGTTGAGCAAGATCCAGAGGAGCTTGTGGCATCGTTGCAACAGGTTGCTCAGGCCGCAGTTTCTCAGCTGTCTAACGAGCAGCGTCAACAGCTAGTTTCTGCAGGGTTGGTTACACAGCGTTCCAGTATTGTGTGTTGGCATAGTGAGAGATTGGAAGCTATCACCCCCGTGATTAGTTGGCAGGATCGACGCGCTCACGCTTGGCTCGAGCAACAAAAAATCGATCCGCACTGGTTTCGTCATCATACGGGCCTCTATCCCAACGCCCACTATGGCGCTAGCAAGATACACTGGTGTTTGAATAATCATCCGGACGTTATAAAAGCCTTTATGGAAGGCACGTTGAGCTGTGGGCCATTGGCCGGTTATTTGGCAGCTCGACTCACTAATTCTAGCGAGGTAAAGGTTGACCCTGCCAATGCTCAGCGCACGGGGCTTTATAATATTGACCGTGACGAATGGGATGCGGATTTGTTACAGCTGTTCGATATTCCGCCATCTTTATTGCCGCAGCTAGCTGAAACCTGTAACGGTTATGGATCGTTACGGATTGACGATCTTGAGCTGCCTTTACACCTGTTAAGTGGTGATCAATCGGCGGCGATCTACGCGCATGGCCAACCCGATGAAGGTACGGTCTACATTAATGCGGGTACGGGGGCATTTATAACAGCCCTCTGGCCATTAGAGAGTTACCCAGAGCAGTTGTTAAAAAGTATCGTGTATTCTGGCGCGCAGTCACAGTATGTTATTGAGGCAACAGTTAACGGTGCGGGTAGTGCGCTTAATTGGGCCCAGAAGCTATTACAGCTTACCAATATCGATGGCCTTGATGAATGGGCAAGCCAGATCGAAGGTGATGAGCCACCCTTGTTTTTTAACACGGTAGGAGGCTTGGGCTCGCCCTATTGGCGCGCAAATTTATTACCAACTTTTATTTCTGAAACAAGCGCAGATCAAACTAATGAGAAACTGCAGTTGGTTGCCGTGTTGGAAAGCATTGTGTTTTTGCTGCAAAGTAATTTAATCGTGATGCAGTCGCACGGCTTTCAATTGCAACGACTGGTGATTTCCGGCGGATTGTCTCAGCGCGCCAGCTTCTGTCAGAAGTTAGCCGATCTTACTAATATCTCGGTGTGGAGGCCTAACGAAGTGGAAGCCTCAGCGCGTGGCGCGGCGTATTTACTGGCTCAAGACTACAGCGTAAAACAGGATGTACCAGCCATTGCTTGGGATGAGTTAGCGGGCGTTGAATTTATGCCGGGTAGTGCGGAACAGGACTCTCTTAACCAACGTTTTGGTCGTTGGCGCAGGGCATTACAGGAGCGTCTGGCCTAGCTTCGGAAGCGGGATTTTCTGCAGCTAAATTTAACGTAAGTGGCAGCGAGCGAGTACTGGCGATGGCTTTACGTTTGCCGACTGTTTTGCTGATCAGCTTCACTACTTTTTCTGCGGTGGAACGATAGCCGGTTAGTTTTCCTCCATAGATAGTGATCCATTGCGGAGCGTCGTTTTGATCGCAAATGAGCTGAGTTTCACGTGAGCGATGAAAAGCTCTTGAGTTTGATTCCTTCGGCAAGACTCGCAAACCTGCAAAGGCATCAATGACACGGGTGTTAAAATCAGGGAAGTAATGTCTCATGACTTCCAGTAAATACTCTTTTTCGCTTTCTAGCGGCTCAACGTCGTCAGGGCTTCCCTCAAACAGGGTTTCGGTGGTGCCGAGTAGGGTGTTTCCGTACCAAGGCATGACAAAAACAGCTCGCTGGTCCTGTGGTGCTTCGAGATAAAAACAAGCGTCACTGAGCTGTCCTGCCAAAATTAAATGTGTGCCCTGAACTAGGTCTACCTTGGCGATAGGAGGCATTGGAGTTACTTGCTGGTTAACATGATTAGCCCAAGGGCCACCGGCATTGATAACCACTTGGCTCAGGGCGTCATGTTGCTGGTTCTGATATTGAAAACGTAAGGTGTAACCACCACCGACGTGTTTGGCGCTTAGCAAGGTGGCGGGTGTGAGTGTTTGTGCGCCGAGGCTTTGCGCTGAATCGATTACGGCTCGGGTGAGTAACCGGTCATCTGTTTGCGCATCGGGATAACAAAACACCTTTTGTAAGTTCTGTGTTTTGAGGTTTGATAGCTGCTGGGCCTGTTCCGCCGTTAGTACATTGAAACGGCAGGCTTTGCGATTAAGGCCAAATAGCGCGTAAAGCGATAGTCCGATACGTAGCTGCCAACTTTTGTAGTGTGAAGTGTCGTAAACGGGGATATAAAATTTGTTCCGGCGGACCAGATCAGGTGCAATTTCAAGAAGTATTTCACGCTCGCGAATGCTTTCTCTGACCAATGAAAACTGACCGCTTTGCAGATACCGCAGGCCACCATGAATGAGTTTGCTGGATTTACTGGAAGTGCCAGCCGCCCAGTCATTTTTTTCCAGTAGTAGTACCTGATAACCTGCAGCTGCCGCAGCTTGAGCAATACCTGCGCCATGGATACCACCGCCAATCACAGTAACATCGTATTGATGTTGTAGCAGGGAAGCGTCGGTCACAGCTGTTTTTCTACGTTGCTGTCAGAGTTTGCTACGAGAGTTTTATGCATATCGCCTATCGCAAAGGTTTCAATGTATTCAACACCGCGTTGCTGCAAGGCGCAAGCGATATCAGGTGAATCGATTTCATAGACAACCAATTTTGCATTGAGATCGTTTAAATCTGCTTTTTTTGGTACATCACCAACATTAGCGAAGATGTATTCAGGCGCAATATCCTGTACTTCAGTTCTCTGTAAATCTTTCCAGCGGCGCAGAGCAATACCAAGAGAGTGCTCGCCAGCGGCTTTGGCATGAGCAATAAACGGGATGTGAAAACTGATTAATGTACATTGTCTTGCGATTGGTTTCAGCGTGTCGACAATAGACTGGTAAACGGTGTCGATACCGTGAAAATCAATGCTACAGGATTTAGCTTCAATAAAAGCATGCACGTTCGGGTGTGCCTTTAACAAGGTGACGAGTTCACTGAGTGGATTGATGGTTTGGCCAATAAAGGCACTGCCAAAACGTTTGGGTTCGTGGTTGGGCGCGTGTAATAACTGGTCAAGGCTATGGTCATGAATAGCGCCCTTGAGAGCGCTGGATCGTTTCAACTTTCGATCATGATAAAGCACCGGGTGGCCATCGGCGCTGAGTTGTATATCGGTTTCGATAAATTGCGCGCCTGCATTAATCGCTTCAACATAACTGAGTAGGGTGTTTTCGGGAAATAGCCGTTGATAACCCCGATGTGCAACCAGTTTGATAGCATCCATAGTTAGCCTTTGAGCCATATTTGTAATTAGTATGCGTGATATTTTCGACCTGTTCCAGCGGCTTTTTATGAGGTTTGACAGCTCTTGCAATGGGTTGTTAAATCCTTGATTATCAGACTAATAGCATTGCATTTACCTTTATATTATTTCCTTTGAGCTGACGAGATATGGAATTCAAAGCCAAGCAACGAAAACGCCATTTTATTGATGTTGGCCTGATGGCACTATTGTTGTGTTTTACCTCGCTGGTAAGCGCTGAAACCAAAACGCCCCCTGAAACAGCAGCCATTAAGGTTAAAGTGATAACGCTTGATCAGCTGGCCTTTTATCCACAACGCAGTGCGCCAGCTCAGGTTGTCAGCCTCAATGAGCCCGTGATCAGCGCGGAAATTGCAGCGCGAGTTACAGCACTGTCTGTGCGTGTTGGTGACGTTGTTGAGGCCGGAGCCGAACTGGCGACGTTAGATTGCAGAAATTACCAGTTGGCTGGACGCATTGCTGGTGGCACGGTAAGAGCCTTAGATGCCAGAAAAAAATTGGCGAAACAACGCGTGACACGTGTTCTGGAGTTAGAAGACAAACAGTTGGTATCGACTGATTTGCTTGAAGAACGCCAAGCAGACTTAACGGCATTACAGGCTGAACATGGCAGCGCGAGTGCCAGCTTACAGCGTGCAAAATTGGATGAGTCACGTTGTGTGGTTATCAGCCCCTTTAAGGCATTGGTTACTGAGCGGATGAGCTCAGTCGGTCAATATGCAACGCTGGGCAGTGCGTTGGTGAAGTTGATTGATTTGCAGCAACTTGAGGTATCAGCACAGGTGTCCAGCCAGAATGCTGCGCGTCTTGATGCAGTTCAAAGCTTTACTTTCGAGCATAATGATCAGCCTATGGCCTTGAACCTGCGTCATGTGTTGCCCGCCTTGGATGCGAACACTCGTAATAGAGCGGTGCGCCTTGAGTTTGCTGATAAAAAAGCGTTGCCTGGTGCGTCTGGCAAACTGCTATGGCGTGATGCGCGGCCACACTTGCCTGCAGAAGTATGGGTTAAGCGTGAGGGTCAGTTAGGTGTTTTTGTACTGAGTAATGAACGCGCTCAATTTATTGCTGTGTCGTCCGCAAGAATGGGGCGAGCCAATGTGGTGAACCTGCCAAATAACACGCAGATCATTATTGAAGGGCATTACGCATTACAGCACAACCAGCGTGTGCAAGTGATAGATTGATGCTCTGGCTACAACGCTTTCTCAGTAATCATGTTCTCGCTAACCTAACTTTTGGGTTGGTGCTGGTGGTGGGCATTATCGCTTACTCGCAGATGCCGCGTGCCCGTGATCCAGAAATAAATTTTAACTGGATTAACATTATCACTGTGTTGCCCGGTGCGGCCGCCGAAGATGTCGAACGACGGATTACTGATCCACTGGAGGACGCGTTGCGTCGCTCCGTTAAAGACATGCGTTTTGTATCAAGTACCAGTCGAGAAGGTAGCTCTAATATTCTGGTGCGTTTTGACCAGATGGATGAGCGCACTTTTGATAAACGCCTGATTGATCTACGTCGTGAAATCCAGAACACCTATAGTGATCAGTTGCCTTCAGAGGCAGAAGATCCAGTGATCTATGAAGTTACCAGTTCTAATTCATTACCCGCCGCGACTGTAGTGGTGACAGGTAAAGGCGAGGATGAAAACCTGCGGCGTCAAGCCGAGAAAATAAAAATGGATCTGGAGCGGATTTCCGGTGTTGATCGGGTTGACAGTCTTGGGCTTTCTGAACCGGAGCTACAGGTGGCTTTTTATCCTGGGCGGCTGACAGGTGTCGGTGTCACGCCTGCGGATATTGCCGATACGGTGCGCGGTTATTTTCAGGATGTTTCTGCGGGTGATATACAAACTCGGGATGGGCAATGGCTGGTTCGAATACAGGGCACCGATGGTGATCCATCTGCATTGGAAAATTATCCGCTGTTAACTGCCAGTGGTGTTGTGCCATTGGGTAGCCTGGCTGAGTTATCTCGAACTACTGAAGAAGCCAGTGAAATTGTGCGCTTCCAAGGTCAGCCCGCGGTAATGATGACCGTGACCAAACAAGCCGATATTAATGTGCTGGATTTGATCGCACAGGTGAATGAGTACATTGAGCAGCGCAATGGCCTGCGTTTGGCAACCGGTGTTGAGTTGATTTTGGTGGATGATCAAACCGTCAGTACTCGCGAGGCGTTAACGCTGATGCAGAGTAATGCACTGATTGGCCTGGTTTTGGTGTTGCTGGTGACGTGGGTGTTTCTTGGGTCGCGTATCGCTATGCTCACCAGTATCGGTATTCCTTTTACGTTGGCGGGCACTTTCTTGATCCTGCATATCATGGGCATGTCGCTCAACAATACGGTGTTGTTGGGGGTGGTGATTTCGTTGGGTATGCTGGTTGATGATGCGGTAGTGGTGGTTGAATCCATATATCGCCGTTTGCAGGATGGCATGCCCGCCATGCAGGCATCAATAGAGTCATTACGGGAAGTATTTGCGCCGGTCACCACCTCAGTATTGACCACCATGGCGGCTTTTTTGCCGTTGATGTTACTGCCGGGCATCCTTGGCGACTTTATGAAGGTGATTCCCATCGTGGTGACCTTGGCATTGGCGGTGAGCCTGCTGGAAGCCTATTGGATGTTGCCTGTGCATATCAGCGTCGCACGTATTGATTTTAAGCGCGGCGGGAAAATTCAACGGCGTCGGGAGGCCGGCACGCGCTGGATTCGTCATCGTTATACCTTGTTGTTGCTTAAGGCACTGCGCCATCCCTATGTATCGATTGTTTGTGCCAGTACAGCGGTATTGTTGGCGGTGTTGATTCTTATGCTGGGTGGAATTCGCTTTAATTTCTTTGAGTCAGACGCACTACGATTATTTTACATCAACGCTGAAATGCCCGCCGGTTATACCCTGCAGCAAACTTCCGATAAATTGGTGCGCGTTGAAAAGCGTGTTCTGTCTGTTATTGACGCTGATGAAATACGCTCCTCTGTGGTCTATGCCGGGCAGATGTTTACCGAAACAGAACCGCTGTTTGGTGATACCGTCGGGCAGATTATGGTCAGTCTGAAACCAGCCACTTCTGCAGGGCTTAGCATGGGAGCAATTTGGGGCGAGGTGGAAAAGGTACTTGGTGAAGAGGACGGTGGGGAAGGAGGTAGAATCACCCTGTTCCGGCTTAAAGATGGCCCACCGACTGCGCGTGATATTAATGTCAAAGTACGTGGCGATGATTTTGATGAAATACGTGCTGCGGCTGACTATCTACTGAGATTTATGAACCAGCGTCCTGAGTTCGATAATATGTTATTGGATTATCGGCCGGGTAATCCTGAGCTGGTTTTGCGTCATAATGGTGAAGCCATTAAGCGTGCTGGTCTGTTGCCTGCTGATGTCAGTCGTAATATAAGGGCCTTTGTAGATGGTGAAATTGTTACTGAATTTCAGGATCGTGGTGAGGAAGTGACAGTACGGGTTAAACCGGTCATTGAAAGAAATGTTGCCGATGATAAAGCAAGTTTCAACGCTCCAGATATTGATGCCCTGTTGCGCCAAACTCTGCCGCTAGCCAGCGGTGGTTCCATGGCGCTGGGTGAGCTGGTGACGGCTGAATACGGTGTTGGGCAGAATAATATTCGGCACTATAACTTTCGTCGTACCATTGCGCTGGAGTCAGATATTGATAAAACGTTGGTCGACACCGTGCAGGCTAATAATTTAATCAAAGCCGAATGGCAACGAGTGCAAAGCCGTTTTCCTGATATCGATTTGGAGTTTTCTGGTGCCCTAGATGATATTCAGGAAAGCCTCGATTCGATGTTGTTGCTGTTTATATTAGGTCTTGGGATGATTTACATTATTCTCGGCACGCAGTTTCGCAGCTATGTATTACCGTTGGTGGTCTTGGTTTCTGTTGTTTTGGCAATAACAGGCGTGGTGTTCGGTTTATTTGTGACTAATAACCCGATGAGCCTTTACACCATTTATGGCATCGTAGCGCTGGCAGGTATTTCGGTTAATGCGGCGATTGTGCTGATTTCTGCAGCAAATACGCGGCTGGAGGCAGGCATGAGTGTTTTACACGCCACTGTTTATGCTGCTCGCCGCCGCGTTATTCCTATCCTGATCACGACCCTGACGACTATTGCGGGTCTGTTTTCACTGGCAGCAGGACTAGCAGGAGATTCGTTGATTTGGGGGCCGGTTGCCACCGCTATCGTGAGTGGTCTGGCTTGTGCCTCGGTATTAACGCTGTTTGTAATTCCGCTGATGTATCGCGCATTTATGGGCTGGGTGGTTAGGCGACAGCGTAGCAAGCATCTTTAAAGGTTTTCGGTGTGAGTGTCTTTTAATAGCGGTTTGTTTACGGGCTATTCATTTACGGGTAACGGTCCTTGCACTAAGCTAATGGACGGCTTTAACTACCTTGTATCATCATATTATGGAAAAGGTTATTTATGGAGTTTGAAATTGTGTATTGGCATTGGCTAGTCGTTGGCATGGTGCTGATGATGTTTGAAATCGTGCTGCCGAGCTTTATTGCCCTTTGGTTTGGTGCCGGAGCTGTGTTAGTGGGTTTGTTGCTGCTGGTTTTTCCCGAACTGGTGTTGGAAGTGCAGATTTTAATATGGATTGCGGCCTCGATTGTGTTTACTTGGCTGTGGTTTAAATACCTTAAACCTAAAGCGATTGATAAAACCAAAGCCGGATTATCCCGCGAGGCGATCGTTGGGCAAACAGGATTGGTGATTTCTAAGCCCTTTGACAGTAAGCGGGGCGAGCTGCGTTTCCCTACACCTATTTTGGGTAATGAAGAGTGGGCTTTTATCTGTGACCAGGAGGTCGAAGCGGGTGACCGTGTTGTGGTTATAGAGGTGTCTGGTAATACGCTAATTGTGGCAAAAAAATAATCTATCTTAAGTAAACCAAGGAAAAGTAAATGGAAGGACTAATTGTTGTAGGTGTGTTTCTCGTACTGGTGATATTCACAATTGCCCGAGGCGTTAAATTGGTGCCGCAGGGCAGTAAATGGGTTGTGCAACGTTTGGGTAAATACCACGGTACCTTGAATCCCGGTTTGAATATTATTATTCCTTATGTTGATGCCGTAGCTTACCGTGTCACTACCAAGGATATTGTGCTGGAAATTCCTTCCCAGGAAGTGATTACCAAAGATAACGCCGTCATTATTGCTAACGCGGTGGCTTATATTAATATTGTGTCGCCAGAAAAAGCCGTTTATGGAGTCGATGATTATGCTTACGCGGTTCAAACGTTGGTGCAGACGACGTTACGTTCGATTGTCGGTGAAATGTCTTTAGACGATGCCTTGTCTTCACGAGATCAGATTAAATCTAAACTCAAAGCCAATATTTCCGACGATATTTCTGACTGGGGTATTACCCTGAAAACAGTTGAAATTCAGGATATTAACCCTTCGCCTACCATGCAATCAGCGATGGAAGGGCAGGCTGCAGCGGAACGTGAGAGGCGTGCGACTGTGACTCGAGCTGACGGAGAGAAAGAAGCGGCAATTCTTGAAGCTGACGGCCGTCTTGAAGCATCGAAACGTGATGCGCAGGCTCAGGTGGTATTGGCAGAAGCCAGCCAGCGGGCCATTGAAAAGGTCACTTCGGCGATTCAATCTAATGAACTACCAGTTATGTACCTGTTAGGTGAACGTTATATTGATGCCGTGAAAGATATGGCAAAATCCGAGAATGGTAAGCTTGTTTTGATTCCCGCTGACTTGCCAGCCGCTGTACGTGGTCTGATGGGAAGTCTGGGTAAATAATAGAACTTTTGGTAGTCGTGTAGAATCCCTCGTAGCCTGCTGCGGGGGTGTTAATTTGCTCAGTATTTGAATCTCGGACGGGTTTGGCTAACCTTAAGTCGTTAGTTGAAGCTCAAGGTCTTCCTCAAAATCAGATTCGAAACCCAGCCTGTAGTCCTGCCACAGGGTCAGGATATCCCTGTGGCTATTTCATTGTTGTTTTCTACTGTCTTATTCATAACTTTGTTTTTGTGGCGCTTTTTACTGCGACTTTTACTCATATAGGGCAGTAGGAATAGATAAATCCCAGTAACCCACAGAGTGAAAAGTATCACTGCGGCGGGTAAAAACACCCACAGTTTGGCCTTGTCGTGAAAATAGGTCCCGTCATGTAACGCTTCAATCGTATCCGAGCGGCGATAGGCAACTTGCAGGATTTTTCCGCTGTGACTATCGATTTGAATTTCCCATTGGTTTGGCGTTTGTATCTTGGCAATGCCTTTGCTGGGCCTTACATCTATACGTTTTATTTGTCCCCAATCCGTAATGCCTGCCTCAGGTACAGTACGCGCAATCGCTAGTAACTGGTCAAAATTCAAGGTTGGTACTTTGCTTTCGCCGCGAATGGTTGGCGGTTGCAACCAACTGATTTCTTTTTTTAACAGTAGCAACATTCCGGTAATCAGCACAATGATCACTGGTAAGGCGCAAATAATCGCGCCCCAATAATGAGTCTTTCTGTTGAATCGTGGCCAGCGGATGTTCATGCGAAAGTCTTTCCTTCAAGTTAAGAAATTAAATAGAGTAGGTGGCTGTCAGTAGAAGCTAATGCTAATCTTATTGATAACGATTATCAATTACTTTAATATGTGCGTGTTTTCGTTGAAGGGGCTTGGGGAAGTTTGCGACGAATAAACGAAAACCGTTCGTAAATAAGCAAACCATTGGGGAAGTTATGATTAAAAGATTACTGCTTGGGGCCGTTACAGCGACAGCTCTTTTGGCTCAAACAGCACAGGCTGGAGAAAACCTTTGGGTTTACTCCAAGGGAACAGACACTCGGCCGCAGGGAAGTTACGAATTTAAACTCAGTAATGTCACAAGAGTAGGCAAAGGCTCAGGTGATTACCGTTTCAACGATTTGCGCCCGGAAATAGAATACGGTGTTACTGATAAGTTGACCGTGAGTGGGGAGCTGGTGTTTTTTGACCACAGCTATTCGGTAGATAACCCAGATTTGCAGCCTTTTTTCGATACCCAAGGTGAAGCCGATGGACGCTTCAACCAATCAGCATTTGCAGGTTACGAGCTTGCATTAAAGTACAACGTGCTTAGCCCTTATAAAGATGCCTTTGGCCTGTCTCTAGGCTTGAGTTATGAACGTCGTGATAAATACCGTCTTGATGGTGCAGATATTAACCAGGACTCCTTTTCGGGGACTATTTATCTGCAAAAAGACTTCTTAGACGATACGCTTATTACCGTTGCGAATTTGAAAACAGAGTTTGAACGCAGAAAAACGCCAGGCGTTTTGGAAGAAGAAATTTCAGTCGAATTTTCTCTTGGTGCAGCTTACCGTGTCGCGCCTAAATGGTTTGTTGGATTGGAGTTTCGTCACCAGTCTGATTACTTGAACCCTCAGGAAAAGGAAGAAGCAGGCAATCCCGGCTTTGATGACAAGGGCTTTAATAACTCACTGGATCGCTCCAGCTTTGATTTGGGTGATTTCCGTTTAGGTAGTCAGCACCAGCGTGGTAATTACTTTGGCCCTTCTGTTCACTATGCGGAAAAGAAATGGTGGGTAACGGCCGGTGTGTTATGGCAGGTTAGTGGCGGTGGTTCACAGTTCTCCTTTAGCCGAAATGGAAAAAACTATGACGAGCATGAAAAAATGCACGTTGGATTCTCCTACGGTTATGAGTTTTAACGCCGATTTAATTAAGTATATTGTTATCTAGAACAAGGTGGACTGTAAGGATGGATAGACGTTCGTTTATTAAAATTGCTTCTCTGACAACAGCTGGATTTGTGTTACCGGTTAGTCAATTGCAGGCAAAAACATATCTCACTCTTGAGCAGGCAAAAAATCTGATCCTGGGTGATGTGAAACTGCAGCAGGAACGCACGCTGGAGCTTTCAAAAGAGCAGATGAAATCCATACAGTCCGCTTCCAAAACACGGGTTAGAAATAACACCTTACAAACATGGAAAACCGAACAAGGCGACTGGTTTATTCTTGATCAGGTTATCGGTAAACATGAAAACATTGATATTGCGGTAGGTCTCAGTAATGACGGCAAGGTTAAGGGCATTGAAATTCTGACTTACCGTGAAACCTATGGTTATGAAGTTGCACACCCTAAATGGCGAGCGCAATTTCATGGTCGTGATCACAGACAAATTTTAAAATTGGATAAACAGATTAAAAATATTTCTGGCGCGACGTTGTCCTCTCGCCATATCACCGACGGTATTAATCGTCTGACCCATACCTGGAGTCAGGTGTTGAGGCATCTGTAATTTATTATTGTGGCGATGAATTTAATACGTCGCTGTAAGCCACTATTAGGCACCTATGTCGAAATGCAGCTGGCAGGTGATATGTCTGATGATGACTTGCTGGATCTAAGCATTGCGGCCTTTTCTGAAATAGAAAAAGTCGAACGTTTAATGAGCTTTCATTGTTCCGATAGTGAGCTCTCTTACGTGAATCGTATGGCGTATCAACGACCCTGTGCTATTTCAGCTGAAATGACACAGGTGTTGCAGCGCGCACTTTATTTGAGCGAAATAAGTGACGGGCTTTTTGATGTGAGCATTGCGCCTGTGCTCATTCACAGTGGCTTGTTACCTGACCACGGCGTCGCGACTGATAGCTCTGCTGGATGGCGAGATATTTTATTGCAGGGCGGCATGCTAAGTTTCAATCGCCAGATGCAGCTGGATTTAGGCGGTATTGCCAAGGGTTTTGCAGTTGATCAAGCCATTGCTGTATTACCGGATGGTATTCGTGCGATGGTGAATGCGGGTGGTGATCTACGCATGACACATTGGCAGGATCAAGAGGTAGCTATTCGTATTCCCAGGCAGCAATCGCAGGCTATTGAGTTGCCCATGCAAGCCGCGGCAGTTGCAACGTCTGCCTGTTATTATCTTGACGAGAAAGATGCTGCGGCCAGCGCGATTGTGTTACCGGCATCCCAGTGTCCGATTAACGACGAGCGCAGTTTTTCGGTTTTTGCAGCGGATGCTATGTTGGCTGACGCCCTGACCAAAATTGTTTTTCTAGCGCCTGAGCGCGCTGCTCTGCTCAAGCAACTTGATGCCTTTGCCGTGATGGTGGATGAGCAGGGTTGTGTACAACAACTGCAATGAAGAAAGTATGGCTATTGTCTCTGTAAAAATCCCCAAGGCTTATCGGCGCAGCCTTTTTATTACGCTAACGGTGAGTTGGTGTACGGGCATCGCGTTTTTTATTTTTAGTCGTTATATCACTATTGATGGTGATTTTGGACCGGAAAAACACCCTTGGCAGTTTCCTGTTCTGATGATGCATGGCGTCGCTGCATTTTTAATGATGATGGCCTGCGGTTCGTTGCTGACCAACCATGTGCCCTCGGGATGGAGACAAAATAAATTACGACTGATGGGGCTAACCTTGGTCGCATTTTTAGTGCTGCAGGTGGTCAGCGCCTACCTACTTTATTATCTCTCTAGTGATGAGATTCGTGCGGTGACCAGTAATATTCATGCTGCTTCAGGATTTCTATTCCCTCTACTGCTTATCGCGCATATCGTACATGGTAAACGCCTGAAAACGCGCGCGACTACTGCACGGCCAGAGCCTGTCCCGGCTCAAGTTTCTAGACGTTCTTTGTTCTTCTAAATCGCAGTGCTGCTGCAGCTGTTATTCTGGATACTCTGCAAAGTTGGTAATATCATCGCTGCAGGACCACTGTGTGCGAGACTCGCAAAAAATACGTGCCTCAGGTTGGATATCAGGTTCGTGATCCAAGGTGCCGGCAGGTAATACCACAGCACCCAGCTGGGGAAAGTGTTTGGGCAGTGACGAGCCACACTCGCTACAGAAATCATTTCTGAAACGCTGCGCTTCGGGTACTTTGTAACTTTTTACCAGTGCTTCACCTTTTAACCATTCAATCTCTGTCGCTTTTACCCTGATAATACTGGCATGTCCCGTGCCAGTAGCTTTGCGACAGCGCAAACAGTGACAATGGTAAAACGCAGTGGTTTGACCTTCTATTTTGTAGGCGATTTGGCCGCACAGGCAGCTACCCGTTAGTGTTGTCATGATCTGATCTCATAAAAAATGCTGTGGATTTTATACTTGCCTAAGTGTATACGCAGTTTGCACCCTTTGGCACAGCTCAGTAGAATAATCGACTGAGGCTAATGGCAGCTGTGATAAAACGAATGGTTAAGGGCTCGCGTGTTATGAAAAATCATACTTTGAAAACTAAAATGCTGGTTATGTTATTGGCATGTTTGCCTGCTTTAGGCATGGCTGAAAATGAAGATCAAATGAAGCGCATGATGGAGCAGGCTCAAAAAGCGCAGACCTGTATGGAGCAAATTGATCTCGGTAAATTAGAAGCAATGGCCCGTAATGCTGAGCAAGTGGAGGCTGATATCGAGTCTTTGTGTGATGTTGGTAAGCGCGATGAAGCGCAGCGCAAGGGTATGGAATTCGCCTTGGAAATGTCACAAAGTGATGTAGCCAAACACATGCGAAAATGCAGCGATATAATGGCAGGCGCGATGGGTTCCAGCTTTATGCCTGGTATGAGTTTTCCGAGCTTGGATGATATGGCCGATGAGGATATCTGCGATTCTTATTAAGAACCGATAAGCGAGACTGATTACTCTGAGCGAGCAGGGGCAGATAACTCGACGTGCTGCTTGCCTTGCTCTGAGGTCGCCAAATCTGGGGTATCCAATTCTGGTGTCTCGGGCAATGGTCGAGGAGGGTGCTTGACTTCGTCCTCCGATTGTTGAATACCAATTCGATAGGCAGCAAAACCGGGTTGAACCACCTGATTGACCGCCATTCCCAAAATACGTCCTTTGTAGGGCGCAATGATTTCCCTGCGCACATTAGTAATGGGATTGGTCACGGTGCCAAGGACTTCATCCTTATTAACACGTTTCCCCAGTTTTACCTTGCTGAATAAAATGCCGCCATGATCTACACGTACCCATACCGAGTGATAATAAACGGGTTCGGGGGCGCCCCACAGGCTGACTTTTTTATGCATTTTCAGACTATTGATTAAGGTTTGAATCCCCTTGACACCATGGCTTACGGCTTCTTCTTCCAGGTGCATTGAGCCACCTGCTTCGAGCGTGATGGCAGGAATACCGTTATCGGTGGCAGCGCGGCGTAATGTGCCGGGTGCGCCAACACTGTGTAATACAGCGGTAGCACCAAAGCCTTGTGTTAACTTGACGACCTCGGGCTGGGTTAGATCAGCGCGCAATTGCGGCAGGTTGATACGGTGGAATGAACCCGTGTGTAAATCAACTAGCGCATCACATTGGCGAATGACTTCACGAAAAAATGAATGGGCGATACGTGCTGCAGAACTACCCTTAGGGTTGCCCGGGAAAAAACGGTTTAAGTCACGGCGATCGGGCAGGTAACGTGAACCACGATGGAAGCCCTGTAGGTTAACGATAGGTACGCCAATAACGGTGCCAGCCAATGATTTAGCTTCCAGCGCGTACATAACTCGGCGCACTGTTTCGATACCGTTAAGCTCGTCGCCGTGAACGGCCGCTGTTAAGCATAAAATTGGCCCAGGCTTGGCGCCCTTAACGACTAATACTGGTGTTGGCGCCGCGATACCTTCGAAGGATTGGCTTGGTGACCATGCCAGGCGCGTCGATGTGCCCGGCAATACCTGATTGCCAAGTAATAGCAGTGGTTTAACATCCACTTTTATCGAGGCATCTATTTTTGGCTGGTCTGGCTCAACGGGTATAGAGTCAACTACCGCAGGTATGGGGTCAATAATTGGCTCAACGACAGGTTCTTGCAGATCAATGCTCGGTGCTTGAGGAACTTGTTTTGTTGTTCTGTTTTCTTCTGTATTTTCAGAAGTTTGAGATAATGCGTGACCAGAAATAACGTTAAGCACTAGGAAAAGGCACAGCAATAAGCCTCTCTCACCGAACTTGTGAGGCCGTGTTGTGGTCAATTTAGGTGATCTGATTTCAATAAGTCTGAACATAACCGCAGTCAGAAGTTGGATAGCAGATGGCTACCTGCAAAGGTGTAAGTGCAAGTATAGACTCTGAATAACAGACTGTAGTTTTTTCCGTCTGATTTGTGTGATTATATTTAACTTTAATTGTCATCAGTAATTACTTTTATCACGGTCGCTCAAGGGTTAACGATGCTGTTAGAATGCGCAACCCAAAACTGGTTCCCTTATAATTCGACCGTTTTTCCCTAACAAATAATGTATGCCGTCAGGCTGGATATTCATTTATGTGGTTTAAAAATTTACAGGTTTACCGCTTTACCAAACCCTTTCAACTTGATGCAGAAGCGTTAGATACAAAACTGGCAGAGCATATTTTTCAGCCCTGCGCCGGGCAGGATTTGTTGCGCTTGGGCTGGATGCCGCCACTGGGACGTTTTGGTTCGCAATATGTGCATGAAACCAACGGTTACATCATGGTTTGCGCTAAACGGCAGGAAAAAATATTGCCGCCCTCGGTGGTTAATGAGGAGCTGGAAGAGCGTTTGCTGGCGCTTGAAG
This sequence comes from Pseudomonadales bacterium, assembly GCA_036960805.1. Taxonomy (GTDB): domain Bacteria; phylum Pseudomonadota; class Gammaproteobacteria; order Pseudomonadales; family IMCC2047; genus IMCC2047. The sequence continues at coordinate 238,335 of JBALXL010000001.1, forward strand.
AAAATGAAGATCGCAAGATTGGCCGCAAAGAGCGGACTCAGCTGAAGGACGAGATCACGTTTGAACTGTTGCCGCGTGCGTTCACTCGTTCCAGCTTACAGTTTGCTTACATTGACCCTGTAGGTGGATTGCTGGTGGTTAATTCCTCCTCAGCAAAACGTGCCGAAGAATTAATAGGCTTGCTACGCGAAGCGCTTGGGGCTCTGTCTTTGATCCCAATGACAGCTAAAAACTTACCGATTCAAGTGATGACTGACTGGGTGGAAAGTGGACACACTGCCGACGGTTTTGAGTTGGGGCAGAGTTGTGAGTTACGCGATAACGAAGACACCACTAGCGTGATTCGTTGCACCAATCAGGATCTGGAATCTGCTGAAATCAACAACCATATCAAGGCCAGCATGCATGCCAGCAAATTGGCAGTTACGTGGCAGGAACGCGTTGAGTGCATCGTTGATGATAAGTTGGCTGTTAAACGTTTACGCTTTACTGACGTAGTGCAGGAAAAAGCCGACGAAGTGGATGCCGACGATGCAGCTGAGCAATTTGATGTGGATTTTGCAATTATGACGCTAGAACTGTCTGCCTTTATTAAGGCGTTAGTGGAAGCCTTTGGTGGCGAAGAAGGGGATAGCTCCTCATCCGCTGAGCAAAATGCTGCCTGATAAGCTAACCACTTTTTGAATGACAATGAAGGGTAGAAAGTAGAGCTGTTATGCGAATAATTCTAGCTCCCATGCAGGGTGTAGTGGATCACCCAATGCGGGAAATGCTAACCCGTATTGGGGGTTATGATCGCTGTGTGACAGAATTTATTCGCGTCACCCACACGCATTTACCGGACAAGGTGTTTTATCGCTATTGCCCCGAGTTGAATCAGGGTGGTAAAACTCTGGCTGGAACCCCTGTGTATATTCAGTTTCTGGGCGGTAACGCGCAGAATTTGGCGGAGCATGGAGCTAGAGCTGCACAGCTGGGTGCGGCTGGAATCGATCTGAATTTTGGTTGTCCTGCTAAAGTGGTTAATCGCCACGATGGTGGTTCGGCACTTCTCAAAGAACCTTCACGTGTTGCGGATATTGTCCGTGCTGTACGTGACGCCGTTGATCCAGCCGTGCCAGTAACCGCTAAGATTCGTTTGGGTTTTAAAGACGCGAGCTTGCTGATGGATATCGCTGGTGGCATTGAAGAGGCAGGTGCAAATGAGTTGTGTATTCATGCTCGTACTCGAGATGATGGCTATAAACCACCGGCCTATTGGCAACATATTGATAAGGTGCAACGGCAGTTAAGCATTCCTGTGATTGCCAATGGTGAAATCTGGACGCCGCAAAATGCTCTGCAGGCAAAACTGGAAAGTGGCTGCCCTGATGTAATGTTGGGCCGTGGTGCCTTGGCTTGTCCTGATTTGGCGCGAGCTATACAACAGCAGCATCAAGGTCTGACTCCGCAGTTTATGAGTTGGTTCGCGATTGTGGGTGAGTTGAGTGATTTTTTTGAAAATTCAGATCAACCTGACCCGAAATATATCGGTAATCGCACAAAACAATGGCTGTCTTATTTAAGGCTTCAGTATCCTGAGGCTGAATTGTTGTTTGAGCGAATGAAACGATTGCGCACTGTGGCTGAGATCCTTGATGCCATGGATCAGCATCAACAGCATGATTTGAACATCGCCCCGGCCATTTAAATGATGGCCAAGTTCACACCAAAGAAAGCCTCGATACTCACTTATTTTCATGACCCAATGTGCAGTTGGTGCTGGGGCTATCGTCCTGTCTGGCAGCAATTAAAAGCGGCGTTGCCCGCTGAGATTGAAGTGCAAAACGTGCTGGGCGGTTTGGCACCTGATACCGAAGAAGTGATGCCGCTCGAACAGCAAATGCAGATTGAAGGCTATTGGCGACATATAGAAAGTATGCTGGGTACGACGTTTAATTATGAATTTTGGCAAAATAACCAGCCACGCCGAGCGACCTACAAGGCCTGCCGCGCAGTATTGGTCGCAAGTGATCAGGGTTATGAAGAGGCAATGATTGAAGCGATTCAGCAGGCCTATTACCTACGTGGAATGAACCCTTCAGAGACCTCAGTGCTGGTACAGTTAGCGACAGAGATAGGATTACATGTTGGTCAGTTTAGTGATGACCTTGAGGCACAAAAAACGCATCAAAAGCTGACGCAGAAAATCGACCTTACCTGCGCTGCACCGATTGCAGGTTTCCCATCTCTGGTGCTTGATGTTGCTGGCCGACAGCATCCGGTGCGGGTGGATTACAAGGATTACCGCTCAACGTTGGCGCAAATAAAAGCGCTAGACAATAGTGATATCGAATAGCGCTTTTAGAATGTTATTTGTTGCCTGATAGCGATGGTTCGCGACAGGTCTGAGGCCGTATTATGCCTGGTTAGCGAAACGGCCTTGCAGGTACTCAACAATGGCGTTGGAATCGTACATCCAGCTGACTTCTCCAGCTTCTTCAATACGCAGGCAAGGTACTTTTATTTTGCCACCTTGCTCTAATAATTCCTGACGAACAGTCTCGTCGTGTTTAGCGTCACGTGTTTCAACTTTTAAAGAATGACGCTTGAAGGTACGACGTACTTTGATGCAGAAAGGGCAGGCCTTGAACTGATACAGCGACAGACCGGCTGTCTGTTGATCGACTTGTTGCTGCAGATCAGTAGGGCGTTTAACGCCACGTGGCGTAGTGATCCAGTTGAGGAACAAAAGAATGGGGGCGAGGATCATTCGAACAATGCGCATGGCTGTGTTTACCTAACTTGTTGAAACGGGGTATTCAATGGGAATACAAAAATTGGTCGCAAATTCTAGCACAGAAAAGCAGTTTTTTGAAGGTGAGCGACAGAGCTGTGTTTTCTAGTTTTGTGCCGCCCACAAAACAAACTTTTTATCGTTGGCTAATATCTGCACGTTTTTGAAGTGTTTCTTCAATTCGACGTGATAACCCAGATGGCGGTTGCCAATGATATAGAGCGAACAGCCCGACTTTAATACGCGTGCGCTATCACGAAACATCTGTTGGGCAATTTGAATGCCAACGGCTTGCTGCTGGTGGAAGGGAGGATTGCACAGCACCGTATCAACGCTGTCGTTATCAAAACCCAGTAAACAGTGGTTTTGCGTTAGTTCGGCGCGGCCTGATACACCGAGTGCCTCCACAGCACAGCGTGTGGCGTGAATGGCATGGCAGGATTCATCCACAAAGCTTACTTTAAGCTGAGGGTTTTTCTGTAGTGCGTTGAGCCCCAAAATACCGTTGCCGCAACCCAGGTCAACAGCCTGTTCTATGTCACTTAAATCCGGGAAATTCTGCAGAAAAAAACGACTACCCTGATCCAGCTTTCCTGCGGCAAAGACATTGGGAGTATCAAACAGTGTTAAGCCGATTTCAGACTGTAAGCGTGGCTGATCTAGTGTTGGCGCAGCATAAGCACCGCGTGTAATACCAATGAGAAGACGGGCTTTTTTCTTAGCCAGTGTGGTACTTGTCTCGCTTAGGTGTTGCTCAAACAGTTTGAAAAAACTACTGCTGAGATATTTCACCATAGCGCTGATGATTACCGGTGTGCCTGCAGGTAAATAATGGTTAAGCGCCTGTAATTGGTATTCGAAGTAGCGACTGTTTTTCGGTAATTTGAGAATAGCTATTGGCGCAGCAGGTAACGGTGTAATGCTGTCTAGCAGGGTAATATTCCCTGAGTCTTTAATGTCCGAATTGGATTGTTGGTTGCTTCGTAGAGCCTGCTGGCTAACAAAGGAATCGTTGATAGAAACAGGATTTTGTTGAAGCAGCGATAAACTTAGCGCACCAAAGCTATCATTGAAAATCAGTGGTTGCGAGACGTCAGGGTGGTGTTCATATAAATGTTGTAGCAGATACTCGTCAGCCGCATCCCAGGCGCGCAGAGTTTGGCTGAAATCACGTGGCAGACGTTCCAGATTTATGCTGTTAAAGGGGCTGGCGAGTTGGTTGCTGTTATTCATGTGTTATTTTTATTTACGTAATTGCTGCTGTGATCACTACTTCGCTTGTTCACAAGACTCCGGCTGGAACGCCTAGCGGCTTGCCTTCCAGCTCTTTTTACGAGTAGTTTTTTTCAGTTCTAGTTTTGCTGCTTTTTCCGCACGAAGTATTACCAAATTGGCTTTTTCAACTTCCATCATGGCGGGTGTTTCCATAGTAATAAGGCCGAGAACACCGGAGCGAAGTTCAGTAACAAACAGTTTGGATACGCGATCCAGATCAACCTGTCCGCCACTACGTAAACAGCCACGTTTGCGGCCAATGTCCTCAAGGATCTCCAGGTCGCTACCGGCTATTCGATCTAATTCGTAGCGGGCTTTTAATCGCTCAGGGTAGGTCTTAGCCATAAAATCGGCAGCGAAAAAAGCTACATCGATATAGTCCATGGCGGTATCACGAATGGCACCTGTGGTGGCTAAGCGGTAGCCGCTACCTTTATTTTCTACATTGGGCCACATCACGCCAGGGGTGTCTGACAGGCTAATGCCGCCCTCGAGTCTGATGCGCTGCTGAGTTTTGGTGACGGCCGGTTCGTTGCCGGTTTTGGCTATGATACGGCCTGCTAATAAGTTGATGAGCGTCGATTTTCCAACATTGGGAATACCGACAATCATTGTGTGGATAGTCTTTTCGTTTTTGACCTTATGGGGCATCATTTTGCGACACAAGTCAGTCAGCTGCAGGGCTTTGTCAGGCTGGTCAGTACGGATCGCAAGGGTTTTAACACCTTGCTGCTGTTCCAAATATTCCTGCCATTGCGCGGTTAGTTCTGGGTCGGCCAGGTCGGTTTTACTGAGTACTTTAATACAGGGTTTATCGCCACGTATTTCCGCCAGCATGGGGTTTTCACTGCTGAAGGGGATACGCGCGTCCAGCACTTCAATCAAGATATCAACGCCGGGTAGGGCTTCTTTGATCAGTTTGCTGGCCTTGTGCATATGGCCGGGGTACCACTGTATTTGCATGTTTTTCTCGAGAGGTGATTGCTATATTGGAGCGGTGATATCAGTAGGTAAGACTCAGCGTGCCCCGCTTTACCGGGTATCAGTCTTACCTACACAGTTCGACACCTTTTTAAAGCAGCGTGACTTTATCTTTTTCGATTGTAATCAGGCGCTGTTTATAGAGCGCGCCCAAAGCACGTTTATAGCTGGCTTTGCTGGCGGTGAATTTTTTGAAAATCGCATCGGGTGTGCTTTTGTCGGTCAGCGCTGATGTGCCGCCGTTGGCTTTTAAGTCATCGAGAATTTGTTGCGATAACTCATCACGTGCTTCCTGCCCCTGTAACTGTAAGCAAAGAGTCACTTTATTGTCATGACGGATTTCTTTAACAAAACCCTTCAGGCGTTGGCCGATATCGATCGGTTGCAGGATATCTTGATGAAACAGTAGGCCCAGACAACGGTTCTCAATCACACCCATGTAACCGAGATCGGTGCGTTGGTAAATAAGGAATTCAACAGGTTGCTCGGGGGCAAGATAAAGCGCCATTTCACTCAGGTGTCGGGCAATTTTGGTCGAGCCTGTAATGCGTTTGGTACGCGGGTCGAGAAAGGCAAATACTGGATAAGATTGGTCGACAGCCATCGGTACGACTTGCTCGCCAAACGGCACCAGTAAATCTTTGCTTAGACCCCAATCCACAAACGCACCAATGGGTGTGCTTGAAACCACTTTTAGATTGGCGCATTCACCGACTATAACGCGCGGCGTTTCGGTGGTGCAGATCAGGCGGTCTTCGGAATCGAGATAAATAAACACGTCAAGCCAGTCACCGACTTTGGCGCCCTCTGGCACGTAACGAATCGGTAATAAAATGCTGTCCAGTTCACCCGCGTCAAGGTATAGCCCGAAGTCTACTGAACGAAGAACCTGAAGATTGTTTACTTTTCCTATTGTTGCCATACCAATGCGACTCTAATCTCTATAAATTTAAGTGTGACAAGTGTATTCGTGATGGGGAGTTGGAGCGAGAAATCATTTCTGGTTTTAGATGTTATTTTTATGGAAAAATTTGGCAATAACAGAAATTATAGTGTCAGTATTTTTTACATTTTTTATTTTTAGATATTTAATTTTTTTTAAAAATCTATTTAAAACAATGAGTTAAAAATACCGGTCTGATTTATGCATTAATTAAATTACGACGGGTAACTATTATTTAATAAATGTGTTTGAACACGCTAAGAATAATAAGGAGAACTGAGATGATTAAAAAAATTGTTAAAGGCGCAGCACTTGGTGCAGCTTTATTGCTGGCCAGCGGCACTGCTTCAGCTCATGTGTGGCAAATTGGCTGGAAGGCGCTAAATGACGGGAGTGTCAACTTTTATGGAGTTAGCTGGCATGGTGGCGGTATTAGCCCTGGTGTAGCTAATAGTGTTGATGATTTTGCAGCAAACCCTGCGGGCGTTGTCATTAATGGTACCAATGTGACTTTTGATATTGGTCAGGTCTTTGATCTTAATGATTGTATTGGCCTTCATGGCACGTCTGGGACTTGTTCACCTATATGGAACAGTCTTGGTTTGGACGATGCTTTGGCATCAACGTTGGATCAAACTGGTGACACATACGGGAAATATGCGTTAGTTAATCTGGACACTGCAGAGTTAGCTGCGGTTGGTATTGGTCAAGGTAGTAACTCTGTGTTACTGACCACTTTCTCCCCCAATGTTCATTGGGCCGCTAGACCATTTGCTTCAGGTACAATCCCCATTAATATTGTTGTTCTGCCACCCACAAATGGCAATATACCTGTTCCTGCAACCTTGGGTCTGATGGGCTTGGGTTTGGCTGCGTTAGGTATGACACGACGTAGAGCTAAAAAATAACTTTAGAATGTTATCAGGCTAGTAAAAACCCGCTTTATGCGGGTTTTTTTTACAAAATTTTAAGCAAAAAAAAGAGGACTATTATAAGCACTAGCTACTCATTCGAGGTGGCTAGGCGAGCAATTAAAATTAGCATAGCATTGCTTATGTTAATGCGTATCTTCGTTAATATTTAGCATTTCTTTGGATAACACATTATGTCCTCGTCCCCTTCTGGTCTGGGTGTCACACAATCCACCTTCAGCGTTTACATCGCCAATCGTCCTCCGTTGGATGAATATGAACATTTACGCACCATTAAAGCGCTCCAACAGGGTGATATTGCCAATATTGGTCAGCAGACGGGCAATCACTGGCGTAAGATTTTTAATGTCTACGCCAAGTTGGCTTTTGCTCTGGACGCTAAAGGCTATTCATCGTGGCAGAGCTATCGAGATGATTTTTTATTGAGTAAGGGATCTGAACAGGCATTGCTATTCAGCCGACCGGATTTACAAAAACAGGGCATACATATCATCACTGGCCGAACCTATGCACAGTCATTGCAACTGGATGCCCAATTAATACCCATCGATGCCGACTTTCAAATGGATATAAAGAAGCGACTGTTGGTAGTGCCTTATTTTGATTATCGTCAACTGAGCAATGAGAAGTTAATTCGGCTGGTGGGTTTGATTCATCGCATGGAATATTAAGATTGCTTTGAGGTCTATAAAAAGTAGAGACCTCAGCATAACTACTACGCTCATCAATACTTTGTTAAAAACAGGCTTAAAATGCTCATTTTCAGCAGTAAACTCCGCTTTTGCGCCTGTTTTTACCTAGCCTTGGCTTCGCTCGCTACGTTATGCAGAGGTCTCAGGTAATGAAAAAATGGTTTGTTTTAGGGGTGTTTTTAATCCCGGTACTCATTGTGCTGGCAGGTTATATCACTTGGCCACTTTGGACTCCGGCCGTGGTGCGCTCCGTACTGGCCGATCAAGACATTCACTTACAACAGATCGATATTGCTCGACCAAGCTGGCAGAACCTTAATATCGCTGATATGACTTTGTCCTATCAGGCCGGGGACTACATAGCGACGCTGAGTAGTCCTGAAATAAAACTGACTTACTCATGGTCACAACTGTTAAAGGGGCAACTTGCAGCATTACACATGCCCACTGTGCGTGTGCAGTTAGCGGAAGCGGAACAAGAAAAACAAACTAGCGCAGAGCCGCTATCGCTACCACTGGTTCTTCCTTCAGCGTTATTTGCGCAACTGCCACTGTCTCAGCTAGATATTGAATCGCTTCAGCTGTTGTTGCCCGATGGCGCAGTTTATCAAAGCTTGACCGGTAGTTTGCATTACAGCTCGGAGCAGCTGGCTTTACAACTGGCGAGTTCGGGGCTACTAAACGACGAGTTACCCGATCTGGTACTGGATATTAAGGCTGATAGCGAAAACCGTTTGCAGCTTAACTTGAGGCAGGGGGCAGAAACGCTGCTAGCTATCCATAGTCAGATTGATAGCGGCGCTGAACAGCTACCACCACAACTACAGGGCGACTTAAGTCTTGATCTGCAAGCGAGCAGTGTGATGTTAAAACAACTGGGTTTGCTCGACACGGCTTATCAATTGAGTGGTAAAACGCAACTGAATTGGCAAACATCGTTGCCGGAAATGATTGACGAAAATAGCTGGCAGCAACAGTCGCTCACAGGAGAATTGAGCACTCAAGGAAGCTTTGTCTCTCCGCAATATTCAGCGCAGGGACAGTTTGATATTAAGGCACGTTTTCAAATTAAAGATGCCGCTCTGGTCGTTAGTTTTCCAGCATTTAATGTTGAGGGTGATATTGATCTAAGCCACGAACTGACACCTTGGTTAGCAAACAATATGGCGAAATCTCTGACCGTCAAAATTACGCTGACACCCGAAGCACAACTTTACGCAGCTCTTCCACTGGCTGCTATCCGTATGGATAAAGGCGCCTTTGAGCTGGAACTTGGGCGATCAAACACACCGCTGTTTGCTCAGTTACAGATGCATTCGTTGAACCTGCAAGCAGAACAAGAATGGCGTGTAGAAGCGGGCTTTAAAACGCAGTTGGCGCTTGAGCAGGTTAAACATCGACAGTTTGATGCAGCTGCGTTGGCTTTTTCTGGCGCAGGCCAGGCAAATCTGGCGGCTGGAAGTGCACGTTTGAAAATGGAGGCTGGTAGTTCATTACAAGGCAGCAAAATCCAGCTGGATGAGGGGCTGATTGATAACCTGGATATCAAAATCCCGCTCCCCTTCGATGTCGATTTTCAGGGGCAAAAGCTGACGGTGCCGGAGCTTGTATTACAATTTGGCGGCAGCCAGTTAAGTTGGCAGGGTCAAACAGGGCAGTTTGCTGCGGCTTCCCTGCAAGTAAAAGAGTTGCTGCTCGATTTGGAAAATACGCCGCAAGTGACGGCTCGTATCGATTCTTTGGTGACGGGAATTCAGGCTTCTACGGGTGATTTGCAACTAAATCCGCTGGATTTTAATGGTAGCTTTGAGCTTTCGGGGGAAACTCTATTTGGCACACTAGCGCTTACAGATGTAGCTGGCGTGGTGACCATCGACGGGACCTTGAAGCATCGACTCGATAGTGGCCGTGGCAGACTTAACTCGCAATTGCAGAGGTTGGAATTCCAGCAAAGCGAAACCTATCTCCCCAAATTATTTGCCAGCTGGGCGTATCCCTTTGATCTATTTGCCGGACAAATGGATATGAATTCCACGCTGAGCTGGAATATTTCGAAGGAAGAGGTGGCTGGGCGATTGAAGATGCGTATTCAGCTTAATGATATCGGTGGTTTTTATGATAGTAACCTATTTCATGGGCTTAACACGGAGTTAAGTATTGATGCGCCGCTGGCTGATCTTAAGGTAGTCGCAAAGCAGTTTA
>JBALXL010000017.1:0-22023 GCA_036960805.1 Pseudomonadales bacterium
ACATCGGAGAGCAGGTTGATAGCGCGGCACCGATTCTACAGCGTCCAAGTATTTCGGTTAAGTTGTCAGCACTATATCCGCGTTATGAATACAGCCAGCAGCAACGGGCGATCGAAGTTTTAAGCCACCGCTTGTTGGAGTTGGCGCAGCGGGCCAAACAGGTGGGTATTTGCTTGACCGTTGATGCAGAAGAGGCGGATCGGTTGACCTTATCATTAAGTATTTTTGAACAGGTTTTTCTGCATCCGTCATTACGATCATGGGCAGGCTTGGGGCTGGCGGTGCAGGCCTATCAGAAACGTGCGTTACCGGTACTGAAATTTCTACAACAGCTGGCACAGCAGGGCGAGCGACGTATTCCAGTCCGGTTGGTTAAGGGGGCTTACTGGGATACGGAAATCAAACGTGCTCAACAGCAGGGCTTGAGCGATTATCCGGTATTTAGCCGTAAAAATAATACCGATGTGTCGTATCTTGCCTGCGCACAACTCTTGCTGGCTGAGAATCAATGGTTGTACCCGCAATTCGCTACTCATAACGCCTATACAGTGGCCAGTATTCTGGTCAAAGCTGAGGGTTGTGACTATGAGTTTCAGCGCTTGCATGGCATGGGTGAGGCGCTCTATGAAAAATTGCTCGATGAGGATCGAGTTGATCAGTCAGCCGAGACTGTTGGCGGTAAGGTGCGTTGTCGTGTTTATGCACCAGTAGGTGCACACGAGGAATTATTGCCATATTTAGTGCGCAGACTGTTGGAAAATGGCGCCAATACCTCCTTTGTTAACCAGTTGGCGCACCCAGAGCAATCGCTCGATGAGCTCACCATGAACCCCTGTCAGCTGGCGAAAAATTTAAAGGGTGATCTGCGTCATCCGGACATTGTTGTGCCAGCTGAAATTTTTGGTGCCGAGCGGATTAACTCAGCGGGGGTTAACTTTGCAGATGCAAACGAGCTGGGGGCACTCCTAGAGCGGATGAATGAGGCTGCTGACAAGTCTTTCGAGTCACGGCCCTTGATTGATGGACAGGACGTTACTACAGATGTTCTAGGCGTCGTTAATCCGGCAAATACAAATGAAGTTATTGGCGTCAGCGGTCTTCTTGGCGCCGAGCAAAAAGGCGACATCGAAACGGCTCTAACAGTAGCCTATCAAAGCTGGCCCCAGTGGAATGCAACGCCAGTCAAGGAGCGAGCGGCAATACTGTTCGCTGCTGCCGATCTATTTGAAGCAGAAGCTGCGGATCTTATCGCCTTGTGTGTTAAGGAGGCGGGCAAAACGATACGCGATAGTCATGCTGAAATTCGAGAGGCGGTAGATTTTTTACGTTATTACGGGCAGCTGGCTGTTGCTCAAATGGAGCGACCAATAGCGCTGACAAGCTTCGCTGGCGAAAGTAATGAATTGTCTCTGCAGGGGCGAGGCGTGTTTGTTTGTATTAGTCCTTGGAATTTCCCCGTGGCTATTTTTACCGGCCAGATAGCCGCGGCATTAGTGACGGGGAATTGTGTGCTGGCTAAGTCTGCATCTTTAACCTGTTTGACGGCTAGGCGCGTGATTGATCTGCTTTTTCAGGCAGGTGTACCCCGCTCAGTGCTGCATTATCTTCCCTGTGATGCGAACTTGTTATCTTCAGCTGTGCTGGCAGATAAGCGTGTGGTGGGCGTGGCTTTTACGGGCTCAACGGATGCTGCTCGCCATATCAATCAGCGTTTGGCGCAACGTGATGGTGCTATTGCCTCTTTGATTGCAGAAACCGGTGGGCAAAATGTGTTGGTTGCGGATAGTTCCGCCCAGCCTGAACAACTGATAACGGATGTTATGAGGTCTGCCTTTAATAGTGCTGGGCAGCGTTGTTCAGCGTTGCGAATATTGTATGTTCAGGAAGAAATTTCCGAGCGTGTGATCGAGTTATTAAAAGGGGCAATGGATCAGCTAGTAATAGCCGATCCGCTAGATATTGCTACAGATATTGGCCCCGTTATTAGTGGCGAGGCGCAAGGGAAGTTGGAACAGCATGTTGCCTGTTGGCAGAAAAAGTCGGCGGTTCTGCATCGTTGTCGATTACCCAAGGATAACAACGCCGGGTATTTTTTTGCGCCTGCGCTTATTGAAATTGACTCTATTGAGCAGTTGTCGCAGGAAATATTTGGGCCAATATTGCATATCGTAAGGTATAAAAAAGCGGATTTTGATGCCGTTTTAGAGGCCGTTAATGGTGCTGGGTACGGTTTGACTTTTGGTTTGCACAGTCGTTTGGATCAGCGAACAGAGCTGATTCGACAGCGAGTTCGTGCAGGGAATCTGTATGTGAATCGTGACATTATCGGTGCCGTTGTTGGCGTGCAGCCATTTGGCGGGCAAGGACTGTCGGGCACCGGCCCTAAAGCGGGAGGGCCGCATTATTTATTGCGATTTACGGCTGAGCAAACCTGCACTGTGAACACCGCGGCAGCAGGAGGAGATGCAGCACTATTAAGTCAGACAAAATAAGCTAGAATGAGTGAGCATTTTTTATGTGATAATGCTTTTTCACGGCAAATAAATTCTAAAAATAACTGATGGCTTAGATTATGGACATTCTAATTGCCGACGATCACAACGTCGTTATTGCTGGTCTAAAAGGAGCGCTTGAGCGAGCCTTTGACGGTGCCAGCTTCTCCCTAGCCCATGATTCAGCTGAAGTCTTTCGACTGTTAACGAAAAAAAGTGATCATGATCTTGCCCTGGTTGATTTAAACATGCCGGGTATGGATGGCTTTGAATTTTTGAGTCAGCTATGTTCTGAGTTTCCTTCCCTTAAAGTTGCCGTGATTTCGGGTATTGAAGACCCGTGTAGTATTAAAAAAGCCATTGCTCTGGGAGCGCTCGGTTTTATCCCCAAAAGTGTGACTGAGGAAACATTAATTAACGCTGTTCGTTTAGTGCTGCGGGGTGATATTTATTTGCCAACCCATGTATTAAAAACGGGCAATGGAAGTAATGATAATCAAGTCATACCCGATAGCGCTGTTGATGTAAAAAATGCCTACGAGGTGCTGACTGAACGGCAACGACAAATCATGTTGTTGCTGGGTGAAGGTCGAAGTAATAAGGACATTGCTCGTCAATTAGATCTCTCTGAAAATACTATCAAAGTCCATGTCAGTGGCGTTTTACGTGCGCTGAATTTGCGTAATCGTACCCAAGTGGGTGTGATAGGCGAGAAGATGAGACGCATCATTTCTCTGAATGAATCCTCGGAATAGCAAGTAGACAGGGGATAGTTGAAGAGATTGCGAGCTAATGCTTAAGGTATTTAACTACATTCTGAACTGCGCTGTTTGCTGGCTGGTGCTGTTAGTGCCTGTCGCGTATGCAAAAACAGATGTGGTGCTGCTGCTATCCAGCGATTCCAAGCCCTACCAAGAGGTTGTCGCTGGTATACGTTCAGCCCTGTCCCCTAAAAGCCAGCAATATAACGTTACCATAACAACCCTGGATGGTTTGCAAAAGGGCGAACAAACGCTGCCAGCGACCTATGGGGTTCTGGTGACGATTGGTACACGAGCAACACGTTATGCCTTAGATGAAAAAATCTCCAAAACAATCTTTGCAACGTTTGTGACTCGTAGCAGCTTGATGCCGGAATTATCTGTGGACGAAAAGTTTCCAGGAGCGCTAAAAGGCGCGATGGTACTGGATCAGCCTGCGCAGCGAATTGTCGCATTGGCACAATTAATTAAGCCGAAGATGCGTAGTTTGGGCACGGTTGTTAATGGCTCTTCTGCTAACCGGAAAGATGAATTTAGCTTGGCAGCAGTAACAGCGGGATTGCAGCTTAACGTCGCAACACTGTTTGAAGACAGTAACCCAATTGGTGATCTTAAAAGCATATTTTCAAGCAGTGATGTGTTTATTGTGGTGCCGGATAAAGCACGCTTCAATAGCAAAATAGCGAAGTGGATTTTGTTCCTTAGTTATCGTCATCGCGTCCCAGTGATTGGTTATTCTCAAAAGTATAGTGATGCGGGTGCGCTTGTTTCTTTGTTTAGTACACCAGAGCAGATGGGGCGAGATACGGGCAGACTAATTCGTGAAGGATTATCAGATCGTCGGCGATTGTTTTCTAATCCCAGAGTACTAACGCCGCAAGAGTTCACTTTAACAGTGAATGACAAGGTGGCGACTTCTCTAGGGCTAGAAATCGATAGCGCAGAGCAGCTTAAACAGCAGTTGTTGGGAATACTTCAGCTTAATACCGAAAAGAAGTCAGTGGATGACGTTTTATTACCACTGAGGACTGACTAATGCTGAATACCCAGCAACTGGCGTTATTGATGAGTGGCTTTTGTAGTTTCACGATGGCCTTTGCGGAAGAATTTGTAACCGAAGTGGATTTGTTTGCCGATGTGTCGGTTATTAAAACAGGGACTCGATTGCAGCAACCGATAGAGAATGTGCCTGCATCGGTAACGGTTATTGACAGGCAAATGATTGCCGCATCGGGCGCCACACAAATCCCGCACTTATTGCGACTGGTGCCAGGCTTCCAGAGTTATTCCGTGTCGGGAAATCAGTATGGTGTTGCGTCACGTGCGTTGAGCCCAGATTTTCCAGGCCATCTAGATGTGATGGTGGATGGTCGGTCCGTCTATCAGCCAGCATTATCTACCGTGATATGGACATCATTAGGTATTGCCATTGATGACATTGATTATATCGAAGTGATTCGAGGGTCGAATACGTCAGCCTATGGTTCCAATGCCTTTTTGGGAGCGATCAATATCGTCACTATTGGGGCCTTGGTGAGCCCCACACTGTCGCTGCGTGCGTTAGGCGGAAGTATCGATACACAGGACTTTAGTGGACGCTACGCGGGTAGAGCGAAGGACTTTAGCTACACGGTGTCGTTGTTATCGCAACACAATAGTGGCTTTGGTGGCTTAAGCACGGCTGAAGATGGGCCGTGGCCTACACATACGCGGCAGGATGGTCTGGATACCACGCAGTTTCGACTGCAAGGCCTATATACCCCAACATTGAGCGATGAATTTGATATCACGCTGGGCTTTGGCAAAGACCGCCTGCAGTTGCCGGAAAATGATGTGCGCGGCTACCACAATAGAGAATTTGTCAGCAATTATCAGCAGTTGCGCTGGACACATCAGCTGGATAACGGTGATGTAGCGGTCAATTTTTATCATAATTATTTGCACATAGAAGATGACACGGTGCTGGGCAGGTTTTCTGATCTTGTTGGCGTTACTCCGGCGCTGACTGGTATTCCCGCCTTTGCTGGTCAGATGGATGAAGTGTTGCTCGGTGATATTCGAGACGGCTTATCCGAGCGTTATCACCTTGAATTACAGCATACCTTTGACGTGAACTCACAGCTGCGCTTGGTGTGGGGCTCGGCCTTCCGTGTTGACCGCCTGGGTAGTCGTTTCTTGCTGGGCGATGAGGATATTATTCAAGAGGAGCAATATCAATTGTTCGGCAATGCTGAGTGGCATTTTTTACCACGCTGGCATGCCAATTTCGGACTGATGATTGAAAAGAATAGCATCGTAGGTAGTTTTGCCTCCCCTCGGATAGCCATTAATTATCAGCTGACACCAAATCATATGGTGCGTGCTAGTGCTACAGCAGGTAAGCGTACGCCATCGTTACTGAGCGTTTATCAAAATACAGTGATTACCTTTGCCGACGGCACGCCCATTGACCAGATTATTGGCAATACCGGTAAAGCAGATGAAGAAAAAATTAACGTGTTTGAACTGGGCTACCTTGGCAAATACCTGGGTGGCGACCTCACGCTGGATTTAAAAGTGTTTAAGGAGCAGTTGCGTGATGCGCGCTATGACGCCGAGCAGAAGGGCGTAGGCGATATCGATAACGAGCGCCGGGTATGGCGCAACGGCTTGGACTGGGATAACCAGGGCTTTGAAGCACAGCTTCGTTATCAGCCGGACTCGCAATGGTTGTTTAGCTGGCAGTACGCCTATATAGATATCGATGGATTTCTTCCAGACGATAATGATCCGGAGGACATTAGTACTCATTTACCGGCTCATAACACCAGTTTGTTAGCAGCGTATCGACCCATTCCCGGTTGGGAAGTGAGTGGCGTGATTTATCACACGTCAGAGCAGGAGTGGACGGGCGGTGATGAGGTGGATGAAGTGACACGGTTGGATTTACGGTTGGCAAAAACGCTTCGGATAGGTGATTGGCATGGGCTGGCAGAGCTCATAGTACATAACGTTGGTGATGGCTACCGTGATTACGATGAAGACAATCGATTTGAGCGTCGAGTGTTTGTACGGGTGAAATTTGATCTCAATTAATTGGGTATTGTTGTCTTTGCAGTGTTTGCTCGCAGCAAAGGCGATTTGCACTGTAAATTCTGGCATTAAGCAGGGACCAGGGAGAAAGGACATCACTGAGGTGGCTGAAAATAAAAAACTGATAGCTGCATCTGTAGTAAGACTTTGTTCTCCTGTTTTGTTGCTTGGCATGCTGCTGGGGCAGTATGTGGTGGCTGAAGAGTATGTGACAGAGATCGATGTGTTTGACGACATCCCGCTGGTTAATGCGGGTACAAGGCTCGAGCAACGTTTGACTGAAGTGCCCGCCTCGATCACGATTATTGATCGAGAAATGATCGCCGCCTCTGGTGCGACAGAGATACCGCATTTGTTTCGTTTAGTGCCAGGATTTTTAAGTTACTCGGTTTTTGGTAATCAATTTGGAGTGAGTGCACGGGGCATTAGTCCCGAATTCCCCGGCCATTTAGAAATCATGGTGAATGGACGGACCGTCTATCAACCGGCATTGGCGACGATGGAATGGACGACACTGGGTGTCGATATTAAAGATATTGATTATATCGAGGTGGTTCGGGGCTCGAATACACCAGCGTATGGTTCCAATGCTTTTTTGGGGGCCATTCATATCGTGACTATTGATCCAGTGACGGCGCCAAGAGCGTCAGCGCGTGTTGTTGGCGGTAGTCTTGATACACATGATGCGAGTGTTAGTTATTCTGATCAAGTACGCGACTTTAGTTACGGCGTGACGTTTGGCTCGCGCTCAAATGATGGCTTTGATGATAAAGGTCTGCGACGCGATGGCTTGTCGTCACGGCATATCCGCTTAAGTGGTTTGTATACGCCAACACTTAACGATGAAATAGAGGTGTTTTTAGGGCTAAGCCAGAGCCATATAGAGCGAGCCAGAAGAGATGTGCGTGGCTATCATAATCGTGAAATTAACAGTAATTACCAGCAGATTAGTTGGAAGCATTTACTGGGCAACGGTGATGTAAAGGTTAATTTCCATCATAACTATGGGCAAATTGACGATGATACGGTGCTAGGGCTGTTTTCCGATGCTTTCGGAATGACGCCTGCTGCCGCTGGCTTTCCATTGCAGGCGGATGAAGTAATTTTTAGTGATATCCGTGGTGGTTTTTCTGAGCGTTATGATCTTGAGTTAGAGCACACTCTGGCAGTGAGCCCCGATATAAATTTTGTCTGGGGTAGCGGCGTTCGTTTAGATCGTTTGAAAAGCCTATTTTTGATAGGTGATAACGACGTTGTTGATGAGCAGCTATACCGGCTATTTGGCAATCTGGATTGGCATTTCCATGAGCGCTGGAATGCCAATTTTGGTGTCATGATTGAGCATAACAACATCGTAACGCCCTTTGCATCGCCGCGCGTGGGGGTTAATTACCGTTTTTCTCCTGCGCACATGCTGCGCGCGAGTGCGACTGCTGGTAAGCGTACGCCCTCTGTATTGAACGCCAATCAAAATCAGTCTGTCAGGTTTGCGGATGGCACCGTGATTGACCAAGTGATTAGTCATGATGAGAAAACTAAAGCGGAACGGGTTAATGCGTTTGAATTTGGTTATTTGGGTTACTTTTTTAATGGCGATCTGAGCCTGGATGCCAAGTTATTTCACGAGCAAGTGCGTGATGTCCGTCATTTCCCGTTGCGAGCCGCCAGTGATATTAATAGTTTTGTGTTTGTACGGGAAAATGGTTTGGCCTGGGATACTCGGGGCTTTGAAGCGCAAGTCAGATATCGTGCAAATAATAAATGGCTGTTCAGTTGGCAATATGCTTATACAAATATTGATGGACGGGCACCTAAGGACATCAGTAATCAGGTGCCACTGCATAATACCAGTTTACTTGCGGCTTATAAGCCGGTGGCTAGTTGGCAGGTGAGTGGTGTGCTTTATCACACGTCAGAAATGACTTGGACTAGGGGTGATGCCGTAGATGACATAACACGCCTTGATTTACGGTTGGCAAAAAAACTTCGCGTGGGTCAATGGCAAGGACAGTTGGAGTTTCTGATACATAATATTGGCGATGATTACGCTGATTATGATCAGGATAATGTTTTCGAGCGTCGTTTGTTTGTGCGCTTGCAGTTCGATCTAGAGTAATCGAGAAAAAGTGAAAAAGGCAATCTTAAAAGGGCTTAGTGTTGGGCAGCGGCTACTGTTATTGACGGTATTGCCGCTGTTTGTCATCACCACTTTGTTGACCTCATATACGGTAATAACCCGACAGATTGATCGGGAGGAAGTGTTATCTGACCGAGGTAGCAGCATGGCTCGTTATCTTGCAGGAGCCGCGGAGTTTGGTTTGTTTGCCGGTGATTTTGTCACCCTGAAGCGGTTGGCAAATGCCATGATGGAGCAGGAAGATGTGCGCACAATTCGCTTTTTTGATGCGCAGGGCGAATTACTTTTGGTTATTGGCGGTGGCGATGAAGACGCGAAGCTAACAGGATTGCAACGAGCATTTTCTTTAACGCGCACGGGCTTGTTATGGGAGTTTCAAATACCTGTTTATTACACAGAATTGGATGTCGATGGTTTTGATGTTGGTGTCGACAGTTTACCTGGCGGTTCGGACCCCTTATTAGGCTGGGTGCAATTGGTCATGGATGAGCAGCGTATGCGTGCTGAGCAACAAGCCATTCTTGTCACAAGTATCGTGATGGCTGTGCTGGGGTTTTTGTTGTTATTTCTTCTGGCAGGCTATGTGGCACGGGGTATTTCTAGACCAATCAGTAAGCTTACTCGAACAGTAACAGCGCTTGGCGAAGGCCACCTAACAGAGCGGTCGCAAGTTAATGCCAAGGGGGAAATGGGTGAGCTGGCACGTGGTATTGATAGTCTTGCAGCGTCTGTAGAGGCGTCCAGTGAAGATCTTAATGCGCGTGTTGAAGATGCAACCCAGCAGCTCACGGGAGCGTTAAAAACGTTAGAGAGACGCCATCAGCAATTGGAGGCGACAAGGGAGGATTTGGTCAAGGCCAGTGCGGCAAAGGGCGATTTTTTGGCGCGTATGAGCCATGAGCTGCGAACACCTCTTACTGCCGTTTCTGGTTATGCAAAATTATTGCAATCAATGCCGCTGACGGATGGCCAGGAGGAATATCTTAAAAGCATCGTGAGTGCGTCGGGTATTTTACTCTCAACTATTGATGATATTCTGGACTTTACCCGACTTGAATCCGGTGTGGTAACCATCGAGGCGCTGCCCTTTTGTCTGGAAGATGCACTTGAAGATGTGCTTGCTATGCACTCCTTGGCCGCACACCAAAAACAATTGGAGCTAATACTATTTATTGAGCCTGATGTGCCTGCCTATGTGGTTGGCGACGCGCTTCGCCTACGACAAGTGCTCACAAACCTGGTCGGTAATGCTCTGAAGTTTACCGATAATGGGCAGGTGGTCGTTAATGTTGGGTTTGAAGCCTTGCAGGAACAGAATGTGCTGCTGAAATTTTCTGTGAGCGACTCAGGTATAGGTATTAGTGACGTGCATCAGGAGCAACTGTTTGATGCCTTTAGCCAAGCCGATCAGACAATAACGCGGCGGTTTGGTGGGACAGGGCTGGGTTTGGCTATCGCCAAGGAGTTAACTTCGTTGATGGGCGGCGGTATCACTATAACTAGCCAGTTGGATCAAGGGACTGAGATAAAATTTAGTATTAGCTGTGAAATTGTTGAACAAGAGGAGATGGGCTCAGAGGCAAAGAAAGTTACTACCGTTGGTCGTATTGACAGGCTTTATATTTATGAAAAAAATCCGTGGACGCGTAGGTTTTTACGTACCCTGGGTATGACCTTTTCCAGTAATGTTTCGGTGTGTGATAGTCAGGAGAAATTATTGGTTAGCCTCGTTTCGTCTAGCTCAGAGCAGGATGTGCTTATATTGGGGTTGAGTGAAAGCGAACTGAAAGAAAAGCGCAGAAATGAATTGTTAGAACGGATTAGGGAGCAGTTTAGCGGGCCGATTATTGTACTAGCTGGCGTTGAGATGATGGCTGTTAACGAGCTCGAAGATGAGGGGGCGCGATTTGGTCCCCTTTATGCCCGAAGTAAACCGATACGAAAAGAAAAATTACGGCATGTTCTTAATTTGGTTCAATCCTATAAAGAGGGTGTCCGACAGGAGGGGGTGTTTGACTTTCCTGGTAGGCCAAAAAGCGAGCGTTTGGGCGGAGCCAGAATTTTGGTCGCTGAAGATAATGATTTTAATCGTAACTTGATTTGTGCCGTGGTTGAGGGTGAAGGCGGTGTGGCTATTGGCGCCAGAGATGGTGTTGAAGCGTTACGTGTTATCAGTGCTGATGCGATCGATCTTGTTTTAATGGACTTAAATATGCCTCGGCTGGACGGGAGGCTTGCTGTGCAAGAGATACGACGTAGTGACGCGGCTATTGCGAAGCTTCCAGTTATTGCGTTAACCGCAGAAGTACTGGAAGGTGATGATGCGTTGCTGGAAGAAGGCTTTGATCGAACCTTATTTAAACCATTGAACGAAACACGGCTGATAAATGTTATTGAAGAGCTGCTGGCGAGTGGATCTGAAGTAGAGCCAGAAGGTGAAAAAGTGGCAAACGAAGGACAGTCTTTTCTAAGTGCATTGCCGCCGCGAGTGCTAGAAGAGGAGGTTTTGCGCCAGTTGAAATTGCTAAAAACAGCGCTGCATAATCACGATTTGAAGGCGGTTCGTGAGCAGGCGCATCAGCTACGCAGCGTGTTGTACGGGATGATTAATTCAGATGAAGTGGTGACGGCGGTGCGAAATCTTGAGCAGGCTTGCGATAGCAGTAATGAAAGGGGTGTTGCAGAGGTTTTTTCTGTACTGGAGCGTTTGTTAAAAGCTCAAGTTTAGGATGGGGTCGCGTCCTTGCGAGAGAGCATCCTTGCTCTGAATCCATTGGTGAAGAATTCTATAGAACCGGTAGTTTTAGGCAATACGGCATTCGCACTAATACTTTCGTACTATGTTGTTTGGTGAGCTTTAATGATTTTGGCAGTAGAAGGATTGAGTGTTGATTAGTAAATCTTGTGGTTTGGAGAGTTTTACGAATGAGGTTCGCTATTAGGCTGAAACAGGCTCTTGACCTCACGGTCAAGAGCACCGAATTCAGTAAGAGAAGTTCGCGTCCTTGCGTATGGGCTTCCTTGCCCTAAATCTCTTATTAATAATAATATATTAGGTGGGGATTTATACAATACGGCATTCGCACTAGTACTTTTGTATTATGCGGGTTGATGGGCTTTAACGATTTTTGCAGTGCAAGGCTTGAGTCATAATTGATGGAATTTGTGGTCTGGGGAGATTGAGGCTGTTATTAGGTTGAGACAGGCTCTTGACCGTGAGGCCAAGAGCTGAACTCAGTAAGAGAAGTTCGCATCCTTGCGTATGGGCATCCTTGCCCTAAATCTCTTATTAATAAGTCTACAGCAGATAGCGTGTTCGACAATACGGCATTCGCGCTAGTACTTTCGTATTATGATGTCGCGAGATGCGGTATTTGAGACAGATAATGGCATTAAGGCGATTGGCTTGCTTAACTAAAAGTCTGCCTTTCGACAACTTTTGAGTGCCAACTTGGAATTTTTATGACTCTCAAAGCCTTATGGATCTTGACGTCCGTTAACGCTTAGAAAGATTGGGGTGTCTTGTTAAAACTTAAGATTTAGTCTGATTATGGGGTGTCTATAAAGAAATTCGCTGCGGATGTGAGTCTTTTAATATGGTGCGCCCGACAGGATTCGAACCTGTGACCAATGGCTTCGGAAGCCACTACTCTATCCAGCTGAGCTACGGGCGCATCGCATTAGATTTTGATGCAATGATACGCATCGGAGTTTATTTCGTCTACGGCCTTAGGTATCGAATTTCGGTTGTAAGTGCCATTTTTGTATAAGTTGATTTACCGCAAGCCGGTAAAATTTCCCTGTTTTAAAATGTGTTTAACGGTATAATCGGTCGCAAAATTTTGCTGGCAAAGTATTGCTTAATAAAAACATTAAACGAGGTGGCTGCAGTGATATTCCACAATAATTATTCCATTCCAAAAACTCTGACTGTCCTGTCTTCGCTTGTTGCTGGGCTGCTTTTTAGTGCAGCGGTATCGGCGAGTGCTGTTGAAGACGATATTCTTGAGCGTATTAAACCGGTTGGGGAAGTCTGTGTAGCTGGCGAAGACTGCGGCGACATTGCAGCACCTGTTGCAGCGGCACCAGCGGGTCCTCGTTCTGGCGAAGATATCTATAAAACAACCTGTTTTGGTTGTCATGGCACAGGCGCTGGTGGCGCTCCGAAGTTTGGTGATGTGGCCGCTTGGTCAGCCCGAACTGACAAAGGTATTGATGCGGTGATAAGCAATGCTATCAATGGTTTTAATGGCATGCCTCCACGTGGTACCTGTGGCAATTGCTCCGATGACGACATCGCGTCGGTTGTAAATTACATGGTAGATAACAGCAAGTAACAAGCTGGGCTGCTGCTTACGGTGTAATAAGTAGCGTGCGGTATTGAAAGGTCGCTGATATGCGGTTGCTAACGGTAACCACGTATCAGCGCTGTATCTGTTCCAAGTGACTAATTTTAGCGGTTCATCTTATTAATTTGATGGGAAAGACGGCGTCCATGGTGTTATTTGAGAACAGTTTACAAAACGAAAAAATACGTATTCTGTTGGTTGATGAGCAGCATACCGAAGAGTTGTTTTTAGAAGACTTATTGCGTCAAATTGATGGCCTTGATTTCGAGCTGACGTGGTGTCGAACGACTGCCAAAGCACTACGAGCACTTAGCAATGAAGCGTGTTTTGATGTCATTATCACCGACTATTGGTGGAATGATCACGGTGAGAGTGACTTTTTAAGTGAAGTAAAAACACTCAGCCCATCGTCGCAAATTATTGTTGTTAGTTCTGAAATTGACAGTACGCTTGGTACCTCACTGATTAAAGCGGGGGCGACCGATTATCTTGATAAGAGCGCATTGGATGCCTTGGCGCTTGAGCGTTCTTTACGTTATGTGCTGAATATCAAAGAGGCGCATCTGAAACTAGGCTATCGCGATCACTACGATAGTTTGACAGGCCTTGTTAACCGTACGCTGTTTTATGACCGCCTTTTGCATGCTATTCAGCGTGCCGAGCGCTCGCGACAAAAGGTCGTGCTGCTCACTATTAATCTCGATAAATTCAAAAGCATCAACGACTCCTATGGTCGCGAAGCGGGTGATAGTGCCATTCGCACAGCGGCCGATCGGTTGCAATCCTGTGTTCGTAAAAGTGATACCCTGGCGCGTAATAATGGCGATGAGTTTGCGATTATATTAGAAGGCGTGACGGCTGAATCTGACGTTCTTCGGATGGTAGAAAAGATCACCGAGGAGTTAGCTAAACCCTTCGTGATTCCTGGTGAGCAGATCCACTTGGGTTGTAGTGTTGGCGTTGCTTTTTACCCGAAAGCAGGAGTGAGTCAGGAGGCGTTGTTGCGTGCTGCAAATTTAGCGATGGCGCATGCAAAAACAGATCGTGGTTGTAGCTATTGTTTTTATACGGAAGAGCTGAGTACGAAAGCTTCCAGCCAATTGGTTATGGAAGCTGAGTTCCGTCGTGCTCTGCGCCGCAATGAATTTCGGCTAATGTTTCAGCCGCGCGTTGATATTGTTAGTGGCCAAATTGTCGGTATGGAAGGTTTGATTCGCTGGCAGCATCCCACTCGTGGTTTGCTAGCACCTGATGATTTTATTCCTTTGGCTGAGGAGACCGGGCTAGTTGTCACCATGGGATATTGGGTCATTCATCAGGCTTGCTTGGCCCTTAAGTATCTGCAGGATCAAGGTCATTTTGTCGGTATTGCGGTGAATTTATCGTTCCGGCAGTTTCAGGATAAAAAGCTTACGGAAACCGTTTCTCGTATCATCAAAAAAACGAAGGTGGATGCTAATTATCTGGAGTTTGAGCTGACCGAAACAGCGGTGATGGGGAATGAAGAAGACACTCGGCGTTGCATGAATGAACTCAGTAAGCTGGGTGTACATTTTTCTCTCGATGATTTTGGTACCGGTTATTCTTCCTTTGCTCATATTCAAGGGCTGCCGATTAGCTCGCTAAAAATCGATAAGAGCTTTGTGAAAAATTCGATCGTTAATGAGGGCGATGCGGTTATCGTGAAAGCAATTATTAACCTTGCTCATAACCTCGATATGCGAGTCATTGCTGAAGGCGTAGAGGATTTTGAGCAGTTAGTGATGTTGCGTGATTACGAGTGTGATCAGGTACAAGGTTATTTCTACTATAAAGCGCTGTCTTTTGAGCATGTTTGTGAGCGTTTGGCGCTGCAAAAAAAACCGGAAATGGCGGCGACACTTAACTAATCTGCCAGAAGAAATTATTTTCAGCATACGCTCCTTGAAATAAGCTTTGCCCGTCATCTCCCATTTCTGTCTAATCAAATAACGCTGATCTCCTTACTCCATTTTTCGCAAATTAAGCGCCTCAAGCAGGTGCTTCGATTCCACTGTCTGTGCCTGTTCGAGATCAGCAATAGTACGAGCTACCTTAAGGCTACGATGATACCCGCGAGCCGATAAACCTAATTTATCGATAGCTCTGGCCATTAATTGGCGGTTGTCGGCTGACAGCGTGCAGTGCTTGATGAGTTGTTGGCTGCTGAGGTCTGCATTGAGACAGCCCTGTCGTGTTTTTTGATGTTGTTGTGCAGCGCAGACGCGTTGCTTAATGGTTTCGCTGCTCTCGCCCTGCTGTGCTTCGGCGTTTATGACTTCGTGAGTGTTAGCGGGTACGTTGACCTGTAAATCAATACGATCCAATAGTGGTCCTGATATTTTATGACGATAACGTCGAATTTGTTCTGGTGAACAATGGCAGCTGATTTTCTGGTGGCCAAAATAGCCACATGGGCAGGGGTTCATTGCCGCAATTAGTTGAAAGCGTGCGGGAAATCTAACCTGCTGGTTGATGCGGGAAATATTGATATGACCTGCTTCAAGCGGTTCGCGTAAAACTTCGAGTACCCGTCGGTCAAATTCGGGTAATTCATCTAAAAATAGTACGCCGCGGTGAGCCAGTGAGATTTCGCCGGGTCTGGGATTACTGCCGCCACCGACTAACGCCACGGAAGAGGCGCTGTGATGAGGTGAGCGATACGGAGGTACTAACCAATTTTTCAACTGGAATGGCAAGTTGGCAATAGAGCGCAATGAAGCAACTTCCATGGCGTGAGATTCATCAAGCTCAGGCATGATGGAAGGCAATCGAGCGGCTAGCATGCTTTTACCGCTGCCAGGAGGTCCTTGGAAAATAATATTGTGGGCGCCACTTGCCGCAATTTCGAGTGCGCGTTTTGCCTGGTATTGCCCTAATACTTCGTTGAGATTAGGGGCCTCACTTTTGTGGGTAGCTATGACAGGGTTATGAAAGCTTTGCAGCGGTTGTTGATGTGTTAAGTGACCTGTGACATCAAGCAGGTGATTAGCGGCCAAAATATTGGCTTGTTTTGGTAATGCAGCTTCGCTGGCATTAGGTGTTGGAACAAACAGCGTGCGCTGTTGTTTGGTGCAGTGTAATGCGGCGGGTAGCGTGCCGGGAATAGATCGTAGTTGCCCTGTTAATGCCAGCTCGCCAATAAACTCGTATTGATCAAGCAATTGGCCAGCAAGCTGCCCCGATGCGCTTAGAATACTGAGCGCGATGGCTAAATCAAAGCGGCCACCTTCCTTGGGTAAATCAGCGGGTGCCAAATTGATAGTGATGCGTCGAGTAGGGAATTCAAACTGTGAGTTAATGATGGCGCTGCGCACACGGTCGCGACTTTCTTTAACTGCGGCCTCTGGCAACCCGACGATCGATAAACTAGGTAAGCCATTGGAAATATGCGCTTCAACGGTAACTAGTGGCGCATCGATGCCAACTTTAGCGCGAGAATAAACAATTGCTAGACTCATTGATCCTTCCTTGGAACAGTTGAGTGAATGATGACTTCATCCTAAACGCAGTGCTGGCTAATAGGCCAGCGTTTTTTAACGATGCGGTTAACGCGACTCAGTAATTTTTAACGAATAGCCAGGCGCAGACAAGACAAGCCGCACTAAGGCCGCCAATTATTAAGATAGAAAGCACATCTGCAGTAGGGTAGCCCCAAAATTCGCTCATTGTGATACTCCGTCAGGTTTTATAGTAAGCCAGTTTCACGCATGCGTGTGCGGCCAAATTCGGTTAACTGATACTTGAATAGCACCTTGTTGGCACCGACGTGCGTGCCATCATCCAGTTTTTTGTCGGTGCTGTTGGTCAAACCGGCGGCAGACAATTCGTCCAGTGCGACACGAAAGGTGTTGACCCAGCGTGAACCGCTAACGCTATATTCCTTCAGTGCTTTGGCAACTAACTCGTAATCCCAGCTGCTCTCGGTTTTACTCAGCTCGACCAACAGATAGGCTTTTTGATGCAGCTTCATACTGGCGTCCCCTGGTCTCGTAATTGAATAACCGATTCAGCTGGTTCGGTAAACATGACAAAGGTACCAGCGACAACAAATACGAGGCCGACAACAAAATACCATTCGGGTAATTGCAGGGTGAAGGCGGCAATAAAGATTAGTGCGAAAATGGCGTAGAGATTGCCAATGGCCTGGCCTCGACCGACGCCAATCAGGCTAAAGCTTTTATAGAATGCGGTGTAGCTGTAGGCGTGGCAGGCAGAGGCCAGTACGATCCACAGCATGGCGCTGCTTTCGGTGACGGTGGCAATAATAAAGTCAGCAATGGGCAGGTCAGTCAACAGAGCGATCAAGGGTAGAATAATGACACCCCAGAACAACACTTCGAAAGTGAAACGGCACTGAATCCCGGTGTCAGGATCACTGACATCCATGGCGCGAGCAGCAACGGCACCTTCTGCGCCCCAGCCTATTGCTGACATCAGTCCGCCCAGGTAGCCAAGCCACATGTTTGGATTGCCTCCCTCAACCTCGCCAAACAGGCCTGGCGCATAAATGACGCTGCCGCCCATGATAATGATCACCATGCCGAGTGCTGCACGGGAGGAAATTTTTTCCTTGTACCAGAGACGGGCAATGACAGCGCCAACGATGGGGTAGAAAAGCGACGTGATGGCCGCAAATACCGGGCCGATAAAGCCCATCGCCATGTAGGAACCAAAAATGGCCATAGGCCCGCCACACAGTGACGCTAGTGCATACCATTTGGAAATTTTACGGAAGCGAAACAACGTGCGGCCGTAATCCTTGACCTTGCCGAGCATGGTGTTCCAGAGTAGTAGAAAGAACAGCACGGCAATGGCATGAACCCAGGTCATCACCGCTGTGGCGCCGAGCATCATGGCTTGGTCATCGACAGAGATATCAGAGAAGGGTTTTTCAAACCACAAGGCAGTGCCAGGCACATACCAGGCACCCCAAAGTACGGCTACCCAAATAGCCCAGGTGAAGCCCCAGCGTTGATTGCGCGCGTAGTGTTTTTGTAATGCTTGATCGAGAGTGATTTGCGTCATAACGAGCTGATTCTTTTATCATTTTTAATGACAAAGAATGCAGCGGGTAAATAAGGACGACAATACCTCTGTAGTTATACGACTCTAGACTGATCGTTTTATGGGAGAATTATTCCGGTTTAGTGTTTGTCTTTAGTTGCTGCTCTAGTTGCGAGAGCAGTGCTTCAAGTTGATCAACTTTTTCTCGGGTGCGCTGAAGTACGGCGGTTTGTGCGTCAAATTCGTCACGTGTGACGAGGTCAAGTCGAGCAAATGCGGCTTGTAATATGACGTGAATATTACGTTCTACTTCCTGTTGTGTTGCTTTTGCCTGTTCTGGCATGAGGCCAGCAAGTTGTTGGCCGATTTTGGCAATAATGGCAGGGTTGATCATGGTTAGTATCCTGAAGGTCTGAGTGCTATGTTTGCATTTTATCATGAGTCGCACATTAAGCGACCTATGAGCAGGTTGTTGTGCAAAAGTATCGTGCTACAATTTCCGCCAAACTACAGGTTGATTACTGCCTTGGATAACGCTGGAGAAATAAATGAAGTTGGTTAATGCCATTATAAAACCGTTCAAACTGGATGATGTGCGCGAAGGGTTATCTGAGATTGGTGTGACGGGTATTACTGTCACTGAAGTGAAGGGTTTTGGTCGTCAGAAAGGGCATACCGAGTTATACCGTGGTGCCGAGTACGTGGTGGACTTTTTGCCCAAGGTAAAGCTGGAAATTGCTGTGGCCGATGACATGGTCGATACGGTTATTGACGCTATCAGCAAGGCCGCTAATACCGGTAAAATTGGCGATGGTAAGATTTTTGTCATGCCGTTGGAGCAGGCCATACGCATCCGTACGGGTGAAACGGGTGATAGTGCTATTTAAGGATCTATAGCATTGATTTAATGCCTGTATAGGCTGTCTGTTGCAGTTCTTTTATCAGCAGGGTCAGGTAGTGCCTGGGGTCGTTTGATGAAGTCAGTTCAATAAGTCGGTTTTGAATTGTTTGTGGTAGTTGTGCTCTGAGTTTTTCTGTCTTGTTTTGAAATTCCTGTGGCTTGTTGCTTTCCAGAGTCTTGAAAAATAGAGCAGCTAATTGAGCTAGCATTACAAAATGCTGTTGTTGGGTTGAATCAGCAAGGCCCTGTTCTTCGGCTACTGGCAGCCAGGGCTGCTGTTGCTGTATTTGCTGTGCAAAAACGCCATCACCAAAACCCGTTGCGATGTTGTTTTCGTGAATGGGGGTGCTGCCGACACCGCAGCTGGGCGAGCGGCTTTTGAATATGTAACCGCACAAAGGCATCGATTCAGGTGTAGTGATCAAACTAACTGGAAAGAGATCCCTGGCGTATTTTTTTAACGCGGAAGTTACATCATAATCTGGATTCTTGATGCCGATGGCTCGTATTTCACCTGACTCCTTGGAAAGTTGAATAGGATCTCTCGGCGTGCCCATTCCGATGGCAACTTCAGGACAAATTTTCTGCAGATTTAGATAAGGCTCTAGTGCTGCAATTAATGCAGGGTGGCCCTTTGTGTGGCCATCGTAGCGGACATGGTCGCCACATAGGCAGGCACTGATGCCGACGAGGGGTTTTGTCAGAGAATTGCTGTTGTTTAAAAAGGGATGTTGTTGCGGCACATTCGTTATCACTGAACTGAATTATTAGCTTAAAGTTTTAGCCGTTGAGGCATCATAGCATACTGGGAGATGGGTTATGGGAGGCAGTTTCTTTACTGGAATAAGGCATTTATTGGTTGGTTTGAAGTTGCTTAGTAAACCTGGTATTCGTATTTTTGTGCTGATTCCTTTAGCAATTAATGTGCTGTTATTTGCCCTGTCGATTTATATTTTAAATCACTATTTTGGGCTCTGGATGGAGCAGCTTCTGGGTTGGCTACCTGACTGGTTAAGCTTTATTGAATCTGTGTTATGGCTGATATTCGCGATACTGGTATTGGTGATTGTCGCCTTTGGTTTTACGGTGTTGGCCAACTTAATAGCGGCGCCCTTTAATGGCTTTTTGTCTGAGGCGGTTGAACGTTATCTGAGCGGACAGGAACCACAACAAAGTGCTCGTAGTTTAGTGGCAGAGATTTCTCGTAGCCTTTGGCGCGAGCTTGCCAAGCTTCGGTATTACCTGCCACGTGTTCTTGGTTTGGTGGTGCTGGGTTTTATTCCCGTGATTAACAGTGTGAGCCCTGTTTTATGGGCTTTGTTTGGGGTTTGGATGATGGCTATTCAGTATTTGGATTATCCGATGGACAGCAATGGCGTTGAATTTCCTGCGATGCGCGAGCGCTTAGGGCAGCGACGTCTAACCACGTTGGGCTTCGGTTCCTCTGTGTTATTGGCTACGTTGGTGCCGGTGTTGAATTGGTTTGTGATGCCTGCGGCAGTCGCTGGCGCAACCGCTTTGTGGGTGCGTGAATACAAAAAAGTATGAGTGGCTTAACCCATGACATGTGACGTAACAAAGGCTTGGGTTTGGATTTGATTGTGTTTGTTTTTTAATGATTTTAGAGGCTGTTTTATTGACAAAACTTGAGGAGAAGCTATCCCTAATAGGGGAATAAGTTACTGTTCTCTTTGCGCGAAATGATAGGAACCTATTTAAGTTCTCCGTTTTTGTGCCGACTATAGCTACATAGGCTTTCGCCTTACTATCAAAAGATCAGGGTAGTCTGATTAAACTTAGGATTTTATGACGTCATTATGAATATACGCTGGAAGATTATCCTGGTATCGAGCCTTAGCTTAATTGCCGCTATTGTTATTACTCAAGCCGTGAGCATGAACCTGTTTAGTACCACTCAGGACCAAGTACAAGAAGCCACAGAGGAGTTGCTTTACTCAGAGCTGAGTGGACGACTGTTGAGTATTGGGCAGAATGAGGGCGAGCGTGTCTCCGGACAAATTAACCGTGCCATGCAGAGCGCACGTAGCTTTGGTGCCGTGGTTGAGTCATTGCGCGAAGAGGCAGAAGAAAAGAATTTGTCTCGTCGTACCTTGCGTGAACGTATTGTTAATTTGCTTGCCAAGGTACTGGGTAGCGAACCTACTTTTTTAGGTACCTATACCGCATTTGAGCCTAATGCTTTGGATAATGCTGATAACCTGCAGGTGGGACAGCAAGGTAGTGATGATGCAGGACGTTTTACCCCGTATGTGTATCGAACTGCTGCATCCGAGGTCAACATAGAGCCTTTGGTTGGGCTGGAAAATGAAGAGCGTGATGCCAACGGTGTTCGCGCGGGGGAATATTACTTATGCCCCAAAGAAACGCAGCAAGGATGTTTGATTGACCCCTATGTATATCCAATTGATGGTGAAGATGTATTACTGACCAGCCTTGTTACGCCGATTCTCGATGATGGAAAATTCATCGGTATCGCGGGTGTGGATCTTCCCATCTCATTTATTCAGGGCATTGCTGAAGCCGTGAGTAATAGCCTGTATGGCGGCGAAGGTATTGTTGTCGTTTCAAGTTATGCCGGTGTTGTTGCTGGACACAGTGCGAATCCACGAGCAGTTGGTAAGCGTATCGATGACGTGATTGGCAGTAACGAGAGGGAAATTTTGGATGCAACATTGGGGCATCGTGAGGCGTTTATTAAGAGTAATGATCGGCTGACTGCCGTAGTGCCTTTCCGAATCGGAGACGTAGCAAACGCCTGGACGATTTCAATTTCTGTGCCCACCGAAAAGGCCATTGCGGCGTTGACCTCGTTAAATAATACCTTGGCAGAAAAGAAGACGGATGCCTGGATTTATTCAGTCGTGCTGACCTTGCTTTGTGTCATCGTTGCGTTGTTTGTGATTACTTTTGTGGCCGGTCGAATTGTGGCCTCAATTGAGGAAATGACTTCCATTATTAGTGAAATAGCTAAAGGCGAAGGCGATTTGACTCAGCGCGTGGATATCAAGAGTGGGGATGAAATCGGTTTGATGGCGAGCCACCTTAATGCCTTCATTGATACCATTCATCAGCTTGTTTCGCGCATTTCATCACAGACTTTTACTATTACTCAGGATGCTGAGGCGAGTCAGTCCGAGACAACTAAAAACACCACCCGAATGGGTGACCAGCAGGCAGAAATTGAATCCATCATGTCGGCTGTTAATAAAATGAATGAAACGTCGATGGATGTTGCCCAGAGCGCTTCTCATGCCGCGAAATCTGC
>JBALXL010000018.1:0-21114 GCA_036960805.1 Pseudomonadales bacterium
TTCAACCAAAAATCATTCGGATTTCAGAAGCTAGAACCCCAACCGAAATTGAAAACGCACGCAGTGAATGCAATGCATTAGTTCTCGAAGCCATGGGGAATAGCGACCCAAAAATTGCAGGAAAGAAGGAAGAAGCCTGTAAAAGATACAAAGGCCTTAAAGAAAGTTAAACCTATGATGAATGAAATAACATCGCATTCCCCGACTCGTCCACTGCAATGCTTTATTAGAACTCAACAAAATATCAACCAAAATGTAATGCCCCGTTCTTTTTTATTAGGAACTGCTGCACTTTGCCGGTTGTAGTAGCAATCAACTTAGCTATCTGATTTATTTGCTCCGGTGTAAATCCTTCTAGAGAAGTTTTTAACGTGCCACGTGCTGTTCGTTTCAATAAACCCGATTCATTATTTTGTGGCGAATAATAGTACCAGTGTGCATGTGCAATTTTATTGCGTTTATCTTTCGCTTCCTCCATTTCCTTTAAAGTACCAGCAAGAAATGCCTTCAGTTCTGGGTCTTCTTTAAATCTTGTACTTGCAAGTGTTTTCAAAAGTTGAATTTTGTTAGAAAACATCATATGAGCAGTAACGGAAATAGTGTCCTCTTCAGACTGCAAACCCAGTAGATCAGAAATTAATGCATCTGCGATAATTTCGAGCATTGAGAAATATGCAGTTACCCGACCAATTGCTGTTATGTGATCCTCAGATAGAGGCAGCATCATGTCCATATCACTCATATTCGTACTCCTGGGTTCTAACGCCACACATAAATGAGCTAATACTATTTTTGCCTGCCAGAACGAAAATACAAAAAGCAGACAAAGCAATAAATACTTCAGCGGTCATCCATCCCCCTTTAGGTTTAATATTTTTACATCACGAATGCGCATTTCGTCATTTTGAGTATCTGACAAAACAATTTAGGCATTTCATTTGGAAGGATTTTTGAACGGTTTCCGAATCCTTTCAGAACAAAACAGCACTACTAATCTAGTTTACTGAATACACAGAAACAAACATTAAAAATGACCACAAAAATGACCACAATCATTATTTCTATACACTTTTATTTAATTTAGTAAAAAGGCAAGTGACTGTATATACGGGTATTTAATTACGGTATCAGAATTCATAATGCTGGGGTCGGCGGTTCAAGTCCGCCCGTAGCTACCAAATATCAAAGGGCTTACAGCAATGTGAGCCCTTTTTTATGCGCTAACAATTATTATCTTTTAGACTGTCATCCTTACTTACTCCGTTGAAACGGAATAATGTTATCAGAACGCCTTAGCAGCCCAAGAAATTTCTCATACGGTAGCGGCTTACTGTACAAGTATCCCTGTCCTGTTTCGCACCCATGACTCTTCAGGAAAGCTTCCTGCTCGAGGCTTTCGATACCTTCTGCAACAACCCTCAACTTCAGTTCGTGAGCCATGGCGATAATCGCTGCAACGATGGCTTTATCATTCTCATCATCTGGCAAATCCTGCACAAAGGTTCTATCAACCTTAAGCACATCTAAATCCAGTTTTTTCAAATAACCCAGCGATGAATGACCCGTGCCAAAGTCATCAACCGCGACGGTAACACCTAGCACCTTCAAATACTTGAGTAGCTGATTACTCTTCTCAATATCATTCATCACCATCGATTCTGTGATTTCTATTTCAATTTGCGAGGCCTGCAAGTGACTGGACAGCATCGCATCTCGAATAACGCGTGGCAACTCAGGGTCAGAAAACTGTCGTGGTGACAGGTTAACCGCAATGTTAACTGAATCATCACCCAGTCCATTCCAGCGTTTAGCATCCTTAAAGGCTTGGTGAATGATCCATTCACCAAGCGGGATAATTAGGCCTGTCTCCTCTAGTAACGGAATGAAATCATCAGGAGAAACCAATCCTCTTGTCGGATGAATCCACCGCACCAACGCCTCCGCAGAGACTATTTTACCGGTTTCAAGATTAATCTGAGGCTGATAGTGTAATTCGAACTGCTGCTCAGCAATTGCTTTTCGCAACTCTGTTTCCAGCGCCATTCGCTCCGTAGCCGCAACACTCATACTTTTGGTGTAGTATTGAAAGTTACTGCGCCCCTTTGCCTTAGCTCGGTACATAGCTATATCGGCATTCTGTAATAGCTGCTCTGTGGTTACACCATGCTCAGAAATCGTCACGATGCCAATACTCGCAGAAATATTAAATTCTGTCGTTCCAAGATGGATCGGCTCACCCAATACTTTAAGAATATTCTTTGCAACCCGGGCGCTATCTTCCTTAAATTTCATATACTTGATCAAGATACAGAATTCATCGCCGCCCAAGCGAGCCACAATATCACCGTCACGAACACTTGCCTGCAAGCGCCTAGCGGCCACCTTTAACAGCTCGTCGCCCGTACTATGACCCAGTGAATCGTTAACTCGCTTAAAGTTATCCAAATCAAGGTAGAGCAGAGAAAAATATTCTTCGGTTAAGGCACTCTCTTTAACAGCCAGTTGGATTTCTTTGAAAATGAGGTGTCGATTAGCCAACTTGGTTAGCGGATCATAGAGCGCCAAACTTTCAAGCTGTACGTTATCCTCCTCGATTTGTCGCTGCATCTCTTCAAGCTGGTCAGCCACGTCTCGTTCAGCGTCATCCAAGATATCCAACTCATCCTTAAACAAACGCCGACTTCGCTTATCTCCCAGCTTTTCCCGTAACAGCGTAAAATCCCCTGCTACTAATATAGGCAGCACTTCCGCATGACGACGCAAGCGAAGAATAGGACTCCACAGGGCAAAAATAACTAAAAACCCAGATAACAAAATAGCTGTCAACGCAGTGCGTATATCAGCTTCCTTGGCACGAATAATATGCTGATGCTGATCAGTCACATCTTCAATAATAATAAAATGCGCGTCGCCAAAGCTCTCTGTCACCAGACTGACTAGACTGACCTCATGGTAGTGTCCATTTTTCTGGAACACTTTGGGCTCTTGGTTCAGCAAATCAAAAGACACTTGGGTAGCCGCATGCTGAAGCATATCCATACTTCGCTCCAGATTCGTCATAGCCGCCAGTGTTCTTGACCAAGAAGTCACAACCCGCATATCGCGTATAGAAACATCAGGCACCAACAAACCTATATCTGCCTGAGTTATTTTTTGAAATGCTCTGAGAGTATCGGCCAAAGATGTTGAAAGTTCTAAGACCATCACTTGGCCGTCTGGCGCCAAAATTGGTAGCGTAACCACTTGCTGACAAACATTAAAACAAGTTAACCGACTAAACGGGGCGCCAGTTTGCAAGACTTGAATCACAACATCACTGCTACGAGGGCTTGCTCCTAGCCCCCACTTACCTTGTAGAAGTCCTTTTTCATCAAACAACAGCGCACTTTCCATACCCCAGTTCAGCGCAATATAACTCCAGTGCTGATCAATAATTGCTTTTAAAGATTTATCGGAAACTTCTCTGCCGGTGTCGGTATTCTGCAATTGTAGAATTGGAATAATATCTGATAACTGCAACAAGTGATCGTAGGACTGGCGTAACAAGCCCGCAATTTCATTCTGGTAGTTAAGGAATATTTCTTGCCGTTCCGACTCCAGTAGACGTTTCAACGCTTGCTCGCTGGCCACAATAAAATAACCACTCAAGCCCACCAATAGCAAACTTGTTAAAGCAATCGCCTTCCATCGCATACTTATAAACATAACGGCGCCTAAAACTTATAGCTCAATTGAAAGGTATATAGATTCCAATCTTCTTTTAGATTATTCCTATTTGGGTTTTCAATAACAGCCACGTTGGCCGTGCCTTTTATATGATGCACCTCGGCCGCCAATAACCAATTATCACTAAAGTTGTATTGCGTACCAACGGTAATGTCCTTGGAAAACCCATCCGAACGAGGCGCACCTATCAACAGCTGTGAATCGCCGGATTTGTCTTTTCGATCCGGGTAAGACACATCATAACGACCAAAGATCCGCCACTGCTCATTCAAACGATAACCCAACTGAAAATAATAGCCTTCACGTTCACGCGTAATACGTACCCCGGGACCAAACACGCCGTCATAGGTTACTTTAAGACGCAAATATTCCGAGGTAAGCTGCAGCCGCTCCCAGTTATACTCAAAAGAAAGGATACGACTATTCAAATCTAACCCGCCGGGTAAAATACCTGCTGGCGGGGCTAACACAGGCACCGTATCAATCTGTGCATCAAATTCTATATAGGTGAAGCCAATACGAAGCCGGCCACCGTCAAATTCAAAAATACTTCGAACCCCAAAAAGATTATCATCTTTAAGGCTCGCGTCTTGCTTCGAGGGTATTAACAGACGCTCTGAACGATTATCAATCTTAGCTTTGCCAGCAAGCACATCAACATTAACAACCCAGTCACCAATGCTTTTATATCCATATAAAACCACGCTATCCGAGCTATGAAAAAACTCACGAGAGGCTTCAGGGTAAATGGATTGAGGTAATAACACAGAGGGACGTGTTGCAGCGATGTCACGCGTTTCATTATAAAACGCATAAGGGTTTTTAACTCGACCAGCACGAACGCCCATACCAAAGTCTAATCGGTTTATAAAACTGTAATTCACCATCGCAAAATCAAGATTAACGCCATTAGGAGACGTTAACCCTGCATCACGATAAATTAATTGCGCCGAAAACAATAAGTCACTTTGCGGCTTCCAGGACAAACCCAAACCCACATCTCGAAAATCAAAACTGGTATCGGTGCTATCACCAAAAAAATTGTTTTCGTCCGTATGTATTACGCCCTGGCTTAAAAATCCATGCCATCGCAAATCCTCCAGCTGTTGAGCAGAAGCACCAGTAGACATCAGCGCACCACAAAACAATATTCCGCAGGAAAACGAAACCGCTAATTTACTGGACAAATAACGTTCGAACATTTTCTTCCGAAACCTCCCCGCCTGTATAACCAATACCACCTGGAACAGTGGCTACTTTATGAACCATATCCTTTTCACTTTTTACTTCTATGGGTGCGGTACCAATACCCGAGTACACATATCGATCCCAGCTACGTCTCAACTGATGGGGGAACAAAGAAAGGACCTCACGCGCAAAGCTTCGATGTGCAGGATGAGCGTCGGGCAGGACAAAAACACTGACTGGTGTCCCGTCTGGCCAGCGATGAACACGCATCGAAAAAATAGCTCTTAGCGTATTTCGCGTTAAGCTTTCTTCTACATTATCTGCATTAACAATCAGCTGCGGTGTTTTTGCATAAAGGTCTGGCGCGCAAAAAATAAGGGTGATACAAATCACCCTTATTAAAATCGCAACATTCCGAGTCAATCGAGAAATCAATTTATTGGCTACTAATTAAACACATGACCAAAGTATAGGAACACTATGCTTATCCAGCAAAGTTGATTCACACATATTTATCATTAATTTTTCTCTTTCAAGCTTGCTTTAACCTAAGCCTTACGCTCTTGTATAGCAGCTTTGTGTTATTGAAAATCTCAAAGCCCCAAAGCTGCTACGGCACTAACTCATCTGGCTTATTTATCGCTTCAGAAAAAGGACTAACAACCTACTTAGGTTTTGGCGGGGCTGCAACTTTCCCATTATAAACGGGCACGCATTCAACAATCGTATCGATACCTTTTTCAGTCAACGATACCAGCGGGTTTAACAACGACTTAGCGGCAAATGCCATGGCAGAAACCTCAGGCTTCTCCACGCTACCCTTTATTTGTTGCTTGAACACATCACAACCATCGGCATCAATCAGATATAAGTTCACCGGATTAAAGGTATAACCCGCAAGGCCGAAGTCACCGGTCAGCACCAGACGATTAGTATCAGTGGCAACCGCAACATCCTTGAAACGCGCATTTTTATTGCTAATATCCCATTCCATATTTAATTGCTGAACGGAAGTATTTCCTTTCAACGCAGCAGTAATTATCGATCCGTAGTCACCGCCTTTAGTCAGCAGTAACCCAATAGGCCCCATCAGAGCGAGTCCGCCTACATCAACCAAATCTAGTTCCTGACTCAGCTGCAAATTCGACATTAACCTGTTTAAATCAAAACCACTAATAGCAAGCTGATCACCGCGAATAGCAAGCTCACCGTTAAGACCAGCCAACCAATCATCAGCCTGACTACCTCCTCGCCAATCAAGGTCCAGCTCGCCTTGCAGATCCTGCTTCAACTCAAATAGTTTAGCCAGTTGCGGTAGCTGCAAACCACGAATAGTGACCTTACTGCTCAAGGCCTGGCGAGTCGGCTGCCAGTCAAATTGAAAAGCTGACTTCAAAGCAGCTCCCAGCATCTTAAGAGATAAATCTGTCACCAGCATTTGTCCTTGGTTATGCGTCAACGCTTTAACATCGGATATTTGATATTTTTCATACTTAAGACGCTCAACGGTTAGCTGAGTCTGCAACTCCACAGCGGACAAATATTCAGGCCAGGCAGAAATAATCAACTCGCTAGCACGTACTAGCGGTAAACTTGTCAGCTCAAAATCCAAATTCTCGACGATAACTAACGGCTCTGCGCTCACGCTATCTTGCTGCAATACCAGGTTAGCCTTAACAATGCGTATTTTTTCTATGCGCACAATATCAAGCGGCAGTTTCGAATCACTGTCCTGAACCGTCTTTTCAGCTACGGGCCGCTCAGGGAGATCCGGCAGTATCAATTCGCCTCGCTCACCCATCTCCAAATTAACTTGCGCCGCTTGCAGCAGGATTTCATCAATAATTAACTGCCGATCCAGCAATGGACGCCAATCAAAACCTACACTTAGCTGCTCGAAACTGGCTAATGTTTTACCAGCATGGCCAATAGTCACATCACTGGCACTCAGCTGTAACGATTTACCTCCTTGTAACTTCAAGCCGCCACTAATAACGAATTCCAACCCTGTTTGCTGCTTCAACAAAACTTCCAGTTCACTGCGATAACTGTCTGGGTCAAAACGCCAAATAAAAACAACCACGATCAAGGTCAACACGGCCAGTAACGCAACAACACCTAGGGCAATTTTTTTTAACATACGACGCTCATAATTCTCTGATAACAAAATGCGGATTCCAATAATAATTCCATTTCACTCGATAACCACTCTCCAGTCACTTCTTTTCAACGCAAACATACTCAATACTGAACGCTATTAAGAAACAGCAATCCCCACATACTCAGATCATTAATATGCCAGTAATAATTTTTCAGCGGCGTTAAACGCAGCTATGATAAAGAGGTGTAACCATCGCTTAACAAGGAGTTCCAGAATGCTCAGCCGTTTTCAGGCGTTTCGAAGAAACCAAGTTTCCAAACCGCTACTCTCCAAGGTTCGGAAAATTCTGCCGCCACTCTCTGACACTGAAAAAGATGCCCTTGAAGCCGGCACCGTTGGTTGGGACGCCGAATTGTTTTCAGGCAACCCAAGCTGGCACAAGCTACTGAGCTTTCCTCGCACCCAGCTCAGCGATGAAGAAATCGATTTTATTAACGGCCCCGTTGAGCAGCTTTGTGAGTTACTCGATGACTGGAACATAAACAACAACGTCAAAACCCTACCTGAAGAAATATGGGCTTTTTATAAGCAGCACGGCTTCTTTAGCATGATCATCCCCAAACATTATGGGGGACTGGAATTTTCTGCCTACGCGCACTCGCAAGTCGTGATGAAAATCGCCTCTCGCAGTATAGCCGCCGCCGTCACCGTGATGGTGCCCAACTCACTAGGCCCCGCCGAACTGCTATTAAGCTACGGTACAGAACAACAAAAAGATTATTATTTACCGCGTCTTTCCAGCTGTGAAGAAATTCCATGCTTTGCTCTCACCGGCCCATTTTCTGGCTCCGACGCAGCAAACATGCCTGACTTTGGTGTGGTCTGTTATGGCGAGCATGAAGGTAACAAAACACTCGGCATGAGGGTCACCTGGAATAAGCGTTATATCACCTTGAGCCCTATTGCTACCTTGCTGGGACTTGCGTTTAAAGTCAGCGACCCGGAACACCTGCTAGGTGAAAAAGAAAACCTTGGCATCACTCTGGCGTTAATCCCAACGGATACCCCTGGCGTTATCACTGGGCATCGTCACTACCCTTGCCGTCAGGCATTTCTTAACGGCCCAACACAGGGAACAGACGTCTTTATCCCTATGGACTGGATTATCGGTGGTCAACCACGCATCGGCCAGGGTTGGCGTATGCTCATGGAAGCCTTGTCCACTGGACGTTCGATTTCGTTACCGTCGCTTAGTAGTGGCGCAGCCAAACTCTGTGCCAGCACCTCCAGCGCCTATGCGCGAGTACGGAAACAATTTGGTGTGCCAATTTCAAATTTCGAAGGCATTGAAGAGGCCCTAGCGCCAATTGCGGCTAACAGTTATATGCTCGACGCTGCTCGACATCTCACAACCTCATTGGTGGATCAAGGTCAAAAACCTGCCGTTATTTCCGCCATCCTGAAATACCACGCCACCTCGCGAATGCGTGAATCGGTCAACCATGCCATGGACATCCACGGCGGCAAAGCCATTTCCGATGGCCCCAATAATTATCTTGCCAATGTCTATTATTCTCTGCCCGTCAGCATCACCGTCGAAGGCGCAAATATTCTCACTCGTAGCATGATCATCTTTGGCCAAGGCGCCATTCGTTGTCACCCATACCTACAATCGATCATTCGTGCCGCACATGACGAAAACCAAGAACAGGGACTTGAAGACTTCGACAAAGCCTTCTTTGCTCACCTTGGCTGGCATCTAAAAAATCTAAGCCGTGCCCTTTGGCACAACCTCACAGGCGGCAAGCTAGCTTCTGCGCCCAACGTCAAACACACCCATAAATATTATCGCCATCTGACGCGTGTCAGCGCATCTCTAGCGGTCGTAACGGATATAACCTTACTATTGCTGGGCGGTAAATTTAAGTTTAAGGAAAGCCTATCGGCACGTTTTGGCGATGTGCTCAGTGAAATGTATTTAATGAGTTGTGTGCTCAAACAACATCATGACGAAGGCGCACCCGAAGAAGATCTGCCTATCGTGCGCTGGTGCTGTTTACGTGGACTGCACAATATCCAGGAAGCATTACAGCAAATCCTTGATAACTACCCCTCAAAACCTATCGCCTGGTGTCTGCGCCGCATCATCTTCCCTTGGGGACGACGCTTTCTACCGCCCTCTGATAAGCTTACTCATCAAGTGGCCGAGTTATCACAAATACCTGGAGCAACCCGTAATCGCCTTTGCCACGGCATATTTACTGGTTCGGACAGCAATGCACCCGTACAACGCCTTGAAGAAGCCTTACAAGCTGTTATTGCCGCTGAGAAGATCGAACCAAAACTGGCGCCACTAAGCCGTAAAATGGACCGTCAACAACGTATTAACAGCGCGCTGGAAAAGCAATTAATTACCAACGAAGAAGCCCAACAACTGCAGCTGGCAGAACAATTAACGGCCGCAGTCATTGCTGTAGATGCGTTTCCGCCGGGCATCATTTAGTAGGAAAATAACGCCAATTACAGCACCGTTAATAAAAATCCAGGAGCCATCTTGCATACTGTATAAATTACTGTATATTTATACAGTATGTACTTACATAAATTCGACACCCCGACAAAGAACGCTCATCTACACGCTTGGCGCGCCCAACCGGCAACGCCAGATGAATGGCTTGAGCATTGGAATAAAGAAGGCGGTATCTGGATTCCCTGCACCGAAGGAAACCGCCCCCTATTTCTGGAGATCGAACATATAAGCCCAGTCACTCATCCTTTGAGTAAACAAGCCGATTACCTAATTGAAGCGAAAGACTCAAAACCCTTTTATATCAAGTTTGCGCGCAACGAACGCGCCTTCAGCCCACTGCCACGCCCAACACTGGTGATCCCTCATAGCTCATTAAAACAAGCGTGGTGGTTACTCAGCGCGCACTAAATTCGACCGAGTCCCCCGCCTCGTCCTCTATTGCCATTTCTGCAATGGATGATGGGGTTTCTCCGTTAAGCGCCTTATCTCTTTGACCCTAATAAAAAAATCCCATAGATATAATCAAAACCGTTATTTATCGATTTTATCCAGCATCAAGTTAATTTCCTTTGTCACCAATTCACGCTGTTCCCAGGGAATAAAGTGATTGGCACCCACAATTCTTATCACCTTTAAATCCGCATTAATCAACACTTGCTCAGCAAAATTTGCGTTATCTGGGGATACCAATTTATCGCGCATGCCTTGTATCACGGTCACTGGCATAGTGATATGCGACCACTCATTACGCATATCCGTAAGCTGGCTGTGAAGCTGCATTATTTCATCATTAGCACGGCGCATATCCGCCCCTAAAAACCATGATACAACACCCATACTTGCTGCCCAGTTATACCACCTTGGACTACCTAGCTCTGGATCAAGACTGCCTGCTAAAAGAATTAAACCCGAAATTAATTCCGGATTTTGCATAGCAATATAAGGCGCTATTGAAGCACCCAGCGAATGACCAACTAAAATTATACCGTGGTGATTATTATCCTGATCAAGCTGTTCAAATAACGGCTGCAGCAACCTATTTTGACCGAAAAAACTCGCTTCAACCCCGTCATCCGGCAACTGAGAGCCTCCCCAACCCGGCCTATCGAGACTAACAACCCGTGAGCGTGCCCCCAATTTCTCGTCCATCAAGTAACGTGCGCCGTTATCCCAGCCACCGGGAGTACCATGTATATATACCACCGCCGGTGCGTTACGTGCACCAGCGATAACATACTTTAACTTAACGCCTTGCAGCTCAAAATAACGTACATCAATGGACGGATTATTCTTCACTTCCTCATCAAAAAACTGCTGCTCCTGAACAAAAACATCTGGTGGCGAACAAGCCTGTAAAAGACTAATCAGCACCAACAAGGCAACACATTTAAAAGCGTTTGAAATTTGAAACATAACAAAATAGTTCCACATGATAAGGAGCATAGGTATTTCATATTAAGAAAGACCAATGCGTCAATTGTTCCATTAAAAAGCATCGCTCTCTTAGCAAAATTTTGAGGTATGCAAAATACATAGTAACCATTACATCCCCTCTTATACGCGTTGATATTATGAGATCCATCATCAACGGTTGCGCTAAAGAAGACGACGCCGTACATTCCAATTTAATTAATACCTAAATTAATCAATCAACGGCAAGAGAGTTCTACGTGACTAGTTCGAACATTACCCTTATCACGACCGGCGGCACTATCGGCTCCAGCATCCAATCTGATTCAGTGAATGTCTCGCAAGGTCAGCAACAACTGATGACGCACATTCAAACGTTCTGTCAGCAGCAAGCAATCACACTATCGACAGAGGCTGCATTCAATAAAAATTCAGAAGATCTTGACCCTACCGATTGGCTCACGCTGATTCAGTGTGTCGAACAAGTCATTGCCAACGGCGCAGATAAAATTGTTATAACCCATGGCACCGATACTATGGCTTATACGGCGGCCGCAATATCGCTATGTTTTTCACAGCATGATGTGAAAATCGTTTTAACTGGCTCCTTCTATTCGCTCGACCACCCAGATTCTGACGTAACAAAAAATCTACAGGGCGCTTTTGCGACGATTAACGAGCCTCAAGTCCCTAACGGTGTGCATGTAAGTTTTACAAATCAAGCAGGAGAAACTCATGTCATGGATGCACAGGACATCAAACCCATGGCGTTTGACGAGCAGCAATTCAAAGCCACGTTTGGCCAATTGATTGGTACCTTTAAAACATCAACAAGTCAATTTGAAGCAAGCCGCCAACCTCGTATTACCCAGTGTATTTCCAGCACACTACAAAGTTCGGGCATCAACAATACATCGCTCACTAATAGCCATGGAAAGATCATACAACTCGCCTGTTATCCAGGCTTGGACGTGATGCACACGTGCGCCAACCTAACTGCCGGTAGTTGCGTAATTATTAATTTATACCATAGCGGAACAGGCCCAGCGCTGCAGACCAAAGAAGGGTTACTTGAAGCGATCAAATCTTTCCCGCAGATCACTTTTTTACTAACGCCGTTACCTACGCCTTATATAACAAAGCCCTATACATCAACCCTCACATTATTACAGGCAGGCGCATTACTCTATCAGGACATACAACCCCATGTATTGTATGTGCTGTTAACGTTAGGAATGGCTTCTGGACAGAAGACACAGGATATACTGGCTCAACTCAAATCTTTTCAGGTGCAGCCGAAAACACCTTGAACTGGTCTATATAAGGTTTTAAATCAACACCAAAAACAGGTAGCAGTTGCTTAGCTCGTAAAAGCATCGCCTGCTCGTCAGGAAAAGGGCCTTTAAGGGCAAATAAGAGGGTATTTTTATGATTCGGCACAGCCATTAATACTAACGTATCAAAGTGCTCACGAACCGTCTGTAAAAGTTTCAGCATCTGCGACTGCTCCGTAAGCAACAGATTAACCACCATCACGCCATCCGTAGAAAGTCGCTCATAACAATTGCCGTAAAAAATGCTATCAAACAAGCAAGCCGGATGGCTATTATCGGCATGTAAATCACAAAAAATCACGTCGTAGGAAGCCTGGCCTGCAGTTACAAAAGTTTCGGCATGCTCACAGATTAAGGGCTTTTTTCTTGCTACCTTAAAAAAGCGTTTAGCAAGCTCGATGACTTGCTGACAGCTGTCCACTGAATCAATTTGCAATCCTGGCAGCTTGGTTTGAAAAAATCTCTCGAAAGAACCACAGCCCACGCCCAAATTCAGCACTCGTTGTGGTGAGCCCACAAAAAGGAAACTCGCCAACATTGCTTCTGTGTATAACAGCAATAGCTGGTAAGGGTGATCCAGAGACATACATCCCTGTACCGCGTCATCGCCAAAATGCATCCACAGCGTTCGATTTAATTGCCGTACTTCAATAAACTTATCAGGACTGCTCGAGGTATACAGCACGCATCCAGACGATGCGGTCAGCCTCTCAATGTCATCGTCCATTGCTTAGCCTCTCGCTTTCGCTAGATTCAAAAAATTATCACTAAACTAGCACTCTCCGAGACATATTCCCCCCGGATCCCTCTAATTATTAGAATAATCTCCCTGGCTAAAATTGGATTTACCTGCCTGTAAATCTTCCGTGAGCTTA
The DNA here is from genome assembly GCA_036960805.1 of Pseudomonadales bacterium. Lineage (GTDB taxonomy): Bacteria > Pseudomonadota > Gammaproteobacteria > Pseudomonadales > IMCC2047 > IMCC2047. The sequence goes on from JBALXL010000018.1 coordinate 13,165, forward strand.
GCAATATTAATTAAACGGTGGCGGCCAACTTTTACGGTTGGGATTGTATCAGTCTGAGCCCACCCTCTAACCGTATCCAGCGTTGTCCCCACAAAATTCGCAAAGTGCTCACGAGACAACAATGGCGGTAATACCGAAACATTGATTGGCTGTTTAAGTTGAAGTGTTCCTGAATTTGTATTACTTTCTGATTCCTTGCTCATACTAGTACTCACTGTGACATAAACCCGCATAAAATCTAATGCGGTTAGCACTTTTTATACTAAGTAGGGCTTCTTTAAATAACAAGTAATATTTACCTTTATGGCTCTAAATCGAATCAAAAAATTGCTGAAGTGCAAACGCCTAAAAGTAAATGACCTGGCAACACTGTCAAGCATCACTTACAGCCGCTGGAGCAATGTACTTGCAGGCAAAGCCAAAATAAGGCACATCGAAATCGAAGCGCTTGGCAAGATTTATCCTGAGCACAAACATTGGATTGCCTTTGGCGACACCCTGCCAAAATCCGGCCAAATCAGTCCAACAGAAGAACCAGCCAAGAAAACCTAATACTGCTCAAACGTTATGCCGTTGATATAACTCTTTAACGACCGTTAAAGAGTTCGCCACCCTTTCAATACTTTTATAAAAAGTAAGCGCGGGAGTTATTATGCCTCCTGAAAATAAAACCATACCTGCTAACATCACGATTACTAGCGTGTCTCTGCTAGGCCTCATGTTTGCGCTTATTTTGGCGGATAACATAATTGCCTGATCCATCGAAGTATTCAGCTTATCTCAACTGCCCTACTCAGATTTTAATAACGCCTTTTAAAGCGAGCCCTAATGACAGGATCAAGCCAAAGCCCTATTATTCAAACAATATCAGATAGGACACTTGGAATGGACAAGAAACAAACGAGACAAAAAGTGAGTGAGGCAGATGTACCTCTACTTCACCCAAAAGGTATACGTGAACATACAGACGGAAGAGAATTCCGGCCCTATGGGCTACTAGCTGTAACCCTGATCATTGCTTCTGTATTAGCCGCTATTTGTTATGGCATACAGCTTTATTTTATCGGCCCAGGCTAACTTTCTTTTGGCTGAAAAGGAGCACCGGGCATGCGCGTCACATTTGACCCGGCATTGTCGGAAATTTTTGCCACACCCTCTTTCTCCACTTCATCAATACGTACGATGGAGTGCACAGGGATATAAGATCGGGTCACAGAAGCAAACTCTGCTTTAAGCTTCTCTTCGCTCGGATCAACCAGCAGCTGACTGCGTTCGCCAAAGACTATTTCTTCAATTTCAATAAAACCAAACAGATCACTTTGAAATATTTGCCGAGCAAACACCTCATAGACCTTATCCTGATTGAGAAAAATAACTTTGTAGAGTGGTGAACTGGCCATAAAATTGTGTCCGAACTCGCTACGAGGGCGCGCGATTTTAGCATACTCAAAAATAAATACGAGATCCCTTTAATAACAGTACCAATAAAAGGTCACGCGAAAGTTAATCCGACTAATAATACTCCTCTGTTGAAACCATTCGTGCTTTTTTGATATGCCGTCTATTATCTCTATCGCTGATACTAACCCGTCATTGCGAGGAGCATTCAACCTCACCAAGCCCACCCTGAGCGCCTGCGGCAAATTTAGTCGCTACCTCGCGCGCATAAAAAGTCATAGAAAAATGCAGCGCACCTAATATCACCGCACTGTCCATGCTTTATTTTTTTTCACAGCACCCGCTCCAACCATATTAAAACCTATCGAAGCACCCCCCACCGAAACGGCCATAAGGTTAATTAGTATTTTATAAACCTCATCTTCTTTGAAAATCGAAAAAAACGAGGATTCCTTTGAAATTCATCACCTTAGCCATTAGTGAAAATTTTAAAAAGGTGATTTAAAAAGCAATTAACACTATGATTAGCCGCTTGAAAGAATTAGCCCGGCTTAAAATTTTCAAACGGATATGATTATGAGCACTTTTTTCGAAGGATTAATCCAAAACATCCCCGCCATTTGTTATCGCTCAAAATGCGACAAAGACTCGACGATGTATTTCATTAACGACGCGATTGAGTCGTTAAGCGGCTACCCGGCAAGCGATTTTATAAACAACGAAACACGCTCATTTTCCAGCATCATCCACTCAGACGATCTCGACTTCGTCATCAACTCAATTTACAGCGCCGTCCATGCTCAACAGCTCTGGTCTATTGAATACCGTATCAATAACAGCAGTGACCAGGAAATATGGGTTACAGAGACAGGCGTAGCAATCTTCAACGATACCGGCCAACTGGAATACTTGGATGGATTTATTCAGGATATTTCCGAGCGAAAAAGAATGGAGTTAGCATTACGCGCGTCAGAAAAACAAATTCGCGACATGGCCTTTACAGACACAGTGACAGGCCTAGCAAATCGCAATCTTTTCACCGACCGCATCGATCAATTTATTCTGGAAAGTAAACGCTACCATAATGAGTTTGCATTATTTTTTATCGATCTTGATAAGTTCAAGGACGTTAATGACAGCCATGGTCACTTGGTAGGAGATAAACTATTAAGCATGGCCGCAGAGCGCATTAGCACATCGTTTAGAGAGTCTGATGTGGTGGCCAGGTTTGGTGGCGACGAATTTCTGGTACTCTTCAAAAATACCTCCTGCGAACAAGAAGTATCCGCTGCCGCAACAAAACTGCTATCCAAGCTGGCGGCACCTTATTACGTCGACAATTTGGAATTAAGTGTGACCGGCAGTATTGGTATTACGCTCTGCCCCAGAGACAGTAATAATAGTTCAGACCTGATAAGAAATGCCGACAAAGCCATGTATAAAGCTAAGGAATCAGGGAAAAACTGTTTTTCTTTATTCAGCAAAGATAATAAAAATTCCTTAGCCTCAGAAGCGCAATAGTCCGTTACTAATAAGTAACGGCTAATCAGTCTTTCTTTTAATTTCCAGACACGCAGAGCTTCGCTTCATTTACTGCCAAATCCCCCTTATCTATATCTGCTATTTTTTCGCACCAGCTCCGATTGCCAATTTTAAGCGCACAGACAACAAGCACCTTCGCCACCAGTAACATAGAAATATCCAGGAATGATTAGCCAAGCAAAGAAATAAAGATAAACAAGGTGCTGGGAGGACTAGCTGCCCCAGCTCCGCACACGGCCAATGTCAATATGCACAAAGTCACTGCGGGTATAAAGACCAACGCCGCCGCCTTGCAATGCCATCGCACTTTTTTGTAACGCACGAGCATCCACACCAGGCACGCGAATATCAATTGCTTTACCTTGCATGTGCAGACTTTTCTTGGCCACACCATTACTGTTCTGGCTTAGCATCTGATTAGTCGCTGCAGAACGGTAACCGGAAATTATATGGAAAGGTTGTTTGACGCCAAGCATGTCTTTCAAATCATCAAGCAGCGTTAATAGACGTGGATCCATACTGCATACTTCATTAGTACGGTGGTCACGCAGTAGGTGGTTAATATCCTGCAGGCTCTCCTTCACAAAAGCGCCTTCAACACAAAAAGTTGTGCTCAAAGACTCCCCTGTATGCAGGTTATAAAACTGCAACTTACGCTCAGCTGACGATACTGGTAGTTTTGCAAAAGCGGTGGAAGAAAAAGCGAGACCAGCGGTAAGACCGCCTACGTGTCGTAAAAATTTACGGCGACAATTAGAAACTTGATTTGGCATAAAACATGTACTTCCGGATAACTCTATAATTCAAAAACGTCCGAAGTATAGCCAGAGACTGCCGTTTTGTACAGTTTTTGATCAATTTGCCTGCAGTCCAACCTGCACCGGAATCAATTTAACCTGTTGATTTTGTTCCTGTTGCTGAAAGTCTTGCAGCTGAACGAAGTCCTCAGCGTCCCTCTGATAAGGGTCATTGGAAAAATTCAGTTCGCCCTGCTGATTTAACCATGCTGTCCAATAGGTGATATGCACAGGTATCGGAGTCTCCAGCCGCACCCTTTTTGTCTCTTGCCTTTCAAACAACGTATCCAGCAATTCCGGACGCCATTGATTCGACAGCTCTAGTAACATATCAGCCAAAACGCGAGGTTTCTCTAAACGAATACAACCAGAACTAAAGGCCCTCTTTTCAACATCAAACAAATGCCGTGCGCTTGTATCATGAAGATAAATACTGTTCTTGCTGGTCAACGGAAATTTAACTCGGCCCAGAGTATTATTTTCTCCTGGCGGCTCCCAAAAACGCTGATAACTTTCTCCTTGGTATAGCCTGTTAAAATCCACATCATTGTCTTGCACAAAGGTTCGCGGAGTTGTCCAACCAGCCAACACTTGTAAATTATGTTTCTCTAAATAGCCCTCATCTTGCTGCCAACGCGGAATAATATCCTTGAAAGCAATACTTTTAGGTACATTCCAACTTGGGTTTATAACGACCTGCCTGACCGTTGCGCTGAACACAGGCGTCTGACGTTTACGCTTACCAATTATTGCTTTCATTTCAAGTACGACATCGCCCTGCGTATAAACTCGCAACCGGTATTCAGGCAGATTTACGTGAACGTACGTTTCAGTCGCCGACACGCTCAATTGACGCTGGCGATGAATATTCAACACCAATTGATCAATCCGTTGCCATGGCGGAACATTCAAGGCATTACGAGTTTGCGCCCCTAAAACACCATCAGCTTTAAGGGAATGACGCGCCTGAAAATGCTTCAGCGCAACTTCGAGCTCAGCATCAAACTGCCGAGAAAATAATGGTGAAATTGCAAGAGGTGACAAATCACCCAGCAATACCAGCTGGTTTCGCAAGGTAGCAATTTGCTGATGAAATTCACCGCGCTTTAACAACGGCCCAGTTTCTATAGATTGCCACAAACCGCTCTGCTGAAGCCCCTCATAAAAGAGAACCGCATCATTTAAACCATTAAAATACTGTTCAGAAAATTGTGCTTTATCAGAGCTCAAGGAAGATTGTGGATGCTTTATTGATTCTGAAGAGATGAGAGTGGTAGATAAAAGTGAGCTTTCTGCTGTTTCTGCAGATACGTGGAGGGATAAAATAAACAACAGCAGCGAAGCAAACAGCAAGCGCCAACCCTGGATCATCATGCGCAACTCAACTCGTAGTCTACAGCTTGAATCACCTAACCGAGCGACATCCTACCCCAAGCTGTACATAACTCTTAATTTAATATCACCAATCCGACAGACACTAAGCACTATGAACTTTCACCTAGCCGGACTGTTTATTCTACTCCTTTAAAAACTGAAAACTAGCTCCCCTATAGCTGACCAAAAAGCCTACAAAAAAATTACCGCAAGTCATTGAAACAGCAAAGTTAAAAACCATTCAGCTGCCACATCCCAAACAGTATTAACAGAGCCTAAATCTAGGTATAATGCCCTCCCCCTTTTTTGAAGGGTGTCTTTCACGAACTTTTGGTTAACCGGCATGGCAAAAAAACTGTTTATTAAAACCCACGGCTGTCAGATGAACGAATACGATTCATCGCGTATGGCGGACTTGCTGGGCGATAGCCATGAAATGGAAATCACGACTGACGAAACCGAAGCAGATGTCATCCTGCTCAATACTTGCTCGATTCGTGAAAAGGCGCAGGAAAAAGTATTCCACCAACTGGGACGCTGGAGAAAACTCAAGAATAAAAACCCAGACCTCATGATTGGCGTTGGCGGTTGTGTCGCCAGTCAAGAAGGCGCAGCCATTCGTGATCGTGCACCCTATGTCGACATGATCTTCGGCCCGCAAACTCTACACCGCTTACCAGAAATGATTGATGCATCTAACGCCAATCATATTCCTGTCGTCGATATCTCTTTCCCTGAAATCGAAAAGTTTGATCGCCTGCCAGCCCCTAAAGCCGACGGCGTCAGCGCCTTTGTTTCCATTATGGAAGGTTGCAGCAAATACTGTACCTTCTGCGTTGTGCCCTACACCCGTGGCGAAGAAGTCAGCCGCCCTTTCGATGACATCATCGAAGAAGTAGCGCACCTCGCCAGCCAAGGCGTTCGTGAAGTCAATCTACTGGGCCAAAACGTGAACGCCTACCAAGGCCTGTCTCACGATAACAACCCCATTGATCTAGCTGAGCTGATTACTTATGTCGCTGCCATCGACGGCATTGACCGCATTCGTTTCACTACCTCGCACCCGGTAGAGTTTTCCGACAGCCTGATCGAAGTGTACCGTCACGTGCCTGAGCTGGTTAGCCACTTACACTTGCCCGTGCAAAGCGGCTCCAACCGTATTCTGGCAGCCATGAAACGTGGTCACGAAGTCGAAGAATATATCGACAAGATTCGTCGCTTACGTGAAATACGTCCTGATTTGTGCATGTCGTCAGATTTTATCATCGGCTTCCCCGGCGAAACCGAACAGGACTTTGCCGACACCATGAAACTGATTGAAACCATCGGCTACGACCTGTCTTATAGTTTCGTCTACAGCGCCCGCCCCGGCACGCCTGCGGCAGAGCTTGAAGACGACACCTCTGAAGAAGTGAAAAAACAGCGCCTCAGTATTTTGCAAATTCGTATTCTCCAGCAAGCTAAGGCCCTCAGTGAAGCCATGATCGGCACCGATCAACGCGTACTCGTCATCGGCCCATCCAGAAAAGATCCTGCAAAGCTGCAAGGACGAAACGAAAGTAGCCGCGTTGTTATTTTTGACCCGCAAGGTGCAGAACTGATTGGAAAGTTTGTTGATGTCACAATCACTGAAGCGCTATCCAACTCTATGCGCGGTCATTTAACGCACCCCGGGGAGTCGTTTTAAGGCAGTAACATAATGACTGTGCTTGCTATGACCCAGTCTATTTTTAAAAATAATATCACCTATTGAAACAAGCTATTAAACAGATTTTTTATAACCATTACTTCTACGCCGTATCGCCTATAACTACAGGCCTCCAGCCTGAAAGAAAGCCATATTAACAGTAGTGAAATAACGCAATTAAAGCACTATACTGATTAATAAGATCATTAAACGGAGAGTTTAAAACCACCTTGACTACCAACCTGCAGATCGCGACCCAAAACCTGTCACTTCTACCCGAAGACAACCGACGCCTCGCCAATTTGTGCGGCGAATTGGATGAACATATCAAGCTAATCGAAAAACGATTAGGCATCGAAATCCATAATCACGGTAGCAAATTCCAGCTTTCCGGCGACACCGCTAGCATTACCGCTGGCAGTAAAATCCTCAAAAAACTCTACAAAACCACCAGCAATGACATCATGCTGACCCCCGGCGAGATTCATCTCGCCCTACAAGATGCAGGGGATAATATCGCCATCCGCTCACCTGACTTTGGTGCTGGCGCAGCCAACGGCAAAGACTGGATCATTGCCACCAAACGCAGTGTCATCAAGCCTCGCGGTGAAAATCAAAAAAAATACGTTCAGAACATTCATACTAACGATGTGAATTTTGGTATCGGTCCAGCCGGTACCGGCAAAACCTATTTAGCGGTTGCCTGTGCTGTCAACGCCTTAGAAAAAGACGAAGTTCGCCGTATTGTATTGGTAAGGCCCGCAGTAGAAGCCGGTGAAAAACTCGGTTTCCTACCCGGAGATATGGCTCAAAAGGTCGATCCATACCTGCGCCCACTTTATGATGCTCTCTACGAAATGCTTGGTTTTGAAACCGTTGATCGACTGATCGAAAAAAATATTATCGAAGTCGCGCCGCTCGCCTATATGCGCGGTCGCACACTCAACGACGCCTTTATTATTCTTGATGAAAGCCAGAATACCACCAAGGAACAAATGAAAATGTTCCTGACGCGTATCGGCTTTGGTTCTCACGCAGTCATCACTGGTGACGCATCTCAGGTCGATTTGCCACACGGCAAATTATCAGGGCTAGTACACGCTATCGAAGTGCTCGATGACATCAAGGAAATCGGCTTCACCTATTTCAAAT
>JBALXL010000019.1:0-21093 GCA_036960805.1 Pseudomonadales bacterium
TAAACTGTGGAGCTATCCCGGCTGAATTATTGGAAAGCGAGCTGTTTGGTCATGAGAAGGGTGCTTTTACCGGTGCGATTAGTAGTCGTCCGGGGCGCTTTGAGATGGCCGAAGGCGGGACACTGTTTTTGGATGAAATTGGCGATATGCCGCTTAACATGCAGGTGAAAATACTGCGTGTATTGCAAGAGCGAGTGTATGAGCGTGTTGGTGGCAACAAGGAACTCAAGACCGATGTGCGTATTGTCGCGGCGACCCATAAAAATCTGGAAACCATGATTGTTGATGGTAGTTTCCGTGAGGATTTATATTACCGCCTTAATGTTTTTCCTATTGAAATGCCTGCGTTACGAGAGCGTGTCGAAGATATCCCATTGCTACTCAATGAGTTGCTGTTTCGTATGGAAGCGGAAAAGCGCGGATCGATTAAATTTAATCGCTCGGCGATTCAGTCTCTTTGTGAGCATGCCTGGCCGGGCAATGTACGTGAGTTAGCTAATCTGGTTGAACGATTGGCTATTACACATCCAGATTCGGTGATTGGCTTACAAGATTTACCGGAAAAATTCCGTTACGGCGTTGAGCAGTCTGATCCTGAGTTTGAGCAGTTATTCTTTTCTAACCCAGAACCTGCACCGCAAGTTAGTGCTTCTTCCTCTGCCTCTACAACGCTACCGGAGGAGGGTATTGATCTTAAGGAATACCTCAGTAATCTGGAGCGTGATCTGATTGAGCAGGCGCTGGATGAGGCCGATTCGGTGGTGGCGCGTGCGGCCGAAAAATTACAGATACGTCGTACTACGTTAGTGGAGAAAATCCGTAAGTATGGGTTACAGCGCTAAACGTCCTCTTTAACACTATAAAGCCCGTCTGGCCTGCTAGACGGGCTTTTTTATTGCCTGCGATTCTTCAATTTTTAGACGTTGTAATTATGTGCTGTCAAAAAAACAATGGAGTTTTGTAACGGCCCTTGCATCTGATTTCTTTTGTCTAAGTTATTGAATTAAAAGATTTTAAATTTCTATGTTTTGTTTTTTGTAAATAGGCACATTCCTTGCAGAACTCCTTGTGTAACTTAAATACCGCCAACAATTTGTCAGCTGCAGAACATTTTTGCACAGGACTTGGCGAAGGAGACTAACAGCGCAATGGCTACATCAACTATCGCAAAACAGACAACAGAGCAGCGCAGTGGCGAAGCCGGACATTTGGCGGCTGTTGCGTTCATGGCAAGTACTGAAAGTGCTTTTGAGCTTGTCAGTGATAACTCGGTTGAGTTGAGCAGTGCTGCTAGCGCTTCTGACAACAACCCATTGCAAACGGCCGTTGATGGTTTTGATGGCATGTCGGGACAGCTGATGCAGGCCTACCATGTGCTGGAGCTGGAAGCGATTGAGCTGCGAGCGGAGCTGGCTAAAACACAAGCACGACGTGACGATGAAGTCGCTGCTAAAGAACGTATAACGGGTCGTCTTCAAGGGTTGCTGACGGCGCTGCCCGTTGGTGTGGTGGTATTGGATGTGCGCGGCAGAGTGCTGGTCACTAATCCTGCTGCCATTGATTTGTTGGGTGAGCCTTTGGAAGGCGAATCCTGGGTCGACATCATTCAACGTGTGTTTGCACCACGTTTTGATGATGGCCATGAGGTGTCACTGAAAGATGGTCGCCGCGTCAGCATTGCTACTCGTTCATTAGATGGTGAGCCAGGGCAGTTGATCGTGCTAACGGATATGACCGAAACTCGTGCGTTGCAGGAGCATTTGAGTCGCCATAAACGGTTGTCAGCGCTGGGTAAAGTATCTGCCTCGCTGGCGCATCAAATTCGTACGCCGTTGTCTGCTGCCATGCTGTACGGCGAGCATCTTCTTAACGGTAATTTAGAGCCTGAGCAACAACAACGTTTTGCGGGCAAATTAATGTCACGTCTTAATCATCTGGAACAGCAGGTGCGTGACATGTTGGTTTTTACGCGCGGTGATATGCCGCTGGCCAATATAGTAACCACGCAGGAGCTGGTAACAGGTCTTGAAGCGGCTATGGAATCTCCATTGTCAGCGAGTCAGTCTGATTGTCAGGTGACAAACAATGCCCGTGATGCAGTGTTGCAGTGCAATCGTGATTCCTTGGTTGGTGCCATTTTGAACCTGGTTAATAACGCCATAGAAGTTGTGGTTAAGCAGGCGCACATTACGATTACGCTGGATATTGTTAACGACCAGCAATTACAAGTCAGAGTGACCGATCAAGGCCCCGGCATTCCAGCAGCAATTCTGGCCGATGTTTCTGAAGCTTTTTATACCACCAAACCACAGGGTACAGGCCTTGGCTTGAGTGTTGTGCAAGGTGTTGTGCGAGCCCATCAAGGCGAATTTAGTATTGAATCATCTGCCGATAACGGCACACAGATGACGTTGTTACTGCCGTTGAAAGTGCAGAGCAATGAGGAGGAAATGGTATGAGCAGCAAGGGTTTGATATTGGTCGTTGAAGACGACCTTCAGTTACGCGAAGCGCTATGCGATACGCTGGAACTGGCTGGGTATTCCGTATTACAGGCCGAGTCGGGTGAAACTGCGCTGGAATTATTGGCCGTACAGCAAGCTGATATGGTTGTTAGCGACGTCAACATGGGTGGCATGAGTGGCCATGAATTACAGGCTTGTTTGCAGCAAAAATACGCCATGTTGCCGGTACTGTTGATTACAGCCTTTGGTGATGTCAGCAATGCGGTCGCTGCGATGCGTAGTGGTGCGGTGGACTATCTGGTCAAACCTTTTAAGCCTCAAGTGTTGGTGGATACCGTGGCTCGTTATGTTAGTGGTCGTAGTAGTGATCATGATTTACAACAACCGGTAGCAGCAGACCCTTCGAGCAAGCAGTTGCTGGAATTATCAAAGCGTGTTGCAGCAACTGATTCTACGGTATTTATTTCCGGTGAAAGTGGTACTGGTAAAGAAGTGCTGGCGCGTTACATTCACAATAATTCGCCGCGTGCAGAGGGTCCGTTTATAGCAATTAACTGTGCGGCGATTCCTGAGAACATGCTTGAAGCAACCTTATTTGGACATGAAAAAGGTGCCTTTACCGGTGCTTATACTAGCAATCCTGGCAAATTTGAGCAGGCTAATGGCGGCACCTTGCTGCTTGATGAAGTCTCGGAAATGGATATCAACTTGCAGGCCAAACTGTTGCGCGTTTTACAAGAGCGTGAAGTAGAGCGTGTTGGCGGTAAAAAAGTGATTGCACTGGATGTGCGTGTGATCGCTACTACTAACCGTGATCTGCAGCAGCACGTATTAGATAAAGGCTTCCGTGAAGACCTTTATTACCGTCTCAGTGTTTTTCCTCTGCAATGGCCACCGCTGCGTGAACGACGTTTAGATATCGTGCCGTTGGCTAATCGCTTGATGGGCATGCACAGTGAAAAAATGAATAAATCTCGAGTCACGTTTGATGCCGAGGCGCAGGGTAAATTGATGAGCTACGACTGGCCAGGCAATGTACGTGAATTGGATAATGTGATTCAGCGTGCATTGATTTTGCAACAGGGCGATTGTATTGGCGCGGCTGATTTGATGTTTTCAGTGCTGAGCCCGGTGTCTCTGGCGGCGACCGCTGCCACAACGGCTGCCACAACGGCTGCCAATGAATCACACCATGAAATCACTAGTGATTTGGGCAATGGCATGAAAAGCCATGAGTTTCAGATGATTGTTGATGTCTTGAAAAACGAACGCGGTCGCAAAAAACAAGCCGCTGAAAAATTAGGTATCAGCCCGCGTACCCTACGTTACAAAATTGCCAAAATGCGTGAGTCAGGTTTTGACTTAGATGCCGCATTGCTTGCCTGTTAAGCCCAGACGCTAGAGAGAGGAAGATAATCACATGAACGTACGTAATGATATCTCAAGTGTTTTGATGCAAATGCGTGATATGCAGGCGCAAGCACAGAGTCAGGTAAATAAGCCCGCTGAGCTAGGCAACAGCGCGGGAATAAACGGCGCGGATAAGACGCAAGGCACAGGCTTTGGTGAAATGCTGAGCCAAGCGGTGAATTCGGTTAACGACACACAAATGAAATCCAGTGCCATGAGCGCGGCCTATGAACAAGGCGTTGAAGGTGTTGACCTGACACAGGTGATGATCAGCATGCAGAAAGCCAGCGTGTCATTTCAAGCTATGACGCAGGTGCGTAACCGTCTGGTATCGGCCTACGAAGATATTATGAATATGCCAATTTAAGACGCGTAGACCTGTATTTTAGACAAAGTAAGACTTTAGTAATCAAACAAAACATCTAGAAGAAAACGATTATGGCTACTTTACCCTCGACTTCCCAAGGCGCTACGCCACCTCCTAATAACCTGATGCAGGGGTTTTCGAGTGTTGGTATTTTTCGTCAGTTTGGCTTATTGCTCGGTTTGGCGGCCAGTATTGCCGTTGGGTTTGCAGTGGTACTGTGGTCGCAGGAACCGGATTACACGCCGTTGTTAACTGATGTTAACAATATTGATGCTAATCAAGCGGTCAGCGTGCTGCAAGCTAATGATATTCCCTACACCGTGGATAGCCGTAGCGGTGGCCTGTTGGTGGCATCAGATCAGCTGCACGTGGCGCGGATGAAATTGGCGGCGGTGGGTATCGCAGATAATCGTAGTGTCGGATTCGAGCTGCTTGATAAGGAGCAGGGGCTGGGCACCAGTCAGTTTATGGAGAATATCAGCTATCGTCGTGGTCTTGAGGGCGAATTAGCACGCACTATCAGCAGTCTGAGAAGTATTCGTTCAGCGCGGATACATTTGGGGTTACCTAAAGCGACCGTATTTGTACGTGATGCACGCAAACCATCGGCCTCGGTGTTTGTGGATTTAATGTCTGGGCGTTCACTGCGAGATGAGCAGGTTAATGCCATTACCAATCTGGTGGCGTCCAGCATACCGCAGCTTGATCCCATGGATGTCACTATTGTTGATCAAAGTGGTCGTTTGTTATCCAATAAAGGTGAGGATGCAGATGCAGCCATGGCGGCGCATCAGTTCGAATACACTCGCAAGTTGGAATCCGTCATTAATGGTCGGATCGAGGGCATTCTGCTGCCAGTTGTCGGCGCCGATAAATTCCGTACTGAAGTCTCAGCGCGGGTCGATTTTACCGCGTTAGAAGAAACTCAAGAAGCTTACAACCCGGATCTGCAAGTGCTGCGTAGTGAGCAAACGCTGGAAGAGCAACGTAGTGGCTTAGGCGGTGGCGGTGGTGTGCCTGGTGCTTTATCCAATCAACCTCCAGGTGGTACGACGGTACCTGAAGTGGCCACGGGTGAAGAAGGTGCTGCAAATATTAGTGCAACGTCAGGACAGAACAAACGTACCCAGGCAACAAGAAACTATGAATTGGATCGTAAAATCAGCCATACCAAATACCAGCAGGGCGAAGTAAGCCGTCTGTCGGTTGCGGTAGTGATCGATAACGTTGTTCCTTTCGGTGGCAGTGAGTCTGCACCCTGGGCAGAAGCCGATATAGACCGCTTAACAAATCTGGTGAAAAGCGCGGTAGGTTTTGATGAAGCGCGTGGCGATATTGTCACGGTGATTAATGCGCCATTTATTCCGATTGAGGTTATTGAGCAGGAAGTCATTGAAGTGCCTATCTGGGAGCAACCATGGTTTATGAAAGTGGTGAAACAGGGTTTGGCCGCATTGTTGGTGTTGTTGCTGATATTTATAGTGATTCGCCCCATAATGAAATCATTGGCTAATAATGGTCAGCAACACAAAGCGTTAATTGACGCAACGGCGCGTGCCGAGGCCGCTGCTAAGCAGGCTGAAGAAATGGCGGCTGGTGGTGGACAACAAGGTGGTGCGATGGCCGCGCAACAGCAAATGCAGCTGGCGGGTGGTGGTGCGGCGATGTTGCCTAGCCCTGGTGCTAACGGCATGTCGTTACCGACGGTGCAGGGCATGATTGATAGCGATCCACAGCGTGCTGCGCAGGTTGTGAAACAATGGGTTAAGGTTGATGAGTAAGCGCGAATTTCAAACGGTAGAAAATGCCGCCATTTTGCTAATGAGTCTGGGTGAAGATCATGCGGCGCAGATTTTGCGGCACATGGAACCCAAGGAAGTGCAGATGATTGGCACGGCGATGTCGACGTTACAAAATATTAATAAAGAACAGATGGAAGGCGCTTTGTCGGGATTTCTCGAGGATGCGCAGGATGAAACGGGGCTGACCATGGGCTCTGATCAGTATATTAAAAAATTACTTGTGCAGGCGTTGGGCAAAGAGAAAGCCAGCAGCGTGATTGAACGTATTTTGATGGGCGGCAATACCTCGGGGCTTGATACACTCAAGTGGATGGAGCCGTTGGCCGTGGCGGATATTATCCGTTTTGAACATCCGCAGGTGCAGGCCATTGTGCTGGCTTATCTGGATTCCGATCAGGCCGCCAGCGTGTTGGCGTTATTTGAGGAAAAAGATCGCCTAGGACTGATTGTCCGTATTTCCAAATTAGATACCGTACAACCTTCAGCATTAGAAGAGCTCAACGAGATCATCGAGCGACAGGTTAAGTCTGGCCAAACCACGCAGCAAACTAGTTTGGGTGGTGCGAAAACGGCTGCAAATATTATTAACGCCATTGATAGCACGATTGAAGCAAAAATATTAGAGGATCTGGCCAGTAGTGATGAAGAGTTAAGTACTCAGATTCAGGATTTAATGTTCATCTTTGATAATCTGGCAGAGGTTGATGATCGTGGTATTCAGGCGCTATTACGCGAAGTATCTTCTGATGAATTGATTGTTGCGCTGAAGGGTGCCGATGAAGCGGTGCAGGAAAAAATCTTCGGCAATATGTCAAAACGTGCCGCTGAATTGCTCAAAGATGATCTGGAAGCCAAAGGGCCGGTACGTCTTAGTGACGTTGAAACGTCACAAAAAGCCATTTTGATGGTGGCTCGTCGTTTGTCTGAGTCCGGTGAGATACAGCTAGGTAGTGGCGGCGATGACATGGTTTAAGGTGGAGGGAATACGCTATGTTCGCGATTGCGATGTTTCTTTAGACTCCTCCAAAGACCACATTTTTAGATTAGCTTGATTAGTTAGTGGCCTTCTCATGATTGAAAATAAAGAACAACCTGACCTGATCCCTGCTGAAGAGGTGCAAAACTGTGAGGCCTGGCAAATGCCAGTGCTGGAAGCGGTGGGCGAACCATTCAGTGCGGCGGGTAAGCAGAAACGTCGCATCACACGTCCAGAAGATCCTTTTGCCGGACCGATGACGGCGTCTAAAGCACAATTAATTCAGGATCAGGCTTATAAAGAAGGTCTTGAACTGGGCCGTCAGGCGGGATTGCAACAAGCTCAAGCTGAAATTAACCAGACTAAAGCGCAGCTCAATCATTTAATGGGGCAGATGATTCACCCATTACAGGAACAGCAGCACGAACTTGAACAGGCGCTGGTGCATTTATCGAGTGGCATGGCGCGCGCGTTGATTAAAAATATGCCGCAGATTGATGAGAAAGTCATGCTTGAGGTGGCGCGACAGGCATTGGCCGAATTGCCTGATGGCAGTGAAAATATCCGCCTCATCGTACATCCCAATGATGCGGAAGTGTTGAAAGATGTGGCTATTCAGCAGGGTGAAAGCTGGCAAGTGATTGCCGATGCTAGCCTGGTGAGTGGTGGTTGTATGGTTAAATCGCAACACAGCTTTGTGGATTTCACCCTCGATACGCGTTTCCAGTTGATGCTGGAAGGTATGATGGAGCAGCAGTTAAATGGCGGCTCAGCTGATTCTTCGGAGCCAGTGTAATGGCAATTGATCTCGCTGCCCGACTAAAGCAACTCAGTGATCGTATTCCTGAACAGGTTGAACCTGTTGTTGAAGGCCGTCTGACACGTATTGTTGGACTGACGCTGGAAGCAGTGGGTTGTAATGTGGCGCTTGGTGATCATTGCGAAATTGATATGTCGCAGGGTCGCCATATTGAAGCTGAAGTGGTCGGTTTTGCTGATAATCGTGTATTTTTAATGCCGCTGGGTACTGTCGATGGCGTCAAGCCAGGTGCGCGCGTAAGGCCCGTTAAGCGTAGCAAAGAAGTGCCAGTTGGTTATGGGCTTTTGGGACGAGTATTGAACGGCGTTGGCGAGCCACTTGATGATAAAGGTCCGTTGCAAGCCGATGCCAAAACAGGATTGGAAGGTAAATATATCAACCCATTACAACGTCATCCCATTGGTGAGCCGTTAGATGTGGGAATTCGAGCTATAAATTCACTGTTAACCGTCGGTCGCGGACAACGTTTAGGGTTGTTTGCGGGTAGTGGTGTGGGAAAAAGTGTGTTGTTGGGCATGATGACGCGTTTTACCGAAGCCGATATCGTTGTGGTTGGCTTGATCGGGGAACGGGGACGAGAAGTAAAAGAATTTATTGATCACAGTCTTGGACCAGAAGGTCTGGCGCGTGCTGTGGTGGTTGCCTCGCCTGCCGATGATTCCCCCTTGATGCGTTTACGGTCGGCGATGCTGACCACCAGTATTGCCGAGTACTTCCGTGATCAGGGCAAAAATGTTTTATTACTGATGGATTCGTTAACTCGTTACGCGCAGGCGCAACGTGAATTGGCGTTGGCAGTGGGTGAGCCACCAGCAACGAAAGGTTATCCGCCCTCGGTATTTGCCAAACTTCCGCAGTTAGTTGAAAGAGCGGGTAATGCCGCAGCGGGGCAAGGTTCGATTACTGCGTTTTATACGGTGCTTACAGAAGGCGATGATCAACAGGATCCTATCGCTGATGCCTCGCGTGCCATTCTTGATGGCCATATTGTGTTATCGCGTCGCTTGGCGGAATCGGGACATTATCCTGCCATTGATGTGGAAGCCTCTATTAGTCGTGTGATGCCACAGGTGGTGAGCCCTGAGCAATTACAGCTGGCTCAGCAGTTCCGACAGGTGTATTCAAATTACCAGCAAAGCAGTGATTTGATTAGTGTCGGAGCCTATAGCGCAGGCAGTAATCCTGATACGGATTTTGCGATACAGCGTATGCCGGTGATGCGACAGTTCTTACAGCAGGGTTTGAATGAAGCTGTGGACTATCAGCAGAGCAGTGCCGATTTGGCAACGATATTGGGGCCAATCCCAGGCCAGCAGTAGGTATTAATGTTATTTCGACCACCGGGAGAAATCTGGTTTTAGATTTCTTGGCAATACGGGAAATACACAGCGGGCATAAATTGTGAGAGCAGGACAAAACCATGAAAAAATCTGAACGGCTGAGTCCTCTATTAAAACTGGAAAAAAATCGCGAGCAGGAACGCGTTAAAGCCTTGGGTGATGCGCGCTCAATGGTGGCGGTGCAAATGGAAAAGCTGCAGCAGTTGGTCGACTACCGTGGTGAATACGAAGCGACCGTGACGCAACAAGGGCAGCAGGGGATTTCGGCCAGTCGTTTGCAAGGTTATCACCAGTTTTTGAATCGGTTGACGGCAGCTATTACTCAACAGGAAGAGCAAGTTGAATTAGCGCGTCGGCAGGAAACTGCAGCGCAAGATGGTTGGTTTGCACAGCGCGGTGCCGTTAAGCGTATGGATACTCTGATTGAACGTAATGTGACTGAAGAGCGACGCGAGGACGATAAACGCGAACAAAAAACGCTTGATGAGCAGGCGCAACAACTTCGGTACCGTGTTGGTTTTAATTCCTCGGGTTTTGGTTAGCAGCCGTTTCCATCTGTTTGATACTTCTATGTATTGAATGCCTCCATTTTATGACTCGTCTCCCTCTGATCTATTGTTTTATCTTTTTTGTAAAGTTGGCCCGTCAATTGCAATATATTCTGCACGGAACTCTTTTTGATCCAATTTATTTTATTGCCTAATGGATACTGCTGGAGAAAATAATGAACGCAGCTAATCGTCCCATCGATTTTCTACTCAACACCGAAAGCGTCAAGGTGAATCAACCTCAGCGACGTGAATCAGCGCAGGATTCTGGTGTAAGCTCTTCAAAAACAAGAGAAAAATCATTCGATGATGTGTATCGTCAGCAGCAGCGAGAAAATGCTCAGGTGCGTAAAAATAATCAGGCAGATCGTCGTCATGACAGCGCCAGTCGAGCAGAGAGTATATCTGAATCACGCCACCAGCAGCCTCAAACTACGCGAAATGATGCTGCGGATAAGCGTGTGCAAAAGGATGCGCCGGTGGCTGATAACGGCAAGGCTTTGCCGCAGCAGGGCTTATCTTCAGGAGAGTCTAAGGGGCGAGTAAAAGAGAATGCGGTAGCCGGTGCGGGTAAAGAAATTGAAGTGACGGATGTAAATAAAGACGTCGAAGTCACGGTGAGCTTTGATGCAACTGAGTTTATTTCTCCGCAATTGAGTGAGCAGGAAATAGCTCAACTGACGACAGAGCAGAAAAATACCGATCTTATTGCGTTAGAGGCGACGGGGTTTTCTTTCGGCGAGTTAGCATCACAAGCAGGTAAAGAAGAAACAGTGGTGAGCTTTGATAGTGCGCTATTGACGGATGCCGAGGTGGAAAAGGATGCCGATGCGCCAGGATTTAGTCTGACAGGACAAGATGAGCAGGGTAGTGGGAAAGCGTTGGAAGCTGCCGCTGATGAGACAGTTGTTTTACAGGCGCAACAACCGGCGGCAGAACAACAGGCTAAGACGGTTGTTACTGATGGTGTCAAAGAGCTTAAGCAAAGCGCGCTGGCTGATGCCATTGCAAGCAATACGAAAAGTGATGTAAATGTGGCGACGGCAACTAAAGCTGGCGCGACGGGCACTGAAACAAACAGTCAGAATCAATCCCAGGAACGATTGACTCCAGTTGCGACTGGGCAGGAATTTAAGTTACTGCGTGAGCAGATTAGTGTTGCTAAGCCTTCTGCGGTAACAGGTAAAGAGGGGGCGATAGATACTTCGACCTCAACTTCAACGGATTCAGCAGCTGCTCGTCTTAATGGCTTGACTCAGGCCTCGCAAGCGTTGAACGCTGCGCGCCCGGCTACCGTCACCGCAAGTGTGCAAACACCTGTTAACTCTGCAGATTGGGGGCAGGCGGTATCGCAGCGCATTATGTGGCTTGTGAACCGTGGTATCAGTTCGGCCGAGCTGCAGCTTAATCCGCGTGACTTGGGGCCAGTGGAGGTTCGTATTAATGTCAGTGGCGAACAAACTACAGTGCAGTTCACCAGCCCGCAACCGGCCGTTCGTGAGGCATTGGAAAGTAGCGTTGTCAGATTGCGTGAGATGATGGAGTCGAGCGGTCTTGATTTAGCGGATGTTAACGTGTCGGATCAGTCGCTTTCTGAACAGGCTCAGAGTGATTCGCGAGGTTCATCTGGAAACTCATCAGGCGATGATAACAGCGATATTGAAGCCAGCCTTGAAACACAGGTAACGCAGCGTATTGAAAGCGATGGAATGGTTGATTTTTACGCGTAAAAGCGGGCGTTTGAACAGCCTATAGTTGTAGTCTTATTCTCAATGATAGCGTTTAAACTAACTATTTTAAAAAGCAGTTTTTCTCACCCAAAATCACTAGGGGTGTCCTATAGTTAAGCAGGTGAGTATGATTACCCACCTTTAATGATCGGGAGCGGCTGAGGCAGTGTTAATGTGTAATGTTAATCTTCCGAAAACTTCTTTACGATCAATACTATAGGCAAGAGATTGGTTGATAAAATATGGCTAAGAAAGAAGAGTTAGAGTTAGAAGAAGGTGAGAAAAAAGGCAGCAGTAAACTGATTCTTATGATTGCTGCTGTGCTGTTAGGCATTGGTGTTGGTGCGGGAGCGGTATTTTTTCTTGTTGGCGGAGGCGGAGAAGAAGAGGTCGTTGATGCCGAGCCAGTGAAAGTTCAGTCCAAGTATCACCGTTTTGATAGCCCTTTTATTGTGACCATCGTGACAGAAGGTAAGCAACGCTATTTGCAAATTAGCGTCACGGTTAAGACCAAAGATGATGAAGTGCTTAAGTTACTTAAATCACATAAACCCGTGGTGAAAAGTTTATTGAATAATATTTTTGGCGCTCAGGAACTGGATTATTTGCAAACGCCAGAGGGCCGCAAAGAGTTGAATGCGGATGCTCTCAATGTGGTGCAGACTTTCATTACAGCCAAAGATGAAACGTTAACGGTCGACAAGGTGTTATTTACTGATTTTGTGATGCAGTAGAGACTGATTGATTGCCATGGTATACGAGTACAATAAGCGGAAAATTAATTCTAATGTTTGAGCAACAGCATGTCTGAAGAAGAACTATTATCACAGGATGAAATTGATGTTCTGCTCAATGGTGTCGATGAAGGTGATGTCGATACCGACGAAACGGCGTCAGAACCAGTGGTTTCTGGCGGCGTAAAAGCCTATGACTTGACTAGTCAGGATCATATTGTACGCGGGCGCATGCCAACGCTTGAGATGATCAATGAGCGTTTTACTCGTTATACTGAACTCAGCTTATTTAACCTGTTTCGCCAGACACCTCAGGTGACGCCTGCAAAAATTGAGAATATTAAACTCTCCGAATACCTGCAGATGCTGGGCATACCCACCAGTTTAAATATGGTAAAAATCCACCCCTTGCGCGGTACGGCGTTGTTTGTGCTCGATGCAGACTTGGTGGTGAATCTGGTTGACCGCTTTTTTGGCGGTGGTACTCACGAGAACGATATTGCTGAACGTGATTTCACCATTATTGAAAAACGAATCATCCAAAAAATACTAAACCAGGTTTTCGTAGATATGAAAGAAGCCTGGAAAACTGTGATGGATATTGATTTTGAGTACACCGGTGCTGAAGATAATCCTGCGATGGTTAAAGTGGCTAGTTCCAGTGAAGTTGTGGTACTGAGCACCTTTGATGTGAAGATAGAAGGCAAAGGTGGCAAGATTCAGGTCGCCATTCCTTACTCAATGCTGGAGCCTGTGCGTGAAACGCTGGATTCTGGTGTGCAGGCCGACATGGAAGACTCTGACGATACCTG
This sequence comes from Pseudomonadales bacterium, assembly GCA_036960805.1. GTDB lineage: Bacteria > Pseudomonadota > Gammaproteobacteria > Pseudomonadales > IMCC2047 > IMCC2047. Next base: position 13,004 of record JBALXL010000019.1, read on the forward strand.
GTTAGAATCGTTGCAGGAAGATATTCGTTACGCCAGTGTGCCTATTAGTTGCCGAGTAGCGGAGCGTAAAATTAAATTGCGCGAAATTCTGAGTTTTAAAGTGGGTGATGTCATCCCTATTGAAATGCCTGAAAGCAGTACGCTGCTGGCTAATGGCGTACCACTTTTTGAAGCCGGTATTGGCGCCTCAAATGAACATTTGGCCTTAAAGATAAAGCGCCAGATTAAGCGATCAGGTAAACCGTCTTAGTGGTGAAAACACACCAATAGGGCCTGGAGAAGAAAATGTCAGACGAAAATAACACAGAAGAAGCCATTGCTGATAAGTTTCAGCAGGCTGAACCAGCAGTGGAGAGAGCCAATTTTGATCAATTACAGGACGATGGCGGTGTGAATTTGTCACCTGAGCTGGATGTGATTCTGGATATACCTGTGACGGTATCTATGGAAGTAGGAAATACCGAGATTACGATTCGTAATTTGCTTCAATTAAATCAAGGCTCCGTGATTGAGCTTGATCGTATGGCTGGCGAACCACTGGACGTCTTGGTGAATGGCACATTGATAGCGCATGGTGAAGTGGTGGTGGTGAATGAAAAATTCGGCATTCGCTTGACCGACGTGGTGAGCCCTTCGGAACGTATCCAGAAACTAAAATAGCAGCGTCAAAAAAACATCAAACCCTATGAATAAATGCCTTTTACATATCATGCTTGTGCCGCTGACAATATTTAGTTCGGCTAGCTGGGCGGCGGAGGCAACACTTCCTGCCGCTGGCATTGGTGCCGGTCAGGTGATGACAGTGCTGGCGGGTTTGGCTTTTGTTTTGGCATTGGTGTTTGGTTGTGGCTGGTTTGTAAAGCGCTTTGGAGGCATGCAGACCGCGCGTAGCGGGGCTATCAAGGTGGTTTCGGTACTGCCAGTTGGTTCGCGCGAACGTTTAGCTTTGGTCGAAGTGGGTGGTCAGCAACTATTGTTGGGCGTTACTGCTCAACAGATTACAACGCTACATACCTTTGATGAACCCATCGTCGAAGCAGCGGATGTGAAAAATAATTCAGAATTTGCACAAAAATTGCATCAGATGTTGTCACGCAGTTAAATTAACGCAAAAATGACAGTTTTTTGGTGCCCATGCTTTCTATTAAACGGTTTGACCTAATACCGCTGATCCAGCAGTTTCGTTTCCCATTGCGCGGCCTTGTCTCAGGTTTGTCGCTATTAATGCCTTTGTTACTTTTTTTCTTTGCGCCGCAGGTTATGGCCGAGGAGCCTCTGGGTATTCCTGCCCTAACACTGACAACCTCGGAAGATGGCTCGCAGCAATACACTGTGACGCTGCAGATTCTATTCCTGATGACAGCGCTGACATTATTGCCAGCGTTATTGATGATGATGACGTCATTCACTCGAATCATTATCGTATTTTCTATTCTTCGGCAGGCCTTGGGTTTGCAGCAAACGCCGTCTAATCAGATTTTGCTGGGCCTGGCGCTGTTTTTGACGTTCTTTATTATGACGCCGGTTTTCACTGTGGCGAATGAAACTGCGTTACAACCCTACATTAATGGGGAACTAGAACCCCTAGCGGCAGTGGAAAAAGCAGCGGCTCCTTTTCGTGAATTTATGATGGCACAGACTCGTGAAACGGATCTTGGCATGTTTACGCGAATTTCCGGCAATGAGAATTTCGATACGCCCGACGATATCCCCTTCACTATTTTAGTGCCCGCGTTTGTTACCAGTGAATTAAAAACGGCATTCCAAATCGGATTTATGCTGTTTATCCCGTTTTTGGTCATTGATTTAGTTGTTGCCAGTGTTCTGATGGCAATGGGTATGATGATGATGTCGCCAATTATTATTTCGTTACCCTTTAAAATTATGTTGTTTGTATTAGTGGATGGCTGGGCGCTGGTGATTGGCTCGTTAGCGGCGAGTTACGGTATTTAATGATGGGCGCTTCTATGAGCAATAAAAGTAGCAGGATTCAAGGAGGCGATTTATGACCCCTGAAGTAGCCGCAAGTTTATTTGGTGATGCACTGTTTCTGGTAGTGACGATGGTGATGGTATTGGTTTTACCAAGCCTGTTGGTCGGTTTAATTATCAGCACCTTTCAAGCCGCCACTCAGATTAATGAGCAAACCCTGAGTTTTTTACCGCGTTTGATAATGACGCTGTTGACTATCATGGCAGCAGGCCCCTGGTTGATTCGTGAGCTAATGGATTTCATGACCCAATTGATGATTAATATGCCGAACCTTATAGGCTAACGATGACGCACGTATCATCAAGTTCAGCCGCATGATTGATATTCCCGTTGAGCAATTAACGGCGTGGGTATCCGGTTTCTTGTGGCCGTTGTTTCGTATTACCGCGTTTTTTATGTTTGTGCCGATTATTTCCTCGCAATTGGTGCCTGCTCGCGTTCGTATGGGCTTGGCGGTATTAATAACGTTGATAATTTCGCCTTTATTACCAGCGATGCCGGCATTTGATGGTTTATCTTTAGCGACTTTTTTATTGATTGGTCAGCAGTTGCTGATCGGTTTCAGTATGGCGTTCATTTTCCAAATGTTTTTCCAGATTTTTGTGCTGGCTGGACAAATGATAGCGATGCAGATGGGGTTGGGGTTTGCGTCGTTGTCTGACCCAGTTAATGGCGTGTCGGTGGTGGTGCTTGGACAGTTTTATTTGATGCTGACAATGTTGATGTTTGTCTGCATGAATGGGCATTTGGTGATCATTGAGGTTTTCATCGAAAGTTTTAAAACCATGCCGGTAGCGATTGGGTCATTTGATAGTGGGATTTTCATACAATTAGTGAAGTGGGCTGTATGGATGTTTGCCAGCGCGTTAATGATTGCACTGCCAGCTGTTTGTGCGTTATTAGTGGTTAACTTCGCCTTCGGTATTATGAATCGAGCGGCGCCTCAGCTGAATGTCTTTGCACTGGGTTTTCCTGTCTCTATGCTAGTCGGCCTAGTCATTGTCTTTGTTACGCTGTCACGGTTTGTTCCTCAGTTTGATCAATTAGCCGAGCAGAGTCTAATGATGATGCGTTCGTTGTTGAAGTTGTGAAAATGCACTATTTACGCGATTGCAGCATCAGCGCCGTGCTCAATTCCTCATGTACTTTATATACACTCGGGCTATACGTGCGGTGGTTACTCGGGCTTTTCCCTCACCCTTCGGGCCAGCCTTTGGCTGTCGTCTCCGTTGCAGTCCGGCTCCTTGTCCTCACAAAAAAATCACTATTTTTAGAGCGTCATACACTGCTATGTGGATTCAAGGAGTCCTAAATGGCTGAATCAGACAGCGGTCAGGAAAAAACCGAAGAGGCGACCCCCAAACGTCAACAGGATGCCAAAGACAAGGGGGATATTCCTCGTTCAAAAGAGCTTAATACTACCGCCATTTTGATGGGCGGAGCCGGAGCCTTAATGGCATTTGGCGGCAGTATTGCTGCGGGTCTTTCTGGCATGATGAGTGCGAATTTTACTTTTTCGCGTGATGAGGTTTTTGATCAGAAGGTGATGCTGATTAGCCTTGGCCAATCCATGGTCGAAAGTATGATGGTACTGATTCCCTTTTTTATTATTGTTTTTCTCGCTGCGATTATTGGTCCGATAGCGTTGGGTGGTTGGGTTATGTCAACAAAATCGTTGGCACCTAAAGCGGATCGTATCAGCCCGTTGGCGGGTATAAAGCGCATGTTCGCGGCACGTGCGTTAGTCGAGTTACTTAAAACAATTGCCAAGGTTGTGCTGGTAGGGACGTTATCGCTGGTGATTCTTGACTGGATGACCCCTGATCTTTTGGCGCTAGCTAAGCAGGATGTTATTCCCTCCATGGCTAGTGGTTTACGAATTGTTGGCTGGTCGGTACTGGCTTTAAGTTCCACCATGATTTTGATCAGCCTGATTGATGTGCCATTTCAGATTAGCAGTCACGCTAAAAAGCTGAAAATGACGATGCAGGAAGTCAAAGACGAAATGAAAAACACCGATGGCAAACCTGAGGTAAAACAGCGCATTCGCCAATTACAATATGACATGGCGCAGGGTCGTATGATGTCAGCGGTGCCTGAGGCGGATGTTGTGATCACCAACCCGGAACACTATTCGGTGGCGCTGCGTTATAACTCTGACAATATGGGTGCGCCAGTATTGGTGGCCAAAGGTGCAGATTTGATCGCTTTTAAAATCCGAGAGATTGCCAGAGCTCATGATATTCCAATATTACAAGCAGCGCCTTTGGCCAGAGCTGTATTTCATAGCACCGAGCTTGAGCAAGAAATTCCAGCAGGATTATATATAGCCGTAGCTCAGGTGTTGGCATATATCTTCCAGCTGCAACGTTTTGAAAAACGTCAGGGTCAAAAACCTGGGGCAATGCCTGATTTACCGATCCCTGAAGAGTTGCAGCGTGATTAATTGCTTTGGAAATGAGCGGTTAGTCAAAGCGGACATAGTGTTTTGTTGTTATTACAAAAAGTTATATCGAATTGTGATATTGCTTAAAGCCCTTGTGTTACCTATGGGTATTGCTGATATTCGTTATGTTTTTGGTCATTTGATGGCAGTCAAAGTGACTTGATAGACAGATAGGGGTGGATTTCCTGAATAATGGCGTTTATTCTTCGTACTCCCAGATTTAGAGCTGGGCGATATCAGTTACTGAATTCGATAGGCTGCTAACAGAAAACAATAATAATTCGATCGGCACCTAAAGACATTATCACCATATAAAGTAGAGGAATTTGTAGAATGGGAAATCGCGTATCCGTATTAACTTCACGCCATGAAGCTCTTGGCGCAACTATGGCTGACTGGAACGACATGGGCGTAGCTTGGACATATGCTACTGATCCAGACAAAGAAGCTGATGCTTGTCGTAACGCTGCTGCCCTGATCGATCTGTCTGGTCTGCGTCGCGAACACGTTAAAGGCACAGATGCAGCTGCTGTTGTTGACTATCTGTTGCCACGTAACATGGACGTTATCTACCCAGGTAAATCCGGTTACTCTACTATTTTGACTGAGGAAGGTGGCGTTGCCGATGACGTGATCGTTTACCGTCTGGCTGACGACCATTACCTAGTTGTTTCTGGTACTGGCGATTCTGATACAGCCATGAAAAAAGCAACTGCTGGTAAAAACGTAACAGTTGAAGACGACGATAACCTGCACATTCTTGCTCTGCAGGGCCCAATCGCGCACGAACTTCTGAACGCAAACTCACCAGACAACATCAGTGAACTAGCGTTCTTCCATCAAATCGAGACCACTGTGTTCGGCAAACCCTGCATTGTTTCCCGTACTGGTTTTACCGGTGAGCGTGGTTACGAAGTCATTGCAGCAGCCGACGTAGCTGGCGATCTTTGGGATGCGATCCTGGAAGCGGGTAAAGACAAAGGCGTTATGCCACTGTCTTTCGTAGGCCTGAACATGCTGCGTATCGAAGCAGCTCTTCTTTTCCACCCATTTGACGTTTCTGAAAACGAATCTGCTTGGGAAGCTGGTCTAGGCTGGTCTGTTGGTAAAGAGAAAGGCGATTACATTGGTAAAGCGGCTAACGAAGCGCGTAAAGGCAACGAAACTAAGATCTTCTCTGGTATCGTTTGTGATGCAGACGTTGCATGTGGCGAGCCAATCGCCGGTGGCGAAAAAATCTTCGCTGACGGTGTAGAAGTTGGTTATGTTACAGCTGCGCTGTACTCAACTCGTCTGAACAAGTCTATTGCTTTGTGTTACCTGAAGCCGGGTACTGAAGTTGGTGCTAAAGTTGAAGTTCAAGGTGCAATCAACTGCACTGCAACTGTTTCAGAATTACCCTTTATCGCGTCTAAAATGCGCTAATAAGGCTATTGCGATTAGCCCGCACTAAAGTGGGGGCTATTTCGTTTTGTCGAAAAAGGGGCCTTAGGCCCCTTTTTTGTGTTTTAAACCTTTTGTTTTCAGGTGAATGTATAAAAATACGATCAGTGGTAACGAGTCGGTTTTTCTATCGGTGTAAAGCTGGCACGTAAGCGCGGATTACGCCCTAGTCCTGATTGCTTTTCAAACAGCGCCTGACGACTGCGGCCTACTGCGATAGCACGGAAATGTTTATCTCCCACCTCAATGACTTCTGCCAACGTGGTATTCACGTAAAGGCGTGTTCCGACTTGCAGTCCTGAAAAGTCATCCTTACAAACGACTTCATCGTTAGCCGCTTTTTTTAAGCGTCGTTTCATAATCTGATATTGGTGATTAAGATGTTGCATGCGCAGCGTACTGCCCCCCCGATCTGGATGGTGAATCGCGGCAAAACGTCGATACAAATCTTTTAATTCGTCTAGAGATTCTGCGACCGCTAAGGTTGCCATGTTGTTACCCTTATTATTTTATTGCCGTTGGGCGGAAAAATTTTTCCGTTTTTAGCGCCTTTATAAGCCTGAATACGGGCTTTAGTAGTAATAAATGCAGGGACCGTGCCAGTCTTGTTGAGGGTTTGGGTTGAATCAGGATGTTCGAGGAAGGGTGCAGCACATTATTTAATGTGCATCATCATTAGAGGCAAAGACAGTGGATACTTGCTCCGTATCAGTGAAGGTATGGAGGGGAATGGAGCTGTAGGTTTTTCTGCCTGGAATTTCAATTGGGAGGTTTTAAATTAAGGTGATGTAGATGAAAAATTCATTATCTTGGGTAGTCCTGCGGTTGTAGGCTTGGCTGGTTTTATCGTTACGACACAGTTTTATGCCCATGGCTGGGCTGAATGTCCAAATGCGCGCCAGAATATCTGTTATAAAAATGGTGATTTTTGGTCTGGTGGTGGCAGCGCTATCCCGAATAAGGCCTGTAAAGCAGCTTACGATAAATCAGGTACCTACCCATTTCGGTAGCGCAATGAGTTTTCAGCTAATGTCGCGTATTACAATGATATTGCTGCTGTTAAAGCTACTGTAAAAGATGGCTTGCTTTGTATAGGTGGTTCTCAAGTTAAGGCTGGCATGATACGCCTCATGCGGAATGGAAGAAGTCTAAAGTTGCGTGGATGCCAAGCTGTCAAATTGACGATGTCTTCAAAGCCACTGCTGTTCATGATCCTTCGTTTTGGGGGTTTTACTTAAGTAAGTCGAGCTATAATCCTGCCTTATCATTGACCTGGGATAACTTAGAGTTGCTTGATATATCAGGTGATGCTGCCGTCGGTGTTGATAGCAAGTTTCGAATCAAAGTGAAATTGCAGACAAACCGGAAGGGCGATGCGATTTTTTTCACTCGTTGGCAGCGTATTGATGCAGCAGGTGGGGGTTTTTACAGCAGTAGCGATATTATGTTTAATGGTGGTTCAAATCTGGTGATCCAACACCTCCAGATCGTGACGTTAATAGCCTGAATGATATTGGTTTCTTTATTGCTACTGACTTTGCAAAAGTTACAGTTGGCGATACGGTTCGTTACAGGACGTTTACAGTCAGCTGCACCGAAACCGCCGATGAGAGTTTGCTTATCACGAGTGCAAATTTATCCCTGAGGCAGTCTGAGCTGGTTACACAAATTAACAGCAATAAAAAAGGTGAATTAGTCGTTGGTGCCTGGAGCGCGGGTACGAGGCAGTTCGATTTTAATAGCTGGAATGTATTTGCTAGTCCAGTTTACAATAAGAGATCAGGCATTCGTCATCAGCTCTCATTAATTAAGGGCGGAGAGGTTGTGCCTTTACCAGTTGAGTTCCCCAATAGCAGCGATGTCAGGAGTGCGGGTAAGGTTTATACCGCTGAGAACCTAAACATAATGGTAAGAGTCGGAAGAGCCTGCGGTGGACTAAAGGTGATGAGCCTGGCAGGACCAGTGAGTGGGGCGTGTGGCGTAAATAATAGCGTAAGCTGAAATGACTTAAGCCTTATCGCTGAAAAGTGATAGGGCTTTTTTGTGGGGTTAGCCATTGTTTATGCGCTGTCTGGCCCGGTGATGTTTGTGATGGGTAAGCGCTTTGATTAGGTCTTTTGAATTAGTTTAAGTTAGTGCTTGTTATTGGTTAAGGGGTGGTTATAATGCGCCTCCCTTGTGACGAGGCTGCCGGTTAAGGTGGTTGTTT
>JBALXL010000071.1:0-1644 GCA_036960805.1 Pseudomonadales bacterium
TGAATTGCTCTTCGCCTTCTTTCATGCTGATCGAGTTAACGACGCATTTACCCTGTGCGCATTTTAGACCGGCTTCAATGATTTCCCATTTAGACGAATCCAGCATAATAGGTACGCGAGAAATGTCGGGCTCAGAGGCGATCAGGTTCATGAACTTAACCATGGCTGCCTCAGAGTCGAGCATGCCTTCGTCCATGTTAATGTCGATGACCTGCGCGCCATTTTCAACCTGTTCACGGGCGACGGTTAGTGCTTTATCAAATTCCTCTTCCAAAATCAGGCGTTTGAACATCGCTGAGCCAGTGACGTTGGTACGTTCGCCGACGTTAACAAATAATGACTCGGAGCTGATGTTGAAGGCTTCAAGACCACTTAGGCGGCATTGTTTTTCTATTTCAGGGATTTCGCGTGGCTGACACTGCGCGGCTTTTTCGGCGATGGCGCGGATATGTTCCGGTGTGGTGCCGCAACAGCCGCCGACGATGTTCAGCAGGCCGGATTCCAGGAATTCGCCAACAATTTCGGCCATTTCTTCAGGCGTTTGGTCGTATTCGCCAAATTCGTTTGGCAGGCCGGCGTTAGGGTGGGCACTGACGTTGGTATCGGCTTTGGTGGCCAGCTCTTCAACGTAAGGGCGCATGTCGGTAGCGCCTAGGGCACAGTTCAGGCCAACAGAAATAGGTTTGGCGTGGGCAACGGAGTTCCAGAATGCTTCGGTGGTTTGGCCTGAAAGGGTACGGCCACTGGCATCGGTAATGGTGCCCGAAATCATGATCGGTAGTTCGATGTCATGATCCATGTAATAGCTTCTAACTGCGTAGATAGCAGCTTTAGCGTTCAAGGTATCAAACACGGTTTCAATCAGAATGATGTCAACGCCACCTTCTATAAGGGCGGCGGTGGCTTCGGTGTAGTTTTCGACCAGCTGGTCAAAGGTGACGTTACGAAAACCTGGGTCATTTACATCGGGTGATAGTGTGGCGGTACGACTTGTCGGTCCGATAACACCAGCAACAAAGCGCGGTTTGTCCGGGTTTTGAGCCGTAAATTCGTCAGCAACTTCGCGAGCGATTTTGGCGCCTTCGACGTTTAGTTCGTAGCTTAATTCTTGTAATGCATAGTCAGATTGCGAGATGGCATTGGAGTTAAAGGTGTTGGTCTCCAGAATGTCTGCGCCGGCTTCAAGGTAGGCGCGCTGGATTTCACGGATAATGTCCGGCTGGGTAATGCTTAATAAGTCATTGTTACCCTTTAGTAGGTTTTCGAAATCTTTGAAGCGCTCGCCACGGTAGTCAGCTTCCTCCAGGCCGTAGCCCTGAATCATGGTGCCCATGCCGCCGTCTAAAACCAAAATACGATCTTTTAGGGCTGCGTTCAGGGCGCTGATACGTTGCTCAAGTGCTGTCATATAACTACCTTAAATGTGCTGAAAATTCTGTGAAAATTAAAATGCGCGCCATTTTATCAGATAACTGAAAAATATGGAGGTAAATTGTTGGGAATCAGTGTGGCGGCGTGTTTTAGCTAAACTTGATTCTTTTAGTCAGGTTTATATCTGCTCTGGCATGGCGTATAATACTGCATGAATTTTAAGACCGTTTTCGTGTGTGAGGATATAACGTGAGTCAAATGATTGAAATTACC
>JBALXL010000005.1:0-118028 GCA_036960805.1 Pseudomonadales bacterium
TCCTAACCATAAGCTGAGCGTAACCTGTGCAGTAAATGGGTACTTGTACACAGGGTATTTTATCCACAGATTACAGGGTGTTTTTTACCCCCAGTTATGGACAGTTTATCTACAGGTAAAAAAGATGATTATTTTGAAAATTAATTATAAATTTTATGTTTTATGGCGGGTGTTTTTGAGGATTCGCTCTAGAAAAATCATTTATTCGTTAAGCTATAAACTTTGCCAACATCTAAATTAGTCGACATATATCCAGGAATGTTTGAGCGCGCTCTAGAGCACCTAAACCACATCTGCTGAAAATTGATAACCTTCACCATGAATCGTGATAATTATTTCCGGGTTGGTGGGGTTAACTTCAAGTTTTTTTCTGAGTCTTCTGATCAACACATCGATGGTGCGATCTGACGGGTCCCACTCACGGTGATTGATGTACTTCATTATTCGATTACGATTAAGCACGCTCCCTGGGTGGGAGGTAAACAAACTCATCAGCTCAAATTCACTGCGGGTTAATTTGATGTGCTGATTGGATTTGTTTTCAAGTTGACGCTTTTTAAGATTAAAACTCCAATCAAGAAATTTTCTTGTACAACTTTGGCTCTTTTGTACTGAGTCGTTAGCGGTGCGGCGTAACAGATTTTTAACACGGGCCAATAACTCACGCATGTTGACGGGCTTGGTGACATAGTCATCAGCCCCTACTTCAAGGCCAATAATACGATCGATTTCATTGGTTCTACCGGTGACGAGAATGATGCCAACCGTTGAGTTAGCTCGAATCTCACGAGCTAACACCAAGCCATCTTCTGTTGGCAGGTTCACATCAAGCATTACTAGGTCAATTTTTGTTGTTTCCATCACCTCGCGCATACTCTGAGCATCTTCGGCTTCGCTGACCTTAAAGCCCTCCATCTTAAAGTAATTGGCAAACCGCATTCGTGTTACGGGTTCGTCTTCAACTATTAATAAATGCATTGGCGTTTGAGCGTTTAGCATGTGGAGTGAACACCTTTTAATTAGCAACTTTTCAGCTTAAAAATACGGTGATACAGCTGTTAGTTAAGTTATAGAGAAATACGGTTCAAATTTTTAGAAAAAAAAACCCCGATCGATTTATCGACCAGGGTTTTAATAAGTACACTAGACCGTTCTGTATACTTAAGGTCGCTTTATTCCGACCTTTGCTTTTTTATTTAGTTCTGACCATCACGCTTTCTAGTTTCGTTTTGTTCTTCACCTGCTGGTAAAGTTTCAACGATAGCCACTTGGTCTGGTGCTGATCGGTACTGCAGATCAACGGTATAGACTGTTGTGTCACCTTCATTCGACTGGACGAATCCGGAAGCTGGGTTTTTCACATCATAAGCTTCGTGGTTGGTGAAACCTCTTCTGATCAGGTACGGATCTGTGAAGTTACCATACTGGCCTTGGACAATTTGTGGAGGTGAAATACCTTCAACTGGAGTTGGTGATGCAAACAGACCTTGTGCAGGGTTGTTGATATAAGGCAATACTCCACCAGTTGTTGTACCTGCGCTGGCCAGGTTTTTGCTTTGAGTATCCCAATCTTCATTATCAAGGTTAGCAAACAGTTTGATATCAATCAGTACACCGTCACACAGTGGGGTCACTTCTTGATAGTTTGTAGGCCATGCACTGCCCCAGAAATCTTCACCGAAGTCTCCACCCATGGCTGGGCAGGCACTATCGAAGTTGGTTAAAGAGACTCCTGCTTGGCTATTACCACCTGGGTGATGCACACCAAATAGGTTAGTACCGGTTACGGCACGTCTGCCACGAGTACGTCTTAGCGTACCGTCACTTCTCTCAGACAGGACGTTAAAACGAGGCTGTTCAACTAGACGAGTATTGAAACGAATTCTTTGACCTTCAAATTCATCGCCATATTCGTCGGTCAGTCTTTCTCCGGAATAGATACGCTTAACGAGAGACTTAAAATAGGCTCCATCAGGGCGAACATAAGAGAATTGGCTGGAACGGCCAATTCGGCCATCGTCAAACACAGCAACAATAAACAGGAACTCTTCGTTGAAGAATGGACGCTCTACCAAGTAGATCTCTGCGTCTGTTTGGCTTCTGCGTGAGGTATCAACAGCTTGCCACAAAGGGTTTGTTGACTGTTGAGTGTTTACCCATAGATTCGCGTCAGGCAATAAGTCTAGGCGTAATACGTTGAGATAGTTTTCACGAATATCCAGACCTGCGCGAACACCTAATGGCCCCACTTTGTTGGCGGCCGGTTGAGAAAACGCAAATTTCATTGCTGCAGCGGCGCCAGGGAAATCGGCTGCTGACATAGTGCAATAATACGCAGCTAAATCGATAGCTGGATGAGTGTCATATTTGCCTTCGTATTTCGGGTGTGAAATTGGTAAATCAACAAAGTTAACGCGATCGTCGTCGTTAGCAATACCACCGGTGGTAAATGATTTATAACCGCCTACGCCAGTTGTTCCTGGAGCATTAAAGGCACCAAAACCAGCTGAGAGATCAAAATGCGTATAATCATTAACGATGGTTGATAGTTCTGTACGGGTAGCGTCAGCAACGAAATCATCCATTTCTCTTGGATCACGCAGTTCAATTGGGTTTTCTGGAGCCGCTAGACCACCTTGCGCCGCTTCAGCCTCGTCGGTTAGGTATTCACGAACCGTACCGTTGTCCTGGTAGCGGTAAAAACCGTGCTTACCATCACCAACCATAGTGAAAACCTGTTCGTTAATGTTAACGAAACGGAAGGTGTTGTTAGTCATCATATTGCCGTAGTAAGCAGGCAGATGATTGATACCTGAGTCAGTTGTCTCTTTTTGGCCTACGCCTGGAACAACGTCGGCACCTCTGGCTGCAGTATAAAAATATGGAGAGCTATTGGTCAGGTCATTTGTATCTGACGCAAAGGTCGGAGCTGCCATTCCGGCTAGCGCGACAACAGCGGCGCTAGTGACAGCTGTGAGTAAGGGGCATTTTTTCATAAGTTACTCCTATTAATTTTATTGTTCTAAAAGCCATACGGTAATAGGACGTCCTATTACATGCCGACAATGTTGAACTTTAATTATTAATGAAGGTGTACTTACTTTGAGCGTGTTTGTTAATTGTTGTTAAGAAAGGTTAAAAAGAAAAATATTTTTTATAAACAGATAGTTATAAGGGTTTATTTGGTTATATGTTGGCGTAATCGATGTGTCGCTCTGGTTTAACAAGGCTACTTGCCAATACAAAAACTGGAGAAAATCCGTCCCAGTAAATCATCACTACTAAATTCACCGGTAATCTCAGATAAGCATTGTTGTGCTTGTCGTAAGTCTTCGGCTAACAACTCACCTGCTTGAGCGCACAGTAGTTGCTGCTGGCCTGTCTCCAGGAGTACTTGAGCGCGCTCCAGTGCATCTAGGTGGCGTCTACGGGCGCTGAAGTTACCTTCTGATCCTGATTGATAACCCATGCACTCTTTCAAGTGATTGGTGAGTAGATCAATGCCGTCACCCTGTTTGGCTGAGAGGCGAATGATTGGGCAGGGTTGGTCAGTATTGGCTTCGATAAATTTTGGATCAGAACTAAGCAGGTCACATTTGTTTTGAATGACGGTGATATTGCTGAGGCCTTCGAGATGATCAACAAAGTCAGGCCAGATGTCATGCGGATGTGTAGCGTTGACGGTGTTTGAATCAACCACCAGCAGAATACGATCAGCCTTTTTGATTTCTGACCAGGCACGGCGAATACCTTCCTGTTCGATCTCGTCAGCGCTTTCACGTAGGCCTGCGGTATCAATGATATGTAATGGCATTCCATCGATGTGAATATGCTCTCTGAGCACGTCACGGGTAGTACCGGGGATATTGGTGACGATGGCGCTGTCTTTACCGGACAGGCGATTGAGTAGGCTGGATTTACCGGCATTAGGTAAACCAGCCATGACTACGTTCATGCCTTCCTGAAGCGCGGCGCCTTGATGAGCTTCAATCAATACCTGATTCAGCCTTTGCATCACTTCATCAAGATCAGAGCCGACTTTGCTGTCGGCTAGAAAGTCTATTTCTTCTTCCGGGAAATCAATCGCAGCTTCCACGTACATACGCAGCATGATAAGCGCTTCAACCAGTTCGTGAATGCGTTTTGAGAATTCACCTTGTAACGATTTAACGGCGTTTCTGGCGGCTTGCTCTGAACTGGAGTCGATCAAATCAGCGATGGCTTCAGCCTGAGTTAAATCGATTTTATTATTCAAAAAAGCGCGTTCTGAAAATTCACCAGGGCGGGCTTGTCGCGCACCGAGGTTGATAGTTTCTTTGAGCAGTAGATCCATGACAACTTGACCGCCGTGACCCTGTAGTTCGAGCACATGCTCGCCGGTGAAGGAAGCGGGGGCAGTAAAAAGAAGGGCAACACCCTGATCGATCACAGAGTCATCGCTGGCGTGGAAAGCGCTGAAACACACACGACGCACTTCGGGCGTTTGTTTTAATAAAGCGGCGGCTATTTCCGGCACTTTTGGGCCTGACACGCGAACGACACCAACACCACCACGACCTGGCGGAGTGGCTTGAGCAACGATGGTATCTTGGTCGGTGGAGGTGAGAGTCATGTTATCTACTTTAAATGCTTTTTAAACTTTAGGTGAGGCTAAAAGGGAGCCTATAAAAATTCCGAACTGTCACTCTCGTGAATGACGTTTTAGAGATGTTTTCAAGTCTTATCGACATTGAGTTGGTCTTAATCTAGCTAAAAAAAAGCCCCTTTAAAAGGGGCTTTTTTGTTTTCTCTGCAGATCTACTTCAGCTCTTTTGAAGCCGTTGCGTTCTCTATCTTTTTAGTGATCACATATTGTTGAGCAATCGACAGCAAGTTATTGCTCACCCAGTACAGTACGAGACCAGACGGGAACCACAGGAAGAAGAAGGTGAACATGATAGGCATCATTTTCATCACTTTAGCCTGTGTGGGATCTGGAGGTGTCGGGTTCAGCATTTGCTGACAGAACATTGTAATACCCATCAGAATCGGCAAAACAAAGAATGGATCTTTGATGGATAGATCTGTCAGCCAGAACATAAACGGCGCTTGGCGCAATTCAACACTTTCCATCAATACCCAATACAGCGCGATAAATACTGGCATCTGTACAAGAATAGGAAGACAGCCACCTAATGGATTGATCTTTTCCTTCTTATAAAGCTCCATCATCGCAGACGACATTTTCTGACGGTCGCTGCCGTGTTGATCTTTAATGCGAGCCATTTCTGGGCCAACCCGACGCATATTTGCCATTGAACGATAGCTAGCGGCAGAGAGTGGGAAGAACACCAGCTTGATCACTACAGTGGTCAAAATAATTGACCAACCCCAGTTACCAATAAAGCTATGGAAGAAGGTTAATAACCAGAATAACGGTTGGCCGATAAAGAACAGGAAGCCGTAATCGACGGTTAATTCCAGGCCTGATGATATTTCACCTAGGCGTTTCTGGAATTTAGGGCCGGCGTATAATTCTGCGCCAAACGTAGCGGTATCACCTGGAGCAACATTAGTCGCCGGGCTAACTAAACCGGCTATGTTTTCACCCTGTGAGTTTTTACGAACCTCAAAAGTATGCTGCTGGTTTTCGTTAGGTACCCAAACGGTTACAAAATAGTGTTGCAGTATAGCGATCCAGCCGCCGCTGTTCTTTTCTTTGAAGGGGTCGTCATCAACATCATCGAAATCAACTTTTACGTAGTTGTCATCGGTTGTTTGAGTGGCTGCACCAAGGAAAGAAGCCATGCCCATGCTAGTTGTTTTGCTTGGGTCAGAACTGTTATCGCGCTTAAGCTGGGCAAAAAATCGTCCTTGCCAGTTCTGCGATGATTGGTTATTAACCAAGTATTCAACGTTGATCAAATAATCGCCACGCGTAAAGGTGAAGCGTTTTGTTATTGATACACCGTTTTTGTTTAATAGCAGGTCGACGGTTAGTGAGTCTTCACTTTCGTCCATTGTGTAGACTTGCTGGGCTGTTTGGTAAATAGGACGACCTGTTTTTGAGGAATCAGGGCCGTTCTTACCAATCAAACCACTCTGTGCAACAAAGACGCGATCACCACTGTTTTGCAACAGTAGGAATGGATCATCCTTCTTATCGATAATACGCGGGTATTCATTCAGGCCTGCATAAACAATATCGCCACCACGAGTATTAATGCTGATGCTAAAGACATCAGTTTTCACTTCGATAGTTTTCTGGCTTGGTTGAGCTTGAATTACGGGTTGAGCAGTGGCGGTAGGAACACTATCGTCTGCTGCAGTCACTGTTGGTAGATCAGAGGTAACCTGATTTTCACCAGACGGAAGACTATCTACCAGCTGTGTATTGCCGGAAAGTTGCTGCTGCGTTTGAGCAACTGCTGGCTCGGCAGGTGTGCCGTAGTCGTCATTCCAGGCAAGAATGAGTAAATAAACGATGACGGCCATCGCTGAAAACAAGACTAAACGTTGTTTATCCATGGGTGACTTATCTTTTATTGCTTATGGTCGGATGACGGAACCGGATCCATGCCGCCCTCATGCCAAGGGTGACATTTACTGATGCGTCTAATGGCCATCCAGCTTCCCTTTATTACACCAAAACGTTGAATTGCGGTTTCAGCATAAGCGGAACAGGATGGATAAAAGCGGCAATTATTACCTAATAAGGGGCTGATAAGATAGCCGTAAGCCTTGATTAGCATAATAATTATTTTGCGCATATCAGGGTTTCTGAGCAGACACGCTACGACCAGAGCGGCTTACAAGCTTGCTCCACAGGTCACAAAAAGCGGAATTGATTTCGCTATTAGAGCGTTTATCGAAGCCTTTTCGGGCCATGATAACCAGATCGGCAGAGACGATTTCATCGCTATGCACACGGAAGTGTTCGCGAATAAGGCGTTTGATTCGATTTCTATGTACCGCTGTACGAATATTCTTCTTAGCGATAATAAAACCAATCCTGGAGCGACCAAGATCATTGGCCGCGCCCAGTATTAACAGCTCACGCGTGGAGACTTTAATTTGAGTGTTATCAAATACCCGCTGGAAATCATCGGCATTTAATAGCCGTTTCTGTCGGGTAAAACGATAATCAGCCATGCGTTAAGAGCTCGGCGCTGTCTGTCAGTGTGCTGTTATAGCTTAGACTTATTTACTAAGACTTAAGCAGTTAAGCTAGCACGACCTTTTGCACGACGACGTTGGATAACACTACGACCGCCTTTAGTTGCCATTCTGGCACGGAAGCCATGTACGCGTGCACGTTTGATTCTGCTAGGTTGGAATGTTCTTTTCATTTTAAAAACTCACACTTAGTTCAGTCTAAGGGCAGCCCAAAAGATATTATCAAAAGGACGACCCGGAATACGGATGAAAATTCAAGAGCGGGGATTCTAGTGAATTCTGAGCTGATCTGCAAATATTTTCGACAAATATTCAATAACTTAGCTGGTTTTTCGATTGTTCAGCCGCAAGTTAACGAAGACTAACAACATGTAGTGTTTCGTTGTTGATAAATATCTATTTGTGGTGTTTTGATGTGACGGCTGAATAACTTATATAAAGCTAGTGGTTGTCAGAAAAAAAATTAAATATTTAGCGAGCTATAGAGTCACTATAAATCATTATAACTGTTTGAAAATTAAAAAGAATCTTTACTTTTAATTAAAATAATCGCCTGTGGATAACTCGACATTAAAAGGGTAGAATTCTTGGCCTATCTTGCCCCGCCTTGTGCAAAACATTAATGAGAAAAACTCTACGTGACGAATCCCCTTTGGACTAATTGTATTGATTGTTTGCAGCAGGAGTTACCAGCTCAACAATTTAATACCTGGATCCGCCCGCTACAAGTAGAGCGTAATGGCACAACTCTTTGCTTACTTGCTCCTAACCGTTTTGTAAAAGACTGGGTTGCGCAGCGTTACCTTTCGCGTATTAATGAAATTGTAATTGCTGACCCTCAGACTGATGGTATTGAGCGGGTTGAAGTTATTATTGGTAGTCGCAAAACTGCGTCTAAAATAGACGAGGAATCAAAAAAAGAAGTTTCTCCATCGACCAATAATAAACCTAAGAATAAGACGTCGGTAGAAACGAGAAACTTTGAAGCGCCAAAAACGGCGGCGGTAAAGCAATCACGTAATGACCTTAATAAGAACTTTACGTTTGATTCTTTTGTTGAGGGTAAGTCTAACCAATTAGCCCGAGCGGCGGCCTTGCAGGTTGCGGATAATCCAGGCGATGCTTACAACCCTCTCTTTATCTACGGAGGTAGCGGTTTAGGTAAAACCCACCTTATGCATGCGGCGGGTAACTTATTACTTAAGCTTAAGCCGGACGCCAAAGTTGTATATCTGCATTCAGAGCGTTTTGTTGCCGATATGGTGAAGGCATTTCAAAGTAACACTATTAATGAGTTTAAGAATTTCTATCGTTCTGTTGATGCACTGCTGATTGATGATATCCAGTTCTTTGCGGGTAAAGACCGCTCACAGGAAGAGTTCTTCCATACCTTTAATGCCTTGCTTGAAGGTGGTCAGCAAATGATCCTGACCTGTGACCGTTATCCTAAAGAAATTGACGGTTTAGAGGAGCGCCTTAAATCACGTTTTGGTTGGGGTTTAACTGTTGCTGTAGAGCCGCCTGAGTTAGAAACTCGCGTTGCGATTCTAATGAAAAAGGCGGAAAAATCGAAAATACACTTGCCCAGTGATACTGCCTTTTTTATTGCTCAAAAAATTCGATCTAATGTTCGTGAGCTAGAAGGTGCGCTTAAGAGAGTGATAGCGAGCGCTCACTTCACGGGACATGAGATCAACACAGAATTTGTACGTGAAGCGCTGAAGGATCTCTTGGCGCTGCATGATAGGCAGATAAGTGTGAGTAATATTCAGCGCACTACTGCTGAGTATTACAATATTAAAATGGCTGACCTGCTTTCCAAGAGACGCACTCGCTCGGTGGCTCGCCCTAGACAGGTTGCCATGGCGCTATCTAAAGAGTTAACGAGTCACAGCTTGCCTGAAATAGGTGATGCATTTGGTGGTCGCGACCATACCACTGTATTGCACGCTTGCCGGAAGGTTGTTGAGTTAAAAGAAACTAATGCTGATATCAGGGAAGATTATAAAAACCTGTTACGATTGCTGAGTACTTGATTCGGTATTTTTACCGGATTTTAAGAGAGAAAATTGAGGAGTAGAGGCTAATACTATGAGATTTGCTATTTCGCGGGAAGATTTGATTAAACCACTGACCCTGGTAACAGGTGTTGTTGAGCGCAGGCAGACACTGCCTGTGTTATCCAATATTTTGATCGTTGTTGATGGTGATCAGCTAACTCTTACAGGTACGGATCTTGAAGTTGAGCTGCTAGCCCGGGTTACTTTGTCTGAGCCCGCTGAATCTGGTGAAATTACTGTGCCAGCACGCAAGTTAATGGATATCTGTAAAACCTTGCCGGATGATGCGCAGATTAACCTGCAGTTAGACGAAGATAAAATTACACTTAAATCAGGTCGTAGTCGTTTTACGTTAACTACCCTGCCAGCCAGTGACTTTCCTAGTGTTGAAGAAAGTCCTCAGAATCTTGAATTTACGGTTCATCAGTCACAATTAAAACGTTTGATTGAACGCACTAGTATTGCGATGGCTCAACAAGACGTACGTTATTATCTCAACGGTATGTTGTTTGAAATCCAAAACGGACGCTTGCGTGCTGTTGCAACTGACGGTCACCGTTTGGCGATGAGCGAGACCGATGCCGATGTATCTACCGATGAGTTACGTCAGATTATTATTCCTCGTAAAGGTGTGATGGAGCTTAATCGTCTCTTTTCTAATGATACTGATGAATCGGTCAATATTGTCATGAGTTCGAACCATGTTCGTGCTGTTTCAGAAAACTTCACTTTTACCTCAAAACTGGTTGATGGGAAATTCCCGGACTACCAGCAAGTGATCCCCAAAAACAGTAATCATGAAATGCTGGCTGAAAGAGAACCTTTGCGCCAGGTGTTAAGTCGTACTGCAATTCTTTCAAATGAAAAATACCGTGGTGTGCGTCTGATTATTGATAACGACCTTTTGCAGGTGTTTGCTAATAACCCTGAGCAAGAAGAAGCTGAAGAGTCATTAACCGTTAAATACGATGCTGGCGCGACTGGCTCTTTAGAGATTGGTTTTAACGTTAGTTATTTACTTGATGTGTTGTCAGTTACTGGCAGTACCAATGTTAAGATTTCTTTTGCCGACGCTAACAGCAGTATTCTTATTGAAGAAGTCGTTGAAAATTCAGACTCAATTTATGTAGTTATGCCGATGCGTTTATAGATTCAATGATCGTTTTTTTCGCCATAACATTTTTACCGTTAAAGGGAGGCTGAAAAGGGCTCCCTTTTTCGTTTTCACTCCATGCCTATTTCCCGTCTTGTCGTAGATAAGTTGCGTAACATTGATCATCTTGAGCTGGATGCTGGCTCAGGGGTGAATCTGATTGTTGGTGCAAATGGTAGCGGGAAAACCAGTCTTCTAGAGGCGCTCTACCTATTGGGTCGCGGGCGTTCTTTCAAAACAAGTAAACATAAAACCTTTATAACTAAAGGTGAGCTTCAAACAACCATTTTTGGTGAGGTGCAAACCTTGCCAGATATGGCGCCTATAAGTGCGGGTATCACTAAAAACTTTGATGGGCTTCATCAAATCAAAGTTGCAGGTGTTAACGCAACCTCCGCCGCACCGTTGTTGGAGTTGATGCCAATACAGCTGATTGAGCCAGAAACATTCAAGCTTTTAGCTGCTGGGCCAGCTTATCGTAGACAATTTATTGATTGGGGAGTGTTTCACGTGGAACACTCCTTCTTTGAGTGCTGGCAGCGTTTAAATCGTTGTTTAAAACAGCGCAATAAATTGTTAAGACGTGGTAAAATCGATCGCTCTGTGTTGTCTGTCTGGGATCAAGAGTTCGTGGTTCAGGCCGAGAGGCTGACTAAGCAGCGCGCTGCCTATGTGGAGCAGCTGAGGCCGTTTTTTGATGATTTCTTGGCTGCATTAATAGATATCAAAGATTTGCAGGTCGAGTTTTATCCGGGTTGGAACCTTAAAGTATCTCTAGAAGATACTTTAAATGAGATGCTGATTAGTGACAGCAAGAGAGGTTTTACTCAGGCAGGTCCGCATAGGGCGGATCTTCGAGTCAAATACCTTGAACATAACGCCAGCGACATTTTGTCTCGCGGCCAGCAAAAATTAGTTATTTGCGCTTTAAAGATTGCCCAGGGGCATTATTTTTCACAGACCACTGGTCGTCCATGTATTTATCTTTTGGATGATTTGGCTGCGGAATTAGATGGTGTTCATAGGGATAGATTGTGTCAGATGCTCTCAACACTGAATTGTCAGTTGTTTATCACGAGCGTAGATGAGTCGGCCTTTTCAAATAATTGGCCGTCAATGGATGTAAAAGTGTTTCACGTGGAACATGGAAAGCTGGTGTCTTAATCAGTCGTCATACAAAAGGTTATAAATATGAGCGAAGAACAGGAATACGACTCGTCGAGTATTAAAGTACTTAAGGGGTTGGATGCGGTACGTAAACGACCAGGCATGTACATCGGCGATACTGATGACGGTACGGGGTTGCACCACATGGTTTTTGAGTTGGTTGATAACTCAATTGATGAAGCGTTAGCGGGCCATTGTGATGAAATAACCGTGACGATACACCCTGATGAATCTGTCAGTGTGGCGGATAACGGTCGCGGTATTCCTGTCGATATTCATGAAGAAGAAGGTATTTCGGCAGCAGAAGTTATTATGACGGTGCTGCATGCTGGCGGTAAGTTTGATGACAACAGCTACAAAGTATCCGGTGGTTTACACGGTGTAGGTGTGTCAGTAGTGAATGCCTTGTCCAGCGAACTAAACCTAACGGTGCGCCGTAACGGCAAGATATACGAACAAAAATATATACATGGCGTACCACAAGAAGCGATAAAAGAAGTTGGCACGACGGAAACGTCAGGTACTTCAGTTCGGTTTGTCGCTTCAACGGAAACCTTCCACAATATTAAATTCCATTTTGACCAGCTTGCTAAACGGTTGCGAGAATTGTCATTCCTGAACTCGGGTGTGGGCATCGTCCTGAAAGATGAGCGTAGTGGTCATAGTGAGAAGTTCTGTTATGAAGGTGGTTTACGTGCCTTTGTTGAATATCTGAACCAAAACAAAAAAACCATTAACAAAATATTTCACTTTAATGCTCAAAGAGAAGATGGCATTGGCGTTGAGGTTGCGTTGCAATGGAATGATGGTTACCAGGAAAACATTTATTGTTTTACTAATAACATCCCACAGCGAGATGGTGGTGCTCATTTAGCCGGTTTCCGTGGTTCGTTAACACGCTCGCTGAATACTTACATTGAAAAAGAAAGCATGCTGAAAAAGGCCAAGGTCGCCACCTCGGGTGATGATGCACGTGAAGGTCTGACTGCAATTGTTTCAGTGAAAGTGCCGGATCCAAAATTCTCTTCACAGACTAAAGATAAGTTGGTTTCTTCAGAAGTGAAGTCGGCGGTTGAGCAGGAAATGAACGCGGCGTTGAACGAATACCTGCTGGAAAACCCACAGGAAGCGAAGCTAGTTGTTCAGAAAATGATTGATGCTGCTCGGGCTCGTGATGCTGCCCGTAAAGCACGTGAGATGACCCGCCGTAAAGGCGCTCTGGATATTGCTGGCTTGCCGGGTAAATTGGCTGACTGTCAGGAAAAAGATCCGGCTCTTTCTGAACTATACCTGGTGGAGGGTGATTCTGCGGGTGGTTCTGCTAAGCAGGGACGTAACCGTAAAACACAGGCTATTTTACCGCTTAAGGGTAAAATCCTTAATGTTGAAAAAGCCCGTTACGACAAAATGCTGTCCTCAGTAGAAGTCGGGACACTGATTACTGCGTTGGGTTGCGGTATTGGTCGTGATGAATTTAATCCTGAGAAATTACGTTACCACAACATCATTATCATGACCGATGCGGATGTGGATGGTTCTCACATTCGTACGTTGCTGTTAACTTTCTTCTTCCGTCAAATGGGTGTGTTAGTTGAGCGTGGTCATATTTATATAGCCCAGCCACCACTTTATAAAGTGAAGAAAGGTAAGCAAGAGCAGTATATTAAGGATGATGAAAAGCTAGAAGAGTATATGGTGCAAGTGGCACTGCAAAATGCAGCATTGTTTGTTACCGAAGGCGCGCCAGGGTTGAGCGGAGCGGGTCTTGAAACTATCGTTAATGAATACCATAAAGTGGTCGCCACGATAAAACGTTTATCGCGTGTTTATCCGAGCTTGGTCTTAGATCGCATGATGTACCTGCCGCAGCTTACTGGTGAGAACCTGAAAGATAAGGCTCTCATGACAGATTGGGCCGGGCAGCTAATGATTATGTTGGCGGCTGAAGCAACAGCCGGTAAATATGTGGTTACCGTGGTTGAAGACAAAGAGCGGAACATATTTTTACCCAAGATAAAAATGATTCAGCATGATATCGAAACAGAATACCCGTTCAATCATGATTTCTTTATCTCCAGTGAATACGCAAGTATTAAGACGCTAGGTGAGAGTTTGCAGGGCTTGGTTGGTGATGACGCCTATGTGCAGCGTGGCGAGCGTAAGCTGCCTGTGAAGGAGTTTAAGCAGGCTCTTGAGTGGCTGATTAACGAAGCAAAACGTGGCTACAATATTCAGCGCTATAAAGGTCTGGGCGAAATGAACCCAGAGCAGTTGTGGGAAACTACGATGGATCCTGAAAATCGCCGGATGTTGCAGGTGACGATTGAAGATGCAATCGCGGCAGATCAAATCTTTACAACCCTGATGGGTGACGAAGTTGAACCGCGCCGGGACTTTATTGAGAGAAATGCACTGTCGGTTGCAAACCTGGATTTCTAATGAGATTCAGTTTGAATAGATAATAAAAAGGGGAGCTTATTAGCTCCCCTTTTTTGTGTTCGTTTATTGGCGTTAAATTTAATCTAACCAAAAATCGACAAAGCTGGCTAAATCCTCAAACACAGGAATATGGCTTTCTACCTTACCGCTAGCGAGACTACGTTCGCCTTTGCCGCTTTTAACTAAAACCGCTTGGCACCCCGCCGCTTCAGCAGCGACCAAGTCACGAACTGAATCGCCAATGAATGGCATATTAACGGGGTCTATGGAGAGTGCGTCAGCGATTTGATGCACAAGGCCAGGTAATGGTTTACGGCAGTCACAGCCATCGTCAGGGCCATGAGGGCAGTAAAAAATTCCAGATAGTCGCCCACCTTGCGCGGTAATCAGCTGGTTCATTTTAGTATGAATACGTGCCAACGTAATTTCATCATACATGCCGCGAGCAATGCCTGACTGATTAGTGGCAATTACTACCTTGATGCCAGCTTTATGTAATTTGGCTATTGCCTCAAGGCTGCCAGCGATGGGTTGCCATTCTTCAGGTGACTTAATGTAGTCATCCGAGTCGTGGTTAATAACGCCATCGCGGTCGAGAATAATACAACTGGTACGTGCAAGTTTCTTCATCGCTATTAACTTTGCAGTAACGAGATGTCAGCAACTTTAAGGAACAGGCCGCGCAGCTGTTGTAGCAACGCTAAGCGGTTGTTTCGTACGGCTTCATCATCTGTCATGACCATTACGTTATCGAAGAAGTTATCGACAGCAGGGCGTAGGTCTGCAAGATTTTCAAGTGTGGCTGTGTAGTCTGATTTGGCAATGAGTGGCGCTACGAGTTGTGTCTTGTGAGATACAATCTCAGCCAATTCCTGCTCAGCTCCAGCTTCGAGTAAGTGAGTGCTTACTTCGGCTATATCTTCTGATACACCTTGTTTTGCAAGAATGTTAGAAACACGCTTATTGGCTGCAGCCAAGGCTTCAGCATTTTCCATTGCAGCAAAGTTATTGACAGCATAAACACGTTGCTGGAAGTCCAACGGACGAGAAGGACGACGTGCCTGTACAGCAAGGAATACGCTGGCAGGAATGTTTTCATCCTGAAACCAAGCACGAAAACGTTGCAGAATAAATTCAAAAATACTGTTGCTGACGTCTTCGTTTATGTCAACTTTCTGCTCGATAAGTGCGAGCTCGATACAGTCGAGAAGGTCCAAATCAAGTTTCTTTTCAACAATGATACGCAGAATACCCAGCGCAGCACGACGGATTGCAAAGGGGTCTTTATCGCCTGTGGGCGGTTGACCAATAGCAAACAAACCACAAATAGTATCCAGCTTATCGGCGATGGAAACAGCGCAGCCGGTCAGTGTAGTGGGCAGTACATCACCAGAAAAGCGCGGTAAATACTGTTCGTAAATAGCCTGTGCTACATCGGCTTCTTCACCATCATTACGCGCATAATCGGCGCCAATGGTACCTTGAAGGTCAGGGAACTCCTTAACCATGCTGGTAAGTAAGTCGGCTTTGGATAACAGGCCAGCACGTTCAGCTTGGGCTGCATCAGAACCAATTAACGTAGCAATCTTGCCGGCCAGTTTGGAAATACGTTCAACTTTCTCGTAAACGGTGCCTAGCTTAGACTGAAAAACTACTTTCTTAAGTAGCTCAAGGCGTGTTGCCAGTGCGGTTTCACGATCAGTATCATAGAAAAAAGCGGCATCAGCTAAACGTGGACGAATCACACGCTCGTTACCGGATACGATTTGTGCAGGGTCTGTGCTTTCAATGTTACTAACAGTGATAAAACTGGGCAGCATCGTGCCGTTGCTATCGGTAACGTGGAAATACTTCTGGTGCTCCTTCATGGAGGAGATCAGCGCTTGTTCAGGCAGACGCAGAAAGTCCTTATCGAACCCGCCAAGCAAGGCTTGGGGCCATTCAACAAGCGCAGTTACTTCATCAAGTAACTCAGGGTCGATCACCGCAATGCCGTTATTATCAATGGCGATCTGCTTGACCTGTTGGCGTACTAGCTCACGACGCTTTGAAAAGTCAGCCATAACGTGGCCGGTTTCATGCAAGGTGTTTTCGTAGGCCGATGGAGCGGTGATAGCAACAGCTTCATTGTGGTGGAAGCGGTGGCCGTAACTGAATTGGCTGGATTTTTTGCCAAGAATTTCGCAATCAACAACCTGTTCGCCCATTAGCATAACCAACCAATGAACCGGACGGATAAACTCAATACGTGAGCTGCCCCAGCGCATACGTTTAGGGATTGGCAGTTTGGATAGGGATTGTTGAACAATCGCCGGCAGTAGAACGGTGGTGTCTTTACCAGGAGTAACTGAACGGAAAGCCAGTTTTACACCCTTATCGGTATCCTGATGTTCTAGCTGATCAACGGTTGTGCCGCACTTGCGTGCAAAGCCTTCGGCAGCTTTGGTGGCATTGCCGTCGGCATCAAAAGCAGCCTTGACCGGTGGGCCAAACAATTCGGTCGCGATATCGTCCTGACGTTCCTGAAGGGCGGTGATCTGTACCGCCAAACGACGTGGTGCTGCAAAGACTTTGGTGGACTGATAGGCAATGTGCTCGGCCTGTAGACCGTCTTCGATGCCCTTTAAAAAGGCCGCAGCTAAACCGGTCAGCGCTTTGGGTGGTAGTTCTTCGGTGCCAAGTTCAACTAAAAAATCTTGAGTGCTCATATTCTATGCTTCTTCCTGTAAGTGAGCGCTTACATATTCGGCGCGAATTGCTTCATCTGCAAGGGGGAATCCTAACGCTTTACGGGCTTCGAAATAGGTTTCAGCAACGGCTCTGGCTAAACTGCGCACACGTAAAATAAAGCGCTGACGCTCCGTGACAGAGATTGCCTGACGGGCATCTAATAGGTTAAATGCGTGCGATGCCTTCAATACAAATTCGTAAGCAGGCAGTGGCAAGTTAGCTTCGATAAGTTGCTGACATTCTTTTTCGCAATAATCAAAGTGTTCAAACAGCTTATCAACATTGGCATGTTTGAAGTTGTAGGTGGACATCTCTACTTCATTTTGGTGGAACACGTCACCATAGGTAACTGGGCCGTCCGGGCCTTCGGTCCAAACCAGATCGTAAATACTGTCAACACCCTGCAGATACATGGCGATACGTTCTAAACCATAGGTTATTTCGCCTGCAACAGGAAAACACTCTAATCCGCCAACCTGTTGAAAATAGGTGAATTGGCTGACTTCCATACCGTTTAGCCAGACTTCCCAGCCTAGTCCCCAGGCCCCCAATGTTGGCGATTCCCAGTTATCTTCAACAAAACGAATATCGTGGACACTGGTATCAATGCCGAGTTTTTCCAACGAGTTTAGGTACAATTCCTGAATGTTGTCAGGCGACGGCTTCAGCAAAGTCTGAAATTGGTAATAGTGTTGCAAGCGATTAGGGTTTTCACCATAGCGACCATCGGTAGGACGACGGCAAGGTTGTACGTACGCCGCACGCCAGTTTTCCGGCCCAATGGCGCGTAGGAACGTGGCTGGATGAAAGGTGCCTGCGCCTACTTCCATGTCCAATGGTTGAAGTACGACACAACCTTGCTCTGCCCAATAGCTTTGCAGCGTATGGATTAAACCCTGAAAAGTTAACACCTTATTTGTAGCCAAAATCCCACCTGTATAATTACTTGCTAAAGGACCAATATGTCAGCCCGTGCGGCTCTGAAATTGAGCCCGCAGAAAACGCGTAAGTATACACTGGCAAAGAGTATTGCAAAAATTTTTAGGTTCAGTTGCTGGCTTAAATGAGGATTGGCTCGTCATAGGACGAACAAGGTACAATCGCGACACTTAAATTAAGAGAGACCTTGGCTTTGTCGGGTAAATTTAAAACAACTTTAATAAAACTAATGGCTCAGTTGATAGCATTACTGCCCCTAACAGTTATCCAGTTTTTGGGTGGTTTGATAGGCGCATGTTGCTGGTATAAAAAAACTGCCAGCGCGCGCATCACCATAAAAAACATCGAACTGTGTTTCCCGAGTTTATCCGCTGTAGAGCAGCAGGCCCTGGCTAAGCGCAGCGTGCAGGAAATGATGAAAACGGTATTGGAAGTTGGTAAAGCCTGGCTTGCACCGATGCCCGTTGTTTTAGCTTATAACCATAAAATCACCGAAGAACTTGATATCGATGCCGCACTGGCACGTGGGAAAGGCATCATCCTTGTTGCTCCGCATCTGGGGAACTGGGAAATTCTTGGCCATTACTTGGCAAATCGCTTTGAGTTTAACGCGCTCTATCAGCCACCTAAAATAGCCGAATTAGATGAGTTTGTTCAAAAAGCCCGAGGCCGGGTGGGTACAAAATTACACCCGACGGATCGACGTGGGATTTTGGGATTATTCAAGGCACTACGTAATGGAGAGGTGGTGGGTGTTTTGCCGGATATGGAGCCGCCGGAGGAAGCCGGTGTCTACGCACCTTTTTTTGGCCTAGATGCACTATCAATGACATTGGTATCCAAACTGCTGCAAAAAACCGATGCTATCGTGGTGTTTGCTTATGCGAAGCGGTTACCTGCTGGCAAAGGTTTTGAAGTGGTTATGAAACCTGCGCCCGATGATATTTATTCCGCAGATATAGCGACGTCAGTGGCAGCCCTTAATCAGGGTGTTGAAGTCTGTGTTGAAGCTGCGGCTGAACAATATCAGTGGGAATACAAACGGTTTAAACATAAGCCCGGTGGTAAGACGCGCTTTTATAAGTTCTAAGTTCTCAGCGGCGCCAGAACATGGGCGATAGAATCACGATAAAAGTAAACACTTCAAGGCGTCCCAGCAGCATAGACATGCTCAATACGCATTTCGCAGTATCATTGATACTGCTGTAATTAGCAGAAACGTCCCCCAAGCCCGGCCCCAGGTTGTTGAGGGTTGCCCCGACAGCCGACCAGGCTGTGACCTGATCTAACCCTGTGGCTAATAGCGCCAACAGCATAAAAACAAAGGCCAGAAGATATACTGAGAAAAATCCCCAGATCGCTCCGACCACACGGTCAGGAACAGCTTGCTGCCCAAATTTAATGGTAAACACGCCGTTGGGGTGAATTAGACGTTTTACTTCCCGGATGCCCTGTTTAGATAGCAGCAGAATACGAATAACCTTCATACCGCCGCCGGTGGATCCTGCGCAACCGCCAACAAAAGCCGTTAAAAACAGCAGGAAGGGCAGCATGTTGGGCCAATGGGCAAAATCAGCCGTGGCAAAACCAGTGGTGGTGGCAATTGAAACCACTTCAAATATGCCTGCACGGAGCGCAGTAAGAGGCTCATAACCGTTGGTTACAACAAGCGTTGTGCAGGTGACGGCACTGATAATGACTAACAGGCTGATATAGAAACGAAATTCGGGGTCGGCAAGATAATGACGTACGCCACGGCTTTGCCAGGCAACAAAGTGTAAGCCAAAGTTGGCTCCCGACAGAATCATAAAAAAGATGCCGATAGCTTCAATTAGAGGGCTGTCAAAATAGGCAAAACTGGCGTCATGGGTTGAGAAGCCACCAATGGCTACCGTTGAGAAACTGTGAGCTAACGCATCAAAAAAGGTCATGCCAGCCGCCCAGTAGGCGAGCATGCAGAGCACGGTCAGGCTGGCGTAGATATACCAGAGCGCTTTGGCGGTTTCAGTAATGCGTGGCGTGAGTTTGGTGTCTTTAACAGGGCCGGGTGTTTCAGCGCGGTAGAGCTGCATGCCACCAATGCCGAGCATAGGGAGAATGGCTACGGCTAGCACGATGATACCCATGCCGCCCATCCACTGCAGTTGCTGGCGATAAAAGAGGATGGATTTTGGCAGCAAATCAATGCCGGTGATAACCGTTGCGCCAGTGGTGGTTAGGCCTGAAACAGATTCAAAGATCGAATCCACCATACTAAGCTGCAAGTCTTGGCTTAAATAGAAAGGTAATGCGCCAAACAGGCTTAATACGGTCCAGAACAAGGCCACCACAATAAAGCCATCGCGGGTGCGCAACTCATGGCGCACATGCTGTACGGGCAACCAAATAATCAAACCGCTGAAAAAAGTAATCGCCAGGGCTGATAAAAAGGCATGGATGGCGGCCTCTCCTAATGCCCATGAAATCAGCAGAGGGATTGCCATGGTCAAACTGAAGATCATCAACAGTATGCCAAGAATGCGCAAAATGACGGTAAAATGCATGAATTTGCAGTCTTATGTTATTAAAGTTGGCTTGTTAGTCGGTGCGCTTCGAAAGCTAATCTAGAAGAAGCCAAGTCCAACCTGGAACAGGCGCTCTACTTCGCGAACTTTCTTTTTATCCGGTAAAAACAGGATGATATGGTCTTCGCTTTCGACGACCACGTCATCATGGGCAATGATGACTTGACCATCGCGCACAAGGGCGCCAATGGTGGTGCCCTTCGGAAGTGGAATGTTTTCCAAAGCCCGGCCGACCACCTTTGATGACTTCTGATCGCCACGCGCAATCACTTCAATGGCTTCTGCTGCGCCGTGGCGAAGCGAGTGTACGTTGACAATATCGCCCTGGCGCACGTGTCGTAATAAACGACCGACCGTGATTTGTTGCGGTGAAAAAGCGATATCAATTGAGCCGCCCTGCATCAGGTCTACATAGGCAGGGTTGTTGATCAGCGTCATTACTTTTCCGGCACCAAGGTTTTTTGCCATTAAGGAGGCCATGACGTTGACCTCGTCGTTATTGGTTAGGGCGCAAAACATATCCACTTTCTGAATATTTTCATCCAGCAATAACTCATCGTCAGAGGCATCACCCTGCAGCACGATGGTTTTATCCAGCGATATTGAAAGCTGCTCACATCGTTCAGGGCTACGTTCCAGTAATTTGACCTGATAATCATTTTCCAGCTCACTGGCTAGGCGTTCACCAATATTACCGCCACCAACGATCATGATCGATTTGTAATGTTTTTCCAGGCTACGCAGTTCGCTGATTACCTGGCGAATATCACGCTTAGCGGCAATGAAAAAGACTTCGTCGCCTACTTCAATGACGGTCTTGCCTTCTGGAATGATGGAGCGGTTTTGGCGATAAATAGCGGCCACTCGGGTATCTACTGAAGGGATATGCTCGCGTAGTGTGGATAGCGCATGGCCTACCAATGGGCCACCTTCGACGGCCTTCACACCGACCAATTGCACTAGCCCGTCAGCGAAATTAACCACCTGCAGTGCGGTGGGGTGCTTAATAAGGCGATGGATATGGTTGGTGACTTCTCGGTGCGGGCTGATGATTTCATCAATGGGTATAGCTTTACGGTCAAATAATTTAGTGCGTTCCAGATACTCTTGTGAGCGCACACGGGCAATTTTATGAGGGGTATGAAACAGGGTATAGGCAACCTGACAGGCCATCATGTTGATTTCGTCACTGCTACTCAGCGCGATCAACAGGTCAGCATCGTTGGCTCCGGCATTTTCCAGCACATTGGGGTAGGAGGCGTTGCCGTGAACGGTACGAATATCCAGCCGGTCCTTTAAGGCGTCCAGCTTTTTAATGTCGTGATCGACAACGGTAATATCGTTGGCTTCACCGGCGAGAGTTTCCGCAACGCTTGTGCCGACTTGGCCGGCACCTAGAATTATTATTTTCATTGGCTTAAAAGTTTTTGCCTGGCCAGAAAACAAAATTCCGGCTTATACAAAGGACTCGCTTTGTAGGTTTGTTGTTAGCGCTTTTGCAAACGTGCGTAATAAAAGCCGTCATGTCCCTGCTGTTGAGGAAATAACTGTCGGCCAAATGGCTGTTGAATACCCCAGTCAGCCTCGATACTAAGAATTTCAGCATCATTTTGTTGTCCCATAAAGCGAGCGATCACTTGCTCGTTCTCATCAGGTAACACGGAACAGGTTGCGTAGACGAGTATGCCACGGGGTTTAAGTAGAGACCAGAGAGCACTCAGTATCTCAAACTGCAGTTCTGCTAGTGCCGGAATATCATCATCACGGCGTAATAGTTTGATGTCTGGATGGCGACGGATGACACCGGTCGCTGAGCAGGGGGCATCCAGCAAAATACGGTCGTAACTTTGATTGTCCCACCACTGCTGTGGTTGGCTGGCATCACCCTCAATTACTTTGGCGGTGAGTTGCAGACGCTCCAGGTTTTGGTGGATTTTTTTGGCGCGCTCGCTATCGAGTTCCAGTGCGGTGAGGCTGGCTAATGCGGGTTCTGTTTCCAGTAAATGGCACGTTTTTCCGCCAGGCGCAGCGCAGGCATCAAGAACATGTTGGCCGGGCGCAAGTTGTAGCAGTGTGGCGGCCAGTTGTGCGGCTTCATCCTGTACGCTGCTTTGGCCTTGATTAAAGCCGGGCAAGCTATCCACAGGTGCGGGCTTTTCTAGCGTAATAGCGGACGGGCTGAACTGACAGGGCGAGGCAGCAATACTGGCTGCTTCTACTTCTGCAAGATAGTCGGTACGGCTGTTGCGCAATTTGTTAACCCGTAACGTCATTGGCGCGCGTTCATTATTGGCGGCGCAAATATCTTGCCAATGTTCTGGCCAGCATTGTTTCAAGCGTTTGATTAGCCAGTAGGGGTGTGAGTACAGGTAATCGGTTTTTTTGTTCAGGTCGCCCAACATGGCATCTTTTTCACGCTGACTGCGACGCAAAATAGCGTTAATGAGGCCACTGGCGGAGGCTTTTTTCAGCTGTTTGCAGGCTTCTACAGTTTCACTGATGGCAGCATGAGCTGGGATGCGTGTAAATTCGAGCTGGTAGAGACCTAGCAATAATAAAATTTTCACATCTATATCTTTCGCTTTTAGCGGTTTATCCAGCAGCATATCAATTTGGGCATTTAAACGTTGATACCAACGGCACACGCCGAAACAGAGTTCCTGTAACAGGGCTTCATCCTGTACGGATAAATCAGCACCCTGATAAGGAAATAAAGTAGCAAGAGAAAGCTGATTTTTGACGACGCGGCTTAATAGTTTGGTTGCGTGCGCTCGCAGATTGAGTTGTTTGCTCACGAGAAGGTTTTACCTACGGTGAAGACATCTTTTTTGGCGTTAAGTACGGCGCTGACGGGTAATGCTTTCGCGCCAGGTAACTGTACAACCTCGAGGCTTAAGCGGCCTTTGCCACAGGCGACCTCAATGCTATCAGCTGTGCAGTTAATAATAGTGCCGGCATCTTGGTTATGAGTTTTGCCATCAGCTTTGGCCTGCCAAATTCGCACACGGGTACCATCGAGTTCGCTATAGGCAACCGGCCAGCTATTGAAAGCGCGTACTAAGCGCTCAATTTCTTCGGCACTTTGTTGCCAGTTAACACAGGCCTGCGCTTTATCCAGCTTGTGCGCATAGTTAGCGTTTTTGTGATCTTGTACGGTGGCCTGTTCTTGCAAAGCCGGTAGGTTTTGCAGTGTTTCTAACAGGCAATCAGCGCCCAGTTGGGCCAGTCGATCATGCAAACTGCTGCCAGTATCATCGTCATTTATTGGACAGTCTTTTATTAACAGCATGTCGCCGGTATCAAGGCCAATATCCATTTGCATAATGGTAACGCCTGACTTTTCATCGCCTGCTAATACTGCGCGTTGAATAGGAGCAGCACCGCGCCAGCGTGGTAATAATGACGCATGTACATTAATACAGCCGAGTTTTGGTATAGCCAGTGCTTGTGGTGGCAATATCAGTCCGTAGGCAACAACGACCATAAGATCCGCGTTGAGCGCCTGCAGAATTTCTTGCTCAGCATTATCTTTTAGGCTCAGAGGCTGAAATACCGGAATATTATGTTGTTCCGCCAATTGCTTAACTGGGCCAGCAGTTAACTTACGGCCACGACCAGCAGGTCTGTCAGGTTGTGTGTAGACACCTACCACCTGATGGTGAGTGGTGAGTAGAGCTGCAAGGTTACTGGCGGCAAAATCAGGAGTGCCGGCAAAAACGATACGCAGCGGGCCGACGGATGAAGGTGACGCCATTAAATTATTTCTCTATTAATAAAGGAGCTTTACACTGATGCTGGCGCAGGGATCAAAAACACCTGCGTGTGCAGATGTATTATTAGGCACTTTGACGGTGCAGTTTTTCCAGTTTTTTACGAATGCGCTGACGCTTCAGTGGGGACAGATAGTCCACAAACAGTTTACCATCTAAATGATCAATTTCATGTTGGATACAGACTGCTAGCATGTCGTCATCTTCAAGTTCAAAAGCTTTACCATTGAGATCAAGTGCACGTACCCTGATGTGGTCCGGGCGCTGCACCGTTTCGTAGAAGCCTGGAACTGATAAGCAGCCTTCGTCCATTTCTTCAAAACCGTCACCAAGTATTTCAATTTCTGGATTGATAAATACCAACGGTTGATCTTTTTCTTCGGACACATCAATAACCACAATGCGTTTTTGTACGTTAACTTGAGTTGCTGCCAGGCCAATTCCGGGAGCATCGTACATGGTTTCGAGCATATCATCGGCAAGTTTACGAATGGAATCGTCCACTTCGTTAATAGGCAGCGCTTCTTTGCGCAGGCGGGGATCAGGAAATTCGAGAATAGTAAGTAACGCCATAGGACAACAATTAAACTCCGGGGAAACGTGCTCAAGGACAATACTTTGCAGGCTGTTTAAACATTGCAAAATTAGTGTGATATAAAATCTTAGCTAAATACGGATTATAAAACTATATTTAGAGGCACATTGAAAAATTTGTTCTATTATACAGATTATGTGTTCGCTATTTAACCACTAGTATTTGTAAGGATTCAAACCATGAGGAAAGCGCTTTTTGGGCTGTTGAGTTTCATGTTGATCACTTTTTGTGTGCATGCCGCTCAACACGAGGATGAAAACCCATTACGACTTGATCATCCAGATAGATATGTTGTTGTTAAGGGCGACACTCTTTGGGATATCTCCGAGAGCTTTTTGCGCTCGCCCTGGTTATGGCCTGAAATTTGGCATGTAAACCCGCAAATTGCTAATCCGCACCTGATTTATCCAGGTGATGTTATTAGCCTGATTTATGTTGATGGCCAACCTCGTCTGACCTTAGAGCGTGGGCTTGGCAGCCGGACCGTAAAACTATCACCTGAAACACGTATTGAACCATTGGATACGGTTATCCCTGCAATTCCTCTGGATGCTATCAATCCGTTCCTGAAGCGTAGTCGTGTGACGGATCGTCAAACATTGGATCAAGCCGCCTATGTGCTTGCCGGACATGAAGGACGTATTGTGACTGGTGGCGGGGACCTTTTATATGCACGCGATGGCTCAGTTAATCAGTTGCAACAGTATTCTAGCTACGGTGTTTATCGTCCTGGGCAGATGTATGTGGACCCGGATACCGGTGAAGAGCTGGGTATCGAAGCGCTGGAAGTTGGTGTTGGTAAAGTAACGGCTAAAGATGCTGATGTTTCCACCGTACGTTTGTCTGTGGCTCGTGAAGAACTCCGTGCTAAAGATCGTTTGTTGCCAACGGAACAAACCAAGGTTACTCCAACCTTCTTTCCGAGTAGCCCTACCAATGAAGTGAAGGGTAAAATTATTGCTGTCCTCGGTGGCGTAAGCCAGGTGGGTATCTACGATGTGGTAGCTATTAACCTTGGCGCGCGGGAAAGTATCGAAGTCGGTAATGTGATGGCTGTTTACCATGATAACGGCAAGGCAATGGATCGTATTAAGAACGAGATAGTACAGTTGCCTCCTGAACGTGCGGGTATTTTGATGGTGTTCCGCGTGTTTGAAAAGATGAGCTACGGCCTGATTCTTAAAGCACAACGCCCATTAGCGATTAGGGATGAATTGAGAAACCCATAAACGTACAGCGCAGTGTAAGTATAATAATAGCTGGCAGGATGCCGGTGATAATTAAGCAAGGATGCCGATGGAACCACGAACGGATGATGAATTAGGGCCATGGTTGGCCCTTTTTTGTGTGCCACGCCTTTCTCTTAGGCTGAGCCATAAATTACTGCAAGCCTATCAAACACCCACCAAAATACTGACTGCGATGGAGCAGGAATTACGCGCTTGCCGTGTTAAGCCTGAAGCCATTACCGCAATGGCTGAATATCGGAAAACCCCTGAGCATAGCGCTATCGGTAAATTGCTGGCCTCGGCGCTTGAATGGCAAGCACGTGAGGCGGATCATCATCTTATTCATTGGACACATCCCTGTTACCCTCAGGCATTACGTGAAATTGCTCAGCCGCCGTTGCTGCTGTTTGTTGTGGGTAACGCGAAACTTCTGAATCAACCACAACTGGCGATGGTTGGCAGTCGCTCTCCCAGTATTGACGGACAGCAGTTAGCGTACCAGTTTGCCGCACAGTTGAGCCGGGCCGGGTTTTTGATTACTAGTGGGCTAGCGATGGGTATTGATGGAGCTAGTCACGCTGGTGCTTTATCGACAAATTTGCCCACTATTGCGGTCATGGCCACGGGTATTGATCAAGTCTACCCTCGCAAGCATCAAACTTTGGCTGAACAAATAAGGCGTAACGGGGCGCTTGTTTCGGAGTTCCCACTGGGGCAGGCTCCTCGTGCACAACATTTTCCCCAGCGGAACCGTATTATCAGTGGCTTAAGTTTGGGCGTGCTAGTAGTGGAAGCGGCTATTAAAAGCGGTTCTTTAATTACCGCACGTTTTGCACTGGAGCAAAACAGAGAGGTATTCGCAATTCCTGGATCAACCCATAATCCAGTAGCAAAAGGCTGTCATTTGTTAATTCGCGAGGGCGCAAAACTTGTGGAAACGGCAGAGCATATTTTGGAAGAATTGAGTTTACAATTGCCTCTTTTCTCATCCTCTTGCGAAAGTGAACAGCGACCGTCGCAGGTAACTAAGTTGCAGCAGTTGGTTCTGGAAAAAATGGGATTTGATATGATTTCTACAGATTTATTGGTGGAAAGAACGCAGTTATTAGTCACGGAGTTATCTGCTACGCTCACAGAGCTTACCCTGTTGGGGCAGATTGAAAACACAACCGGTGGGTTTATACGCACCTTTACGGACCATCCAAAAACCAGTAATTAATCACAAGTATCTCCTTTCATTCGCTGGCTTCATCACTTGCAAGCCTTATCTGGCTGGGGTAGTTTTCTGTGTTATTAATATTGAAAGACCTCAGCGATTAACTTTTTATGACATCACCATCTACTCCTATTCAACAAGCAGTTGCTGCTATACGTGCTGGTGGCGTTATTGCTTACCCAACAGAAGCTGTTTGGGGCTTAGGCTGTGACCCTCACAACCTCGACGCAGTGGAGAAGCTGCTAGCGATTAAGCAGCGCTCGATGGCTAAGGGATTGATTTTAGTGGCCGCTAATATTGAGCAGTTAAAGCCTTTTTTTGGTGAAATGACGGCGGATCAATATCGGCTTTTACAAGCTAATTGGCCGGGCTTTACAACTTTTATAGTCCCTGCATCTCCGCAAGTTCCTCAATGGATAAAAGGTGACTTTGACAGTATTGCCTTGCGGGTCAGTGCCCACCCTTTGGTGCGTGAACTGTGTGAAGCATTTGCAGGCCCTTTGGTATCCACGTCAGCTAATTTGTCAGGGCAGTCTCCAGCGCAAAGTTTTGATCAGGTGGTGAAGACTTTTTCTACTAAAGTCGATTTTGTATTGCCGGGTAATTTGGGTGATGCATCTAAGCCTTCGCCAATTATTGATATTCATAGTGGCCAAGTATTGCGCTAGAAGTGTGACTTATAGCGTGAGATATATTTTTTCGTTGTCATATTTTGCTACCATGTGCCTTGTATTTACGGGGTTGTGACAGCCCTGTGAGATTAATATAAACCCCAGGGGAAGAGTGTGAACCAGCCAGATATCCAAGCCGTTAAAGATTATTTACTGCAGTTGCAGGACAGTATTTGTCAGGCACTTGAGCAGGAAGATGGTCAGGCCCGTTTTACGGAAGAAAACTGGCTGCGTGAAGAGGGTGGTGGCGGCCGTACTCGTGTGATTACCGATGGCGCGGTTTTTGAAAAAGGCGGCGTTAATTTTTCCCATGTATTTGGCGACACCTTACCGGCATCTGCGACGGCTGTACGTCCCGAGTTAGCAGGGCGTAGTTTTCAGGCAATGGGTGTCTCGTTGGTACTGCACCCTAAAAACCCCTACATCCCCACGTCGCATGCAAACTTCCGGTTATTTGTCGCAGAAAAAGACGGCGAAGAGCCTGTTTGGTGGTTTGGCGGTGGTCTGGATTTAACACCTTATTACGGTTTTGAAGAGGATTGTTTGCATTGGCATAGTGTTGCTAAGCAGGCCTGTGATCCTTTTGGAAAAGGTATTTATAAGCAATATGCGCAATGGTGTGACGAATACTTTTTCCTCAAACACCGAAACGAACCACGCGGCATCGGTGGGCTGTTTTTTGATGATCTCAATCTGTGGGATTTTGAAGTTTGTTTTGCTTTTGTTCGCTCCGTTGCCGACAGCTATATTGATGCCTATTGCCCTATCGTGACGAAACGTAAAGACACGGTCTATGGTGAACGTGAGCGTAAGTTCCAATGTTACCGTCGTGGCCGCTATGTGGAATTTAACCTGGTCTATGATCGCGGCACGTTGTTTGGCCTGCAAACGGGTGGCCGGACGGAATCTATTTTAATGTCACTGCCTCCCGTGGTGCACTGGGATTATGATTATCAGCCAGAGGCTGGTTCGCCAGAAGCCGAGCTTTACGATACCTTCCTACAGCCTAAAAAGTGGATACAAAAGTGACAGATCGTTATGCCGTGGTCGGCAACCCAATAGGACACAGCAAATCTCCGGATATTCATACTGCGTTTGCTCAGCAAACTGAACAAACGCTGAGCTATGAAGCGACATTGTTCGAGCTTGAGCAGTTTGCTGAGCAGGCCAAAAGCTTCTTTAGCTCTGGAGGTAAGGGTCTAAATGTAACGGTTCCGTTTAAACTGGATGCGTGGCAACTCACCGATGTATTGAGTAAACGTGCCAAGCGTGCCGGATCGGTCAATACTTTGATGCAGGGCCAGGATGGCAAGATTTACGGCGATAATACGGATGGAGTGGGACTAGTAAGAGATATCCAACAGAACCATGCAGGAAATATTTCCGGCAAGCGGGTTCTGGTTTTGGGTGCTGGCGGTGCAGTGCGGGGCGTGATGGCTATCATTCTGGCTGAAAAACCTAACAATATTGTGATTGCTAACCGAACCGTAGCCAAAGCGCAGACACTAGCGCAAGAGTTTGCGGATCTAGGTGCAGTGTCTGCCAGTAGCTTTGAAGACTTAAGTGGTCAGCAATTTGATTTGGTGATTAACGGCACGGCAGCGAGTTTACAGGGTGATTTACCTCCGTTGCCGGATGGTATTTTAGCAACCGATGCTTGGTGTTATGACATGATGTATGGTGCTAATGAAACGCCATTTAATGTCTGGGCACGCGACCAAGGGGCTGCAAAAACTATGGATGGCTTGGGTATGTTGGTGGAGCAGGCGGCGGAATCATTCTTTATCTGGCGCAACGTGCGACCGCAAACAGCACCAGTTATTGCTTCATTACGGGCTCAGTTGAGCTAGCTGATAGCCATGTGGTTTCAAAAAACCATCAACCTTAAACCTCAGTCTCGAGGTTTTCATTTGGTGACTGAAGAAGTTGAAGCACAACTGCCGGAGCTTTCAGAGCTCAAGGTAGGTTTGGCGCACCTTTTTATTCAGCATACATCCGCCTCATTGAGTGTTAATGAAAATGCTGATCCCACAGTGCGAATGGATTTTGAATCGCATATCAATCAAATGGTGCCTGAAAACGCGCCTTACTATCGACACACACTGGAAGGCCCTGATGATATGCCCGCGCATATTAAAAGCTCGCTAATGGGTTGTAGTGTGACAGTGCCGGTTAGCAACGGACATTTTAATCTGGGAACCTGGCAGGGTATTTATTTGGGTGAACACCGTGATTATGGTGGCAGTCGGCGAATCGTGATTACTTTGCAGGGTGAAGGGTAATTTAATAGCTGTACGAGATATGCTTTGTGTTAGTTGAATGACATTAAATCCGTTCAATGTCATTCCAGTCACTAAAGAGCTAGCAGTTTAATCAAGAGAAGTGATTAATGCGCATCCTGCATTTGATCTACAAGATGTTGGTTTTTCAGTTTCACGTAATGGCCCGCGCTGTAAGTAAAGAACGAGCGCTCAAAGTCGGTTAATGGGCGTACACGTTTTGCTGGGCTGCCAAGATAGAGATAACCGCTTTCCAGTACTTTGCCTGGTGCCACCAAACTGCCGGCGCCCAGTACCACGTCTGACTCGATTACCGCGCCATCCATAATGGTCGCGCCCATGCCGATGAGAACGCGATCATGAACGGTGCAGCCGTGCAAAATTACTTTATGGCCGACAGTTACATCATCACCAACGTATAGCGAATGCCCCTCGTTGCTGGGGCCGGGGTGTGTGACGTGTAATACGCAACCATCTTGAATATTACTGCGGCTACCAATACGCACCTTGTTAACGTCAGCTCGAATAACAGTCATCGGCCATACTGAGGTGTCATCTCCGATTTTGGCATCGCCCAGCACCAGTGCAGTGGGATCTACATAAGTGTTGTTGCCTAATTTAGGCGTGATTCCTTGAAAAGTACGTGTTGTCATCAGATTTACTGTTCTCCGGCCTTGAATTAATAGATTTAAACAGAATATATCCTAAGTGTAGCGCAACCTAATTGTGGGCACCTCTATTAATTGATGTGTCTTTATATAATAAATGGAAAAACTTTTCTATGACCAACCCTCTGCTGCAGTCGGCCGAACTACCCACTTTTTCAGCAATTAAACCTGAGCATATACAGCCAGCTATCGAGCAATTACTGCAGCGCAATCGGGATCAGATTCATGCAGTATTAGCGTCGGGAAATGAACTGACTTGGGACGCTCTGGTGATGCCGCTTGAAGCGTTGGATGATCAGCTGAGCCAATCCTGGTCGCCGGTCAGTCATATGAACTCTGTGGTTAATAATGATGCCCTGCGTGAGGCTTATAACGCCTGTTTACCGTTGCTGAGCGAATACAGCACAGAAATGGGACAAAGCCCCGAGCTTTACAGTGCTTATCAGGCAATTGCGGATAGCGAAAGTTATGCTCAACTTGATCAGGCGCAGCAAAAAAGTATCGATAATACCCTGCGTGATTTTCGTCTTGCGGGCGTGGCATTATCGGACGATAAGAAACAGCGCTATGGCGATATCAAAAAGCGCCTGTCGGAACTTACCAGTAAATTTTCTGAAAATGTGCTGGATGCCACACAGGCTTGGACCAAGCTTGTAGATAACGCTGATGAATTAACCGGCGTGCCTGAATCCTCTTTAGCGGCCATGGCGCAGGCCGCTGAAGCTAAAGATCAACAAGGCTATTTGGTGACACTTGAATTCCCTTCCTATTTCCCCATCGTCACCTATTGTGAAAATGCCGCGTTACGCGAAGAGGTTTATGAAGCCTTTGTGACTCGTGCATCGGATCAAGGCCCTAATGCAGGTGAGTGGGATAACAGCGATTTAATCGATGAAATTCTCGCGTTGCGTCATGAGCTGGCAAGGTTGCTGGATTTTGATAATTACGCCGCCTATTCCCTGGCCACTAAAATGGCCGAAACACCGCGTCAGGTTACCCAGTTTTTACAGGATCTAGCCGATAAATCGCGGCCTCAGGCGTTACAAGAATTTGCTGAATTGCAGGCCTACGCAAAGGAAAGCTTTGATGTGGCAGCGTTACAGCCATGGGATGTTGGTTTTTACAGTGAAAAACTGCGTCAACATCGTTATGCGATTTCTCAAGAGGAGTTACGTCCTTATTTCCCGGTGAATAAAGTGATTTCCGGTATGTTTGAGGTAGTGCATCGTCTCTATGGCATTGATATTGAAGCGGTGACTGCGGTTGATAGC
The DNA here is from genome assembly GCA_036960805.1 of Pseudomonadales bacterium. Taxonomy (GTDB): domain Bacteria; phylum Pseudomonadota; class Gammaproteobacteria; order Pseudomonadales; family IMCC2047; genus IMCC2047. The sequence continues at coordinate 31,907 of JBALXL010000005.1, forward strand.
TGGCATCAGGATGTGCGTTTTTATGAAATCAAAAAAGACGGCCAAGCGATCGGTCGTTTTTATCTCGACCTTTACGCGCGTGCCAATAAACGTGGTGGCGCCTGGATGGATGAATGCCGGGTTAGGCGTCGTGACAGCGATGGTAACTTGCAGCTTCCTGTAGCGTATCTGACCTGTAACTTTAATGGCCCAGTTGGTGATAAACCTGCGTTGTTAACTCATAACGAAGTAACTACGTTGTTTCATGAATTTGGCCATGGTTTACACCATATGCTGACGCAAATTGAAGTGGGTGCCGTATCAGGGATTAACGGTGTGCCATGGGATGCGGTGGAATTACCCAGCCAGTTTATGGAAAACTGGTGCTGGCAGCCCGAAGGTATTGCACTCATCTCAAGTCACTTTGAAACCGGCGAGCCGTTGCCAAAGGCCATGCTGGATAAACTACTGGCGGCACGTAATTTTCAGGCAGCCATGCAAATGGTGCGACAGCTTGAGTTTTCGCTGTTCGATTTCCGTATTCATCAGGAATATAACCCGCAGCTTCAGGGTGGCGTACAGGCTATTCTGGATGAAGTCCGTGAACAGCTCGCTGTAGTGCCTATTGTGCCGTACAACCGGTTCCAGCATGGTTTTAGTCATATCTTTGCCGGCGGTTATGCGGCGGGTTATTACAGCTATAAATGGGCCGAAGTGCTGTCTGCCGATGCCTTCTCAAAATTTGAGGAAGAGGGTATTTTCAATAAAGAAACAGGACAATCGTTTCTGGAAAACGTACTTCATAAAGGTGGTTCAGAAGAGCCGATGGCATTGTTTGTAGCGTTTCGTGGGCGTGAGCCGAGTGTAGAGCCTTTATTGCGACATAGCGGATTGGCATAATGTCGGTGGTGCAAAATTAGTGAAGTGTTTTACATATCAATGTGAATCAAGGACATAGGCAAATGAAGGATTTATTGTTTTTTGAAAAAATGGTGACGCCAAAAATTATCAACCTTGTTTACTGGTTGATGCTGGCTAGCACGATTGTTACTGGCTTTGGCGCGATGTTTAGCCATTATGGTGGCGGTTTTATTGCTGGTGTCATTATTTTAATTAGCGGGGCTATTGGCGCGCGTATTTTTTGTGAATTGTTGATTGTGCTATTTAAAATCAACGAAAACATGCAGAAAATTGCTGATAAGCCTTAAGCATTTTAAATTTCGTTTTGAAACTTCGTTTTATTAATTAAGGAAAGAAATCATGAGCAGAGCAAGTGCAAGACACCTATTGGTAGAGACAGAAGAAAAGTGTGCAGAATTAAAAGCTGAAATTGAAAATGGTGCAGATTTTGCCGATGTTGCCAAAGAGCATTCATCTTGCCCGTCTGGCGGCAGTGGTGGTGATTTAGGCGAATTTGGTCCAGGCCAAATGGTACGTGAGTTTGATGAAGTAGTTTTCAGCGCGCCGTTGAACACTGTACAAGGTCCGGTTAAAACGCAGTTTGGTTACCACCTACTGGAAGTGACTAGTCGTACAGACTAGCTAGATCAGTATTCACCGCTGTAATGCGCAACGCATACAGCGGTGATTAAACCACAGGCTAGCTTTCCTTAAGTGCAGGTACTGCGAAGCGTTGGCTTTTTCGGCCCCGTCTTTTGCGGAGATAAAGAAGAGACCCCATACAGGCCGTCGTCATAATAAGTATCACAATGACGCTCATGATCAGATCACGCGCTATCACACTGAATCCTACTTTATTGAGGAAACGGTATTTGTGCAGAAACATGAAATGCAACGTTTTGGCCAGCTCTGGCCCCGTCACACGATTAGCCACCAGTCCGGTTTGGGTTTCAATGTAATAAGCCAGTAAGCCTTCCTGTTTAAAAACCACCTTATGTACCGGCAAGCGTTTTAGTATTCCCGGATAGTCTCGGCCAAAGTGCTGACGAACCTCTGTTTTAGCAATTTTCTCAATGGCTACACCACTGGCTAACGCTGCAAGAGACATTGCATATTGTCTGTCGCCATCTTTTAACCAATGGCCAGAGATGCTGGATTGGTAGTTGAGATTTTTACCTTGCTCGGTAACGTCATGATATTGCCAATAAACACCATCGGATAGTCGCGCCAGTGAAATGTTAGTGCTGTTGCGTTGAGCTAGTTGCGGAATCGGGTTAACCGCTAATTCAGCGGTAGTGAAAGCAGCTGGAGGCGTGAAGGCGAAAAACTCATTGGCCTGATAATTCCCCCATAGCTGATGCAAACCGCTGGAGGCAAAACCAAGCATACTCAAGCTGATGAAAACGCCTATGGTACGGTGCCAGGCATTCATGTTTTTTAGCTTGAGAGCTTTTGTTTTCACACGTTTAACAAAGCCGCCATAAAGTATCAGGCCACATACTCCAAGGATAAAAATAAGAGCAATCAGCACGGCCAACACAGTGATTCTAATGGGGTCGTGACGTTCGCCGAGCCAGTCCCAGGTGTGAAGTGTTCGGAATGTCCACATCAGGGCATTTCGATAACGATCACTGACGGTTGCTAAGCGGCTGCTGGTGGTATCGACGACAACTTTTAATTTGTCAGGGCGATCAAAGCTGACACGATAGGCAGGTAGCAAACGATTGATCGGCGCATAGTAGGTATCAAACGACGTGAGCTTTTCCACTTGAGTAATAGGGGCATCGGGGATATCTGCAAAATAGCGTGCTAACCATTGCGCATATTGATGATCGCCATTCATTAACTCCTCGCCGGTCTGTACGGAGAAGTAGCGCATGGTGAGCCAGGGCCAGGGGCGCGCTTCCTGATATTGACTGATTTCTGGTGCTGGTTGGCGAATTTGGATTTGATACCAAGTTTGCTCGTTGAATGTCACCAGGCGGAGTTGGTCGACCTGAGCAATATTGTGAGACAGAAGCAGCTGTTGGATTGGCACATACCCATCGGCTATCGTGGGTGTGCTGGTTGGTAGCGCCTGGCGAGCCGCCTCGGTAGTAGCAACATGGGCCATCAAAGGGTGCGCTAGGCCGCTGAGGCACCATAATAAAATGGGCAGAGTCAGAAAAATGCCTAAGCGACGATGCCAGCGGTAAAGGAAGGCGATCATAATTTGTACTCAAAGCCGACATAGACAGCGATGGGTTCACCGGGGTGTACAGAGGCACCACGTGAGCCTGCGGTAAAGCTAGCGGCGCCATCGGAGATGAAGTCTTTGTCGGTTAGGTTTCGGCCATCAACAAACCAGTTGAAATGATCGTTATGGCGGTAATTCACTTTCAAGCCGAGAAGAGCGTAACTGTCCACATCATAAGCGTCTCCGCCGCTGCCATCATAGGTCAAACCATAGCGGCTCACGCCACGAACATTGGGACTGATGCTCCAGGGGCCGTTTTTATAGTTTAGGGCTAGATAAGCGGTGTGTTCCGGGATGCGAGGTAGCTGGTCATTGTTAACCTGGCTGGAGCCCAGCGATGAGCTGCCATCAAAGTAGAAGTTTGACCAGTTGTAAGTTAATTGCAGGCGTAAGGTGTCACCATTTTTGAAAATATCGTATCCAGCTAGCCAGCCAAGGCCAACCTCTACACCTTCATGAATCGTGTCGCTGGCATTGAAGGTAATAGCGCGCTGGTTTGGTGCCGGTTCAAAGTCCAGTAATTCGTCTTTAACCTTGCTGTAAAAGTAAGTGATATCCCAATCGAGTTTATAGCGTTTGCCTTTGGTGCCTAGCTCGAACGTCCAGGCACTTTGCTCATCAAGAATAGTGCTGCTGTTGGTGCCTAAATCTGTAGAGGAGGGTAAGCCAGTGCTACGCGCAATATTGGCAAAAACATATTGTTTGGGGCCGAATTGGTGAGAAATGCCGAGCTTTGGGTTGATGCCGTGATGGTCGGCTGTATACGAGTCATCTCCGGTGTTGGCGTTTGGTTGTGGCTGTCCCAGGCAGGCCGGATTGCCAAAGGGAGGGAAGCAGGCCAGGAAAGCAGGTTCGTTACTCAGCTGATCATCAAAGTCACTGTGCGCATTGATGTACTGTAAACCCACAATGACATCAGTGTCTGGTGTTAGCTCAATAGTATCTTCGAAGTAGAGTTCCAGCTGCTTACGCTTAAAGCTCGCATCATAGGTTTGATCTGTTTTAGTTTGTCCGCCGTCGGCATGGCGAAAGCGGTTGAGCGCATCATCACTGATGCCAACGCGAACACCGGCCAGATAACGATGTGAGTAGTCGCCAATGTTGAGCGTGTTTTCATAATGCGCCGAGACACCAACTTGTCGGTAAGTGTTATCGATGATGCCAGTGAAAGGCGTTGGCAGGTGGTCGAGCTCGGTGTACTTGGCATAAATGCCAAAATCTAATCGCTCATCGCCGATAACTCGGCTGGTTTTGTTGGCAATTCGAAGGTCACGCCAGTTACGGTCAGTGTCAGAGGATTCGTTGTAGGTGCCAGCTTGCTTTGGGTCAGACCGGAATTGAGCCTTGCTGATGGTGCCGGGTAATTCCGAGCGAGCGCGAGTTGCCGAGAGATAGGTGCGGGTTTCCCACGAATCGTTCAGTTTGACGCCAAAGTTGGAATTAAAGCGATAGTTTTCCTGCACGGAGTGATCTCGATAACCTTCTTTATTCAGGCTATTGAGGGAGACAAAATAGTCCTTGTTGTCGATGACATCGCCAGTCGCAAGTTGAACGCGACGGTAACCAAAATTGCCACCTTCAACACGCACCAAAGGGTCGCTGTTATATCCCGTTTTGGAAACGTAATTAATAGCGCCACCCTGAGATGCCGCGCCTAGTTTGAGCGCGTTGGCACCACGAAACACCTCAACAAAATCAGTAGATAAAACATCGATTAACTGATTTGTTGTGCCGTTATCAAGGCGGCCAAGTGGAATGCCATCCTGAAAGGAGTTAATGCCTCGGCCAAAAGAATTGCTGGCAATGCCCGAGCCTCGTATGGAGAGTAAAACATCGTCGTTGCCTGACTGAGACGTTACCCAAACACCGGGCACCTGTTTGAGAATGTCTTCCTGGTTGCTTAGTTTGCCATCCCGGAACTGTGAGCTCTCAATCACTGAGACTGCCCCCGGCGTTTGTAGAAACTTCTCCTGCGTTTCATGAAAGGTCGATTGCGTTAGCGTATAGGACTGATTGGGAATGGCTTTAATAATTTCAATGACCTTGTCAGACTCAGCTAAAGCGAGTGGTGCAAAAGACAGGAGAGTAAAACTGCAGATAGCGCAGGCAAAATTTTTCACAGAACTTTTCCATAGAGGGGTAGGGCGGGCAATTCTAGGGCAGCTTTGTTGTGTTCGGAATGTGACATAATGTCGCAGCGCGATTATCGGGCCCTGCGCGCGATAAGATGTTTATGTTAAGATGCGCGCATTGTTCGAATGGCATTAAATGATGAGTGGAAGGGTGTGTAGATGATCGTTGTAACAGGTGGTGCAGGATTTATTGGTAGTAACTTGGTAAAAGGCCTGAATGAACAGGGCCGTACCGATATCTTGGTGGTGGATGACCTCACCGATGGAACCAAATTCGTCAATATTGCCGATTGTGAAATTGCCGATTACCTTGATAAACACATATTCCTTGAACGTCTTGAGTGCGGCATGTTACCTGGCGACATCGAAGCCATCATACATTTAGGCGCCTGCTCGGCCACCACTGAGTGGGATGGCCAATTCATGATGGAAAACAATTACGAGTACAGTAAAAAGGTTTTCCACTACTGTATCGAAAACCGTATCCCCATGATCTATGCCTCTAGCGCCGCGGTTTATGGTGGAAATACTGAGTTCGCCGAACAGCGTGAAAATGAGCAGCCGCTCAACGTGTACGGTTATTCAAAATTCCTATTCGATCAATATGTGCGTCGCCACGAAGAGCAAATCCACAGCCAGGTTGTTGGTCTGCGTTACTTCAATGTTTACGGCCCGCGTGAATCTCACAAAGGTTCTATGGCCAGCGTGGCATTTCACCTGAATAACCAGATCAAAGAAAATGGTCAGGTGAAACTGTTTGAAGGCTGTGATGGCTATGAAAATGGCGGACAGTTACGTGACTTTATTTATGTGGGTGATGCGGTTAAAGCCAAATTGTGGCTATTAGCTAATCCTGAAGTTTCTGGGATTTTCAATCTAGGTACTGGTCAGGCACAACCCTTTATTGATGTTGCTAACGCAGTAGTCGACTGGCATGGCAAAGGTGAAATTGAATTCATCGCGTTCCCTGATCACCTTAAAGGTCGTTACCAGAGTTACACTCAAGCCGATATTAGCGCCCTGCGAGATGCCGGATACAACGAGCCTTTCCGAACGGTTGAAGAAGGTGTTCGTGAGTATCTTGATTTCCTGAATAAGTAGGCCGCAAACGCATGAAAAAACGCTTTATAGCTGGCGCGGTATGCCCACGTTGCGCGGAAATGGACAAGATCGTCATGTACGAACAGGACGGTAAAAATTTCCGTGAGTGCGTGGTCTGCGATTATGAGGATGAAATGCCCGCTGCTGGTGGTGCTTATGAGATTCCAACGCGCGTGAAGGAAAAACCGGTAGAGCCCGAATCTACTGTGCAAATACTTAACTTTGTTGATCCAAAAAACGATTGATTTACGCTTTCACCTCCCCCTCTTTCCTGCTCTGTTCAACGTAAGCCAAATAGCTCGTTTATTTGGCTTTATCAGCTACACTTAATTTCTAAATAGGCTGATCCAGTCGGCCGCGTGTTTCTGCTATTTGTCTATCGAGGGCAAAATGAAAAAAGTATTTGTGCTGATTCTTTTGGTTGTGGCTATTGTTGTTGGCGTTAAAGGCTTTATTTATTATAAGGTTACGACGCAACTTGATGATGCGATTGCGCTGGTAAGCCCCTTCGTTTTGATTACTTATGAAGATGTGAGCAGCAGCCTTGAAGGCGAAGTGAATGTCGAAGGCGTCAAAATTAAAGCCTATGGCAACAGCTTGGAGCTGGCCATTGATGATGTGGGTGTTAAATTTCCAGACCTACAAACGTTGATGTTTATTGGCGATGACCTAAAAAAACAACGCCTGCCTGAACAGATGAAGCTGACCCTAGATCATGTGCGAATGGATCTTCAGCATCTTGAACCTTACATGATGCTGATTGAATCTCAGAGCCCGCAACCATTCCAGGATTATACCTTGCTGGGCTGTGGTGATCTCGAAACTGCGAGTCCACTGAACGTCTTGCAGCAGCTGGGTTACAGCGAACTAGATAGCACCCTGAAACTGGGCTATCGCTGGGACAGAGCATCCAAGCGCTTCACGATTGATAGCGACTTCCGCTGGCATGAAATGACCAGCAGCGCCGTAACGATTGATATCGATCAGATTGCTGCGCTCTCTGCAGCGGCGTTAATGTCTCAACCTGAACTCAAGCGTATTTCGGTCAATATTGAAGATGAGGGTTATAACACTCGTCTTCTGAATCATTGCGCAGCCGAACAAAATGTCAGTAAGGATGATTTTGTTGCCCTTCATATAGCGTTGATGAAAACAGCCTTAGCTAAGCAGGGTATCAGCCTTAGTGAGCGTGTTTTTGATGCCTACCAATATTACCTGAATGCTGAAGGCGGGCTGATGTTGCAGATGCGTCCTGGCGATATTCAGCAATTAGCCAACCTCGATATGTTTAAGCCAAGCGATATTCCTGATCTGTTAGGCTTGGAAATTCACATGGGCGATGAGGTTATTCGTGATATTGAATTTGACTGGGATGAAGGCAAATTCAAGCAAACCATGGCTACTCTGATCGAGCAACCCAAGGCTAAAGCGGCCGCGACTGAATCTAAATCTAAACCCATGCAGCAGGAAGTCTCAGGGCCTCAATTTTCCGAAGTAAATCCGTCCAGATTAGCGAGTCAAATGCACCAAACTTTGCGGATCACCACCTTTGATAAGCGAAAACTTGAAGGGATACTGCGCAAAATTACTGACGAACGTATTTATATCGACGTGCCGATGGCTGGAGGTAATGCCACGCTGCCCGTGCGTATTGCCGATATTAGTTTGGTTAAGGTTCTGCTGGAATCAGCCCCGTAAAGCAGTTGCAGGGCATTGGTGAAGCCTGTAACTTTGCCGACTTACTAAAGAGTCGGTGGATGGAAACGTTGTGCAAATAGTCTGTCTTGATCTGGAAAGTATCCTGATCCCGGAAATCTGGATCGAATTTGCTCAGCGTACCGGCATTGAAGAGTTGCGCGCCACAACCCGTGAAGTGCCGGACTACGACGTATTGATGCGCCAGCGTTTACGGCTGTTAAATGAGCATCAATTAGGGCTCAAAGAAATCCAGGCTGTGATAGCCGAAATGGAACCGCTTACCGGTGCCGTGGAGTTTCTCGAATGGCTCAGACCACGCTATCAAGTGGTCATCATCTCCGACACCTTCTACGAATTTTCTCAACCGCTAATGCAAAAGCTCGGCTGGCCTACTTTACTGGCTCATCATTTAGTGTGTGATGACAATGAGCGAGTTGTTGATTACAAATTGCGCCAGACCGATCCCAAGCGCCATTCAGTGATTGCCCTACAACAGCTGGATTATCAGGTGATTGCCGTCGGGGACTCCCATAACGACATCAGTATGCTGGAACAGGCCGATACCGGCATTCTGTTCAACAGTCCTGACGCGGTAAAAGCCGCTTATCCGCAGTTTCCTGTTACGGAAAGCTACGAAGAGTTAAAAGAGCAAATTCTGAAAGTTTCGTCATAGCCAAGAGCGCCATCCATCGTCATACCGGACTTGCCTTGGCATCCAGATTTTTGTTTTGATTTCGATAGATTCCGGCTTGCGCCGGAATGACGATCAATTGTTCTTACTTCTTACTTCTTACTTCTTACAACTAGGCGTTCCAGCCCCTGGCTCTTCACCTTTGGCAGCGTGAGCAGCCCGCTCCTCATCAATAACTTCCTGCGGGAACTGTCCCATAAAGCAGCAGCACACATTCTCGTCAATCATCGTGCGTGGCCCGTGGGGGTGGGCAATGTGGCGATAGGGCGCGTGGTGGTGACCATGCCCGTGAGAGTGACCGTGGTCGTGACTATGTGAATGATCTTGCGAATGGCTATGATCATGATCGGAGTGCGCGTGAGTTTGGCCATGCGAATGATCGTGGTCAGAGTGCTCATGTGGCGTACCCTGTCCGTGCGACTGGCCCTGTTCGTGGCTGTGTCCATGATCGTGTGAATGCTCGTGACCATGAGCTTCATCATCCGACGGATCAGCAGCTTCCCCTTGGAATTCGGCATGATGGTGATGCACATCAATTTCACCGCGCGCCAGACGCTCTTTGAAGCTGGCCATCAAACCGCCGCCTTTTTCTTCACTGCGGATCGTTTCGTTTAGACGCAGTTCAAAAGTGTCGATCACATGCGATTGGTCACGCAGGTAATCCGCCTTGAAGTATTCAATGTCAGGCTGCTCACTAGCAACTTTATCCACGTAGGCATAAATTCGGTCGATCAAACGGCCGCCAAACAGGAAGTAGGGCGCCACAACAATTTTCTTGAAGCCCAGTTTTGCAGCCATTTCCAAGCCGCGACCTACAGAAGGGAAAGTTACACCGGAATAAACCGTTTCTGCCCAACCAAAACCAAGATTCTCAGTAACAATACGCGTTAGCTTGGCGGCTTCCGCATTGGCTTCAACTACCGATGTGCCACGGCCAACAACAACCAGCATGGTGTCATACAGCGTGCCCACTTCCGGTATTTCCGTTAAACCAACAGCTTCTAAAATACGTTGCTGGAAAGCCAGAACCATCTCGTTATGCAGGCCAAGCTCTTTACCGTACTCAATGGTCAGGTGCGGGTGCTTTTCTTGATAGGTCGTTAATACGGAGGGAATGTCATTTTGCGCGTGCGTCGCGGCAAACAGCATGCCCGGTACTGCGTAAATGTGATCAACACCCTGTTCAAGCAACTTATCCAGCGCCATGTGTATATTCGGCGCAGAGTATTCCAGAAAGCCGTATTCCGCTTTGATGCCCGGATAACGGGCCCGTAGGCCAGCCGCCAATGAAGCAAATTCTTCTTCGGCAATCTTGGCGCGGCTGCCATGGCCGCAAATGATGACGCCCGCATTATCGGGTAGTGAAGCTAAATCAAGCATGGGTGTATTCTCTCCTGTGGCCGCGAATTATAGGGGAGAATCAATGCAGGTAAAACCGGAAAAATTTAGGACGGGAGACAATATGAGGTATTTGTTTTCTGTCTATTGTTAGCTACAGTTAGCAGGGTTATAAAGCTCACACATTCTTAATGGATTTCTGGCCACGGACTGGTTCGTATGACTCCCCTTTGTAGCGCTCGCGCCATAAAAAATATGCACCTTGTTCATCATGGTGCACCACAGGCTGGCTGCGCGTTTTACACGCCTGTTAACCGATTCTTATGAACTTTAGGAGTAATAAATAATGACGAGACTGTTTCTGGTATTGGGAATTATTTTGTTGCTGGCGACGTTTATATGGATGCTTAAAAATCACTTGGCGCGTGACAACAAAATAGACGAACTGCGTAAAGTCGAATTAGAAAGTGATTTGATGGATATCGATAAAGACATTGCCAAAGAAAAGGCGCATCAAAAGAACGTTTCTTCGGAAATTGACGAATTGAATTCAGTAAATAATAAAAATGAGAAGGAAAGTTCGAATGATTAAAATTCCCGCCAAGTTAATGGTTGTTGGATTATTGTTTTTAGCGACTCTGGTAGTCGCGTTTATGGCGTTTGGCATTAACAACGCCGGCCACAGAACCGTTGTGCAGTATCCAACCGGCACGCTGTATGTGAAATTCAGTCCGGGTATCTACCCGCAGTGGTTTGGCACAACCGAAGTTTACAATGATGTAATTACTTTTGATTATGATAAATCAAATTCTGATGAGGGGTCATCAATTGATCAAACGGGCATCTCGGTTCGTTATCAGGATGGTGGTACCGGCACAGTTTACGGTAAAGCACGTTTCTCATTGCCCGGCGATGAAAATACCATGCTGCATTTGCACAAAGCATTCCGATCTAACCGCGGTGTTTCGCAAAAGCTGATCAAATCAGTGACCGAAGAAGGCATGAACTTAACCGCCGGCTTAATGAGCTCGGAAGAAGCCTATGCTGAAAAACGTAGCATCTATACGCAGTGGTCCAGTCAGCAAATCTCGAAAGGTAAATTCCAAACCAGACTGCAAAAAATCAACACGGTCGATGAAGGCACTGGTAAAACAGTGACTAAAAATGTCCCCGTGATTAGCTATGGTGAAGATGGTCTGCCCGTTCATCTTGAAAGTGATCTGGCGAACTACGGCGTTAGCGTTAACGGCTTCCAAATCACCGATTGGGATTTTGAACCAAAAACGCTGCAACAAATCGCCACCAAACGTGAAGCTACCATGGCTATTATTACCGCCATCGCCAATGCCGAGCGTGCTAAACAGGACGCCATTACCTCCGAAGAGCAAGGTAAAGCTAACGTAATGACGGCTAAGTACCAGAAAGAGGTGCTTAAAGAGCAAGCCATCGTTGATGCACAACGAGAAAAATCCGTTGCTGTGATTGCAGCTGAAAAACGGGTGGAAATGGCACGTCAGCAGAAGCTTGAAGCCGAGCAAAAGAAACTAGCCGCGGTTGAGTATAAGCAGGAACAAATTCTGCGTGGTGAAGGTGATGGCGCCTATAAACGTCTTGTTATCGAAGCCGATGGCGCACTTGCGCAAAAGTTAGCAACCTATGAAAAAGTGATGAACCGCTTTGCTCAGGCCATTGAGAAACAAAAATGGGTGCCAGAAATACAAATGGGCGGCGATTCAACTAGCAGCGGTGGTGCAAACGCCATGACGTTGATTGAAATGATGGGTGTTAAAGCCGCTAAGGATTTAGCGCTAGATATGAATATTAAGAAGTAGCATTGTAAGGGGCTAAGCAGCCCCTTTTTTAAGCCATTCAGGTTTTACCAAAATGTCCGATCAGCAAACACTTGCCACATTAAATAATCAATTCGGTATCAACGGCCAGTTACAGTTCAAGGTGACTGGCGGCTTGATTGTGGCTGAAATAACCAATGATCACTCGCAAGCGAGCATTGTGTTGCAGGGCGCGCAGGTGTTGTCCTGGGTGCCTAACGGCGAGCAGCCGGTGATCTGGCTTTCTGACGAAGCGACGTTTATTACGGATAAAACCATTCGTGGTGGCATTCCGGTTTGTTGGCCCTGGTTTGGTGCGCATCCTGATAATAACGAAGCGCCTGCCCATGGTTTTGTCCGAGCTGCGGCTTGGGCTGTAGTTGAGACAAAGTCGCTGGATGCCGGGCAAACACGCATTGTATTTCGCCTGCCGCAAACGGAAGTACCCTTAGAGTTATGGCCACACAACACCGAGTTGGAGTTTCAGGTCACTGTTGGCGCAAGACTTGAGCTGAACTTGATTACGCGCAACAAAGGCGCTGAAGCTGTCACCATCAGTCAGGCGTTACACAGTTATTTTACGGTGAGTGATATAAATCAGGTGGCGATTAAAGGGCTGGAAGACTGCCAGTTTATTGATGCCCTTGATGATTGGCAGCGCAAAGTCGAAACAAACTCGATTAGCATTGATGCGGAAATTGACCGCATTTACCAAAACACCAAGCCCGTCTGTTTGCTTGAAGATGCCGGCTGGCAGCGCGGTATCAGCATTGAAACTACCAACAGCCAGTCAACCGTTGTCTGGAACCCCTGGATTGATAAATCAGTCCGGTTAGGTGATATGGGCGAGGGCGGTTATTTGAACATGCTCTGCATTGAGACCGGCAATATTGCTGATGATAACGTCAGCATTGCAGCGGGTGCGGAGCATTGTTTGGGTGTTTGTTATCGAGTTGTAAAAATTTGAGTTGAGTCGCTATTAGGTTTTTATACTGATTCTAAATATCCACAGGAGACTTTTTGAGATTACGTTTTAGTTTATTCTTGAATGACCGGTTTCGACCCAAAGCGGTCATTTGATAGCTATAAAAAACCCCACACAATGGTGGGGGCATTCAAATAAAAACTCTTATATATTTTTTCTTTTCGCTAATCCAAATCCTGCTAGGCCAAGCCCTAATAGAGCAAGAGTGCTGGGTTCAGGAACCGTAGAGGTCGACGTAGAGCCTTCTATACTGAAAGCCATATGGTTAGTTTTTTGAACATTACTGGTACCAAAACTCTGCACAAGACCTGAACCAAAACCAGAATCACCATTGCCTATACTAGCCCTAGCAGTACCATCCATGTCTGTACTCACACCTAAAACGTAATTTCCAGCCAATAGATTTATAGACAAGCCACTTAACGTTACGTCAAATCCGTTTGGAACAAGGTTATTAATTGATGTTAGGCCGTTTGGGGTCAAGCTACCAATCACACTAAATGTAGGGGTGATAACCGAGCCACCTACAGCGTCCAAGATAGTTACGAAGGTTTGTGTATAGCTGGAAGAGAGGATAGTAAAAATACTGTAGTTGATATCAGTTATCGTAGAATTAGAGGCCAACTGGAAATCGTCAAAAATAGTATAACTAATAGCAGTAGCGCTATAGGTATTATTATGAGTAGTATTTGTGGGGTCAGTAGTGCCATTATCAAATAGTACAGTAGCGTACGTAGGGGCTGAAAAGCAGGCTATAGCAAGTGAGATGGCACCAATAAATTTAAACATTATTTATACCTTATTTATTGTTTATCTATGAAAATGCAAGTTCCGCACCATAAATATAAGCAAACAAAAACAAAGAGTTACATAAATAGACGATTCCAACTGTAAAATAACCTGACGTTATTAGAGTATTTTTTAAGTGAATAATTTCACTAAGGCATAATATGCTGAAATATCTCAAGGCCAAATAAATTGAAACTCTGTATGCCTGCCCTTGGCACTAAGCGGACGGCCAGGTTATATCAAAACCTTGCTTTCAAACGTGTTAGATTAAGTCCGAACTAATACAAATTACTTATCTTTCAATTAAAGGGGTCGGTTAGAATTGCGATACCGTTCGTCGCATCCCCTTTTGACTGATTGATAAAAGCACCACCAAGCCAGCATTCGGAAGCTAAATGAACAAGCGCGCCTATGATCTATTTTTGAGTGTTTTGTCTAATGACAACTCTGCCATAGACCAAATAAGCACCTACAACGGTAGTGTCTACATTGAGCAGGGTGCTTTGGTTTTCTCTCTCACTGATCTATTTGATTTCCTCAGCCAGTCCTGCGAAGACAAAATCGACTACGCCGAATTCCAGCGGCAACTCTACCAGAGCACGCTTAACCAAGACCTAAAAGCCCACGGCGGCCAAGTGGTGGTTCACCGCTCAACGGGTAAGGTTGAGACGAATTTATATCGCCTTGAGCGTCTTCCTGTAGCCGATAACTCCTTGTAAAGAAAACTATAAAGACTTAACATTCCGCTACTCGAACAGGTGCCAGCGCTTCAATTGCGAAGTTAGGATAATCGGGAAGTATGGATAGCGTGATCTTTGATCATCAATCCCATCGCTGCCCCCGCATCGGTAATGAAGAGTCGTTTACACAAGCCACTAGATTCAAGTGATCTGGGAAGGCGTAAACATTTTGGTTGAGCCATTTTTGACGCAACCCTCTTTGAGCCCGAAGACCGGCCTGCTCATTAATTTAACCTTACTAAACGCACGGTGGGTGCAAGGTGTTAAACATGTCTTCAGTTCAAACTTCAATTTCTAAGTCTTCTACTTCTTTGGTAGCGACAACATCAACAGGTTGGTTAAGCACACTGACGGCTTTGGCCTTCGGTGCGATCTTAGTGTTTGCCGTAGGTTTCGCGCCTATGAGCGTTGCGCATAACGCCGCACACGACGTCCGCCACAGCATGGCATTTCCCTGCCACTAAGCCCTTAGGTTTCTGAGAAAGTCTTAGAGAGACTCAAGAACCCTCTCGATCGGATTTCACCAGAAGCTTCTGCGCGCTTTACATTTACCAGCCTGACATCAGGCTGGTTGTGCTATTTGTCTGATCTTGTTGAATTAGGATTTTGAGATGCTTTTACGCGGTATTATCTATAGCTCCCTGTTGATTGGCTTGCTGGTTGGCCTGTTGTTGACTGGGATGCAGTCTGTTGTTGTTAACCCTATTATTTTTGCTTCTGAAGCTTACGAAACCGAAGAGGTTGCACCTGTTGCAGCGGCTCCTCATGCGCATGACCATGGCGCTCACGAACATAACGATGAAGCTTGGGCGCCGGCAGATGGCGCTGAGCGACTGTTCTATACAGCGCTGGCTAACGTGATTGCCAGCATTGGCTTCGCGGCGGTATTGCTGGCGTTGATGAGCCAGACCCAGCTGCAGGGTTGGACATCTTCTTCTTTAGGCAAAGGCGTGTTGTGGGGCTTGGCGGGTTTCATCGCCTTTTTTGCTGCGCCCGGTATTGGTCTGCCACCGGAAATCCCCGGCATTGAAGCCGCGCCATTGGATAATCGCCAAGGCTGGTGGGCATTAACAGTCGTGATGTTTGTTGTTGGAATGGGTCTATTGGCTTTTGCTCCGCTGAAACTCAAGGCGGTTTCACTGGTATTTTTCGCGCTGCCCTATGTCATCGGTGCGCCGCATGGTGCTGGCCCTGAGTTCACGGGTGATGCTGCATCAGTTGCGGCACTGACTGATCTACATTCCACATTTATTATGGCTAGTGGTATCACCAACTTGGTGTTCTGGCTGGTGCTGGGTGCGTTCAGCGCCTGGTGCGTCAATCGCTGGGTTCTGAAAGGAGCCTCGGGTCATGCAGTCGCCCACGGCTAATTCTGCCGCGCAGTTTCCCTTTGTTGCGGTTACTGGGCAGCAGTCCTTTAAGTTAGCGCTTATTCTTGCTGCCATTAACCCCAAGTTAGGCGGGGTGTTGATCAGCGGCCCGCGCGGTTGTGCAAAATCGACACTGGCACGCGGCATGGCCGATCTGTTGCCGGGCGGTACACATACTTTTGTAACCCTGCCATTGGGGGCCACCGAAGATATGTTGGTGGGCACACTCGATTTACAGCAGGTGTTGCAGGACAAAAATGTCGCCTTTCATCCTGGTCTTCTTTCAAAAGCTGATGGCGGCATTCTCTACGTCGATGAAGTAAATCTACTTAATGATCATTTGGTTGATTTGTTGCTGGATGTGGCCGTTAGTGGTGTGAACTGCGTTGAACGTGACGGTATCAGTCACTCACACGCGGCTAACTTCCTGTTAGTTGGCACCATGAATCCTGATGAAGGCGAACTGCGCCCACAGCTGCAGGATCGTTTTGGTCTGGCCGTGCATCTGGATAATCAATACAGCCTCGAAGAGCGCGTTGAAATCGTGCGCCGTCGTGAGGCCTTTGATGTGGACCCTCAAGGTTACTGCTCACAATATTTAGCTGAACAAACAGAACTGTTAGCTGCGCTCGAAACGGCTCGTAACGCACTGCCGCAGGTGCAATGTTCCGATGCGCTGAGAATTGCCATTGCCGAGCGTTGCCATGCTGCCGGTGTAGAGGGTTTGCGTGCCGATATCGTCTGGTATCGTGCAGCATTAGCGCATGCAGCCTGGTGTGAGCGCAATGATGTCAGCGAAGAGGATTTGTCTGCGGTTGAAGAGCTAGTGTTGGCGCATCGTCGTAAAACACCGCCTTCATCATCGACGCCACCACCATCCTCAAATCGCCGACCTCCGCAGCAACAGCCACGCAATGAGCAGGATAGTTCGTCAGAGCCAGAAACAGCGCAGGGCGAGTGGGGCTCGATGGCACCGCAGCAATTAAAAACAGCCGATGCGTTAAATGCAGGTGTGCCGGTAGGTGCAATATCTCCGCAAACGGTTCGTTCTCAAACGCTAGATGCTGCCAGCTCAAGTGCATCAAAGGGCGCTAGCAGTGGTTCCGGTAAGCTGTCGCAAAAAGAAACACGCCGCCCGAACTGGTTCACCAGTCTGGTGAGTAGCGCCGGACAGTGGCCGCCTACCCAATTAAAAATGCGCAAAGCACGTAGCGGTCAGCCAGTGCTGCACTTTGTGCTGTTGGACACCTCGGCATCGACTCTGAAAAACAGCCTGTTTGCCAATGCCAAAGCGGCGATTATGGAAATTGCTGAGCAGGCCTACCGCTCCCGTGAACAACTAACGGTGTGGGGCTTTGGTAATCAACAGGTCGAAAACTTTTTGCCGCGCCGCCGTGCACCAAAAGCGTTACGCCAATTGCTCGATACCATTCCTGCTGGGGGTGGCACGCCGTTGCGTGAAGGCTTGCAACAGGCGGGCGATTACCTGCGACAAATAGCTAAACAACATCCCGAGATGGCGATGCGCACTTATTTGATTACCGATGGCCGCAGTTCACAGCAGGTGGCGGATTTACGTTTACCGGGTGAATGCTTGCTGATCGACATTGAAAGCTCGCCAGTTAAACGTGGCCGTGGTCAGGAGTTAGCGCGCGAACTGGCGGCTGATTATTTTTCACTTTCGCCAGCCCATGCGTAGGTAAGGTTTTATGACGGATAAAAACGAAGCTCACAAAAAACGCGCCGCCTCCCGCAAAGCCGTGATCGATGCAAAGATAGCCAAATCTACCGAAGAGCGTGGCGTACTGATTCTTTTGAAAGGTCCGGGCAAAGGTAAAAGCAGTTCAGCCTTTGGCACCATGGCGCGTTCAGTTGGACATGGTAAGAAATGCGCGGTGATTCAGTTCATCAAAGGGCGTTTGGAAACCGGCGAATACAAACTGTTTAAAGATCATCCGCTAATCGATTGGCACATTATGGGTCACGGTTTTACCTGGGAAACGCAGGATCGCGAGAAAGACATTGAAGCCGCGCAGCAGGCCTGGGCGCTGGCAGAACAGCTTTTGCAGGATGACAGCTACGATATGCTGGTATTTGATGAGATGAGCTACATGTTCAAATACGGTTATCTGGATGTGGAGCCGGTTGTTAAGGCTTTGGAAAACCGTCCACTCATGCAGAGTGTGATTATTACCGGCCGTACCATGGCCGCGCCGCTGCAGGATGTTGCCGACACCATCAGTGTCATTCAGGATGAGCGTCATGCCTTCCGTCTAGGTGTTAAGGCGCAGGCAGGCATCGAATTCTAATGACTGCTTCCTTGTCTGCAAGTTGCCCCGCTCTATTTATTGCCGCGCCGTCTTCCGGGCAGGGTAAAACAACAGTAACCGCTGCATTGGCGCGTTTTTTTGCCCGTCAGGGTAAAGACGTTCGTGTATTCAAAACCGGCCCTGATTACCTCGATCCGCAAATTCTCGCACAAGCCTCAGGCAAACATGTCGAGCAGTTGGATATGTGGATGGCTGGCGAAGCTTACTGCCAACAAAAGTTATATGAAGCGGCCAGAGAGGCTGACCTGATTCTGGTGGAAGGCGCGATGGGCTTGTTTGATGGCGAGCCCTCTAGTGCTGATCTCGCTTCACGATTTAATATTCCTGTTGCCCTGCTGATGGACGTGAAAGGCATGGCGCAGACTGCGGCGGCGATTGCTATCGGCTTGGCTAACTTCCGTGATGACGTAAAGTTTGTCGGTTTGATTGCCAATAATTGTGGCTCGGAACGTCATGCCCAGCTAATTCGCGATTCATTGCCTGACAGTCTTCCGCTGTTAAGTATTTTTCCGCGCGATGAAGCAGTGGCTCTGCCAGAGCGCCATTTGGGCTTGGTGCAGCCTTCCGAAGTTGGTGATGAGTTAGATGTTCGAATCAACAATGGCGCTGATCAGATAGGCGAGAGTCTTCAGCGCGAAGACAGTGGCATTGCTGAATTGCCAAAGCCCGTTGAGTTTTTCGCGGTGATGGAAGCTGCACCTGAACAAAGCGTCGATCTGAGTAA
Source organism: Pseudomonadales bacterium (assembly GCA_036960805.1). Taxonomy (GTDB): domain Bacteria; phylum Pseudomonadota; class Gammaproteobacteria; order Pseudomonadales; family IMCC2047; genus IMCC2047. The sequence goes on from JBALXL010000005.1 coordinate 50,749, forward strand.
GGTTAAAATTGCCGTCGCCAAAGACGAAGCATTTACTTTTATTTATGACGCAAACATACGATTTTTGCGTGAGTTAGGCGCAGAAGTCAGCTTTTTCTCGCCATTAAGCGACAAAGCTCTGCCGGAAGCCGATGCATTGTGGTTTCCGGGTGGTTATCCAGAATTACATGCACAGCAGTTATCAAAAAATAGCAGCATGATTGCGTCTGTTCGTGATTTTTCAGCCACAGATAAGCCGATTTTGGCTGAATGTGGCGGTTTCCTTTATTGCCTAGAAAGTCTGACTGATTTACAGGACGTCACTTATCCGATGGCAGGAATCTTAGCGGGCGAAGGCGCCATGCGCGGCAAGCGTGGCTGTCAGGGTATGCAAACAGCGCCATTGCCGGAAGGTGAGGTGCGTGCTCATGCTCACCATCGCTCACGCTCTAGCGGCACACCGGAGCCAATTGCTCATGGCCGACGCCAGCGACATCCTGCACCGGGTGAAGCAATCTTCCGAGAGCGTGGATTAACGGCTACCTACCTTCATTTGTTCTTCCCATCTAACCCAGAGGCCGTAGCGCAATTGTTTAAGCCCCAGCTAGGTAAAGAGCTGGGTCAAATGAAAGCGACGGGCTGAAGTAAAAGAATATGTGGCCGGAGAGCGAAGAAGAACCTCGCCCCTTACGTACCGGTCTGACCACTGGCTGCTGTGCCACGGCTTGTTGTGTCGCTACTGCGCATTTATTACTGGGCGAGCAACGCGTTGAAAATGCCACGGTGACCTTGCCAGAAAAACGCGGCAAGGCAGGTAAGCAGGTCGAGCTGGTAATCTGTGACTTACTTTTGAGTAGGGGAATTAGTGGCGATTCGGCGCGCGCGGCAACGATTAAAGACGCAGGTGATGACCCAGACGTAACACACGGCGCCAAAGTGTTCGTTGATCTGGAGTTGATATCAGAGCAGGGCGTTCAGTTTAAAGCGGGTGACGGCGTGGGTACCGTGACTCGCGACGGTTTGGCATTAGCTGTAGGTGAGGCTGCGATTAATCCTGTGCCGCAAATGATGATGCGACAACACCTTGAGGATATTGCCGCTAGCTACGGTTATCAGGGTGGCTTTGTAGTCAGCGTTGGCGTGGAAAAAGGCGCGGAACTGGCGCAGAAAACCATGAACCCGCGCTTGGGTATTATGGGCGGTTTATCAATTTTAGGCACTACAGGTATTGTGCGGCCCTTTTCCTGTTCGGCCTATATTGCCTCGATTCATCAGGGCATTGATGTGGCGCTGGCCAATGGTTTTCAGCATGTTGCTGCGACCACGGGCAATACCAGCGAAGAAGCGATTCGTACGTATTATGGCTTGCCTGAAATGGCGTTGATTGAAATGGGCGATTTTGCCGGTGCCGTGTTGAAGTATCTGAAACAAAAGCCGGTGCAGAAAGTCAGCCTGTGCGGCGGTTTTGGCAAATTAAGCAAGTTGGCGAATGGTCATTTGGATTTACACAGCCGTGCTTCCAGCGTGGATTTTGAGCAGCTGGCCGGATTGGCAAAAGAAGCGGGTGCCGATGAAACTTTGCAAGATTCGATCCGCCAGGCCAATACCAGCATGGAAGCGCTGAAGTTATGCCAGCAGCAGAATGTTGATCTAGCGGCCGGTGTCTGTGACGCGGCTTTACAACATGCACGGAAAATTGTGCCCGCTGAAGTCGAACTGGAAATATGGGCAGTTGATCGCAAGGGCCAGTTTATTGGCTCGGCGGGTGTGCAATGAAGCTGTTATTGCTGGGTGGCACGGCGGATGCACGCCGATTAGCGAAACGATTCCTCTGCGATGAAGAGGGGCGAGATGATATTGAAATCGTCTACAGCGTAGCAGGACTGGTGCGTATGCCGGATGTTGATTGCGAAGTGATCAGTGGCGGTTTTAGCCAGTTTGGTGGTTTGCAGGCTTATCTTGAGCAGCAAAAGATTGATGCCGTATTAGATGCGACTCATCCCTACGCGGAGGCGATGACCTCCACGGCCTGGTCGGTAACGCAGCAGCTTGGTATGTCCTATTGGCGCTTTCATCGCGCTCCCTGGCAGGCGCAGGCTGGTGATAAATGGCAGATGTTTGCGGGTTGGCCGCAGTTACTTGCGGCGCTGACGGAGTTCAAGTCAGTTTTTCTGACTGCCGGTCAGATAAATGAATTGGCAGTGGCGACGTTTGCCAAATATGGTGAACAGAACCAGAAGCAATTGTTGCGAACAGCGGTGCAGCCAAAGCATCCTCTGTCGGATTCGATGAGCTGGATTAAAGCCATCGGTCCCTTTGATTTAGAAAACGAACTGACGCTGATGAAACAGAATCAGGTAGATGTGCTGGTCAGTAAAAACAGTGGCGGTAAAGCCACCGAGGCCAAGCTGGAGGCGGCGCGTAATTTAGACATTCCTGTTATGATGCTGGCCCGTCCGGCATTACCTGATGGCATAACAGCTTTTGACCAAATTGATGCCTGTTCAGAACATATATTGAATTTTGGAAGCAAGAAGTGAGAGTATCGGTTTATATTGGAATCAGTTTAGATGGTTATATCGCCCGGGCCGATGGCGATATTGACTGGTTAATGGCTGCTGATACATCTGATGGTTCGGATGATTATGGCTATAAGGCGTTTTCGGACAGTGTTGATTGTATGATCATGGGCCGGAACACTTTTGAAAAGGTGCTGAGCTTTCCCGAATGGCCTTATGTAGGTAAACGACTTATTGTTTTGAGCCGCACGTTAAAAGCGCTGCCCGTAGAACTTGAAGAGTGTGTGGTGTTGTATTCGGGGTCGATAATTGAATTGGTGAAGCAACTGGAAAATGAAGGCTGTCAGCGACTCTACATTGATGGTGGCGAAACCATTCAGTCGTTTTTGAATGAGGGTTTGATAACAGACCTGAGCATAACTCGAGTGCCGGTATTGTTAGGTGAAGGCTTGTCACTCTTTGGTAAAACTAAGCAGGACATTCAACTCAAACACATTTCCACAAAAACCTTCAAAAATGGTTTTGTGCAATCAATCTATGGCGTCGTAAATGAAGTTTGAATACGAAATAAACCCACAGGCAATTGAAGCAGAGAGCTTCCGCCAGATTCGCGAGCTGACGCCGCTTGACGGTTTCAGCCGGGAACAACAGCAGGTGGTGATGCGTATGGTGCACAGCGTCGGCATGCCAGAGCTGTCGGCACAGGTACGTTTCAGTGCGAACGCCTGCGAGAATGGCTTGAAGGCATTGGCTGAAAACTGCCCGATTCTGTGCGATGCCGAAATGGTTAAGCAGGGCATTACCAAACGTATGATTCAATCGTTGCCGTTGTGTTACCTCAATGACGAACGCACGCCCGAGTTAGCCAAAGAGCGTGGCGAAACCCGCTCAATGGCTGCCCTGCAACTTTGGCAGGAAAAATTAGCAGACAGTGTGGTGGTGATCGGTAATGCGCCAACGGCGTTGTTTCGGTTGCTGGAAATGATTGAGAAGGGCGCGGAAAAACCAGCGTTGATTATTGGTATCCCGGTGGGATTTGTAGGTGCTGCTGAATCCAAACAGGCGCTGTGGGACGTACATGAAAAGCTGGGTGTGGAATGCATCACTCTGCTGGGTCGTCAGGGCGGTAGTGCAATTTCGGCGTCAGTCTGTAACGCATTGTTGCGCTGCAATAAGGGCGAGTATTACTGATATGTCAGCCTTTAAAATTCACATCATCGGCCTGGGTGTTACCGACACGGCCGAGCTTTCAAAGGCTGCGACAAAGGCATTAGCGAGTTGTGAGCGTGTGCTGGGTTCGGCGCGTCAGCTGGAGGTTGTAGCCGGGCAGTTGTCAGGACAGCAAACCGAGCAATTACCCGAGTTGAAGAATTTGCCCGTTTATCTGGCGGATTTGATTCGCGACGGCGTTTCTAGTCTGGCGCTGCTGGCTTCTGGTGATCCACTTTATTACGGCATTGGTCGCTGGTTCAGCAAGAATTTTAGTGACCAGCAATTACATTTTTATCCGGCCGTTTCCAGCATTCAGATGGCGTGTCATCAGTTGGGCCTGTCGTTGCAGGATGTTGAGGTTTTAAGCCTCCACGGGCGTCCGCTGGAGAAAATTCGCAGCAAGTTGAAAGCGCGCCAAACGCTAGTGATTTTGACTGATAAAAACAGTTCGCCACAGGCACTGGCACGTGAATGCATCGCCGCCGGTTTTGATGAATCACAGCTGAGCGTGTGTGAAGCGCTGGGTTATCCGCAGCAGCGCATCAGTCGTTATTCGGCTGATGAAATGCTGCATGTGAATATTGATTTTGACCCGCTGCACGTAACGGTGATTGAAACGCGCGGCGACGGCGGTGTGTTACCGGAATTCCCTGGCATACCTGACGCCTCGTATGTTACTGACAAGGCGGATGGTCGGGGCATGCTGACTAAGCGCGATGTGCGACTGTCGATTTTGTCATTGATGCAGCCTGCCAACAATGAAGTGATTTGGGATATTGGCGCGGGTTGTGGCGGTGTCTCAGTTGAGTTGGCCTATTGGAATGAGACGACTCAAGTGGTTGCCATTGAGCATCACGATGAACGGTTGAAATGTTTGAATGCCAACCGTGACAAGTTTGGATTGATGGGTAATTTGACCGTTGTGCAGGGCCGCGCCCCCGAGGCGTTGGAGGAATTACCTGCGCCGGACAAAATCTTTATTGGCGGTAGCGATGGCAGTTTGCCGGAGTTGCTGGAGCAGTGCTGGTCCAAGTTGCCCGCGCAGGGCCTGTTAGTCGCGAGTGCAGTAACCGAGCAGAGCAAACAACAATTATTGGCGTTTTATCAGCAGCGCGAGACGGTGAGAGATAGCCGTAATGAAACCTTACAGGTGGCGGTGAGCCATGGTACGCAATTGGCAGGACAGTTGGTCTATCGCCCCAGTTTGCCTGTGACGCTGTTTAAATTTAGTAAGAGAAAATAAGCATGAAAGACGATTTTTCTGACATAGCGGTTGGCACCTTTATTGGTGTGGGCGTAGGCCCCGGCGATCCTGAACTGATTACTTTAAAAGCGTTACGCGCTATTCGTAAGGCCGACGTGATCAGTTATATCGCCAATGATAAGGGTGAGTCACAAGCAAAATACATTGCCCGCGAGGCTTTGGAAGAAGTTAAAGATGGCCAGCAGGAAATCCCAGTATGTATGCCGATGTGCAATGATCGCAACATTGCGAACGGTGTGTACGACAAGGCTGCATCTGAGATACGCGAGCAATTGGAACAGGGCCACAACGTGGTTTTCATTTGCGAAGGTGACCCGCTGTTTTTCGGTTCTTTCACCTATTTGCTGGAGCGCCTTGAGGATGACTGCCCTTGTCAGGTGATTCCGGGTATTTCATCGATCAATTCTGCCTCGGCGGCGCTGCGCCATCCGTTGACCATGTTGAAGGAGTCGCTGGTCGTGGTGAGTGGTCGTCATAGCGACGAGCAATTACGTGAAGCCTTGCTCCAGCACGATAGCGTAGTGATTATGAAGGCAGGTCGTGCGCGACCGCGTATTCTGGTGTTGTTGAAAGAGACAAACCGTTTAGGTGAAGCGCGTTATCTGGAGAATATTGGTCGTCGTGACGAAATAATTTTTGAAGATATGTCAGCGCTGGACGAAGAAGAAGGCCCGTACTTTTCGCTGTTTATCGTCACACGTTCGGAACGAGATCGTACATGATTCGTATTGTTGCACTCACCGAGAAGGGCAAAGAGCTGGCTGTTCGCCTCAAGAGTGAGTTGGTGGATGCAGAGTTGTGGTACAAACCGCAGCCCTTTACCGAAAAAGTGCAGCAAGCATTTGCGGCCGGTGAACGTTTGATTTTGATCTGCGCTACTGGCATTGCCGTGCGCACGCTGGGACCGGTGCTAGGTAACAAACATAATGATCCGGCGGTACTCGTGCTGGATGAGTTGGGCCAGTTTGTGATTCCGCTGTTGTCGGGTCATGAAGGTGGTGCCAATGAGTGGGGCGCTCAGGTGGCAGAAAAGCTGGGTGCTCAGTTAGTGCTGACGACAGCGAAAAGTTATTTAAAACCGGTGTACTGTGTCGGCATGGGCTGCGAGCGTGATACGCCAGTGTCGGAAATTGCGGATCTGTTCAGCGATTGTCTGCAATCGCTGGGGTTGAATATTCGCGAGTTGAGCAGCATTAACAGTATTGATATTAAAGCTGATGAAGTCGGTTTCATCGATCTGGCGCGGATCAGTAAAATCCCGTTTCTAACCTGGGATAAAGAGCAGCTTGGCACCATGGAAAGTTTGCTTAGTACGCGCTCGGATTATATTTTTAACACCGTGGGTGTCTACGGTGTGGCTGAATCGGCGGCGCTTTATGCAGCCCAGCAAGCCAGTGGTGATTTTGAGGCAGCGCCGGAGTTGTTGCTGCCAAAACAGAAAAAAGGCCGGGTAACCTGTGCGGTTGCGCGAGCCTATGTGAAGGATGTTAGTTAGAGAATGAGTAAATTATTTGTAGTGGGTACCGGTCCTGGTGATTCTGAATTAGTAGCACCTAAAGCACGTGCCGCAATTGTGGCGAGTTCTGATCTGGTGGCCTATGGCCTGTATCTGGATTTGTTGGGTGACGTGTGTGACGGTAAAGCGCATCATGATTTGCCTTTGGGTGAAGAAATTAATCGTGCGCGTCTGGCATTGGATTTAGCGGCTAGCGGTAAAACGACGTCGCTTGTTTCCAGTGGTGATATCGGCATTTACGCGATGGCGACGCTGGTATTTGAGTTGTTGGATCGCCAACTTCAGGGCTTGGAAGATCACCCCGAATGGTTGGATGTCGAGATTGAGGTTATCCCCGGTATTTCTGCGATGCAGGCGGGCGCTGCGCGAGTGGGTGCGTTGCTTGGGCATGACTTTTGTACGGTATCGCTGTCGGATTTGCTGACGCCATGGGAAACCATTGAGCAGCGTATTCATTGCGCAGGCAAAGGCGATTTTGTAATTTCCTTTTATAATCCGGTATCGAAAAAACGCGATTGGCAACTTAATGCAGCACGCGATATTTTGCTGCAATCTCGCCCAGCGTCAACGCCGGTATTATTGGGTCGTCAGTTAACCCGTGAAGATGAAAGCGTCACCATCACCACCTTGGGCGAGCTGGATGCCAAAGACGTGGATATGTTCACGATGGTGTCGGTGGGTAATAGCGAATCACGTCATATTGTTAATGGCAGTAAAGAGTGGGTTTATACGCCCCGTGGCTACAGCAAAAAGTTGGTGAATTAAATGACAGTCTATTTTATTGGCGCAGGCCCGGGTGATCCCGAATTAATCACAGTAAAAGGCCAGCGCCTGATTAAAGAGTCACCAGTGATTCTGTATGCTGGCTCGTTGGTTCCTCTCGAAATCCTCGATATTGCCGAGGGCCGAGCCGAGAAAATCATCGATACCGCTTCCATTGATCTCGACGAGATCATGGTGCATATCGAAGCTGCGCATGCTGAAGGCAAAGATGTAGCACGAGTGCACTCTGGCGATCCTTCCGTGTACGGCGCGATTGGCGAGCAGATCCGCCGATTGGAGCAACTGGGTATCGATTTCGAAGTGATTCCTGGCGTTACAGCGACTTCTGCATCTGCCGCGTGGTTGGGCAAAGAGCTTACGCTGTCAGAAGTTTCGCAAACGATCATCATGACTCGCTACGAAGGTAAAACGCCATTCCCGGAACGAGAGCGTTTGCCAGAATTGGCACGCAGTGGCGCAACTTTGGCTATTCATTTGGGCATTAATCGAATCCATAAAATTGTTGAAGAACTTATTCCACATTATGGCGAAGATTGTCCGGTAGCCGTGTGTTATCGAACCTCCTGGCCTGATCAGGATAAGGTAATCGGCACCCTGACGGATATCGTTGCTAAAGTTCGCGAGAAAAAATTTACTCGGACAGCGCTGATTCTGGTCGGCCATGTGCTGGACAGTGATCAATTCCGTGACTCTTATTTGTACAGTAAAGATCAGGCGCACGTTTATCGACCCAAGGTGAAGCCTGCTGTGGCACGTACGGTTAAAAGATAACAATGAAGGGCGCTCTGAAGATGAGCGATAATACATTTTCAGAAACCCAACTAATGAATTAAAGGCTTATATTTATGCGTATTAGAGATGTTATTTTTGTTGCGGTAATTGCTTTTGGCTTGTGGTTTACGTTCGTTCCAGCTGAAGTGGCTGAAAAAGCAGGCAATCCTGCTTTCGGCACTAAAGAAACAGCTGAAACTTCTACTTTAAACCAACCAACTCCAGAGATGGCCGCACCTGCAGTCGCTGAATAATTTGTAAATAGAAACACTCTATTGGAAGCAACCATGCAACTAAACAAAATACCCGCCACTATCGTTACCGGTTTTCTGGGCAGCGGTAAAACTACGTTATTATCGAATGTTCTGAAACAGGCGGCGGGCAAACGTATTGCCGTGATCGTTAATGAGTTTGGCGAACTGGATATTGATGCCGACCTGCTACGCAGCTGCCCGCTTAGCTGTGATGACGAAAGCAATGAGGGTTCAACAACGCAGGGGCAGGACGGTATTTACGAACTGGCCAATGGTTGTATCTGTTGCACCGTGGAAGAAGAGTTTCTGCCAGTGATGAAGCAACTGGTGGCGCGTCGTAATGATATCGATCACATTCTGATTGAGACCAGCGGTTTAGCGTTACCGAAACCATTGGTACAGGCGTTTAACTGGCCTGAAATCAAACAGTTCTGCACCGTTGATGCGGTGATTACCGTGGTTGACGGGCCAGCAATCAGCGCCGGTCGTTTTGCCAGTGATGAAGCGCGTGTTGAAGCGCAACGACAGGGCGATGAAAGTCTGGATCACGATCCAAGCCTGCAGGAATTGCTGGATGATCAGCTCAGTGCTGCCGATCTGGTGGTGGTTAGTAAAAATGATCTGCTCAGCGATGCCGAACGTGAAGAGGTGAGAAAACGCATTACCGCACGTTTACCCGAGTCAGTGAAAACGGCCTACATCAGCAACGGCGAAACTCAGCTGGATGTGTTGATGGGTATTGAAGCTGCTGCCGAAGATCGTATTGATGCGGTGCATACTCACCACGATCATCACCACCATCATGGTGAGCACCATGATCACGCCCACGATCACTTTGATTCCTTTGTGATTACCATGGATGAAGTGGAAGCCGAGCCGCTACAAACGGCGTTGAAAGGTTTGCTTGCTGAGCACAATATCTTCCGTGCGAAAGGTTTTGCAGCTTTGCCGGGTAAACCGATGCGCCAGGTATTACAGGCGGTAGGTGAACGTCTTGATGTGCATTTTGATCGCCTCTGGCAGGCCGATGAAGCACGCAAAACTAGCCTGGTATTTATCGGTAAAGATCTTGATGAAGCCGTGGTACGTAAGGCGCTTGAAACGGCGTTGGTGGCATAACTAGATTGACATTTCGACCAGCGGGAGAGATCTTTTCGGCATAGAAAAGAAAGGTCTCTCACCGTCGCTTACCCGCAAGCGAGTACAAGCGGGATGAAACGTATTTTTAATAGGTAATAAAAGCATTCTATGCACCTACTAGCCTCAAAACCCGGTGGCTTTGTCGATGACGAAGGTATTGTTGATCTGGACCAAAGCCCCGCTGACTTGGTTATTCTATCGGCAGCGGATAGTAGTTTAGCGGCGCTGGCCGGTGCAGTTGATATCCTATCCTCAGACTTTCCTTCCGTACGGTTAGCTAACTGGATGCAGTTGGCTAAACCGGCGGCCTTTGACCTTTACCGACACAAGGTTTTGGATCATGCCAAGGTGGTGGTGCTGTCTTTGTTGGGTGGCAAAAACTACTGGCCCTACGGTTTTGAGCAGTTGTCGGAATGGCTTAGCGAGGCGACACCCAAAAATCCTCGTCAATTAATCATCGTACCGGGTGATGACAGCGCCGATCCTGAATTAACGCTCGCTAGCTCGGTATCACCTGAGCAAGCACATCGAGTGTGGCGTTATCTGCGTGAAGGTGGCGTGAGCAACGCGCAGCAATTATTGAATTTCATCGGCAGTGAATATCTCGATGGCGATTACGCCTGGGGTGAACCCCAGCAGTTGCCACCCTGTTTGATGTACATGCCGAGCTTTGGCCAAGCAACGTTGCTTGAGTGGCAGCAGCGCTGGGCTCTGAATGACGATAAGACTGAGCAGCCCGTTTGCCTACTGTTGTTTTATCGGAGTCACCTGCAAAGCGCTAATACACAGATGTTTGATGGTCTGATTGAGTGCCTCGAACAGCAAGGCTTGCACCCGTTACCTATTGCCCTGACTTCCCTAAAAGACGCCGATAGCCTGACGCTGGTTAATTCATTAATCGAGCAAACCGGTGCGAGTTTAGTCATCAATACCACCAGCTTTGCCAGTAATAGCGTGTCTACGCCTGAGCTGTCGTCACAACCCACTCTGTACGAATCATCTTTTGAAAAAGCACTGCCAGTTTTGCAGTTAGTGCTTTCCAGCAGTACCGAAGAGGATTGGCTCGAACATAGCCAAGGCCTGCGCAGCCGCGATATTGCCATGCAGGTGGTGTTGCCGGAAATGGACGGGCGCATTATCACTCGTGCCGTCAGTTTCAAGGCCGAAAGCCACTTCTGTGAGCGAGGTGAAATTTCTGTCGTGTCCTATGCGCTGCAACCGGAGCGAGCTTCCTTTGTAGCGCAACTGGCAAAGCGTTATTGCGCGCTGACCAGTAAACCGAATGCTGAAAAACGTATCGCGCTGATGCTGGCCAATTATCCAACGCGTGATGGCCGTATCGGCAATGGCGTCGGACTGGATACGCCTGCTTCGACTATCAATATTCTGCGCGCTCTTGAGCAGGCCGGTTATCCGATCAGTAATGTGCCGGAAACGGGTAATCAACTGATTGAAGAATTGTTGGGGGCGGTTACTAATAACCCGGCGACTTTGCATCAGTTACCCTGTTGGCAGAGCATTGCTGTTGATGAGTATTTGGCGCATTTTCAAAAGCTACCCGAAGCCTGTCAGCGTGCTGTCACTGAGCAATGGGGTGGCCCCGAGCAAGATCCTAAATGTCGGCAAGGTCGTTTAATGATTGCCGGTATTCGCCTTGGTGAAACCTTTATCGGTATTCAGCCTGCGCGTGGTTTTAATATGGACCTTCAGGCCAATTATCACGATCCTGACTTGGTGCCGCCGCACAGTTACCTAGCTTGTTATTTCTGGCTACGCGAAACCTATCAAGTTGATGCCGTTATTCATGTCGGCAAACACGGCAATTTGGAATGGCTGCCGGGCAAAGGTCTTGGCTTATCTGAAAGCTGCTGGCCAGACATTGCGCTGGGACCTATGCCGCATTTTTATCCCTTTATTGTTAATGATCCCGGTGAAGGCGCGCAGGCTAAACGCCGTGCGCAGGCGACCATTATTGATCACCTGATGCCTCCGATGACGCGTGCTGAAAGCTATGGTGAGTTGGCCGAACTGGAAAATTTGGTGGATGAGTATTACCAAGCGCTCGGTATGGATACCCGTCGTGAAACTTGGTTGCGCGAGCAGATTCTTGAACAGGTCAAAGTCACCCATGTGCTTGATGAACTGAGTCTTTCACCGGAGTGCGAACAGGGCGATGACGAAGTGCTTGCCGAGCTGGATGGTTATTTGTGTGAAATTAAAGAGGCGCAGATTCGTCACGGTTTGCATATTCTTGGCGAGCTGCCTGAAGACTCAAAGCTGACCGACACGGTGGTGGCGCTGTTGCGCTTGCCGCGTGGCGAAGAACCAGCCGGTTTAGGTATTTTACATGCGCTGGCAACTGATCTGGCACTGAATTGCGTTGATCCATTGGCGCTGGATGCCACTCCCTGGCTGGGCAATAAACCGCAAGTTTTAGCGGATCTGGATGACAGTGTTTGGCGCACCGGTGCTGATACCCGTGAGCGTCTTGAGCTGTTAGCCCAAAAGTTGATAGCAGAATATGTGGTTGCTGACGGTGAGAGCGCGTCATTGGCTGTGCAACTGTCAGCAACGTATCCGCAAACCAGTCAATTATTAGCCTACGCCAAACAGGTGTTGATGGCGGCGCTGGATCAAAGTGCTTATCTTGAAATCAATGCGCTGATCGAAGGGCTTAATGGATTGTTTGTCCCTCCCGGTCCTAGCGGCGCACCAACCCGTGGGCGACTCGATACGTTGCCCACCGGACGTAACTTCTTCTCGGTGGATAATCGCTCTATTCCTTCGCCAGCGGCCTGGGTGCTGGGACAACTTTCTGCGCAGGCCTTAATCGAACGGCATCTGCAGGAGCACGGCGATTACCCCCAACAGCTGGGCTTGTCGGTGTGGGGCACGGCCACCATGCGCACCGGTGGTGATGATATCGCGCAGGCTTTTGCGCTGATGGGTATAAAACCGATTTGGGCACAGGGTTCGCAGCGGGTGGTGGACTTTGAAATTATGCCGGCCATGTTGATGGGCCGACCGCGTGTCGATGTCACCTTGCGTGTGTCGGGCTTTTTCCGAGACGCCTTTCCTAATGTGATTAAACTTTTTGATGCGGCGGTACTGGCGTTGGCTGAATTTGACGAGCCGGGGCAGGATAACCGCATACGTACTCATATCGAGACAAGACAGCAAACGTTGCTGGATGAAGGGCTGACTGAAAATGAAGCGCTGCGCCAAGCCAGTTATCGTGTGTTTGGAAGTAAACCGGGTGCCTATGGCGCTGGATTACAGGGCCTAATTGATGAGCGATGCTGGGATGAACAAAGCGATCTAGCAGAAGCCTATTTAAACTGGGGCGGCTATGCCTATGGTCGCCATGACTTGTCCCCAGAGGCTGAGAGCAAAGACTTTGGAGGCATTGAAGCGCAGGGTAGTTTCCGTCATCAGTTATCGCAGTTGGAAGCGGTGGTGCAGAATCAGGATAACCGAGAACATGATTTGCTCGATTCCGATGATTATTACCAGTTTCAGGGCGGCATGACTAATGCGGTCACCGTACTCAAGGGTGATGCACCAGCGGTGTATCACAGCGATCACTCCAATCCATCGGCACCTAAAATTCGTACATTGAAAGAAGAGCTGAATCGCGTAGTGCGTTCTCGCTTGCTGAATCCTAAATGGATAAATGCCATGCAGGAGCACGGCTATAAAGGCGCTTTTGAGATGACCGCCAGCGTCGATTATTTATTCGCCTACGATGCCACCACTAATTTGATTGACGATTATCAGTATGAAAAAGTAGCCGATGCGCTGGTGTTTGATGAAGTTAACCAGAAATTTTTGCAGGATAATAATCCTAATGCTTTGGAAGAAATGGCTGAGCGTTTACTGGAAGCCACTCAGCGCGGTTTGTGGCAGGAGCCGGGTGAATATGCCGATCAGTTACAGAGCTTATTATTAGAGCTGGATGAGCAACAGGAAATGAGTTCGTAATACATGACCGATAAAACGTACAACACTTTGATGGTACAGGGCACTACCTCCGATGCGGGTAAAAGCGTATTAGTAGCGGGGTTATGTCGTGTACTGTTTCGAAAAGGCGTCAAAGTGGTGCCTTTTAAACCGCAGAACATGGCGCTTAATAGTGCCGTGACTGTTGATGGCGGTGAAATTGGTCGCGCACAGGCGGTACAGGCCCAGGCCTGTGGGCTGGAGCCGCATACTGATATGAATCCGGTATTGCTCAAGCCCAACAGTGATACGGGCGCGCAGGTTATTATTCACGGTCACGCCGTCACGGAGATGGATGCCGTGAGTTATCACGCTTATAAAGCCACGGCGATGAAAGCGGTGCTGGATTCCCATATCCGTCTACAAAATCAGTATCAGGTGGTGATGGTCGAGGGGGCAGGCAGCCCTGCAGAGATTAATCTACGTGAAAACGATATCGCCAATATGGGCTTTGCCGAAAAAGTCGATTGCCCGGTGATTTTGGTGGCGGATATTGACCGTGGTGGTGTATTTGCGCATTTGGTAGGCACGCTCGAATTGCTGTCGGCCAGCGAGCAGGCGCGCGTGATGGGTTTTGTGATCAATCGTTTTCGTGGCGACGTCAGTATTTTGCAGCCGGGTTTGGATTGGCTGGAAGAACGTACCGGTAAACCGGTGTTGGGCGTATTACCTTTCCTGAAGGGTTTCCACCTGGAGGCCGAAGATGCAGTGGCTGGACAGCAGGAGCTGGATGCTGATAGTAAAACACTGAAAGTCGTGGTGCCGGTGGTATCGCGCATTAGTAATCACACCGATTTTGATGCGCTGCGGTTACATCCGCAGGTAGATATAGAGTTCGTCCGTGCTGGTGAAGAGATACCCGGCGCCGACCTGATTATCCTGCCCGGGAGTAAAAGTACCCGTAGTGACTTGCGCTGGTTACGAGAGCAGGGCTGGGATAAGGCAATTGAAAAGCATCTGCGTTATGGCGGTAAAGTGATTGGTATTTGCGGTGGTTTCCAGATGCTGGGGAATACAGTTGCTGACCCTGATGGTATCGAAGGGCCTGCGGGTAGTTCTGAGGGGCTGGGCCTGTTGGATATGGAAACGACTTTGGAGCGCGATAAGCAGCTGCGTCGCGACAAAGGACGTTTGGCTTTTACGACAGAAGATGCGCAAGTTGAAGGTTATGAAATTCATGCGGGCGTCACACAGGGCGCAGCCTTGGATCATCCTGCTGTGAAACTGACCGAGCGCAATGATGGTGCGGTGTCTGAAGATGGACAAATACTGGGCACTTATTTACACGGTCTGTTTGATCACTCCGAAGCTTGTGAGGCGCTGCTAAAGTGGGCGGGTCTTGAGCAGGTTCAGCGTATTGATTATCGCGCACGGCAAGAGGCGGATATTGAACGTTTGGCGGATGCTATAGAAGAGCATTTGGATTTGGATAGCGTTTATGAGGCATTAAGCCTTAACGCTGATGTTTGTGAGGGTGCGTAGTTGAAAGAGCTGATTTTAGGCGGTGCCCGTTCAGGAAAAAGCAAACTGGCTGAGCAAGCCGCTGAAGCGAGCGGTTTACGCAAAGTGTATATCGCTACGGCACAAGCCGGTGACGCCGAAATGGAGCAGCGTATTGAGCTGCATCGTCAACGCCGAGGAGCGAGCTGGCAGTTAATTGAAGAGCCTGTTGATCTGGCGAAGGTGCTAAAAGAAGCCGCACGAGAAGATACCTGTATTCTGGTGGATTGCTTGACGCTGTGGCTGAGTAATTGCCTGTTTTGTGGTGATGATAGCGAGTGGCCACGTCAGCGAGCTGCCTTGCTGGAAATGCTGCTGCTGCTGCAGCTGCCGGGGCATGTTATTTTTGTCAGTAACGAAATCAGTATGGGGGTGATCCCCATGGGTGAAGTGACACGCCAGTTTGTCGATGAAGTGGGGTTGTTACATCAGGCACTGGCTGAAATTTGTAATCGAGTGACCTTGAGTGTGGCTGGTTTGCCTCATGTACTGAAAAGCTAATGGATAAAAGACTATGACCGAATGGATAAATGAGCCTATCAAAGAACTGTCAGTTGAGCGTTTAAATGAAGCGCTTGAACATCAAAGTCAGCTCACCAAGCCGCCGGGATCTCTAGGGCGAATGGAGGAACTGGCGGTATTGCTCTGCGCTTTGCAAGATACGTCACGGCCAACGTTGGAGCGAGTCTCTATTCGTGTATTTGCCGCTGATCATGGCGTGGTTGCCGAAGGTGTATCGGCATTTCCACAGGAAGTGACGGTGGAAATGATTCGTAACTTTGCCAACGGTGGCGCGGCGATCAGTGTCTTGGCTGAAGCCCAGCAAGCCGATTTTGCCGTGGTGAATATGGGCACGGTAGTTCCAGCAACGGAGCATGCAAAGGTTATTCAAAACCCTATAGGGCCCGGCACCAATAATTTCTGTGATCAGCCAGCAATGACCGGAGAGCAATTAGCGCAGGCGTTAAAAGCCGGTTCTGACATTGCAGAAGAGTTACATCAGCAGCAATGTCAGTTGTTCATAGGCGGTGAAATGGGCATTGGTAATACCACCACGGCTGCCGCATTAGCCTGTGCATTAATGAGCGAATCACCTGAAAAATTAGTAGGTCTGGGTACCGGTGTTGATGCTGAAGGTTTGCAGCGTAAGATGGATGTGGTGGCACGTGCTTTGGAATTTCATAAGGGTGAGCTAGATAGCCCGCTGGCTAGTCTGCAGCGACTGGGTGGATTTGAAATTGTCGCGCTGACGGGCGCTTATCTGCGTTGTGCCCAGCTGGGTATTCCTAGTCTGGTGGATGGATTTATTTGTTCGGTGGCAGCCTTGGCCGCGATGCAAATCAATCAGTCCTGTCAGGATTGGTTATTGTTTTCTCATCAGTCGGCAGAACGAGGGCATGCCCGCGTTCTGGAAGTATTAGAAGCTGATCCGCTATTGAATCTGGACATGCGACTTGGCGAAGGCAGTGGTGCGGCGGTTGCGTTACCACTGTTAAAACTGGCCTGTGAGTTACACAATAAGATGGCGACCTTTGAAAATGCTGGAGTAAGTACGGAATAACATGTCACTAAGAGAATCCTCCGCAATTACTACGATTGATCTGCTCAGGCACGGCGAGTGTCAGGGTGGGGAGATTTATCGTGGCAGCACCGATGTGCCGCTTACCGATAATGGCTGGCAGCAGATGGAGTCATCCCTGCATATTGATGTGGCGCATGCCGAAAGACCTTGGGATCGCATTGTTAGCTCGCCTTTGCAGCGTTGCCGATTGTTTGCTGAAGCTAAGGCTCAGGAATTAGGCATTCCTTTGCACAGTCATGACGGCTTCCGCGAGATGGATTTTGGCGATTGGGAAGGGCGCAGCATCGAAGAGGTGCATCGTGATGATGCAGAAGCGGTAACTAATTTTTACAAAGATCCTGCTACTGTCGCGCCACCGAATGGTGAATCCATGCAAATGGTGCAGGGGCGTTTGCTGTCAGCCTGGCAGCAAGTGTTAGATGAGCATAGTGGCGAGCATTTATTGTTGATTCAGCACGGCGGTACTATTCGTATTTTACTGGCGGAGCTTTTGCAAATGCCGCTGGCCTCAGTGACACGATTGGAAATCCACTATGCTAGCCTTAGTCGTATTCAAGTCTATGAAACTGAAACAGAGCCTTTCCCTAAATTGGTTTTTTTAAATAAAACGGCTTACCGAAGCTGAGAACTTTTACCGCCCAAAGTTTTCGTAGTAAGACTTAAAACTAACCTGAGAGTAATTAAGATGATTGGATATGTGACGATTGGCGTTAAGGATATGGAAAAGGCTAAAAAATTCTATCTGGATCTTTTGTCAGATTTCGGAGTAAAAGTATTAGCAGATATGGGGCGCTTTGCCTTAATTGGTTCGTCTATGGAAGAGCCTTGTTTGGCAGTGTGCATCCCTGTTAATGAAGAAGACCCACAGCCAGGTAATGGTAATATGGTGGCTTTTAACCCCGGCTCTAAGGAAAAAGTAGACGTCTTTTATCATAAGGCCATTGCACTAGGCGGCACCTGCGAAGGCGCGCCGGGGCAGCGTATCCCTGATGTTTTTTACGGCGCTTACTTCCGTGATCCAGATGGTAATAAAGTCGCTTTTTATCAATTTGGTTAATAAAGCGACCTTTGCAGAAAATAGATGACGATGAAAAAGGGAGGGAATCTCTCCTGTTTTTCTTTCGTCCCTGCTTTGTGTAAAGGTCTCAGAGAGGTAAGTTATGTTCAAATTCAGCCAGCATGTCAGCGCATTGCGTATGGCGTTGCAATTCCTAACTGTTTTCCCGGTAGGGAAAATCATGGAGCAAGATAAAAGCACCACGGGTCTGTCGCTACTTTATTACCCGCTGGTGGGGTTGCTGTTAGGTTTTGTGCTGGCGGTTTTTGCCTGGTTTGCACAATCGGTGCTGTCGATTTATTCGCTACAAATCTTCCTGCTGGCTGCATTGGTTTTAACTCTGTGGGTAGTTTTGACCGGCGCCTTGCATCTCGACGGCTTGGCCGATTGCGCTGATGCCTGGATGGGCGGCTTAGGCTCGCGTTCGCGAACCTTGGAACTGATGAAAGATCCGACTTCCGGCCCGATTGCGGTGACGGTTGTTGTCTTATTACTGCTGATTAAGCTTGCTTGTTTAGTGGCTCTGCTGGCTCATGCCTCCCTGTGGCTATTGTTGCTGGCCCCCTTCGTTGCGCGGCTTGCGGTGTTGGCATTGATGCTGATAACCCCTTATGTGCGTCCGCAGGGATTGGGAGAAATTCTCAGCAAACACTTTCCACGACAAGAAGCCAAAATTGTCATGGCAATTATGGTTGTCGTTTTCCTGCTGCTGAATTTTTCGCAGGGGCTGGTTATTTTGCTGGTGACGGCTGTTGTGCTGCTGGTTTTGCGTACCATGATGATGTCTCGCCTCAAGGGCTGTACGGGTGACACCTTAGGCGCGACGGTTGAGCTGGTGGAAGTTACGTGTCTGGTGGTATTGGCGGCCTTGCTTTGAGTACACTTTTTCTAGCCCTGCTGATAGGGCTTGTGTTGGATCGAATTTTTGGTGAAGTTAACCGTTTCCACCCTTTAGTTGGCTTAGGTAATTGTGTGCAGTGGCTGGAAAAACGCCTGAACCAGTCTCGGCAGACTTTCACGATGCGCAAAATGGCTGGAATATTGGCCCTGTTGCTGATGTTGCTGCCGGTAATTTGGCTGGCTTGTTTGTTGAGTTGTTGGTTTAGCTCGTCGAATTTTTTGACTCTGCTGTTTAGTGCTGTCGTGCTGTATTTTGTGGTGGGTTGGCGAAGCCTTGCCGAGCATGCATTGGCTGTGCACAGTGCGCTGATGAAAAAAGACCTGTCACTGGCACGTGAACGAGTTGGTTATATCGTTAGCCGCCAGACTTCGGGGCTGGATGAGGTGGCTGTCACTAAAGCGACCATGGAATCAGTATTGGAAAATGGCAGCGATGCCGTGTTCGCGCCGATATTCTGGTTTGTGGTGGCAGGCCCCGTTGGCGCGATTGCCTATCGTGTCATCAATACACTGGATGCGATGTGGGGCTACAAGAATGAACGCTTCCTCGCCTTTGGCTGGGCGGCGGCAAAGCTGGACGATTTGGTGAACTGGATTCCAGCACGTTTATGCGCTTTAACCTACGCCTTTGTATCTGGAGAAAGTGGTTGGCAGCGAGGTTTGTCAGCCTGGAAAAAGCAGGCTCCTCAGTGTGAAAGCCCAAACGCCGGGCCGGTAATGGCCAGCGGTGCCGGTGCGTTGAATGTGGCGCTGGGTGGTGATGCCGTTTATCATGGTAAAAGAGTTTTTCGTCCTGTACTGGGGCAGGGCTATGCGCCCGTACCGGGTGATATCGAGCGTGCATTAACGCTGGTGAAACGTGGCGTTTATTTTTGGGTTGTGGTCACACTTTTGGCTACATTGTTTGGACTATTTATTCTGTGAGCAAGGAATCTGTAAATATCACCCACGGTGGTGACCTTGATCAGGCGGTAGAGCTGTTTGGCATTCCTCGCGATCAGTGGCTGGATTTGTCCACAGGCATTGCGCCCTGGAGTTGGTTAGTGCCTGATATTCCCACGGAAATCTGGCAGCGTTTGCCGGCGGTAAAATGCCCGTTACCACAAGCAGGCGCTGACTATTACGGCTGTGCTCCTGAGGCTGTACTGGCCATTCCTGGCTCCCAATTCGCTATTCAAACCCTACCGCATCTTTTCCCTGAAAATACCCGTGTTGCATTGCCGCAGTTGGGCTATTTCGAGCATCGCAAAGCCTGGCACAAGGCCGGACATAGTCTGGTTGATTACAGCGATGGCTCGCTGGCGTTACTGGAAAGTAAAATTGAAGCGGGTGAGCTGGATGTGGTGCTGGTTATCAATCCTAATAACCCGACTACTACATTGCTGGGTCGTGATCGCTTGCTGCATTGGTGTGAACTGCTGGCTCGTCGTGGCGGTTGTCTGATTGTTGATGAAGCCTTTATGGATAGCGCTCAGGGCATGAGTCTAGCGACAGAATGCCCGCGCCCCGGACTGATTGTGCTGCGTTCGTTGGGTAAGTTTTTTGGTCTAGCCGGTTTGAGGCTGGGCTTTGTGCTGGCCGAATCGCCAGTGCTGGAACTGTTAGCTGAACGCCTTGGCCCCTGGGCGGTGAATGGCCCGGCTCAGTATTTGGGTCGCCGAGCGATGATGGATATGGCCTGGCATGCCGAGCAGCGCCAACGTATTAGCTACGCTATGGATGAACAGATGGCCTTGTTGAATTCAATCAATTGGGACGGCAAATTTAGTGTCTTGCGAGGCCCACTTTATTGCAGTGTCGCCATGTCGCTTAAGGCAATTGAACGCTGGTATAACCAGTGTGGTAAGCAGGGTATTTTGACTCGCCGTTTTGTGCGTTGTGAGTGTGATGGGCTGCTGCGCTTTGGCCTGACTAAAGATGCCGAACAGTTGGAGCGTTTAGAAAATGCGCTGAAGCTTTCAGTAGTTGAACAGGGGAGTTCTAGCGTTGAGTGAGCTAAGCCAGCAGCTGGAAAACCTGTATCAGGTCATTTTCAGTCGTCGCGATGTACGCAGCCAGTTTTTACCCGATGCTGTTCCAGATGAGGTGTTGAGCCGCCTGCTCTACGCCGCGCATCATGCGCCCTCCGTGGGCTATATGCAGCCGTGGAATTTTTTGGTGATCAAATCCGAAGAAGTGAAGCAGCGTATGCATGCTGCCTTTGCGGAAGCTAATGATGAAGCAAAGAACATGTTTGAGGGCGAGCGTCGCGAGCTGTATTCCTCCCTGAAACTGCAAGGCATTCTCGAAGCGCCGGTGAATATCTGTATTACTTGTGACCGTAACCGCACCGGACAAACGGTGTTGGGCCGTACTCACCAGAGTGATATGGACCTCTATAGCACGGTTTGTGCCGTGCAGAACTTCTGGCTCGCTGCCCGTGCGGAAAACATCGGTGTCGGTTGGGTGAGCATTGTTAAGCAGGAGCAGCTGCGCGAAACGCTCGGCATCCCTGAAGAGATTATTCCGATCGCCTATCTGTGCGTGGGTTATGTCAGCGAGTTTAACGACCAGCCCGACCTGGAAAAGGCCGGTTGGTCAGAGCGCCTGCCGCTCAACGATCTGGTCTATTACGATCAATGGGGGCAGGGCGGCAAAAATGAGTCGTTAGCTAAGCAAATTGAGAAGGATAAGGCGTTTCCTACCCTTCCCGAACAGAATTAGTGGCGCTGAGTTTCAAATCCTGCCTCTTTTAACAGGCTCACAATGCCCTGCTCACCAATTAAATGCCCCGCCCCGATGACTACAAAAACGGTGCTGTCTTCTGCAAGATAGCCTTTGATTTTTTCACTCATCGTTAGGTTTCGTTCGGTGAACATCTTGTCAAAAAAGGCCTTTGACTCCGGGTGTTTCTGCAGTGGCTCATCAATCAATAATTGTTCCATTTGTGTGGTGTCACCGCTTTGCCATGCGCTAAATAATTTATGGGCAAGCTCCGGGAATGTGGGGAATTCTTCCAGTGCTTGAGTCATCGCCTGATCAGGGTCTTCCATGTTGAGTAACAGATCGAGCTGTTGTTGCAATGTTTCGAGTTCAACAACGGGCTTGTTGCCTTTGGCGAGTTTCAAAAAATGCTGGTCGATACCAAATTCTGGAGACATGCCTAGTTTGGCAAGCTCGAGGCTTGTCAGGGACATAATAAGCATGCCGGGTTTTTGTTTTTCTACAAGACGAATTGGCAGGCGAGCATTGGCAAGATAGGTTTCAAGTTTCTGATAGGTTTGCGGGCTTAGCTCATCCTTTATGGTGCGCTGATCTTGATAGTTGCCCATATGGAGCAGGAGTTGTTGCGTTCTTGTGGGATCAAGATTGCTGATATCTACTTCTACGGCCAAAGTGTCGGAGGCTTTAAATGCGGTGCTAATTGCGCCACTCATCGGATAATAATCAGCATTAGCAAAATGTACTGAACCCAATAAATAGATACTGCTATTGCTGTCGCTAACCTTCCATAAGAAGCCTTTGTTTTCAATGGTTGAGCTCTGTGGAGCGAGGCTTGTTGTGTTTTGTGACTCAGCCAGTGCAAAGGGCGCACATAGGGCGACCATCAGCATTAAAGCCAACTGTTGAATTAAAAGACGCGCTTTGATCATGTTAATTATCCTGCTGTACGTAATGTTTTGTGCTGAGTGAGATTAATCAGACCTTGGCTTCGATGATTAAATCCATTGCTCATGCTTGTTGTAATAATAATAGACAAACGCCATGGAAATACTACGAGCTGCATGGAAGCATAGAAACGCGATCCATAAGCCATGGTTGCCATAGGGGGTAAAAAGATACCAGATCGGTAGGAAAACGCACAGTGAAGAAAATAACATGGTGTGTTGCATGGCTCGCGCTTTGGTTGCGCCGATAAAAATACCGTCCAATAAAAAACTCCAGCAGGCGGCAAAGGGCAGCAGTAGCAGCCAATGCCAGTATTGGAGGGTGATTTGAATCACACTATCAATATCGGTAAGTAAGCCGATTATTTGCTCATCAAAAATAGCTAACAACACCGTAAAAAGTAGTGCGCTATAAAAACACCAAATGGCACAGCCGCGGTTGGTTTCTTTAAAGGTGTTCAGATCGTGAGCGCCGATGGCTTGGCCTGATAATACTTCGGCGGCGTTCGCAAAGCCGTCCTGAGCATAGGAAAACACCATTAACAAGGTCATCAAAATAGCATTGGCGCTGAGCGTGATGTCGTCCTGCTGGGCGCTGCGGGCGTAAAAAAATGAGATCGTTAATAACAGGCAAATAGTGCGAATAAAGATATATCGGTTCACTGATATCAGACGTGAATAACTCGCAAGGCTTAGCAGTTTTGGCGCTAATTTACTTGAATCCATCGCGCGAGTATTTTGTAGTGCTATCCACAAGCCCATGATGAGCAGACAATATTCAGCGATCAGGGATCCCCACGCTACACCGGCGGTGAGCATGTCGAACTGCATAACAAATAGATAATCCAACACAATGTTGATGAGGTTGGCGGTGATTGTTAGCAACAATACAGAGCGGATTTTACCAATGCTCAGTAACCAGCCGTAGATAACGTAATGAGCCAGTGATGCAGGTGCTGCCCAGATACGAATATCACAATAAACGCGGGCGAAGTGTTCTACTTCAGCGCTAGGCGCCATGTAAGCAAAAGCGATATCAAATAACGGCTTTTGTAGGGCAATTAATATGACGCCTATCACGGAGGCCAAGATAATACCCTGCCAAAAAAGCAGCCGAGTTTTGGCGAGGTCGTTGGCGCCAAAGGCTTGGGCGGTTAACCCGGTCGTTCCCATGCGTAAAAAGCCAAAGGCCCAGAACAATAAATCAAAAACAATCGCACCTAACGCGACAGCGCCTAAATAATGCGCGTAACTGAGATGCCCCAGGATAGCTGTGTCGACCAGGCCAAGTATTGGCACTGTCAGATTAGATAAAATCATGGGGCCGGCGATAAGCCAGATGCGGCGATGCAGTGCTGCTGTCATGGGGTTTAGGCGGGTTAATGGTGACGTATTATTGCGATAGCTTATACCAAATAGCCACTCTGGGACGATGTTATATACACTATAGTCATATTGAGCGATTTTTAGTGTCGCTTGATTTGGCGCATTGCGCGTTGCGAAAAAGCATGCATATAATGTCGCGGGGTCCTCTCGCTGTATCGGGGACGTTGATGTTGTTGGAGTTGAAGAAAGAGAATAAAACTAAAACCAAACAACAAGCAGGAGGCGTGGGGGATGTTGTCTAAAGCGATACCCTGGATCAGACTCGTTATAGGGTCTTTTTTGTTCTTTACCGTAAGTGCTCGGGCTGAATGGGAAGTCAACATGACTCCCGGTGTAACTGAAGTCAGCCAACAGGTCTATGGTCTTCACATGATCATTTTCTGGATATGTGTTGCCATCGGCGTAGTCGTTTTCGGCATCATGTTCTGGTCCATTATCGCGCATCGTAAATCACTCGGTGTTAAACCAGCTACTTTCCATGAGAGTACGTTGGTCGAAATTATCTGGACCGCTATTCCCTTTGTCATATTGATTGCTATGGCTATTCCCGCCACTAGCGCATTGATTGATGCCTATGACACCAGTGAATCGGACGTTGATATTAAAATCACCGGTTATCAGTGGAAATGGCATTACGATTATCTGGAAGAGGATGTTAGCTTCTTCAGTAATCTGACTACTCCTGCCGACGAAATTTATAATCGGGCCACCAAGAATCCCAACTATCTGCTCGAAGTTGATGAGCCGATGGTGGTACCGATTAATAAAAAAATCCGCTTCTTGGTGACCGCTAATGACGTGATCCACGCGTGGTGGGTGCCGGAAATTGCGGTCAAAAAAGACGCCATTCCTGGTTTCGTGAATGAGGCTTGGACGATCATTCCTACGCCGGGTATTTATCGCGGCCAATGTGCGGAATTGTGCGGTAAAGATCACGGCTTTATGCCTATCGTCGTGGAGGCCAAAACACAGGCTGATTACGATATTTGGTTAGCTGATCGTAAAGAAGCTGCTGCTAAAGAGCGTGAATTACGTGACAAAGTGTGGACGCTTGAAGGTCTGATGGAGCGTGGCGAAAAAGTTTATGCCACTAACTGCGCCGCCTGTCACAACGCCGATGGTTCGGGTATTCCTCCTACCTTCCCAGCGCTTAAAGGCAGTGCAATTGCCACAGGGCCGATTGAAGATCACATTAAGATCGTACTTGACGGGAAACCAGGCACCTATATGGCTGCGTTTGGGCCACAGCTGAGTCCAGTTGAGTTGGCAGCGGTTATTACCTACGAACGAAACGCCTGGGGTAACAGCAAAGGCGACTTTATCCAACCCATCGACATTGCAAATATGCAAGCGGCTGAATAGGAGGGCATGACAGATGAGCGCATTGGAATCACACGGTCACGATCATCACGGCCCTGCTAAGGGCTTGATGCGGTGGGTTTACACCACTAACCACAAAGACATCGGTACCTTGTACCTATGGTTTAGTTTTATTATGTTCCTGATCGGCGGCTCCATGGCGATGGTTATTCGCGCCGAGCTGTTCGAACCTGGCTTGCAAATTGTAGAGCCTGAGTTCTTTAACCAAATGACCACCATGCACGGTTTGATCATGGTGTTTGGTGCGGTAATGCCAGCCTTTGTGGGCTTGGCTAACTGGTTAATACCGATGATGATCGGCGCGCCGGACATGGCGTTGCCACGCATGAACAACCTGAGCTTCTGGATTTTACCTTTTGCTTTTGCGTTGTTGCTATCCACGTTATTTATGGATGGTGGTGCACCGAACTTTGGGTGGACTTTCTACGCGCCATTATCGACTACCTACGCGCCGTCAACGGTGACTTACTTTATCTTTGGTGTACACATCATGGGTGCCTCGTCGATTATGGGTGCGATTAACATTATCGCCACCATTCTTAACCTGCGTACCCCACAGATGACGCTGATGAAGATGCCGTTGTTCGTATGGACTTGGTTGATCACAGCGTATTTGCTGATTGCGGTAATGCCTGTGCTGGCCGGTGTGGTAACCATGATGTTGATGGATATCCACTTTGGTACCAGTTTCTTCAGCGCTGCTGGCGGTGGTGATCCGGTACTATTCCAGCACGTGTTCTGGTTCTTCGGACACCCTGAAGTGTACATTATGATTCTGCCGGCCTTTGGTATCGTCTCGCAGATCATTCCGACCTTTAGCCGTAAGAAGCTATTTGGTTACACCTCGATGGTGTATGCAACGTCCTCGATCGCCTTCCTGTCGTTTATTGTGTGGGCGCACCATATGTTCACGGTGGGCATACCGTTGGCTGGCGAGCTGTTCTTTATGTATGCCACCATGCTGATTGCGGTGCCGACGGGTGTGAAGGTGTTCAACTGGGTTGCCACTATGTTTAAGGGGGCCATGACCTTTGAAACACCGATGCTGTTCGCGGTGTCATTTGTGGTGCTCTTCACGATTGGCGGATTCTCCGGTCTGATGCTGGCGATTGCTCCAGTGGATTTCCAATACCATGATACCTACTTCGTGGTTGCGCATTTCCATTACGTGCTTGTGCCTGGTGCTATCTTTGGTATTTTTGCTGCCGTTTATTATTGGCTGCCCAAGTGGTGCGGCAATATGTACGACGAACGGCTCGGCAAATTGCATTTCTGGATTTCCTTTGTCGGCATGAACCTGACGTTCTTCCCAATGCACTTTGTTGGACTCGCAGGAATGCCTCGCCGGATTCCTGATTATGCGCTGCAGTTTGCGGACTTTAATCAGGTTGCTTCGATCGGTGCCTTTATCTTTGGTGCCACGCAGTGGTTATTCCTGTTTATCGTTATTAAAGCGATTCGTAACGGTAAAAAAGCAACGGCTGAAGTGTGGGATAACCCGGAAGGCTTGGAGTGGACGATTCCTTCGCCCGCGCCGTACCATACTTTCTCCACACCGCCTGAAGTTAAGTAGCTTAGGGAACGCAAAGTAAAATGGCAAAACAGGCGCCAGGCACCAATAAACCCATTAAGCCTTTCAAGTTATTGGGGGTGGTGTTTGGCATGTTCTGTTTCGGCTTTGCGTTAGTTCCCTTGTATGACGTGATCTGTGATGTCACTGGTTTGAATGGCAAAACTGGAGGTCGTTACGAAGTTTCCGGCGCCCTTGAAGTTGATGAAAGTCGATGGATAACCGTGCAATTTACCACCAGTAATAATGCTGATATGCCGTGGGTTTTTTCGCCCTCCGAGGCGGCACTAAAAGTGCGTCCCGGTGAAATGAATGAAACATATTTCGTGGCTAAAAATCCCACTGACCAGCGCATGGTTGCTCAAGCTGTGCCCAGTGTTGCGCCTTTTTATGCCGCAGAATACTTACATAAAACAGAATGTTTTTGTTTCAATCAACAGATACTAGAGGCAGGCGAATCGATTGAGATGCCTCTGCGATTTTTTGTTGATGGTGACATTCCTGAGCGCGTCTCAAAGTTAACCTTATCTTATACCCTGTTTAATTTGCCCGATGTGGCGGCAAATTAAAGCTGAATGCCCAGATGGAGAATAACTATGTCAACTGAAGGTTATGAAAGCTATTACGTACCGGAAAAAAGCCGAATGCCCATTTGTATGGCTATTGGCTTATTTGTGACGGTATTTGGTGCTGGTACGATGATGAATGACTCAAAGGCAGGTGTGGAGTCATCGGCACATTTGATTTTATTTGCGGGTTTTTTGATTGTTGCCGCTACGATGTACGCCTGGTTCGCCAAGGTGATTCAGGAAAACCACAACGGTATGTACAGTGGTCAGCTTAATCGCTCTTTTGTGTGGGGCATGGGTTGGTTTATTTTCTCCGAAGTGATGTTCTTTGCGGCCTTTTTTGGAGCGCTCTATTACGTTCGCAGCTTTGCAGTGCCTTGGTTGGGCGGAGAGGGCGATAAGGGCGTTAGCCACATGTTATGGCCTGAGTTTCAAGCGGCGTGGCCGTTAATGGCAACTCCTGACGGAAGCCAATTCCCAGGACCGAAAGCGGTTATTGATCCAATGCACTTGCCATTGGTGAATACTATCCTGCTGTTAACCTCCAGTGTAACAGTGCATTTTGCGCATAGTGCTCTGAAAGCCGGTAATCGCCAGCGTCTGAAAATGTGGTTGGCCTTAACGGTTATTCTAGGTGTGTTCTTCCTGGGTTTTCAAATTGAAGAATACGTTGAAGCCTATACCGAGTTAGGCCTGACGCTTAATTCTGGTATCTATGGTTCAACCTTCTTTATGCTGACGGGCTTCCATGGGGCGCACGTGACCATTGGTGCCTTTATGTTGTCGATCATGCTATATCGAGCCTGCAAGGGGCACTTTACGCCTGACGACCATTTTGGTTTTGAAGCGGCCTCTTGGTATTGGCACTTTGTGGATGTGGTTTGGGTAGGGTTGTTCCTATTCGTCTACATTTTTTAAGTAAGCGAACTATGCACCCTAGCCTTGATGCCAGGGTGCGCTCAAGGTCAAATCTCCGCTCCATAAGCCATAGCTAACACAAGCCAGTAATAATACCGCCAGCACAACTCGAATCCCCAGCAGTGTACGGGTGCGATTCGTTGAGCCCTGATCCTTCATTAAGAAAATGACACTGGCGACCAGGCTGATGAGAATGGCAATAAATAGAATGGCAATGATTGGCTTGAGCCACATAGAACTTTCCCCGAATAAAAGAAGCAACACAGTGCGCAGATTGGCCTATCCTAACCTGTGTTTTTAGAGGTGCCTAGATATTAGCTTTGTATTTCACTTTAACTGGAAGCTCACGGTTTTCTATTTATTACTCTTGCCGCTGTTAGTGGGTCTGGGTGTTTGGCAGCTGCAACGTGCCGACTATAAGCAAGGGTTACAGGATCTCTATGAGCAGCGTTCTGCGGCAACGGCAGTAGGCTTGTCTGAGTTGTCGGCTGAGCAGGATATTGCGTATTTACAGATTCGTTTACAGGGCCGGTTTGATAACGAACATCATTTTTTGTTGGATAACCGTGTCTTAAATGGCCGTGTCGGTTATGAAGTGATATCACCTTTTCTGCTTGAACCTGCGATTACTAATCAAAGCGGTGACGTGTTTGACCTGATCTGGATTAACCGGGGCTGGATTCCGATGCTGGCGAGCCGTAATGAGCTGCCGGAGATTAAGCCTGTGGTGCAGAGCATCGAGTTAAATGGTCAGTTAGTGAACCCGTCTGATACCTTTGTGTTGGCTGACGTGCCGTTGAGCGGTCAGTGGCCAGAGGTTGTGCAACGCATTGATTTATTGCAAATGACTAAGCGTTTGTCAGGCGTCCAAGCTCAGGGTGAAGCGCGACAAATCGCGCCGTATTTATTTCGTGCTGCAGTAGGGCAAGCGGGTAGTTTTCAGATTAACTGGCAAGCGATAAACACCTCACCACAAAAAAGCTTGGGTTATTCCGTACAGTGGTTTTTAATGGCCTTGGTATTAACCGGACTGTATTTCTGGACCTGTATCAGACAAAAATAAATGGCAGAGCATTGTTTATGACTGCCAACTAATTAAAGAGAGATAACGTGACCGATTCAGCTACTCCTACAAAAAAATCTCGACGCCATATCCCAATTTTATTGTTCTTAACCGCTGGCTTGCCCGTGATTTTGGCATCGTTTATGTATTTTACCGGCAGCATGGTACCTGAGGCGCGCAATAATAAAGGCACACTGATATTACCAACACTGTTGGTGGAAAAACTTGAGTTACAGTTACAACAAAAAGCTGACGGTGATGTTGAGGGTAAGTGGGAACTGATTGTTTTCGGCCAAGATGACTGTACCAGTAAAGAATGTCAGGAAATGCTGCACAATACGCGTCAGGTTAATGTTGCCTTAGGCCGTGAGGCGGGCAGAGTGGTACGCCGTTACGTTAATATTGATGGCGCTCTGAGCGCCTCAACGGTAGACGCTTTTAAGACAAGTTATCCTCGTTTGCACTTGAGTCATACCAGCTATCTAGCGCTTGAAGTCTTTTTGGATAAAGAGGCGGATGCCAGCAAGGTTACTAAGGGCAGTTACGTGTTTGTTGCAGATCCGTTGGGTAACGTGATGATGTTTTACACGCTGGAAAATGCCGGCGGCGATATCCTATATGACCTCAAAAAATTGCTGAAGGTATCAAACATTGGCTAGTGCTGACATGAGTGTAGATATGGCTAGCGATAATTTGGTAGTGAGGACTAACAAAAGATCAAAGGCCTATTACTTGGCGTTATTGGCTACGGCATTTACGCTGGTTGTAGTCATGCTCGGTGCTTACACTCGCTTGGCGGATGCTGGGTTAGGTTGTCCTGATTGGCCCGGTTGTTATGGTTTTTTAGCGGTGCCTGAATCGACCGCTGATATTCAGCTTGCTGAAGCACGGTTTCCCGACAGTCCTGTTGAGATTGAAAAGGGCTGGCCGGAAATGGTGCATCGTTATGCGGTGGGCATATTAGGAATATTAGTTTTGACGATTGCTGGAATGGCAACCTTAGCGCGCATGCGAGGGCAAACCGGGCAGCCGTTTAAATTGCCGCTGTTGTTATTGGCCGTGATTATTATCCAGGCGTTGTTTGGCATGTGGACGGTCACCTTGAAACTGTGGCCGCAGATCGTTACCGCACATCTGCTGGGTGGTTTTACCACGCTGAGTTTGTTGCTGTTATTGGCGTTACGATATCGCCAGCAATCGTGGACTATTTTTGAAAAACAGCGGCCGCAATGGCGACGTTTACAGTCCTGGGCTTTGCTCGGACTTGTGATTGTTGCGCTGCAAATTAGTTTGGGCGGCTGGACAGCCTCTAACTATGCGGCTTTTGCCTGTTATGACCTGCCTACTTGTCAGCAACAGTGGTGGCCAGAGATGGATTTGGCTGCTGGGTTTAATATTTTCCAGTCGGTGGGGCCTAATTATCTTGGCGGCTTAATGGATAACGAAGCGCGAGTCGCCATTCATATGGTGCATCGACTTGGCGCTATTTTTACCAGTCTTTATCTGTTGATTCTGATCGGGTTATTATATCGAGCAGCGGGGCAATCTGCGTTACGCCGTTTCAGCTGTTGGCTGGGCGTAGTTTTGCTGCTACAGGTGGTATTGGGTTTGAGTAATGTCTATTGGCAAATTCCGGCAATCATCGCGGTTGCCCATAACGCGGGCGGCGCGGTACTACTGCTAATGATGGTTGCGTTGAACTATCTGTTGCGTTCAGTGGGCGTACGTACAACGGACTTTGGAACTGATAATCGAGGTGTGAATCATGGCTGAAGCAACTGATACCGTAAATACGGGGCAGGCCAGCTTTATGGATTATCTGGAAATGTGCAAACCGAAGGTGGTGGCAATGATGCTGCTCACTTCGGTTATTGGTATGTTCCTGGCTGTGCCTGGCATGGTGCCTTTTGAAGTTTTACTGTTTGGTAATTTAGGTATCGCTTTGGCGGCGGGTTCAGCGGCGGCGGTGAATCATATTATTGATCGCCAGATTGATCTGGTGATGGCGCGTACGCAAAAACGTCCGGTCGCTCAGGGGCGAGTTAAGCTACCACAGGCTATCGCCTTTGCTGCGGTGATTGGTGTGACTGGCATTGCGATGTTGGCGCTGCTAGTTAACCCACTGACGGCATGGCTAACGCTGGCATCTCTGATTGGTTATGCCTTTATCTACAGTGGTTATTTGAAGCGCGCTACCCCGCAAAATATAACTATTGGTGGCTTATCAGGTGCCGTTCCTCCGCTGTTAGGCTGGACGTCAGTCACTGGTACGCTTGATCCTAACGCACTGCTGCTGGTACTGATTATTTTCGCCTGGACACCGCCGCATTTCTGGGCGCTGGCTATTCATCGTCAAGAAGAATACGCCAAAGTAAAAATCCCCATGCTGCCAGTCACGCATGGCGAACGTTTCACTATTCTGCACATCATGCTGTATACCTTGATTATGATTGCGGTGAGCTTGCTGCCCTTTGTGGTGGGCATGAGTGGAATGCTGTATTTGGTAAGCGCGATTGCGCTGGGGCTGGGGTTTTTGTACTGGGCGATTGTTTTGGTACGCGGTACCAACCCACATGCACCGCTCAAAACCTTCCGCTATTCCATCACCTATTTAATGGTGCTGTTTGTAGCCATGCTGGTTGATCACTATCTATAGAGTTTCTAACCATGACTAACGCCAAACGGAATATCCAACGTACGGTGATAATTTTGCTGTGCGTCATCGTCGTGATTGTCGGGGCGATGGTTGCGCGAATTTTGCGAACACCTGATTCAACGGATGTTGCACCCGCTCCCTCCGTACAAGTGAATGCGCAAACATTGACGGCCTTACAAGAATCCGGTGTGTTTGTCAGGCCACAAGCTAAAGCGCTAGCGGCTTTTGAGTTGACCGATGAGCAAGGTCAGCCGTTTACCAACGACCGTTTTGAAGGGCAATGGAGTCTGGTGTTTCTAGGTTTTACTCACTGCCCTGATATATGCCCAACTACTTTGGCGTTATTCAAACAATTACATGCCAGTGGCGCGGATAGCCCCTTATCAGCGATTCAATATGTGCTGTTATCAGCAGATCCCGAGCGAGACACTGCAGAAAAATTAGCAAGTTATCTGGATTATTTTCACAAGGATTTTGTGGGGCTAACGGGCACCGTTGCCGATGTGGCTCATCTGGCAAAACAGCTGAATAGCCTGTTTGCACGTGTACCGCTTGCCGATGGTGATTACCTGATTGATCACAGTGCTAACATTATGATCATCGATCCCGCCGGCAAATATCAGGGTTTTATTCGCCAGCCGCACAGCGTCGAACAGATAAAAGCGGCTATGCTCGCCATTACTTCAAGCTACTAGTAGCTATTTAATCTCTCTACGCCCTTTCAACGGTAAAGCATAAACCAGCAAGAACAAACTGGTGGCGCCAACCACAATCGATGGTCCGGTGGGTGTGTCCCATTGCAGAGAACTAAATAATCCAATCACCACAGCGCCACAGCCAACTAGGCTCGATAAGGCCGCCATGCTTTCTGGGCTGTTGGTGAGACGGCGAGAAGTCGCGGCTGGAATCACCATCAAGGCGGTGATTAATAGCACTCCGACAATTTTCATCGCTACGGCAATCACGATAGCAATTAATAGCATCAGCAACAATCGAATCCACAGTACCGGGTAGCCTTCTGCCTGCGCTAGGTCTTCATCGACGGTGATAGCGAGCAAGGGGCGCCAGAAAGCCAATAATAAGCTCAGAATAAGTCCGACACCGATATAGATCCACATCAGTTCTTGGCCAGTGACGGTGAGCAGGTCGCCAAATAAATAGCCCAGTAAATCCACCCGGACTTCCAATAGACTGACGGCAATCAGGCCCAGTGATAGTGAGCTGTGGGCAAGAATGCCGAGCAGCGTGTCGGTGGAAATTATTTTGCGTTGTTGCAGTGCGACCAACAGGCAGGCTAGCAGGGTACAGCTAACGATCACTGCAAGGTTGAGGTTGGCGTCCAGTGCAATACCCAAAGCGATACCCAGTAGTGCTGAGTGAGCCAGCGTGTCGCCAAAATAGGACATACGTCGCCATACGACAAATGATCCGAGCGGGCCAGCAACTAAAGCTACGCCAATGCCTGCAAGTAATGCGCGCCATAAAAAATCAGCCATGTGAGCAAGACTCCTTTGAGTGAACGACATTGCCTTCGGCGTCATGGGCGTGATCATGATGGTGGGCATAGAGCGCTAGGCCTTCAGTTGCTTCCAGGCCAAATAGCTCATGATAAGCCGGGTCGTTACTGACATGCTCAGGGAGACCAGAGCAGCAAATATGGCGGTTCATACAAATCACTCGATCAGTTGATGACATCACTAGGTGAAGGTCATGGGAGACCATCAGTACCGCACAGTTGAGTTCGTCACGCAGGTTGGAGATTAGGCGGTACAGTTCGGCTTGGCCGCTGATATCGACGCCCTGTGCGGGTTCATCCAATACCAGCAGCTGCGGTTTTCTTAATAATGCTCGCGCCAGCAGGATACGCTGTAGCTCGCCACCGCTGACTTCCTGCATAGGGCGTTGTGCAGTGTGTTCGGCACCAACCTTTTGCAGTACTTCAGTAATGTCAGCATGGCTGGTATTTTTGGTCATTTTCAAAAAACGCTGCACTGTTAGTGGAATCGTTTTTTCCAGATGTAGGCGTTGGGGCATGTAACCAATGCGTAGTCCGGCCTGTTTTTTAATGCGACCGCTGGAGGCTTTTAGTAATCCGAGCACGGTACGCACCAAGGTAGTTTTGCCCGCGCCATTGGGGCCAATGAGTGAAACAATTTCACCGCGCTCAAGGCTGAGGTTGATGTTTTCAATAATAGTCTTGCGGCCAAGGCTAACACTAAGGTTTTCGAGGTGCAGGATAGGGTCTGTTGTGTTCATAGGGGTGTGTCGGTGGGTTAACTTTGGCAGCACTGGCATAGGCCGGAGATTTCAATGCTTTCATTATCGGTCTGAAAGCCGTACTGATCGGCGTTATGGGCAATCGCTTGGGTAATAGCGGGCGCTTCAATTTCAATCGCAACACCGCATTTACGGCATAATAAAAATTGGCTGACATGTTGATCTGACGAGACACTACAGCCGACAAAGGCATTGAGTGAGGCGATACGGTGCACTAAGCCTTGAGCAACCAGAAAGTCGAGTGCTCGATAGACCGTGGGCGGTGCGGCAGCTTTGCCGTTTTCACTGAGCATTGGCAAAATGTCGTAGGCACCAAGTGGATTGTGGCTTTGCCAGACCAGGCGCAGCACTTTTTCACGAATCGGTGTTAGGCGGACTTTGTTTTCTTCACATACTCTACGGGCGCGTTGTAATGCGCTATCCATGCAGCGGTTGTGGTCATGCTTTGAGCAGGGAATCGGCGTGGTTATTTGTTCAGTCATGCGAGGATGTCGTTGAAGATCAAAGTTGAGAGACTTTTGCACAATTGTGCTTTCGGAGGGTGTTGTCTAAAGCACTTACGGTTAGTGCCAGAAAACAAAATTCCAGGTCGTGAAAAATTCTCGTTATGATATATTGTAACACTATTTTTCTGGTCGGTGTTTTGTAAATATCGGCTGGCGTGCTGCGAGAGCCAGCCGCATTTTGGGAGTTATTGATTTTGTTGAACGTTGTTTTCAAAGGTAGTCTGCGCGGTGGCTGTCGTGTGTTAATGCTGTTGTTTCTATTATTGCCTATGAGCTTGATGGCAGAGGCTGAAGTTACGGAAGCCAATACGAGTGATATTAAGGTATTGGCCAGTATCAAGCCCTTGCAGTTGATTGCACAGGCGATAACACAGAGTGTTTCGGATACTGATGTCCTGTTGCCAGCGGGTACAACACCTCATGATTATGCACTCAAGCCGTCGGATTTGGGGCGAGTTTACGATGCAGATCTGGTGTTGTGGCTAGGCGCACCGTATGAAACTTATTTGGCAAAGCCTGTTGGAATACGTGCGGCTAATGATTTGGCGGTGATGTCTTATGGTGAAACTGATGCTGATGTTCACCATGAAGGGCATGGCCACGAGAATGATAGCGATAATGAACATGGCCATCTATATGGTGATCCGCATGTATGGTTCAGTCCTGAGGAAGCATGGGCGATTGC
Source organism: Pseudomonadales bacterium (assembly GCA_036960805.1). GTDB lineage: Bacteria > Pseudomonadota > Gammaproteobacteria > Pseudomonadales > IMCC2047 > IMCC2047. Next base: position 85,882 of record JBALXL010000005.1, read on the forward strand.
GCAAACAGTGGCAGAGCTGCTAGTACAAAAAGATGTGGCTCATGCGTCTCAATACAGGGCTAATCTGGCGGCATTCAGTGATCAATTGAAGCGAACTGATGAGCGTATCAAAGCCCGTTTTACTGGCCAAAATGAACTTCGCTATATCGTTTATCATGACGCTTATAGTCACTTTGAGAATCACTATGGCTTAGAGCATTTGGCCGCCGTTACCAAACAGCCAGAGAGCAAGCCTGGAGCTAAAAGCTTGTTGCGTTTACGTCGAACAATTGTTGAACAAAAAGTGGCATGCTTGTTCATTGAGCCGCAGGCTGATCTGGATATCGTCAATATTCTTAAGGAAGGCAACAGTATGCAGGTTTATCAGATGGACCCAATGGCAACCGATATCGAAGCGACTGCGCAAGGCTACATTCAGTTTCTTGAGCAAGCAGCAGAGCAATTATTACAGTGTCGCTAAGTAAGGGTAAGCAGGCGTGATGAAAGTATTTAGAGGCATCGTCTATTTATTGTTAGCGCTACCGGTGGCGGTGATAACGTTGTTGCTGATGACCTGTCTGGCACTGTTGAAATTAGTACTGCCTGTGCCTGTTGTTCGGCGCGGGCTGACACATTCGATTATTGCGGTTGCAGAGTTATGGGCTGGCACAAGTGGTTTGTTGTATCGCTGGGTAAATAGACCTAAGTGGGATGTGGATGGGTTGGAAGAACTATCACATGATGAGTGGTATCTGCTGATTTGTAATCATCAGTCCTGGAGTGATATTCCAGTGCTGCTTTTCTTGATGAACCGCCGTATTCCTGTGTTCCGGTTTTTTGTGAAGCAACAGTTAATATGGGTGCCATTGCTTGGGCTGGCTTGTTGGGCAATGGAGTTTCCTTTTATGCGCCGTTACAGTCGTGAGCAGCTAGAGGGCAATCCAGACTTACGCCGCAAGGATTTACAAGAAACGCAGCGCTTTTGTGAGCGTATGAAAAAGCGCCCGGCGACGATTGTGAATTATTTGGAAGGTACACGTTTTACTCAGCAAAAACATGATCGACAAAGCTCACCCTACCGGCATTTGTTGAAACCAAAAAGTGGTGGTGCAGCTTATGTGGTGACACACCTTGGCGAGCGAGTAGGGCAAATGGTTGATGTGACGCTGGTGTATCCAAAACAGAACAAGGGCTTCTGGGCTTTTTTGTGTGGTGACCTTGGGCGGGTGCGAGTTCACATGCAGCTGCGAGCAATTCCACAGCATTTTAAGGCTGGAGATTATCAGGAGTCAGATGAGTTTAGGGCTGAGTTCCAGCAGTGGATTGCTGATATTTGGCAACAAAAAGATGATTTTATCGCGACTACTTTGGCGAATTCGAAAACCAAATAAATTCCGTTAAGCAACTTGTCGCGATATTTTCAGCTGACTATTTCCAGGAAAAAATAGTCCATTTTGGGATTAGCACATTGGGCTCAGCGATGTTGATAAAATGATCGCCATTTTCGGCAACTAGAAAATAGGGTTTGCCGTTTTCTGGGATTACTTTTATGGCATAAACGAAGCCGTTGAGGCTGTACTCGTGAACCATTTTGTCTTCCATTTGACGAATTACAATTTCGGGTTCTCCTAGGTTTTCAGCGCTGTAGCCCGTGAGAGGTAATACACAAAGTAGGGCGAGGATAAGAAATTTGTTCATAATGTTTCTCCTATTGTTGGCCGCTACGTTGAGATCTGTAGTGAGTCGGCTTGAAACTGTATAAAATACGACTCCATCATACGCCGATCGTGCGCTCACTCACTGACCTGAAGCAAATCCATGTCTGAAAATACCACTGCACCACTTGTTCTTGTTGACGGCTCTTCTTATTTGTACCGCGCTTTTCATGCCATGTATAAGGCAGACTTACGCACCTCTTCTGGCGAGCCGGTAGGCGCTATACGCGGAGTGACCAGCATGTTGCGGCGCCTGAAATTGGATTACCCCGGTAGTACGATTGTTGTGATATTTGATGCCAAGGGTAAAACCTTTCGGGATGAAATGTACAGTGAGTACAAAGCTCAGCGCCCCCCCATGCCGGACGATATGCGCCCGCAGATTGAACCGATTCATAATATTGTGCGTGCCATGGGCATGCCCTTGTTAGTGATCGAAGGCGTTGAAGCTGACGATGTAATGGGCACCTTGGCGGACCAAGCGACACAACTGGGCATTGATGTTGTGCTGTCGACGGGCGACAAAGATATGGCACAGCTGGTTAACCAGCATGTGAGTATGGTGAACACCATGACCGAAACGGTGATGGACATCGACGGTGTTAAAGAAAAGTTTGGTATACCGCCGGAATTGATCATCGATTATTTGGCGCTGATGGGCGATAAGGTCGATAACATTCCAGGTGTACCGGGAGTGGGCGAAAAAACGGCATTGGCGTTATTGCAGGGTTTGGGTGGTCTGGATGTTATCTACGCCAATCTGGATAAAGTGGCAGATTTGGATTTTCGTGGTGCAAAAAAGATGCACGAGAAATTAGAGGCCAATAAGGATCTGGCCTTTTTATCCTATCAGTTGGCTACGATCAAATTAGATGTAGAGCTGGAGCAAGGCCCACAGGATTTGGTGATGGGCCCAGAGGATCGTGAAGCTTTGGTCGCTTTATTCACCGAGTTTGAATTTAAAAGTTGGATTGACGAATACAGTCGACCGGTTGATGGGGCTGGATTCAGTGGGGAAGCGCCCGCTGCAGTTGAAACCGAATATGAGACCGTTTTAACCAAGGCAGAACTGGATGGTTGGATCGAGCAATTGAATGTTGCGGATCTGTTTGCCTTTGATACCGAAACCACCAGCGTCAATTACATGGAAGCCAAGTTGGTAGGCGTGTCTTTTGCTGTGGAAGCAGGCAAGGCGGCCTATGTGCCCTTTGGTCATGATTATTTGGGTGCCCCCGAGCAGCTTTCGCAGGATGAGGTGCTGGAAGCATTGCGTCCACTACTGGAATCAGAGCAGCATAAAAAGGTTGGTCAGAACCTTAAGTACGATATGAATGTGTTGGCTAATCACGGTATTCATTTAAAAGGTGTGGCTGAAGACACTATGCTCGAATCCTATGTGTTGAATTCGACATTGCGCCATAACATGGATGCCTTGGCCGAACGTCACTTAGGACACACAACGATTCATTTTGAAGATGTTGCCGGTAAAGGCGTCAAGCAGCTGACCTTCAATCAGGTCGCTCTTGAGGAAGCCAGCCCCTATGCGGCGGAAGATGCTGATATTACGCTAAGGCTGCACCAAGCATTACAGCCACAATTGCTGGCTGTGCCAAAGTTGCAGGAGGTCTATCGCGAGATCGAAATGCCGCTACTGGATGTGCTGTCGCGCATCGAGCGTAATGGCGCGTTGATTGATAGCGATATGCTATTTCGTCAGAGCCATGAATTGGCTGAGCGTATGCAGCAGTTGGAGTGTCAGGCTTTTGATTTGGCTGGTGAAGAGTTTAACCTTGGCTCGCCAAAGCAGTTGCAGGTGATTTTCTATGAAAAGCTGGAGCTGCCAATTCTGAAAAAAACTCCTAAAGGGCAGCCTTCTACCGCTGAACCGGTATTGCAGGAGTTGGCGTTAGATTATGAGTTGCCCCGCGTGATTCTGGAATATCGCAGTCTCAGTAAACTCAAATCGACCTACACGGATAAATTGCCAGCGCAGGTGAGCCCGAAAACAGGGCGTGTGCATACTTCTTACCATCAGGCCGTGACAGCGACCGGGCGCTTGTCTTCGTCGGATCCAAATTTACAGAACATTCCTATTCGCACCGAAGAAGGCCGCAAGATTCGCGACGCCTTTATCGCCGCTGAAGGTTATCAGTTGGTGGCGGCGGATTATTCGCAAATTGAGCTGCGTATTATGGCGCATCTGTCACAGGATAAAGGTTTGCTGGATGCCTTTGCCAACGGTCTTGATGTGCACAGTGCGACGGCGTCAGAGGTGTTTGATACGCCTTTCGAAGAAGTCAGCGCCGATCAGCGCCGCAGTGCAAAAGCCATTAACTTTGGTTTGATTTATGGCATGTCCGCATTTGGTCTTGGCCGCCAGTTAGGCATTAACCGTAACGAGGCGCAGCGCTATATCGACATGTACTTTGCTCGTTATCCTGGTGTGTTGTCTTATATGGATACTATTCGATCGGATGCGGGCGAAAAGGGTTATGTCGAGACTCTGTTTGGTCGACGTTTATATCTACCCGAAATCAATTCGAGCAATGGCATGCGTCGTCAGGCGGCAGAACGCACGGCAATTAATGCGCCAATGCAGGGTACCGCTGCGGATATTATTAAGAAGGCGATGCTTGCGGTGGATCAGTGGCTGACGGATTCCAAACTTGATGCCAAAGTTATAATGCAGGTGCATGATGAGCTAGTGCTGGAAGTGGCGGATGCCGATGTTGAGGCTGTGACTCAGGGGTTGCATAAATACATGAGTGAAACGGTGATGCTCGATGTGCCTCTGATTGTGGATATTGGCTGTGGCGCTAACTGGGGAGAGGCGCATTAAGTTGTCTGACTGAAGGGTTAATGTGTGGCTTTTGGGGGAGGGAAAGTTATTTCGTTTTTGATGAACTTTCCCCGGAAGGGTTAGTCATATTATGCAGGTAAGAGAGTTGCCTGCTAAATTTCCCCCCTAGGTATTTAGCTTCTTAAGTTCCGGCTTCATCCCCACGTTTCCGGAACGCTGTGCCCCATACGTTTTCCCCAAGGATGTATGGGGTTTTTTTATGGGTGATCATAACTGCTGTGCTTGCCTCGTTTTGGTTTTACTCGCGACGTTATATTGATGACTTTTAACGCTTAATCAGTCGATTTCAATATTTAACCATTCGGCAAGCTTGCTGCGAGCTTCGTCTAATCCGCTGCGTTGACTGGCGGTAGCTGAAAAGAGCTGCGCTGACACATTGCTGTGATCTTTCAGCTCTCGTTGAACCTTTAGCAGTGTTGATTTAGCGGGGCCAAATTTGAGTTTATCCGATTTGGTTAGCAGGATATGAACTTTGAGCTGGCTGCCCTTTGCCCAATTTAAGATCATTTGGTCAAAGTCTGTCAGTGGGTGGCGGACATCCATAATAAGGAACAAGCCTTGTAGGCTTTCGCGCTCACGCAAGTAGTCATCAATAAAAGCTTCCCATTGACGTTTTACTGCCAGCGGAACTTTTGCGTAGCCGTAACCGGGTAAATCAACAATGCGCTGCTCTTCTGAGAGAGTGGCAAAAAAGTTGATCAGCTGGGTGCGTCCCGGTGTCTTACTGGTTTTAGCCAGTTTGTTTTGTTGCGTGATGGCGTTTATTGCGCTCGATTTGCCCGCGTTTGAACGGCCGGCAAAGGCGACTTCAAAGCCTTCGTCTTCGAGACACTGGGATAATTTTGCTGCACTGGTCATGAAACGGGCAGATTGAAAAATATTGGGCTGAGGTGAGTTCATGGGCGACATTATAGGGTAGCGCTTTGCTGATGTATCTAGGCTTGCGAGGAAAAAGCGGCTTGCTGATTTTGACTCTCCCGTTAGTGAAAAATTTGGGGTATACTCCGGCGAGTTTGTAGTTTAATAAATTAGCTGCTGATAGCATGACTTGTTCGGTTGATATGGGTCACGAATCTGGTGAAGCTAGCGCTTTATAATAAGAATACTGAATATTTGAAAACGTGTTGGGAATGTCGATGAAAAATTTAGTAATTAGTCTATTTGTCTTGGTGGGTCTCTCTGGGTTTGCTCATGCTGAAGGCGATGCCGAAGCAGGAAAAACAAAAGCGGCTGCCTGTGCTGGTTGTCATGGTGCGGATGGTAATAGTGGTGTTGCGTCTTTTCCTAAGTTGGCGGGCCAAAATGTTAAGTATCTGTTAAAGCAGATGGGCGATATTAAATCTGGTGCGCGTAGTGTGCCGGCAATGATGGGGCAATTAGACGGTAAGTCAGAGCAGGAAATGCAGGATATTGCAGCGTATTTTTCAAGTCAGTATCCAACGGTCGGCGCAGCAAAAAAAGAATTGGTTGAATTAGGCGAAAAGATTTATCGCGCAGGCAGTAAAGATTCAGGTGTTTCTGCCTGTACTGCTTGTCACTCGCCAACGGGTAAAGGTAACTCAATGGCTGGTTTCCCTGCGTTAAGCGGACAGCATGCTGATTATATTGCAACGCAGTTGCGAGCTTTCCGAGAAGGTGAGCGTACTAATGACGGCGATTCAAAAATGATGCGTAGTGTAGCGTTTCGTTTGACCAATAAAGAGATTGATGCGGTTTCCAGCTATATCTCTGGATTGCACTAGGCCATTAGGTCGACATCAAAGAATGAGAAGAGGGTGGCTTAGTCACCCTTTTTTTTGCATAAAAAATGGCGAAATCTGAAAAAAGAACGATCATTTAAGTTAAATGCCTGTCTCAGGTTTACGGGGTTTAGTGGTCCCGTCTATTTGAATCTAAATTACTTTTCTAAAGTTAAGGAGTGTTTGATGTTAAAAGCAGCCAAGCGATGGTTATTATGCCTGCTTGTATTACCAATGGTGGCCTGTGCTCAGTCAGATGCGCCTTATAAAGAAGGCGAGCACTATATTGAGCTCTCCAAACCTGTTGCGACAAGCGATGCGACAAAAGTCGAAGTGGTGGAGTTCTTTTGGTACGGATGCCCGCATTGCTATGCACTGGAGCCATCGGTTAATCGTTGGAATGCACAGCGTCCAGCGGATGTGAAATTTGTGCAGATGCCTGCCGTGTTGAACCCTCGTTGGGAAGAGCATGCCAGAGCTTATTATTCGGCGAAGTCGCTAGGTGTGCTGGATAAAACCCATCAGGTTCTTTTTAATGAGCTACACGTAAAGCGCAGTCCTATATTTTCTCAGCAGCAATTGGCCAAATTTTACACTGGCTATGGCGTGTCCGTGGATGACTTTAATAAAGCATTTAAATCATTCCCTGTTGGTGCTCAGATTAGCCGAGTAAAAACTGCTCAACGAGCATATCAACTTACCGGTGTGCCGGCGTTTATTGTCAATGGCAAGTACAAGGTAAGTGGTACAATGAAGGCCGGCTCTGAAGGACTTTTTGATGTGGTTGATTACCTGATCGAAAAGGAGCGCTCTGCTAAATAGGCGCCCTCGGAAGCCGCCAGACACAAGGAAATGTCATGTTAAGGCACTTTTCCAGTAATTTAAAATCGGCATCGCAGCTGTCTCCAGCTGCGGTGACATCTTTTCCTCAGCGAACCTCGGGTGCTGTTGATGAGCCGCGCACGAGCTTGAGACTACTTACCTATAATATGCAGGTGGGTATCAACAGTCGTGCGTTCCGGCATTACCTAACCCGTAGTTGGCAACATTTTTTGCCGCACTCCGGACGTATGGATAATCTGGACAGTATTGCGGCAATGTTGTCTGACTTTGATATTGTTGCGCTGCAAGAAGCGGATGGCGGTAGTATTCGTAGCGGCCACCTCAATCAAGTACGTTATCTGGCAGAAATAGCGGGCTTTCCTTACTGGTATCAGCAATTAAATCGTAATCTCGGCAAGTTTGCGCAACACAGTAATGGCGTGTTGAGTCGATTGCAGCCGGATGTGATAGAGGATCATAAGCTGCCTGGGTTCTTGCCAGGGCGAGGAGCAATTTTTCTACGTTACGGGAGCGGTGATGAATCTTTAATCTTTGTGGCTCTGCACCTTTCTTTGGGGCGTCGTGCGCAAACGTATCAGCTGGCTTATATCAGGGAGCTTATTTCTGATTATAAGCACGTAGTTATCATGGGCGATTTGAATAGTTGCTCCGAGCAAATTTTGCAGTTGTCTCCGCTGAGTGAAATCAAACTGCAGTGCCCAAAGGGTACTTATAATACCTATCCGAGCTGGCAACCTGTTGCCGGGCTGGATCATATTCTTGTTAGTCCAAGCTTGCATATTAAATGCGCTGAAGTTGTTTCTTATGCCCTCTCTGACCACCTTCCTGTGGCGCTTGAAATAGAGTTGCCTAGTAAAGTTACCGAGCTGCATTAATTCTTCGAAGGGCTGTGTGTTACAACGTATGAGGTTGAGTTATAGTCGGCCTCTGGTCGGTGAAGTTCAGCATGAGGTGGTGATCTGTTTGAATGTATTAGCCGCAAAAAACTCATAAGAAGATAAGGCGTTGCATGGCGGACGAAGTTGCTGATAGGCGAGAGTATGAAGAAACAGAACCTGTCTATGAGGCGGGCGATTTACTGATTTCATATCTTGAACAACTGGGTGTTGAATACTTGTTTGGTATTCCGGGTGGTGCGATTGAGCCTTTGTATAATGCTCTTGCGCGTAGTGAGCGACGGGGAGGCATTAAGTCAGTAGTTGCTAGGCATGAGACCGGAGCGGCGTTTATGGCTGAAGGTTATGCTCGTAATTCAGGGCGGCTCGGGGTGTGTTGTTCAACCACTGGGCCAGGAGCAACCAACCTTATCACCGGTGTCGCGTCTGCCTTTGAAAACAAAGTGCCGTTGTTGGTTATTACGGCGCAAACTTCATTGAAGAATTTTGGGAAACGAGCATTTCAGGAATCGGCTGACACGGGCATTAATATTGTCGGAATGTTTCAGTTTTGTACCTGCTTCAATACCATGGTTTCGCATATTGAACAGCTTGAACAAAAACTGATTACGGCTGTAATGACGGCGATGCGAGAGTCTGCACCGGTTCACCTTAGTATTCCTGTTGATATACTCAAAGCAAATTTGCCCAGAACTGCTCCCAGTTATGACTTGCCTACGCTGATAGAACAGCCACATTTTCAGGATGAGCGAGGTATAAAGCGTCTGATCGAGCAGATCGAGCACTCCAGTAAAATCGTTATTGTATTGGGTAGCGGTGGCCGGGAAGCTGCAGGTTTGATTCTTGAAGTGGCAGCTCTTATCGGCGCGTTAGTTGTGACGACTCCGGATGGGAAAGGTCTGGTTAGCCCTTATCACCCACTGTATCGAGGTGTTATTGGTTTTGCGGGTCACGTTAGCGCTAGTAAGCTATTGGCTGACCCTGAGGTTGATACGATCATTGCTGTCGGCACCGTGATTAGCGAATGGACCAGTAATGGATGGGACACCTCTTCATTTTTAAATGACCGCTTAATACATATTGAGTCAGAAGCATCGCACCTGACGGGCTCACCAATGTCTAAAATTCATGTGCGTGGTTGTATCGCGTCAATTTTTGAAAGTCTGAGCGAAAGTTTGCGAGGGAAAACAGGTATCTCGAATGTTGTTAGCGTGGATGATATTGCGCGTCAGCGTCAATCTGTAGGAAAAGAGACAGTCTTTCGAGAAAAAATTGAGCAAGTTCAGCATTTTGAACTTGCAAATGCGCGTAAATACTACGACGACTCGACTCCAATTAAGCCGCAATGGTTAATGCATAGGCTGGCCCAATTATTCCCACCTAATACACGCTATTTGGCTGATACAGGGAATAGCTTTGCCTGGGCGATCCATTATTTACATCCTTTTGATCGGCGTATAAACCAGAGGAGAACTAATGGCCGTCATGATAATGGTCGCCGGCAGCGTAATGCGGGACTGTTTCAATGTGCGCTCGAGTTTGCCTCAATGGGGTGGGCGATTGGAAGTTCTGTTGGTGCCGCGTTAGCATGCCCTGGCGAGCCGATTGTTTGTATCACGGGCGACGGCAGTTTATTGATGAGTGGTCAGGAAATGACGGTCGCTCTGGAGCATCAACTACCGGTAGTCTTTGTCGTTCTTAACGACAGTAGCTTGGGTATGGTTAAGCATGGGCAGTTATTGGCCAAGGCTGAAAGTATAGGGCACAAATTGCCTACGGTAGATTTTGCCCTAATGGCTGGGGCTATGGGTGTTGTTGGTCATCGTATAAGGCGAGCACAGGATTTGCTGGATCTTGATATTCAGGAGATTTGTTCGCGCAATGGTCCTACGGTACTGGATGTTTTGATTGATCCAGATGAAGTGCCGCCCATGGACATGAGAATCAAAGTGCTTAATGACGTAACTTAACGTGGGATTGTTATCCTAAGGATGCAGCATGGCAAGAATTGAAGCGACCGGACGATATATGCCGGAGAAAGTGGTCACCAATGATGAGTTTTCAGATGGGCCGTTATTGTTTGAGTCAGTTCAGGAGTTTTTTAATGGTTTCAAGGAACGGCGTCATGCAGGAGCCGAAGAGACCGGTTTAGTTATGGCTGCACGAGCTGCAAGGGATGCGCTGAAGAGCAGTCAGTATGAAGCTAAAGATATTGATTTAATTGTTGGTGCCGTGCTGCCTAATGAAAATCTTTACGGTGAAGATTTAAACCTTCTGCAGCATGAGCTGGGGGCGACGAATGCCTCTGTTCTACCTATTAATACAACATGCTCCTCTTTTTTGTCGGCACTAAATATTGCTGATTCGCATATCTCTCTGGGAAAAAAACGTTGCGTCCTGGTTGTGATCGCGACTAATTGGGTGAATACGGTCCTTAATGTGGAAAAACCCAATTACGGTTTTGCAGGTGATGGTTCTGCTGCGGTGATTCTGGACGGCATGGCCGATTCTTTGGTAGACGTTCATGAACGCAATAACTCCACACCTGCAGTATTTCAGTCAATGCTGATGAAAAGTCCGGTGTTTACCGGAAACAAAGAGTTTTTCACTATCACGGAGCCAGAAGGTATTTCTACGGCTAAGGATTTAGTGATGGCTCCTATTGAGGTGGGGCGCAAATTGCTGGGCCGTAATTCAGATATTCAGGTTGATAAAATTATTATGCATCAAGCGGGTGTAAAGATGATGCATCTGTGGGCTAAAAAACTAGGTGTTTCTGACGACAAGATACGTCACACACTTGAGTTATTCGCCAATATGACTGCTTCGAATATCCCTGTGACACTGGATTACTGGGTGAAAAATGGCGATATTAAGCGTGGGGAAACTATCTTGTTTTTCTCCCCCGCTGCTGGGGGGCATTATATTGCCATGTTGTGGCGCTATTAGTGGTATTTTGGCCTCGTTACACAGGTGGGCTTGATGGGTAGCCTAGTTATCAGAAGTCTCTAAAGTAGTTATTTCTTCCAAGTATTTCAAATACCTTAAGAAGGTTTGCTTATCTACATTGGCAAAATGGAAAAACAAACTATCCTTAAGGTAATTGAATAAATAATAGGTTGTTAAACACGGAGTCGTTTTCCTATTTCCTGTGGAGGAAAAATGAAGAAGTCTATCTTTCTTCTGGCTTCGTTAATTGTTGCCGGATCGTCAAATCTCAAAGCTATTGAAGGTGGTGATGAAGATTTGTACTCACTTTACGGCGATGAAGATTTTGTCAGTATTGCTACTGGCCGCAAACAGCTGATATCTAAAGCTCCAGCCGTTGCCAGTGTAGTAACGGCGGATGATATTAAAAAAATGGGCGCGAAGGATATCGAGCAGGCGCTTGAGTCTGTAGCTGGCCTTCACGTTTCTCGTCGTTCTTCCGCTTATAATCCCGTGTTTTTAATGCGTGGTATTCATTCTGACTTTAATACGCAAGTGTTAATGTTGATTAACGGTATCCCTATCACGAATGTTTTTACTGGCGATCGATCGTTAGTTTGGGGGGGGATGCCGGTTGAGAATATTTCCAGAATCGAAGTGATTCGTGGTCCTGGTTCCGCAGTGTATGGAGCTGATGCGTTTGCCGGCACTATTAATATCATTACCAAAACCGCTGATGAAATTGATGGTTTGGAGACCGGGGTGTCAACCGGGTCTTTTGATACTCAGCGAGCCTGGGCGATTTATGGAGGCAATGTTAATGAGTGGGATGTTGCTTTCTCATTGGAACTGCTAGATACCAATGGGCATGATGAAAAAATTAACGCTGATCGTGCGTCCCTTGCCCCGGGAGTGTCCCTAGCCCCGGGAGGCGTCAATACGGGAAAAAAATCTGTTGAAACCCGTATCGACATCTCCAAAGAGGAGTGGCGCTATCGCATCGGTTACCAAGGCCGCCATGATGTACAAACTGGCGCAGGTGTTTTTGAGGCCTTGGATCCTATTGGAAAGGCAGACAGTGAGCGTTTTAATGTTGATGTGACTTACCATAAACCGGATTTTTCAGAAAACTGGGATGTGCAGGGCACGCTGAGCTATTTCAGTTCTTCTTTTGATACGGAAGATATTCACCTGTTGCCAGCCGGAGCTGGCGGCGCCCCTCCTGAGGGGCTGATTGGCAGTCCGGATGTCTATGAGCAACATTATCGCTATGATATGTCGGCGTTTTTTACTGGTTTTGAAGACCATGATGTTCGAATTGGTGCAGGCCTCCACTACATTGACCAATATAAGGTAGAGGAGACCAAGAATTTCCCTGGGCCTCTTTTCAATCGTACAGAAGCGCGTAGGGTGAAATATTTATTCCTGCAGGATGAGTGGGGTTTTTCCAACGACTGGTCGTTGACCACCGGTTTGCGTTATGACAACTATTCCGACTTCGGTGATACTGTTAACCCACGGTTAGCGCTGGTTTGGGATACTTCTTATAACCTCACTACTAAGTTTCTGTATGGCAGGGCATTCCGTGCACCGTCCTTTAATGAGCAGTTTAATATGGGTAACCCAGTGGCTGTTGGTAACGAGGATCTGGATCCTGAGGTTATCAGCACCTACGAAATTGCTTTTGACTACACTCACTCAGGTGACCTGAGTGGCGGTCTAAACCTTTTCTACTATGACATGGAAGATATTATTCGTTTCACACCGGTAGCCTTGAATACGGGTGACCAAACAGGTTATGGGCTGGAGTTGGAGTTCGAGTGGCAACTGACAAATGACACCAGCATTAGCGGTAACTATGCGCTGCAGAGATCTGAGGATGAAGCTACCGATGATGATGCAGGGCATGCGCCGCAGCAGCAAATGTATTTACGTGCGGATCACACGATGTCCGATAACTGGAATCTCAGCTCACAGCTAAATTATGTGATGGATCGCAAACGGGTATCTGGTGATACGCGTAAGGATGTTGATGATTACGCAACATGGGATCTGACGTTAAAAAGAACACAGTGGTTAGGTGGTTTTGATATAGCTTTTACGGTGAACAATTTGACGAATGAAGAAGTTTTGGAACCTTCATTGTACGATCCGCTAACGGGAACCGTTGCAATTTTGGGGGACTTGCCTCAAGCCGGTCGCAGCTTTACAGCTGAAATAAGAAAAGCCTGGTAGCAAGAAGCCTGGGAATCCAGGCTATTAACTAACTTTCAAGGATGTGGCCGGGCTTAAGTTTTGGGAAGCAACAAGCGCAAAATAAATAGGATTTTCTACCTGGCATCTGGACTGATGCTATGGCTGACTGCAGTTAATAGTGTGGCAGACTCCACGGCTATTGCCGTGCTATACCCTGATGTAAGAGCGCCCTATGACCGCATTTTCAATGACATCGTTATGGGCATCAAGCAGGGTTCAAAGGTGCCGGTTTTTACATATGCCTTGAAGGCAGACGATGAGCGGCAAAAGGTCGCTGCCTGGTTGCAGCAGTCAGGTTTGGCGACGGTGATATCCCTTGGTAGTCGGGGTAAAGCAATTACTGGCAGTTTGCCCTCTAATTTTAAAGTCATTGTTGGGGCGTCTATTCTTTCCGATGATAATGCCGCACAGGGTCACATTGGTATTTCGTTATCTCCAGCACCGGGCAAAATGTTCGCTAAACTTAAGGAGCTGGCGCCATCTGTAAAAACCGTTAATGTTGTTTATCACCCACAAACTAATGGGTGGTTGGTGGCGTTAGCGAAACGTAAGGCTGTTGAGCATAATCTTCAGTTAATGGCGGCGCCAGCTGCTGATGTTCGTGAGGCAGCATTACTCTATAAAAAATTATTGGCAGAAAATGTCCGAGGCAAAAGCGCTATCTGGTTGTTGCAAGGAGATCCCACGCTGGATGAAAGAAGTCTGTTGCCAACTATTCTCAGTAAAGCCTGGAATAAAAATCATGTGGTATTTTCCAGTAATCCTTCTCACGTAAAACGTGGTGCGTTGTTTTCTTTATTTCCCGATAATATTGGTATGGGTATTAGCCTTTCGGATAAAGCTCAGCAAGTTGTGAAAGGAAAAAATCGAGATATTGATCCGCTTGAGGATTTGTTGATTGCCGTGAATATTCGAACGGCGGAGCACTTGGCATTGAAAATAAGTCGTGCCCAGGCTCGTAAATTTAACCTAGTGTTCCCCTTAAAGTAAATCATGAAAAAGCCTCATAAATTTACAATTGGCCGTGCTGGCTTTAGACCCTTACTGATTACCGTGTTCACGGTGGGCATTATTTTTTTGGCGCTGGCTTCTACCTTCGTGACCTCGTCGTTGACCAGTCAGTCATTGAAGGAGAGGGTGGTTCAGGAGGGCATGAGCCTAACCGAAACTTTTGCCAGCCAGAGCCGTGTAGCGCTTTTGTACCAGAGTGAGGCCGATGCTCGGTATCTTGCCGATGCGATGCTGGCCTTTCCGGATATGCTCAGTGCGGCCGTCTATGATGAGAAGCACAAACCCCTTTATATCTCTCATCCGGAAGCGTTAACGCAAACGCAGGCACAGGCACAGCAATGGCCTGAGGCCTTGAAATTGGATTCAGAAAGTGAGCGGGCATGGCATTTTGTGGCGCCGGTATACACAGGCACGCAAGAGGACGATGAAGGTCTATTTTTAAATGAGGAAACAGCGGTTAAGCCCGAGTTGATTGGTTATGTGCGCTTGCTGATGGGTAAAGAAACTCTGCGGCGTATGGAGGCCGACATTTTCCGCTTTAATCTGATTGTTTCCTTTGTGCTGGCCGGTGTGCTGTTGATTGTTCTGCTGGCCATCACCAAGCAAATGACCAACCCACTGAATAAATTGGCGGGTGTTATGCGTAGTGCCCGAGAAGGAGCCAAGGATGTGCGTGCCGACGTAAAAGGTACGCGAGAAGTGGTGGAGATGGAAAAAGCCTTCAATACCATGATGGATGTGCTTGATGCGCGGGAAGAAGATCTGCGTGCAACCCGTGATTTGGCGCTTGAGGCGGCTCGTCTCAAGGGTGAGTTTGCGGCTAATGTAAGCCATGAATTAAGAACACCTCTTAATGGTGTGTTGGGCATGCTGGATTTGCTCAAAGATATGGGGCTGACCTCAAAACAGAGTGAGTATATTGAAATCGCAGCAGGTTCAGCAGAGTCATTGCTGGAACTGATTGATGATATTCTGGATTTTTCAAAAAATGATTCTGGCAAGATGGAAATTGAACGCGAACAGTTTAATTTGTCTGATTTGCTGGAAGAAATTATGTTGCTGCTGGGCACGCAGGCGCAACGTAAAAATCTTTGCATTGCTTATCTCATTGATAAGCAAATACCTGATATGTTGCGAGGCGATTCGGGGCGGCTTCGCCAGGTGCTGATCAATCTGTTGGGCAATGCGCTTAAATTCACTCATAAGGGTGATGTCAGCGTTGAAATCGATTTTAAATCCCAGAGTGATGACGAAATACAGCTGCATTTCATGGTCCGTGATACCGGAATTGGCATGCCTCAAGAGGTGCAGGATAAAATTTTTGAAGCGTTTTCTCAAGCTGATGGTTCAACGACGCGAAAGTACGGTGGTACAGGGCTTGGGTTGGCCATTTCCCGTCAGCTTGTTGGCTTGATGGGTGGGGATTTGGCCGTCGATAGTGAGGAAGGAAAAGGCAGTACTTTTTGGTTTGATCTGACTTTCCCGGGCTGGGAATTGATCGATACGACGAAAGTAGAACCTATTCCGCCATTGACCAGTGGGCGCGTACTGGTGGTTGATGATAGCCCGTTAGCTCGACGTTATATGTCTCAGGTTCTGTCTCGTTATGGGGTTGAGCATGAGGTTGCTGATGGCGGTGTGGACGCGTTGCAGAAACTACGGTTGGCCGCCAGTTCGGGTGAAATCTATCAATGTGCGTTTATTGATGATTCGATGCAAGGAATGCGAGGTAGCGATCTGATTCGTTTAATCGTTAATGATCCTGCGATCACTAATACGCGAATCTTTATGATGTTGAATCGTTCCGGTGGTGTTTCTGATAGTACTGAGCAGCTCAATATTGCTGGCTACCTTTCTAAACCGGTGCCGCGTAAGGATATTGTTGGTGTATTAAGTGACAGGCACCTCGAAACGGGTCAGGCGGTGACTGACGATGAACAGCAAAACGGGCCATTGAATTTTGGCGGTAAGCGTATTTTGGTTGTGGAGGATAACCGCGCAAATCAGCAAGTTGTATTGGCAATGCTTGAACGGCTAGGTTGCCGCGCAGTTATTGCCAATAATGGCCGAGAATCGTTGCAGTTAGTTGTACGTGAGCATTTCGACCTTGTGTTGATGGATTGCCATATGCCTGAAATGGATGGCTATGAAGCGACAGCACAAATTCGTAAGTTGGAGGGTGATGATGCGCAGCTACCTATTGTTGCGATGACCGCGAATGTTCAAAAAGGCGAAGCAGAGAAATGTCTGGCTGTGGGTATGGACGACTATTTGGCCAAGCCCCTGAAGCTGAATACTCTGGGTGCGACATTATCCCGTTGGTTCGAGGGTGTTGAGCATATCATGGTTGAACCATCTGAACTGGTTGGGATTGCTGAAGAAGCTGAGCGATACAACGTGTTGGAGGCAACTGTGCTGGCGGAGCTTCGTGAACAAATCGGAGATGCATTGCCGACTATGGTTCGTGTATTTCTCGATGATATCCCGGACTACATTCGCTCCTTGAAAGATGCTGTTTCGGTTGGTGATAGTGAGGCTATTGGAGATATGGCACACGGTATTAAGGGTGGAGCCAGTAACTTTGGAGCGCAACGGCTGACAACTATTTGCCAGCAGCTGGAAGACATGGGGCGTGCAGAGGAGTTAGCTGGCACACAAGAATTGCTAAACCAGTTGATTAACGAAGTGTCTCTACTGGGAACCCAGTTGCGACGAGAGTTTAAGCTTGATGTCAGAACGGTTAAACAGAGAGGGGTGTCTAACAACTTAGTACAAGAGATGGTAGAAAACATCCCCGACGTTGAGCAGCATAGGCTATTGATCGTTGATGATGACCGGGGCATGCGATTTGCTATGCGCAAGGTGTTGGAAAAAGATGGCTATCGGGTTGATGAAGTAGCCAATGGCGAACAGGCCCTAATGTACTGTGAACGATTTATGCCTGATTTGATATTAATGGATGCCATTATGCCCGGTATGGATGGCTTCACGGCATGTTCTGAAATCCAGAACCTACCCTGCGGCAAGAATGTGCCTGTATTAGTGATTACGGCATTGAATGATGATATTTCGATTGGTCGTGCATTTTCTGCTGGCGCTACGGACTACATTTCCAAGCCAGTGAATTTTTCGGTACTGCGAAAAAGGATTGCCCGTCTGTTGCAGGCTCGACGAGCAGAAAAATATATCCGTGAGTTGGCCTACAATGATTCACTGACAGGCTTGCCTAATCGGACTATGTTCACCGAGACTCTCAAGGATATGATCGCCGCCTGTGACGGCAAAGATATGATAGCGGTGTTATTCCTTGATCTGGATCGCTTTAAGCTGGTTAACGATACCTTTGGTCATGATGCGGGTGATTTACTGCTGAAAGTGGTGGCAGAGCGATTGCAGGGCTGTGTAAGGAAAGGTGATATTGTCTCTCGGTTTGGCGGTGATGAATTCACCATTGTGCTGGATCGTGTTAAAGCCTATTCAGTGGTTGAAAATGTGGCAACCAAGATCCACCAGACGCTGTCGAGACCTTTTGTGTTTTTGGGTAAGGAGATGCACGTCAGCGTGAGTATCGGCATCGCAATGCACCCTAATGATGGCAAAGATATTGGAGCATTGTTAAAAAATGCCGATATTGCAATGTATCGCGCCAAGGAAAAGGGTGACCGGTATGAATTTTATGAGCAAAAAATGGAAGCAGATATTGCGCATCGTCTGGGCATGGAAAATGATCTCAGAGGAGCGCTTGAACGTAATGAAATGATGGTTTTCTATCAGCCGCAAGAGAACCTTAGAACCGGTGAATTGATTGGCATGGAGGCGTTGCTGCGTTGGCAGCATCCGACACGAGGATTAGTCAGTCCGTTGGAGTTTATCCCGTTGGCAGAGGAGACTGGGCAAATTATGGAGTTAGGTGAATGGGTTATGCGTACTGCCTGTCACCAGCTTAAAGAGTGGCAGAACAAGGGGCATAAGCCTGTTCGAATGGCGGTAAACCTTGCTGGCCGACAGTTGCAGAGTGGTAATATAGTTGAATCAATTGCGCGAGTGCTTGATGAGACTGGACTTAGAGGAGAACAGTTGGAACTCGAAATCACTGAAAGTACCATTATGGGGCATGCGGAAGAGGTCATTGAGACTCTGGAGAAAATCAAGCAAATGGGTGTCATGTTGGCGGTGGACGATTTTGGTACCGGCTATTCGTCGTTAAGTTACCTGAAGCGTTTTCCTATTGATTTATTGAAGATAGATCGGTCCTTCGTTTCCGACATTACAAGTGATAGGGTAGACGCTGATATAGTAACTACTATTATCATGTTGGCGCGCAGTTTAGGTGTCAAAGTGATTGCGGAAGGTGTGGAGACTATATTGCAAAAAGAATTTTTGGCTAAGGAGGGGTGCGATTATATGCAGGGTTATTTGCTTGGAAAACCCGTTCCTGCCGATGAGTTTGAAGCATCTTTTTTTGTTGAGGCGAGCAGCGTTGTGTAGTGTTTGGCACAAAAAACCACGTATTATTGTGCTGGCAGTTCTTTCTTTAACGCTCTTTTCTAGTTTGGCTTTTGGTTATTCATCCTCAGATGAAGAGCTTTCCTACCTTTACGGCGATGACGATTTTGTCAGTATTGCCACCGGTCATAAACAGCGTATTGCTGAAGCGCCTGCTGTTGCCAGCGTGATTACCGCACAAGACATCCGGGCTATGGGTGCGACCGATCTTGATCAAGTGCTTGAAGCTGTGCCTGGTCTGCATGTCAGTGTCGCAGCAGCTGCTTATAATTCCATCTTATCTATCCGAGGCGTCCACTCCAGCCAAAATGCACAAACTTTGGTGCTAGTTAATGGTTTTCCTATAACTAATAGTTTTGCGGGTAATCGTGGTGAAATTTGGGGCGGCATGCCAGTTGAAATGATATCCCGTATTGAAGTTATCAGGGGGCCCGGTTCTGCCTTGTATGGCGCCGATGCTTTGGCGGGAGTGATTAATATCATCACCAAAAATGCGGATGACATCGATGGCTTGGAAGCGGGTGTTGGAGGGGGATCTTTTGATACGCAGCGGGGCTGGTTGTTGTATGGCGGCAGGGTAAAAGACTGGAAAGTTGGTTTTGGTTTGGAGGTGATTGATACTGGCGGGCAAAGTCGAACCATCAGTGCTGATGCGCAAACGTTATTGGATCCTTCGGTTTCCTTGGCGCCTGGCTCTGTTAATACGGGGCGACAGCTGATCGAAACACGGTTGGATCTGGAGAAAGATGAATGGCGTATTCGTTTAGGCTACCAAGGGCGTAAAGACGTTGAAACGGGGGCGGGTATTAATCAGGCTCTGGATCCTGATGGTCGTGGCAGCAGTGACCGTTTAAACTTGGATGTTACCTATAAAACGGATCAGTGGATTAAGGATTGGGATATCAGCAATTCCTTTAGCTATTTTGATACGGCGATGGAAGCTAGTGATGTTCATTTGCTGCCAGCCGGTGCTTTTGGGAGTTTTCCTAACGGTGTGATAGGTGATCCGAAAATATTTGAGCGGCATTACCGCTACGATATGTCTGCATTTTTTACTGGTTTTGATAAGCATCAAATTCGCATTGGTAGTGGCTATCACTATCTGGATTTATATCGTATTGAAGAAAGTAAAAATTTCACTGGATCTCCTCCTGTTCTTTTGGGGTCGGGAACAGTGCAGACTGTAAAGGGCAGCGCGCGATTTAATCGCGAGAATGAGCGCCAGATCAGTTATGTGTTTGTACAGGATGAATGGCGGTTGGCTCAAGATTGGAGTCTGGTGACAGGGCTACGATACGATCATTACTCTGACTTTGGTGGTACGGTAAATCCGCGCTTAGCGCTGGTGTGGACGGCTAAGCAGTTGACTACAAAATTTCTGTATGGCTCCGCGTTCAGGGCGCCATCCTTTGCGGAGCAGTTCAATCAAAATAATCCGGTAGCTATTGGTAATTCGGACCTGGATCCTGAAGTTATTGATACCTACGAAGTGGCTTTTGATTACGCTTATTCACCTGATCTGCGGCTCGGACTAAACCTGTTTTATTATGAAATTGATGACATTATCCGCTTTGCTCCGCGAGCTATTAATGGTGATGGCCAGACGGGTAAAGGTTTTGAATTTGAGGTGGAGTGGCAGTTAAATACGCTGACTCATCTGGTGGGTAATTTTTCATATCAGCGTGCTGAAGATGAATATACCTATTCGGCAGTGGCAAACACCCCGCAGCAGCAGGTCTATTTACGACTCGATCGGCAATTGGCATCTAATTGGCATGTTAGCGGACAACTAAACAGTGTGATGAATCGCAAGCGCGCAGCAGGCGATAATCGTGCTGAAATTGATGATTACACAACATTGGATATCACTTTAAAAGGAGAGCGGTTGCTGCCGGGTGTGACTTTGTCAGTCTCTGTCTTCAATCTTGCTGATGCGGATGTGAGGGAGCCGGGGCTTTATGACGCGTTGACTGGCACCGTTGCCATTCCTGATGATTTGCCGCTGGCGGGAAGAAGTTTTCTGGTAACCCTTCGTAAGCGTTGGTAACAAAAAGCTTACGCATTTTCCCTGTAGTTGGTGATAGACAGTAAGTTAATAGGAACTTCTGTCAGTTTTTCGGGGCCGTGCGGGATCTCTGCGTCAAAGGTTAAGCTATCGCCGGGTTCGAGTAAGTAGGTGTTGTTGCCGTGGCGGTATTCCAGTTTGCCTTTCAGCATATAAATGAACTCTGTGCCCGGATGAGAGAAGGTCGGGAAGACTTCGCTGGCGTCATCCATCGAAACTAGGAAGGGTTCGATGTCTTTATGAGGCCCCTGTTGATAGCTTAGCAGGTGATAAGTGTGGCCACGTTCTGTGCCGCGCCTGACGACTTCATGTCCTGTGCCGCTTTTGATGTGCTGGGCACCGCCTTCCGGGCGATCAAAGTCTTTAAAAAGATTCGAAAGGTGTAGACCAAGTGAATCACACAGTCTTTGCAGGGTGTCCAGACTGGTCGAGACTTGTGCATTTTCGATGCGACTTAACATGCCTTTGCTGATGCTTGCAAGTCCGGCAACATCCGCTATTTTTAAGCCTTGGCGCATTCTCTCGCGCCTGATGGCTGCGCCAAGATAGAGATCAAGTTTTGCTTTCTGGCTGTTACTTTTGGCTTCCACTGGGCGTCCCTTCCTAAAGAATAATGGTATTACTAAGAGTGCCAGCTATAGCGAATAGGTATAAAAAAATACCGAAAAAGGTTTACCCATAAGTTTACTTAGGGTAAATTTATTTGCACTGCAGTAATATTGTGAGGAATTATAACACACAGTCATTCTGCTGAAATGACAGTTTTTTAAAATGTACGCCTAAGTAGGCGGAAAAAGTAAGTAAAATTATTGCTGAATTGTTAAGTGAACAGGTACCATAGCTCGGTTAAACCGCTATCTACAGATAGGGTTTAGTAAGGATTTCAAACGATGCCCGTTGATCCAATGATGATCGGGCATCGTTTAGTTATAAACACAAACTAAAAATTCTCAAAATCAAGGTGTGTAAGCCATGCCCTACAGATTATTAAAGTACGCTTTCAAAAAACCGGATGACCTAGGTGATCCGCACTTTTTTGGTAAGCCAGAAAAGCTCAAATCCAGTTATGATGTTGTCATTATCGGCGGCGGTGGTCACGGACTGGCCTGTGCTTACTATTTAGCGCGCGATTTCGGTATTACTAATGTAGCCGTGCTTGAGCAAGGTTATATTGGCGGCGGTAACACGGGTCGTAATACGACGATTGTTCGCTCTAATTACCTGACACCTGAAGGTGTTGCGTTCTACGATGAGAGTTTGAAGTTATATTTGGATCTGTCTGACGATCTGGATATTAACTTGATGTACTCCACGCGTGGTCACTTTACCCTGGCTCACTCTGATTCGGCGATGCGTACAATGCGCTGGCGTGCAGAGACTAATAAGCATATGGATATTGACAGTGAGGTTGTTGATCGTCAGTTTATCGCTAACGAAGTGCCTTACCTTGATCTGGACTGTGGCGGTACTCACCCGATTATGGGTGCTTTGTATCACGGACCAGGTGCGGTCGCGCGCCACGATGCAGTAGCTTGGGGTTACGGTCGTGCAGCAGCGATGCGAGGTGTTGAAATTCACCAGCGTACGCAGGTAACCGGTATCAAAACTAGCGACTCTAAAGTGGTTGGTGTTGAAACAAACAAAGGCTTCGTTGAAGCGGGCAAAGTGATTTCCATGGTTGCCGGATCATCTCCTCGCATCACCAACATGGTGGGCCTGGATACGCCGATTGAGATTTTCCCTCTGCAGGCCTGTGTTACTGAGCCAGTTAAGCCATTTATGGATACTATTATCGTATCCGGCTCCTTGCACTGTTACGTGAGTCAGTCCTCACGCGGTGAAATGGTGATGGGTGCTTCTGCTGATCCACAAGAGCTTCACTCTACGCGTTCAAGCTTCGACTTTGTTGAAGGTCTAACCGATCAAATGATGGATATGTTCCCGTTTGTAGGTGGCATGAACTTGATGCGTCAGTGGGCTGGTATGTGTGATATGACGCCAGATTTTGCGCCAATCATGGGTAAAACCGATATTGATAATTTCTATATTGATGGTGGTTGGGGAACTTGGGGCTTTAAAGCGACACCTGTGAGCGGTAAGACAATGGCTTACACAGTTGCTAACGATACGCCACATGATCTGATCAAACCGTTTGGCTTAGACCGCTTTGACACCTACAAGTTAGTAGGCGAAAAAGGCGCTGCCTCCGTCGGCCACTAGGAGAACAAAAGTGAAACTGATTGATTGTCCATACATTGGGGCGCGTCCCCAGTCGGAATTTGTTTACGGTCACGAAGTCCGCCAGATGCCAAAGCCATCCGAGGCGACTGATAAAGAGTGGGCTGCCTTCGTATTTAACCGCGCAGGTCATCCGGGCGTTAAAAAAGAATGGTGGCACCATGTGCCATCTGGCATTTGGTTCGTATTCGAACGCGATACATTGACTGACAAGTTTATTCGGTTGGTCGATATTGCAGAGGTGCAATATGAGTTATAGATTACAAGAACAACCTTTAGAGTGGATTGATCGCAGCAAGACGGTCAATATCGAAGTTGAAGGCAAGCCGATGAAAGGCTTTGCTGGCGACAGTGTTAGCTCTACGATGATGGCTAATGGCGTGATCCACATGGGTCGTAGCTTTAAGTACCACCGTATTCGTGGTCCGCTGACATTTGCTAACCATGATTGCAACGCGCTGTTTCAAAACGGTGACAAAACCCACGTTCGTGGTGATGTTGCTGCGGCTGATGATGGTTTGAAGCTGTTTGGTGCTAACACTATTGGTGGTATCAAGAATGATAAGTTCCGCTTCCTGGGTGCGTTGTCTCGCTTCCTGGTTGTTGGCTTCTACTACAAAGCATTGTTCAAACCTCGTTTTCTTCGTCCGATGTGGGAACGCGTTATTCGTGAAAGTGCGGGTCTGGGTAAAATCGACCTGAACTGGAAGAGTGAGCGTAAATCCAAGCGTTACGGTTTCTGTGATGTACTGGTGATTGGTGCAGGCCCTGCGGGTCTGTCTGCTGCTAAAGCAGCTGCTGAAGCTGGCGCTTCCGTGATGATCGTTGATGAAAATGCTGAGCTGGGCGGTTCTTTGGACTACCAGTACGTAAATGACGATAGCGTTGCAGCAGCACGTAAAGAATTGAAAGACTTTGTTGTTAATAACGACAACGTTGAAGTGCACACCAGCGCGACTGCGTTGGGTTGGTACAGTGATAACTGGGTGCCTGTTAATACACAAAACGGTATTATCAAAGTGCGTGCTAACCAAGTTGTTATGGCAACGGGTTTGTTTGAGCAGCCTTCTATCTTTCACCACAATGATGTACCTGGTGTGATGATGGCCTCTGCGGCACAGCGTATGATTGCTCGTTATGCAGTTAAACCTTGTGAAGTGGCTGCGATGGTTGTGGCTAACGAAGACGGTTATCGTGCGGCGCTGGATCTACTGAAAGCGGGCGTTAAAATCAACGCGATTGCTGATCTTGAAGATCACGAGACTCGTGGTGATCTGGCCAAGCAAGTTAAAGCTCAAGGTGTTCAAATTTATGATCGTCATGCGATTTATGAAGTTGAAGGCTTGAATGATGTAAAAAGTGCTACCTTGTGTCCGCTAGACGCTAACGGTGAATGTGATTCATCACGTAAAACCACTGTTCCTTGTGACGGTGTGTTTATGAGTGTTGGTTGGGCACCTGTTACGCATTTGTTGTTCCAGTGTAAAGCTGAGATCAAATACAACGCTGAAATTGGTCAGTTCCGAGCACACACAATGCCTGAAGGTATGTTTGCTGCCGGTCGTGTTAATGGTGTTTTCGACATTAACGATCAAATGGCGGATGGTGCTGGTGCAGGTCAACAAGCGGCTGCGGCTGCTAAAGGCGAGACCTCTACTGCTGAGCGTCCTGCGCTGACAACAGTGCGTCAGTCTCATGAATACCCAATCTTTAGCCACCCTAAAGCGAAAAACTTCCTCGATATGGATGAAGATATTCAGCTGAAGGATTACCTGAACGCGGCTAAAGAAGGCTTTGATAACATTGAGTTGATCAAACGTTTCTCCACCAACGGCATGGGTCCAAGCCAGGGCAAGCACTCGAATATGAACGGTATTCGTATCCTGTCTAAATTTAATGGCGCATCAATTGATGATACCGGTAGTACAACGGCTCGTCCGATGTTCCACCCAACGCCAATGCAAAACCTGGGTGGCCGTCGTTTCCGTGCGGAACGTACTTCTCCTGTGCAGCAGTCTCACATCGACAATAAAGCTGTCTTTATGGAAGCTGGCGCGTGGTTGCGTCCTGAGTATTACGACACTGAGCCTACGCGTATGGAGTCTATCCACGCTGAAGCGAAAGCAGTTCGTACTGGTCTGGGCATCATCGATGTATCGACTCTGGGTAAAATTGAAATCTTCGGGCCTGATGCCGGTGAAATGATGGATCGCATTTGTACAATGCGTATGTCCAACATGCTGATTGGTAAAACGCGTTACGCTTTGGTTGTTGATGAGGCGGGTATCATTACCGATGACGGTGTTGTCGTTCGTTATACTGATGAGCACTTCTACTATACAACGACTTCTGGTTCAGCTGATCCAGCATTCCGTACCGTTCAGAAGCAAATCGCTGAATGGGGTCTGAATTGTGAAGCGGTTAACCGTACAGCTCAGCTGGCTGCAATGAACCTTGCTGGCCCTGAAGCTCGTAACAAACTTGCGCAGTTCACTGATATTGATTTGAGTGAAGAAGCCTTCCCATACTTGGGTGCACGTACGGGCCATGTATTTGGCAAGCCGGTAACTCTGGCTCGTGTAGGTTTCGTAGGTGAGCTAGGTTATGAGATTCACTGTCTGGCTGGCGATGCCGAAGAAATCTGGAACAATCTGCTGAAAGAATGTGCCGATGTAAATATCCGCCCATTTGGTGTTGAGTGTCAGCGTCTACTGCGTCTTGAGAAAGGTCACGTTATTGTGACTCAGGATACTGATGGTCTGACTAACCCATGGGAAGCTGGCATGCCTTGGGCTTGTCACATGAAGAAAGACTTCTTCATTGGTCAGCGTAGTTTGCAGATTCTAAAACCGCTGCAATCTCGTACTTTGCGTGGCTTTAAATTCCCTGAAAGCTTTAATGGTGAGCCAAAAGAATGTCATCTGTTAATTAAAGATGGCAATCTGAACGGCCGTATCACCTCTGTTTCTTTCAGCCCAACATTCAACTGTTGGATTGGTTTGGCTTATGTGGATGACATGGACGCTAAAGTTGGCGATGGTGTTCAGATTCGTTTAGATGACGGCACATTGGTTGAAGCAGAATTGGTTTCATTGCCGTTCTACGATCCAGAAGGCAAGCGTCAGACTTGTGATGTAGATGGCACTGACGGAAAGGTGGCATAAGCATGAAAAATATTAAGTTAGAAAAAGCACAGAATCTGGAAATGTGGCACGTACGTGGCCAGGCTGCTCCGGCAGCCATTGGCTCGCTAAGCTGCGGCGCTCCAGAGATGTTTAAAATTAACAGCTTTGGTGATTTTGGTTTCTCAACTTCAACCGGTCCAACTGAGTTTTATGTGATCGATGAGAAAGACGGTAGCGTTGCTACTGAATTGAAAGCCAAGGCTGATGATGCAGATACGTACATGTTCCCGCGTCAGGATGCACTGTTTGTGCTGACTGGCGAGGGCTGGAAAGACATGATGCTACGTGTTTCAGCATTCAACTTTAAAGCTGCTGACGACAAAGATTTTGTAATGACTAACATGGCGGGTGTTTCAACCTGGTTCCGTGTCAGTGATACAGATTCTAATAAGGTGCTGTTCGGTTGTGATCCAAGCTTTGGACATTACCTGTACGAAACACTCTGTGAAGTAGTTGAAGAAGTAAAAGCACTTTAATCAAACAAATTATAAAAAATTCCAAAGCAATTGCTTAGAGAATTAATAAATAGCCGAAGAGGAAATGTTATGAGCCCGGAACAGCAAGCAGCATTAGCAGAAGGCGAAAAGTTTTTAAAAGATAACAACGTTAAGTTTCTTTTAGCCCAGTTCGTAGATATTCACGGCGCAGCTAAAACCAAAATGGTACCAGCGCGGCAGTTAAAAGCCATCGTTAAAACGGGTGCAGGTTTTGCCGGTTTTGCAACATGGGGAATGGGCATGGAGCCACACGACCCTGATTTTATGGCACGTGGCGACTTAAGCACTTTGACTTTACTTCCTTGGCAGCCTGGCTACGCACGTATTGTGTGTGTGGGTCACGTTAATGATGTAGTTCATGAGTATGATTCACGTGCGGTACTGATGAAGCAAGTTGCTCGTCTGGCTGAACGTGGCTACACGCTGAACACGGGTCTTGAGCCTGAGTTCTTCCTGTTGGTTAAAGATGAAGACGGCAACGTTGTTGTTCCTGATGAGTCGGATACGCTTGATAAGCCTTGTTACGATTACAAAGGCCTGTCGCGTCAGCGTCATTACCTTGAAGCACTGTCTGATGGCCTGGAAGCTGCGGGTCTTGATGTGTACCAAACTGACCACGAAGACGGTAACGGTCAATTTGAGATCAACTACACCTATAGTGATGCACTGGATTCAGCTGATGCATTTACTCTGGTTCGTATGGGCGCAGGCGAGATTGCTAACGACCACGGCATGATTTGTACCTTTATGCCTAAGCCTTTCGGTAACCGTGCTGGTAGTGGTATGCACATCCATTGCTCTATTACGTCTGACGGCGAAAATAACCTGTTCAATGATGATAACGATCCAAATGGCATGGGCTTGTCAAAACTGGCTAAGCAATTCATGGCTGGTCTAATACATCACGCGAACGCATTGTGCGCGCTGTCAGCACCAACAGTTAACTCCTACAAGCGTTTGACTGTAGGTACATCACTGTCTGGCGCAACATACGCACCGGCGTACATTTCTTGGGGCGGCAACAACCGTTCATCCATGGTACGTGTTCCTTACGGCCGTATTGAATACCGTCTTGCTGATGGTGGTTGTAACCCGTATCTGGTAATCGCAGCGGTAATCGCAGCGGGCCTTGACGGCATCGACCGTGACCTGGATCCAGGTGTACCTCGTAACGTTAACCATTACGGACAAACTCAGGAAGAACTGGATGAGATGGGTGTTAAAATCTTGCCACAAAACTTGGATCTGGCTCTTAATGAGTTAGAGAAGAATCCGCTGTTCAGGGACCAAATGGGTCCTGTGATCGATGAATTCATCAAGCTTAAACGTATGGAATGGATTGAGTACATGAAGCAGGTTTCTAAATGGGAACTGGATCGCTACTTAGAATTCGTCTAAGCGTTTAGTTCTTTGAACCCCGGATAGCGATCATTTAATGGGTTGCTATCCGAAGGGGAAACTTAGTAGTACTTTTTATTTTTTATATTTGATAAATATAGGAAAGGCTTATGTGTGGGATTGTAGGACTGTATTTAAAAAATCCTAAGCTCGAAAACGAGATAGGTAAATTATTTGAACCGATGATGGAAGCGATGACAAATCGTGGTCCTGATAGTGCAGGTTTTGCTGTATACGGTGATGAAGTAGCTGAAGGCGTCAAAGTGACTCTACAGCATGACAGCGCTGACTACCCTTGGCATGAACTACAAGCAGAGCTTGAAGCCACTTATGGCGGCGGTGTGACGCTTGACGTACATTCTACAGCGGCAGTGCTGAAAATCAATGCCAATGAAGACGCTATCCGTAGCTACATTGAAAAAACACATCCTGAAGTAATGATCATGAGTGTTGGTAAAAGCATTGAGATCCTGAAGGGTATGGGTCTGCCAATTGATGTGACAAAACGTTTCAACCTTGAAGGTATGAAAGGTTCTCACATCATTGGTCACACTCGTATGGCGACTGAATCAGCGGTAACAACTCAAGGTTCACACCCGTTTTCGACGGGTATGGATTTGTGTCTGGCGCATAACGGTTCGTTGTCTAACCACAACCGTCTGCGTGAAGAACTGAAACGTGAAGGTATCAAGTTCGAAACTGAGAACGATTCCGAAGTTGCTGCTGGCTACCTGGCATGGCGTCTGCGTGAAGGTGATTCTTTGAAAGAAGCACTGGAAAACGGCCTGGAAGCACTGGATGGTTTCTACACGTTCGTAATTGGCACAAAAGATGGTTTTGCGGTTATCCGTGATGCTGTTGCTTGTAAACCAGCGATTATGGCTGAAACTGACGACTACGTAGCATTCGCATCTGAATACCATGCATTGGCTGATCTGCCAGGCATTGAAAATGCGAAGTTGTGGGAGCCAGAACCTGCCACCGTTTATACTTGGGGCAGCGACGCTGCGTAACCACTGATACTGTAAAGAGAGTAAGCATATGACTACGGTTGATATAACTCAAACATCCGTGCGTGACCTAAATCAGGCGCTGCACGACTTGCCAAACGATGACACTGGTGAGTGGGAAATTAATGGCGTTAAGGGCGAACACGCACTTGCAGTGGGTATTGATGCGCCACTTAACGTAACAATTAACGGCCATGCCGGTTACTACGCAGCGGGCATGAACAAGTTCGCTAACGTTGTAATTAACGGTAACGTGGGCGTTGGTGTTGCAGAAAACATGATGTCTGGCCGCGTACACGTTAAGGGTAACGCCAGCCAATCAGCAGGTGCTACTTCAAACGGTGGCTTATTGGTTATCGATGGTGACGCTGCAGCACGCTGCGCGATTTCCATGAAAGGTGCTGACATTGTTGTTAAAGGCAGCGTTGGCCACATGAGCTGCTTCATGGGTCAGTCTGGTCGTTTCGTTATCTGCGGTGACGCAGGCGATGCACTGGGTGATTCCATGTACGAAGTTCGCATTTATTGCCAAGGCACAGTGAAATCTCTGGGCGCTGACGTAATTGAAAAAGAAATGCAAGCCGAGCACCTTGAAGAATTAGCGGGCCTGCTGAAAGAAGCGGGCTCTGATGAAGATGCTAAAAACTTCAAACGTTATGGTTCAGCACGTAACCTGTACACCTTCCACATTGATAACGCCACGCTGTAAGGTTGAGGAGTAAATAGTTATGACAATTGAAAATGCAGGACTAATCCCGTCCGCAGTCTTCACACGTGATAAAAACTGGGAAATTAACCGTGCTGCTGAAACTGGTATCTATGATATCCGTGGTTTTGGTGCAAAACGTAAAGTTCCTCATTTTGACGATCTGTTGTTCCTGGGCGCGAGTATTTCTCGTTACCCGCTGGAAGGCTATCGTGAAAAATGCTCTACAGATGTAATTCTGGGCAACCGTTTCGCTAAGAAGCCTTTGCACCTGGACATCCCCATTACGATTGCGGGCATGAGCTTCGGTGCACTGAACGCTAACGCTAAAGAAGCGTTGGGTCGTGGTGCGAACATCATGGGTACGTCTACGACTACTGGTGACGGTGGTATGACTCCAGAAGAACGTGGCCACTCCAAGAGCTTGGTATATCAATACTTGCCTTCTCGTTATGGCATGAACCCGGACGATTTGCGTAAGGCTGATGCGATCGAAGTTGTATTGGGCCAAGGCGCGAAACCAGGTGGTGGTGGTATGCTGCTGGGTCAGAAAATTACTGACCGTGTTGCTAAAATGCGTAACCTTCCTAAAGGTGTTGACCAACGTTCTTCGTGTCGTCACCCGGATTGGACTGGTCCAGATGATCTGGCGGTTAAGATCACTGAGATCCGTGAAATCACTGATTGGCAAGTGCCTATCTACATCAAAGTGGGTGCGACTCGTACTTACTACGATTGCAAACTGGCGGTTAAAGCCGGCGCTGACGTAATCGTTGTTGATGGCATGCAAGGTGGTACTGCTGCGACTCAGGATGTATTCATCGAGCACGTTGGTATTCCTACATTGGCAGCTATTCCTCAAGCGGTTCAAGCGCTACAGGAAATGGGCATGCACCGTAAAGTTCAGTTGATCGTTTCTGGTGGCATCACCAACGGCGCTGATGTTGCGAAATGTATGGCGCTGGGTGCTGATGCTGTTGCTATCGGTACGGCTGCTCTGATCGCGCTGGGTTGTAATCACCCTAAGTTCGAGAAAGGCTATAACGCAATCGGTTCTTCACACGGTTACTACGATGACTACCAGGAAGGTAAAGATCCTGCCGGTATCTCAACGCAGGATCCTGATCTGATGGCGGGTCTTGACCCAGAATTGGGCGGACGTCGCCTGGCTAACTTCCTGAACTGTATGATTCTGGAAGCTCAGACGATTGCACGTGCCTGTGGTAAGTCACACCTGCACAACCTGGAACCAGAAGATCTGGTTGCTTTGACGGTTGAAGCAGCTGCGATGGCCCGTGTACCTTTAGCGGGTACTAAGTGGATCCCAGGTCAAGGCAACGACGGTTATTAATCGTTTGTTGTTTAGCGCTTGAGTGATCAAGCGCTAATTGATCTGATAAAAAATACCCGCCTCGTGCGGGTATTTTTTTGTCTGTCGGTTTTAAATGTTACGAAAGAAAAGAAGGGTTCGACCAGAGGCCCCATTGCTGGCTATACTTTTTAAGTACGGATATTAAACCAAGTATTTTGGTTGGCGACGACCCTTACAAGGTATTGAGCATGCAAAACAAGGAGCATGAGACGCATCAGTACGCTGCCTGGGAGGGTAGCGACTCAACAATTAGCCTTATTGATGCTAACTATCTGGCTGATGAAGAATCGCTGGTTGAGTCATTGCTGGCGGAGATACAAAGTGACCCTAAATCTCAGCAGCAAACGCAACAGTTAGCTAGACAGCTGATTGGTGCTGTACGTAAAAATCAGCTGCAAAGTGGTGGGCTACAAGCATTGCTGGAGCATTACGACCTTTCCACACAGGAAGGTGTCGTGCTGATGTGTCTCGCTGAAGCACTGCTACGCATTCCCGACAAGGCAACCGTGGATGCCTTGATTGCCGATAAGCTGAAATCAGCAAATTGGCAGCAACACCTTGGGCAAAGTGATTCTCTGTTCGTTAATGCCTCCACCTGGGCGCTGATGCTGAGCGGACGCTTGTTACAGCAGAACGAGTTGTCGGAAGGTTTTATTGACAAGTTGTTGAGTCGTCTTGAGGGGCCAGTACTTCGATCGGCCATTCAACATGCCATGCGGATGTTAGCTGAGCAGTTTGTGATGGGGCCGGATATCAAGCAGGCATTGGCACGTGCTGAAGAACCAGTAAACCGTGCGTACCTTTATTCCTATGACATGCTCGGTGAGGCAGCGCTAACGAGTGAAGATGCTCAGTGTTATCAGCTGGCTTATCTGAATGCGATAGATCACATCGGAGAGCAGGTTGATAGCGCGGCACCGATTCTACAGCGTCCAAGTATTTC
>JBALXL010000020.1:0-19535 GCA_036960805.1 Pseudomonadales bacterium
CCTCACTATCCGACGACAGAGCGCGCAGCGGCGCAGGATAAATCCACAGCAGCACCGGCAGCGGGTCACCCGCAGCCTTCGGTAGTTGATCGACACTACCCGGTGCCAAAATAGCGCGCTGAATGGCCTGTTCCCGTTCACGCTCAGGGCCTTGCAACATGTCTAAATCAGGGCGAGTGGCAAGCGTCGCTTCAGCTAAGCGCTGATAACCGGCCGCTAAACCCGGTCGTTTTTTTAACAATTCCTTCGTGGCTTGCTGATTATCAACAAACCAATGGCGGATACGAGGCAATTGCGCGGCCAGCGCAGTTTGCCAAAAATAGAGTGCTTCATTTTGAGTGCTGTCGGGATAACAACTCAGACTCGCTGGCAGGCGCAAACTACGCTCATCCTGCCAACACACCGGAAAGCGGCGATGGCTACCTGCCATACGCTGCACTAACCGCCTTTTAGGGTTAAATATGCGCGGCCCCACTGCCTCGATGTCCTTTCCCAACTCACCACCTAGCGCACGAAAATAGGTCGCCAACTGGGGCTGTAGCGTAGTCAACTCCACCTTAGCCAGCGCAAAATCTGTCTGCGCTTGGCGGGTGATCAGCTTATGCCATATTTCGCCAACAAATTCTTCCATTGCTTCCTTCCGCCACTCCGCTCAAACACTCGATTAGGTATAACTCTGGGCACGCCGTTAAAAAAAACCAGCAAGCTTAAGCCAAGGCCCATACCTAATTGATCGTTAGTAAATGGAGGGGCGAGCCCCTCCATTCGGGTTTTAGTTAAAGCCAACGCCTGTTGGCTCGCAGCTATTTAATTTATCCAGCTACCACAGCACCAGCAGGTACTTCAGCCTTCGCCTGATTTTCCAATGCGGCTTGCTTACTACCGACAAAGAAGCTGACGAAGTACGTCAGCACACCAAGAACAAACGTGCCTCCGAATGCCATACGCACCATATAGATAGGCATCAACTTATCCTGTGTCGCCATAAAACTCAGTGCTTGAGCATCTTCGGGTAAACGCTGCAACGCCACCTGATAAGCTCCGGCAACCGTCAGCGCCAAGGTAATGCCCAGCATACTCAGACACATCATCCAGAAGGCCGCAGCTTCTACTTTCTGCGCCACGACAGGGTTGCCCTGAGGGCGTCCACGCATAATTGGCATGGCGTAGGAAATGATGGTTAGCACGATCATCACGTAGGCACCAAAGAAGGCCAAGTGCCCATGCGCCGCCGTGATTTGCGATCCATGAGTGAAGTAGTTAACCGGTGCCAAAGTATGAATAAAGCCCCATACGCCTGCGCCCAGAAAGCCCATCACCGAGGTACCAAGCGCCCAGGTCACAGCAATTTTGTTACCGTGATCATGACGACGCTGACGTACCATTTTGAAGGCAAACATCACCATCATGAAGAAAGGTACTGGCTCCAGCGCTGAGAAGATGGAACCCAACCACAACCAGTAGACGCCAGGACCAATCCAGAAATAATGATGCCCCATGCCAATCAGGCCAGAGATCAACGCCAAGCCAATGATTACGTACAACCACTTCTCGATAACTTCACGGTCAACACCTGTCACTTTAATCAAAGTGAAGGCAAGGATTGCACCCAGGATCAATTCCCATACACCCTCAACCCATAGGTGGACAGTCCACCACCAGAAGTACTTGTCAAGCACCAGATTAGACGGGTTATAGAAGGAGAACAGGAAGAACACCGCCAGACCAATCAAGCCAGTAAACATCACCATATTGATGACCGTCTTGCGACCTTTGAGTACCGTCATACCGATGTTGTAAACAAAGCCCAGTGCAACAACCACAATACCAATTTTGGTAATAGTGGGCTGCTCCAGAAACTCCCTACCCATGGTTGGCCATAACTCATTAAAGGTCAGCTCGGTTAACCTAGCGTAAGGTACAAACAGGTAACCGAGAATCGTCGCCACACCCGCGAAGGCAAACACCCAGAACAGAATCTTTGCTAGCAGCGGACTGTGCAACTCGGTTTCACTCTCCTCCGGCACCAGGTAATAGGCGGCGCCCATAAACCCAAACAACAGCCAAACCAGCAGCAGGTTGGTATGCACCATACGCGCCACATTGAAAGGCAGGTACGGAAACATAAAATCTCCGATAATGTATTGAATCCCAAGAATGCCACCAAACAAAAGTTGCCCGGAAAATAGAATCATTGCGAAAATAAAATATGGTTTCGCCACCATTTGTGATTGATATTTCATCTCTATTTCCCCTTAGCCTTGGATATTCGGTGGCCAATCATTATCGTTAATGCGCGAGGTCCAAATCAGGAAGTCGGCTAAATCATCGACCTCATCCTTGGTAAGGTTGAACTGCGGCATTTGACGACGACCCTCAATACCCAATGGCTGGATTGACATCCACGATTGCAAGAACCCTTTGAATGCTTCCTCGTTACCCTGTCCGTAACGGTCATAAACATTAGCCAGCTCTGGTGCGAAATAAGCACCTTCTCCCATCAGGGTATGGCAACCAATACAGTTATTTTTTTCCCAGAGTGTCTTGCCGTGCGCAACTGCCTCGGTAATATTTTCGCGGTGATCCCGCGCTGGCAGCTCCAGCATGGTGTCGAAGGTCAGCCCCAACAGCAGCAGAAAGGTAAATACCCCGCCGCCGAAGTAGATATTTCGGGCCATGCCTTTGTTAAATTGATCAGCCATTAGAGTCTCCTGCAATGCTTGCCCAATGACGCTGATTAGTGTCAGCCGCCACTGTAGTTTCAAGTTTGGACCGCAGCCTGTTGATGGCTAAGTCCGGTTGATAATTCATAGATTTCCCCTGTATCTCTTCGTAAATTAAACAATAGAAAGTTTGATAACCCCGCCGGTCGTAACCCGCCTCTCTATTTCCTTGTGCGCTCTCACCTTTTATATATCAAACTTCGTGCCAACTTTTATCTCATTGATTTTAAAGAAAAACAAAAAGTTGTTATCTTTTTAACAACCCCTATACTGTTGTCATAAGCACATCATGGATATCAAAATGACAACGCAGCATTTCTTCGACGCCCTTACCTCTATCGTTGCCGATCTCTCTCGCGACCTACCTGCCGAGCAACGCTACCAGCGACTGCTGGAAACCATGTTAAAAATATTCCCTTGCGACGCCGCTGCGCTTCTCAAGCTCGAAGGCAGCAACCTGCGCCCGCTAGCCATTGACGGCTTAAGTGATGACACCATGGGCCGGCGTTTTGAGGTAACCGAACACCCCAGACTAGCCGCACTGCTACATTCACGAGAGCCCGTACGTTTTGCAGCCGATTCAGGCCTGCCTGATCCGTATGACGGACTGGTGGAGACTCACGATCAGCAGCTGCATGTGCATGACTGCATGGGCGTATCGCTCTACATTGACGAAAACCCCTGGGGCGTACTGACACTGGACGCACTAAAACCCGGCACCTTCGACGATATCGATCCGTTGGAATTACGTACGTTTATCCGCTTGAGCGAAGCCACCGTGAAGGCTGCCGAGCGAATGGACCAGTTGGCCGCACGGGCAGAACGCGAGCATCAGGTGGCCCGCACCCTTATTGAAGAGGTGGGCGCCGCAGAAATCATCGGCAACAGCCCACCAATGCAGGACATGAAACGGGAACTCGAAATTGTTGCCAGGTCTCATCTAACCGTACTGGTGCTGGGGGAAACAGGCGTCGGCAAAGAGTTAGTGGCACGCCAAATTCACAACCTCTCCTCCAGAGCAGACCGCCCGATGGTGCAGGTCAATTGTGCAGCGTTACCCGAAAGTATTGCTGAAAGTG
Source organism: Pseudomonadales bacterium (assembly GCA_036960805.1). GTDB lineage: Bacteria > Pseudomonadota > Gammaproteobacteria > Pseudomonadales > IMCC2047 > IMCC2047. The sequence goes on from JBALXL010000020.1 coordinate 3,803, forward strand.
AATTGTTTGGTCATATCAAAGGCGCCTTTACCGGCGCAATTTCAGACCGTGCCGGCAAGTTTGAAGTATCCGATGGAGGCACCCTTTTTCTCGATGAAATTGGCGAGCTGCCATTATCGATTCAAGCCAAAATGCTGCGAGTATTACAAAGCGGTGAAGTACAACGCGTCGGCAGCGACCAAGCGATTCAAGTAGACGTACGTATCGTCGCCGCCACCAATCGCAACCTGCAAAAAGAAGTTTCCGAGGGGCGCTTCCGTGCCGATCTTTATCACCGCCTCAGTGTGTACCCCATCACGGTACCGCCCCTTCGAGAACGAGACAAAGATGTATTGCTGCTAGCAGGATACCTACTGGAAACCAATCAACGTCGTCTTGGCGTGCCAGGGTTACGCCTGGACGAAGGCGCCAAGCACACGCTGCAGCATTATGACTGGCCAGGCAATGTGCGCGAACTTGAACACCTGTTAAGCCGAGCAGCTTTAAAGGCCGTCGCAGAACAGGGCCGCGAAACACGCACGGTGACACTAACCAACAGCTATCTGGATATCGATACCGCAGAGCACGCTCCTGTTACTCCGACTATCAGCGCAATTCAAACGCCGTTACCAGCAACCGAACAGCAAACGCTTAAAGAAGCCGTTGACCTTTTCCAAAGTGAAGTAATCCAACAAATGCTGGCAAAACACGAGGGTAACCAAGCTGCCGCTGCCCGAGAGCTGGGACTTAATCGTGGTAATTTTTACCGCCTGCTACAGCGATTGGAGTTGCGTTAAATCGCAAAAATTGCCCCCAGAATGACGCCTCCTTACACGAAAAAATAAAGTCGCCGATGAATTAAACCGCGCTGTCTTTGGCTGCAAGCCACATTAGCCTGTATAATGCCCGGTTTTGGCAAAGACTCTGACCTTCATGAAAAGCATTCAGCTTCGCGGCGCACGTACCCACAACTTAAAAAACATCGACCTGGATATCCCACGCGACAAACTGGTGGTGATCACCGGCCTGTCCGGTTCGGGCAAGTCTTCGTTAGCCTTCGATACGCTTTACGCTGAAGGCCAGCGCCGCTATGTGGAATCGTTATCGACCTACGCGCGTCAGTTTTTGTCGATCATGGAAAAGCCCGACGTTGATCACATCGAAGGCCTGTCACCCGCTATTTCCATTGAGCAGAAAGCCACCTCACACAACCCACGCTCCACCGTTGGCACCATCACCGAAATCGCCGATTACCTGCGCTTATTATTTGCTCGTGCCGGCGAGCCGCGCTGCCCTGAGCATGGAAAACCCTTGCAAGCGCAAGAAATCAGCCAAATGGTCGACCAGGTTCTTGCTCTACCCGAAGGCACCAAACTGATGATGCTGGCGCCGATGATTCAGGGCCGCAAAGGTGAACACCAACACCTGTTCAGCGAACTGCGCTCCCAGGGTTTTATTCGCGTGCGTATCGATGGCATCGTAGTGGACCTTGATAGCCTGCCGGATCTGGATAAAAACAAAAAACACAACATTGAAGCTGTCGTGGATCGCTTTAAAGTGCGCGAAGATCTGGAGCAGCGCTTGGCTGAGTCCTTTGAAACCAGCCTAACCTTAAGTGATGGCACAGCCACTGTCATGGCGATGGATGAAGAAGACGTCAGCGAAGAAACCACCCTGCTGTTCTCCTCGAAATTTGCCTGCCCGATATGCGGGCACAGCCTGTCAGAGCTGGAACCACGTTTATTTTCTTTCAACAATCCAGCCGGCGCCTGCGGCACCTGTGATGGATTGGGCCGACACCAGTTTTTTGATCACGAGCGCGTGGTCAGCCAGCCAGAACACAAACTTGCTGAAGGCGCGATTCGCGGCTGGGATCGTCGCAACGCTTATTATTTCCAGATGCTGACCAGTGTCGCCAAACATTTTGGCTTTGACATCAACACCCCCTTTAGCGAGTTACCAGAAAAAGCACAGCACATCATTCTGTTTGGCAGCGACACTGAGAAAGTTGCCTTCAACTATCTCAGTGAACGCGGAGTGATCGTCACCAAGGAACACACCTTCGAAGGCGTCGTTCCTAATATGTCACGCCGTTATCACTCTACTGAATCTCAGATGGTGCGTGACGAACTATCCAAATACCTGACCGATGCGCCTTGCCCTTCCTGTGACGGTTCGCGGCTGCGTATTGAAGCGCGCAATGTCTTTATCGAAGAAAACAACCTGCCATCCCTGAGCGGCTTGCCGGTCGGCGCAGCAAAAAAATATTTTGATCAACTAACGTTGCCAGGCAGACGCGGTGAAGTCGCCGAAAAAATTCTTAAGGAAATCCGCCAACGTTTGTCGTTCTTGGTTAATGTCGGCTTGGATTATCTTGCTCTGGATCGCAGCGCCGACACGCTATCGGGCGGTGAAGCTCAGCGCATTCGTTTGGCCAGCCAGATTGGCGCGGGCTTAATGGGCGTGATGTACGTATTAGACGAGCCTTCCATCGGCCTACACCAACGCGATAATGAACGCCTGCTCGACACGCTATTCCATCTGCGCGATCTGGGTAATACCGTGATTGTGGTGGAACACGATGAAGACGCTATCCGCCAAGCCGATCATGTTATCGACATCGGCCCAGGTGCTGGCGTACATGGCGGCGAAGTAATTGCACAGGGCACGCCCTCCGAGGTTATCAACAACCCCGCATCAATCACCGGTCAATTTTTGTCCGGCAAACGCGGCATTGTGATTCCCGAACGCAACCCCGTCGATCCTGATCGCGTATTGCGACTTGAGGGAGCTACCGGCAACAACCTAAAAACCGTGAACCTGGAAATCCCCGCTGGTTTAATGACCTGTGTCACCGGCGTATCTGGCTCGGGCAAATCGACGCTCATCAACAATACATTATACCCGCTGGCCGCGACCGCATTAAACGGCGCCACAACTCTCAAAGCAGCCCCCTACGATAACATCCAAGGGATGGAGCAATTCGACAAGGTGGTAGATATTGACCAAAGCCCGATTGGCCGCACACCGCGCTCCAACCCAGCAACCTACACAGGCCTGTTCACCCCTATTCGTGAACTGTTTGCTGCCACCCATGAATCACGTTCGCGCGGTTACAAGCCGGGCCGTTTCAGTTTTAACGTTAAAGGTGGTCGCTGTGAAACCTGCCAGGGCGATGGCCTGATCAAGGTAGAAATGCACTTCCTGCCGGACATCTATGTACCCTGTGATATCTGCAAAGGAAAACGCTATAACCGCGAAACATTGGAAGTAAAATACAAGGGCAAAAACATTCACGAAGTGCTGGATATGACCATCGAGGAAGCACATGACTTTTTCGCCCCCGTACCCGCGCTGCATCGCAAACTGTCCACCTTAATGGATGTTGGTTTATCCTATGTGCGTATCGGTCAAAGCGCCACCACCCTGTCTGGCGGCGAAGCGCAACGGGTAAAATTATCCAAGGAACTATCCAAACGCGACACCGGCAACACCCTTTATATACTCGACGAACCCACCACAGGCCTGCATTTCCATGATGTGGAACAGCTGTTAGCGGTACTGCACCGTCTGCGCGATCATGGCAACACTGTGGTGGTCATTGAGCACAATCTCGACGTCATAAAAACTGCTGACTGGATGATTGACCTTGGCCCCGAAGGTGGTGATGGCGGCGGCTATATTGTTGCCGTCGGCACCCCCGAAGAAGTCAGTCTTGTGAAGGAATCCCATACCGGGCGTTTCTTGGGACCAATGCTCAGAGGTGAGGCGCTGGAGGCTTCGGCTTAAAGATCCATTAAACAAACATCCGCCATGCCGGGCTTCATCCGGCATCCACGAAGCAGACAAAAAACACGGATTACCGGCTAGTCTTCTACTCGATTCTTTAGCGTTCCCAACGAGTTATGCCTCTAATATGAAGGCACTAGAGCATGGCGCAGAAACTGGTACGGAACAGCAAGTCCTAGCTTCTACTTCGTGGTCGAAGCTATTACTTCAGGTCCTCGATCCCATCCCAAGCAAGAACCTTATGCCCTTCAATTCCTCCTGCGCTTAAGGAATGGCTCAAGGAGAAGCTGTATCGCATTAACCTTTTCTTGCGAGCAGCCTCTCTACTCGCAAAACGTTTCTCTTGGCTTTTTAGTTAAGCTAGAGGTTTTACTTCAAACTGGTTCGAGCTTCGCTATAACCAATATTAATACTTGCTAACCATTCGCTTTATTACGTATCCAAGAATAGTGAGCCAAGCCTTCTCGATATCGCTATTCCACTCCATGTCGAATGCCTTTGCTGTGGTAATTACCGTAGAGAGCCAGATATCATAGTGCCTAGGTTCAATGTTGAGGTGGTCGCGGTTATGGGTTCTTGCGCGCTCACTGAGATGTTCTAGAGCTTCAGGCTCGCCAGCTGTGGCTTCAGCAGCGAGCGAGAGTGACTGGAGTAACATTTTTTCTTGAATTTCGAAGTTGGTGTTTCGAAATAAGTGGCGAATTTCATCGGAAGTAGATAGGAATCGATCGTAAAATGATGAAGCGAAATTTTCGTTCTCTTTGCAGCGATCCAGACTTTTTATAAATAGGTCTTTAGGCGTCACGTAATCCATTTCCAGCACCTTTAGAGTTAGTTATATAGATGCAAACATGTGTCCCTATTGTATATAACGTGGGGTTATATATAAGCTTTTTATTTATATCGACAATTAACCTAAATAAAAACTTAAATTAACATCCTTCAAGCGGCCTTGCCATTAGATCAGGTTAGGAGGGGGTTTAAGTGAGATTACATTTGTAACCCTCTGAAATACACCATCTTCAGAGCCCTTGTATATTGGGATTTCCTGTCCGAGGCTTATCGGCCTACTATCCCCATGGACCCCACTAAAGCGTGCGCTTCGCTTCCCCGGCTTTGGCATCCTGCGGCGCCCTACCACTTACATCCATGCAGCCGTTCGCCGAAATAACGACTCGTTTCACTGCCACGTCAATCGTGGGTAAGACTCAGCATGCCCCGCTTTATCGGGCACCAGCCTTACACGTCAGACTACCAACAGTAGGCGCTTTAGGCCAAGTCTGACCCATAAAATCACTGCCGCGCCAGCCGCACATTGCCGATCGCAGAAGCCTTGGTAGAGCGCAGCGGATTAATGTCCAGCCCACCGCGACGCACGTAACGCGCATAAACGGTCAGTTCGCTGGGCGCGCAATGCTGCAACACATCCACGAAGATGGTTTCCACGCATAACTCATGAAAACCCGAGTGCTCACGAAAAGATACGAGGTATTTGAGCAGCGCCTCGCGATCAATCGTTTGACCGGTATACTCAATGCACACGCTACCCCAGTCCGGCTGACCGGTGACTGGACAATTCGATCGCAACAAATCGCTATAAAGTGTTTCGCTGACAATCGCTTCGCTAGCCGTAGTCAGCAGCGAGGCATCGACATCATAAGCCTCAATTTCAACATCCAGATCATCAAGACAAAAGCCATCAAAGCCGCTTTGAATTTGTGGCGTGTCGTTTATTCGATGCAAAGTCACCTCTATCGACGCGCCCGCACAGACTGATAAATCCTTGATCAAGACAGCTTTAACCTGTGTCCAGTTTTCAAAGCGCGTCTGATTAAGTGAGTTGAGATACAACTTGAAAGATTTTGACTCAATAAGATTAGCTGACGCAGCAGGCACCCTAAACTCACCCACCGCCACTTGCGGCAAACCTTTGCTATTAAGCCAGGACATTTCATAGGCATTCCAAATGTCATAACCTTTAAACGGACAAGCCGCCAAGCCCTTATCAACCCACACCTTGGCGCGCGGAACAGGAAACAATAAATCTGGGGAATATTGCGAGGTATAGGCTACCTCTTTACCCAGCGACGAGTGCTCTACTTTATTAAAACTCATAACGGCTCAATCAAGGAAAATAAACAGAAGCGCATCTTACCACCTCCGGCCGCAGCGATAAAACAGCCTCAAATACCCTACCCTGCTGCTACAGTATTGACTCAGCACAAGCCATCCTTAATAATACTCGACCTTATTTTAGGCAGCGCTTGTTCTACTAAAGCGCGCCATCAGCATATCCCAATGCTGCAAATCAGCCACACGGCGAATTTCGAACTAGAGGATATATAACAATGAGCAAACCTAAGGTTATTGTCACCCGCAGGTGGCCTGAAGCAGTCGAAACCCGTTTGAAAGAACTGTTCGACGTGCAATTGAATGAATCTGACATCCCAATGACAACGGCTGAATTACAGGACGCTCTGCGTAACTGTGACGCTTTGTGCCCTACAGTATCTGACAGCATCAATGCCGAAGTACTGGGTACTGATGGTGTTCGTGCCAAGATTTTGGGTAACTACGGTGTTGGTTTTAACCACATCGATATAGAAGCAGCTAAAGCAGCTAACCTGACCGTATCCAACACACCTGAAGTACTGACTGACTGTACTGCTGACACAGCCATGACGCTGATGATGATGGTTGCTCGTCGCGCTGCTGAAGGTGATCAACACGTTCGTACTAAAGAGTGGACTGGCTGGCGCCCGACTCACATGATGGGCACTAAAGTGACTGGCAAGACGCTGGGCTTGATCGGTTTTGGCCGTATCTCTCAGGCGATGGCTAAAAAAGCACACTTTGGTTTCGGCATGAAGATTCTGTTCTCTGATCCGTATCCACCCTCAAAAGAAGTTATCAACCACTTCGGCGCTACAGAGTGTACATTTGACGAAGTATTAGAGAAATCTGACTTCGTAGCTCTGCACTGCCCAGGCGGCGCGTCAACTTACCACCTGATCGACGCAGCTGCACTGAAGAAAATGCAGCCCCACGCACACCTGATCAACTCAGCGCGTGGTGACGTAATCGATCCTGTTGCACTGGTTGCAGCACTGAAAGACGGCACTATCGCTGGCGCAGGTCTGGACGTATTTGAAGGCGAGCCAAACGTGCCTGACGATCTGATCGCTTTGAAAAACACTGTACTGCTACCTCACCTGGGTAGCGCAACACTGGAAACACGTGTTGCCATGGGTATGCGTGTTATCGAAAACCTGGTTGCCTTCTTCGAAGACAAACCACTACGAGATCAAGTTGCTTAATAACAGCTGATTTGAAAAAGCCGGCCTTTGTGCCGGCTTTTTTGTGGGCGCCTTTCATGTTTATTTCCGCCCTACGTATGGGCCTCAACAGAAAAGCTATCATCAAAATCAATAATTTCGTATCATAGCGCGCCTGACTGGAAATATATTTCAGTAGCTAAGTGGCGCTGCGCTTATCCTGACAACAGCTCTTTATAAGTCTTGTGAATGATGGGAATCCGCCTCATTTATTGCGCTTATAGAGCGGCTCCCTTAGAATACGCGCCAACTTCAGCTAGCAAGCCAACTCGCTTAGCTCCAAAAATTCTGGATTATTGAACCCATTTCAATTTTTAATATTTAACAACTGAGGAGTAGTACTCATGAGCTTTACTCAACCAAAACCAGGACGCACTCGCCTGCAGCGCAGCACACTAGCTGTACCAGCTTCCAACATGGCTATGATGGAAAAGGCTTCCAACAGTGACGCTGACGTTGTATTCCTTGACTGTGAAGATGCCGTAGTCCCAGCTGATAAGCCGGAAGCTCGCAAAAAAACCATCGAAGCACTGAATAACTTCGGCTGGCGTGAAAAAGGCATTACCGTTTGTGTTCGTATCAACAGCCTCGACACACACTTCATGTACCGTGACGTTGTTGACATCGTTGAGCAGGCCGGCCTGAACCTGGACACTATTCTGATCCCTAAAGTAGGTACGCCTGCAGACGTATACATGGTTGACGCCATGTTGACTCAAATTGAAGCTGCAATGGGTTTCGGTGACCACAAAATCGGTATTGAAGCCTTGATCGAAACAACATTAGGCATGGCCAACGTTGAAGCAATCGCCCAATCCAGCCCACGCCTGGAAGCACTGCACTTCGGTGTTGCTGACTTCTCAGCAAGCTGTCGCGCGCGCACCGTTAATATCGGCGGCCTACACCCTGACTATCCCGGTGACCAATGGCACGCTTCTCTGCAACGTATGATGGTTGCATGTCGCGCTTATGGTTTGCGTCCAATCGATGGCCCTTTCGGTGACTTCAGCGCTCCAGATGATTACGTTGCTGCGGCAAAACGTGTTGCCGCTATGGGCTTCGAAGGCAAATGGGCTATTCACCCAAGCCAAATCGCTCTAGCTAACGAAGTCATGTCTCCACCACAAGCTGAAATAGATCGCGCTTACCGCGTTCTGGAAGTTTTGGCTGAAGCCTCCGCAAAAGGCCAAGGCGCAGCACAACTCGACGGTAAAATGATTGACATCGCTTCCGAGCGTATGGCTCAGAACGTTGTAAATGTAGCTGAACAGATCAAAGCCAAAGCTTAATCTTTAGAGGAATAACGATGGATATTCATGAGTATCAAGCAAAAGAAATACTAGCCGATTACGGCATTCAAACTCTGCCTGGTGGCCTGGCATACAGCCCAGAGCAAGCCGTTTACCAAACTAAAGAAATGGGCGGTGAAGTTTGGGTTGTTAAAGCACAGATTCATTCTGGCGCACGCGGTTTAGCGGGCGGCATTAAAATTTGTAAAACTGAGCAAGAAGTTTGGGATGCATCTGAAGAATTACTGGGCAAACGCCTGGTAACGCACCAAACGGGCCCTGCTGGTAAAGTTGTTCACCGTCTGTACATCGAAAGCGGTGCAGCAATCGAACGTGAAATTTACCTGGCCTTTGTTCTTGATCGTGAGAAAGAGCAAATTGCTGTTGTTGCTTCTGCTGAAGGCGGCATGGCCATTGAAGAGATTGCCGAGAGCCGTCCTGAGTCAATCATTCGTGAGCCAGTTGAGCCTGCTGTAGGCATGCAAGCCTTCCAAGCTCGTCGTATCGCCTGCAAACTTGGCATCGAGAAGAGCATGCTGGCGCAAGCTACAACGACTATTCTGGGCTGCTACCGCGCATTCACAGAACTTGACTGCAACATGGTTGAGATCAACCCACTGATCGTTACAGCTGACAAGCGTATTATCGCTTTGGACGCAAAAGTATCTTTCGATGCTAACGCCCTGTTCCGTCACCCGAACATTGCTGAGTACCGCGACAAGTCTCAAGAAGATCCGCGTGAAATGGCAGCGTCTGACCGTGGCCTAAACTACATCGGTCTGGACGGCAACATCGGTTGCTTGATCAACGGTGCTGGCTTGGCAATGGGTACTATGGACATGATCCAGCACGCTGGCGGCGAGCCTGCTAACTTCCTGGACATCGGTGGTGGCGCTAACCCTGAACGTGTAGCTAAAGCCTTCAACCTGGTTCTGGCTGACGATGGCGTTGACGCAATGCTGGTAAATATCTTTGCCGGTATTAACCGTTGTGACTGGATTGCTGAAGGTGTTGTTGAAGCAGTTAAAAACATCGACATGAAAGTGCCTCTGATTGTTCGTTTGTCTGGTACTAACGTTGATCAAGGCATGGAAATCATCAAAAACAGCGGCCTGCCAATCATCATGGCTTACTCTCTTGCCGAAGCAGCAGACAAAGCTGTTGAAGCCGCTAACGAACATGTAAAAAAGAAAGGTGCTAAGTAATGGCTATTTTAATCACTGACAAATCTCGAGTAATCGTTCAGGGTTTCACTGGCAAGATTGCTACTTTTCACGCTGAAGACATGGCGAAATGGGGCACCAACATCGTTGGCGGCACAACGCCAGGTCGCGGCGGTGAAACTCACCTAGACAAACCTGTTTTTGACACCGTTCAAGACGCTGTTGAACAAGAAGGCGCTGATACCAGCATCATCTTCGTACCAGGCCCATTCGCTGCTGATGCAATCATGGAAGCTGCCGAAGCCGGCATTAAATTCTGTGTGTGCATTACTGATGGCATCCCAACGCTAGACATGATTCGTGTTAAGCGTTACATGCGCGCCTTCAACAAAGAAAGCAAAATGGTTCTGACTGGCCCTAACTGTGCTGGCTCTATCAGCCCAGGCAAAGCCATGCTGGGTATTATGCCTGGTCACATCTACAAAGAAGGTCGCGTAGGTGTTATCGGTCGTTCCGGTACTTTGGGTTATGAAGCTGCAGTGCAGATGGCTGACCACGGTATTGGCATCTCTTCCAGTATCGGTATTGGTGGAGATCCTATCAACGGTTCAGGCTTTTTAGATCACCTGAAACTGTTCAACGATGATCCAGAAACTGACGCGATCGTAATGATCGGTGAAATCGGTGGTTCTCAGGAAGCGAAAGCTGCTGAGTGGGCTCGTGACAACTGCGACAAACCTGTTATCAGCTACATCGCTGGTCTGACGGCTCCTAAAGGTCGTACGATGGGGCACGCTGGCGCGATCGTTTCTTCTTCTGGCGAATCTGCTGCCGAGAAAGTTGAAATCCTGCGCGCTTGCGGTGTTTCCGTTGCGGTACGTCCTTCAGACATCGGCACAACTGTTGCTGAAGCACTGAAAAAGGCTTAATCGCCATTCTGTCAGGCATTAATGTCTGACAGAATTAAAACGCCAGTTTCTTTGCGGAAAAGTTAGGGTTATAGTTATTAACCTTGCTTAACCGCCTTGAACTGGCGTTTTTTTTTGGATTGAGAGTCTAAAATCTCAACCCATAAGTCATATTTATATTTATTGCACGACAGGAAACCAGAATGAAGCAAACTCCAAGCGCAAGCGCCCCATTGGTTGATAACGGCACTGTTTTAGAGGCAAAAGAACTCGATAATAAAGCCGCCTGGCACGCCCAGGATATGGTTGAGTTTATGGACAGTCAGCTCCGCGCTGTATTGACAAAACGCTGCCCGCAGATCATTCCAATTATGGATGGCGAAGCGCAGATTCCCGCCAACAGCCCACAACTACTGAGTGAACTGCTGGAAGCCTGGGGCATCTGGTTCCAACTACTGAGCATCGCCGAAGAAAACACCGGCATGAGCCGTCGTCGTCGCGAAGAAAAAGCGCTTGGCACCGACGCTGTCAGTGGCACCTTTGCTAACGTTTTCTCAACTGCCGCAAAAGCTGGCGTGAGCGCCGAAAAAATCCAGGAGTTACTAGACAACGCCTATATTTGCCCGACCATTACCGCGCACCCAACAGAAGCCAAACGTATTACGGTACTGGAAATTCACCGCCGCATTTATGTTCTTCTCTATCGCCTCGAAGCACCGCGCTGGACTGACCGCGAACGTGTCGCTATCGAGCAAGAGCTACAGAACGAAATTGATTTGTTATGGCTGACCGGCGAATTACGCCGTGAAAAACCATCCGTGGCCCAGGAAGTTGAATGGGGCCTACACTTTTTCGAACAGGCGCTCTTCGAGCGTATTCCTGAGCTAATGTCACATCTGGAGTGGTCACTTGCCACCTATTACCCAGACGCTGAATTTAAAACCAAGCCTTTCTTTAAATGGGGCTCTTGGGTTGGCGGCGACCGTGATGGCAACCCCTTCGTAACAAATGACGTCACTCGAGCGGCGTTAAATCGCAGTCGCGACTTCATCCTGCATCATTACGTCAAACGTCTGGAAGACGTAATCAGTAAAATCAGCATCGCGCAAAAGGGCATTAAACTGTCCGATGATTACCTCAATGCCCTGCAAAGCCTGTTAAAAGAAACCATGCAGGACGATTCATTGCCTAGCCGCAACCCAGGTGAAGTTTTCCGTCAATTCGTTGCCTGCATAAAAATAAAAGTTGAAAACACCATCTGGCAGTTTGGCCAAGACGATATTGTCGATGGCAGCTGCTACCAAAGTCCTGAGGCATTTCTTGATGACCTGCTGGTCATTGAAAATGGCCTGATTGCAGCGAACTGTGAAAACCTCGCCATCAGCATGATCAAACCGCTGCGCCAGGAAGCAGAGTCCTTCAAGTTCAGCGCCGTGCGCCTGGATTTACGCGAGAACTCCACAACTACAAATAACACGCTGCAAGCCATCTGGTGTGAACTTAACAACGCCAGCGAAGCACCTGATGCACAAAGCCCTGAATGGCGTGAATGGCTTAATAGCCAGCTTGCCGAGCCTATGCAAGGCCTACCTAACTTTAGCAGCCTGGACGAAGCGTCAGCTTCAACGCTGGGCCTTTTCCGTCTGGTTGGTGAAACCTGGGAAAAGCTGGATCGCGAGGCCTTTGGCTACTTTATTCTAAGCATGACGCAATCGGTTAACGACATCCTTGGAATCTATCTGCTTGCCAAGTACGGCGGCCTGTTTGCCGACAAAGAAGGTGTAGGAACCTGCAATCTACCGATCATGCCATTGTTCGAAACCATTGAAGATTTACAGAATGCCCCCGGCATTATGAAAGAGCTGTTCAGCATCCCACTGATACGCCACTCGATCCTCAATCAACATGGTTCGCAGGAAGTAATGATCGGCTACTCTGACTCCAACAAGGATGGTGGTTTCTTCACCTCTAACTGGGAGTTAAGCAAAGCCCAAACCCGCCTCAGCAAAACTGGCGATGAATGCGGCATCCCGATTTCTTTCTTCCACGGCCGTGGTGGCTCAGTAAGCCGTGGAGGCGCGCCAACGGGTCTTGCTATTGCATCACAACCCGCGGGCTCCATTAATGGCCGTATGCGCACCACCGAACAGGGTGAGGTGGTATCGTCCAAATACGCCAACGAAGGCACCGCTTGCTATCAGATGGAATTACTGGCCGCCAGTGTTTTTGAACACACACTAAAACCTAACGAGACTGGCAGCAATCAGGCAGATTACATTGAGCCAATGGAGGCTCTCTCCAGCCTGGCATACGCCGCTTATCGCGAACTGGCAGAGATGGACGGCCTGTTTGATTATTACCAAGCAGCCAGCCCGGTAGAAGAGCTAACGCTGTTGAAAATCGGCTCACGTCCGGCACGTCGTTTTGGTGCAAAATCACTCACCGACCTACGCGCCATTCCCTGGGTATTCGCCTGGACGCAAAACCGTCACATGGTTCCCGGCTGGTACGGTGTAGGCACCGCACTAAATAGCTTCCTGAAAATTCGTGGCGATGACGGCTTAGCGCTACTGAAGGAAATGTATCTAGAATCGCCACTGTTCAAATTGATCATTGACGAAGTACAGAAAACACTGTGCTTTGTTGATATCTATGTGGCAACCGAATACTCATACCTAGTGGAAGACGAAGAGATTCGCAAACCGATCTACGACATGTTCAAAAAGGAATATTACCTGACCATGGATATGATTAAAGAACTTGTTGGCAACGACCCAATTGATGTTCACTTCCCAGTGTTTGCTCGCCGCTTGCATCGTCGCGTTACTATTCTGCGTCGCGTAGGCATGGAGCAGGTCAACTTAGTGAATCGTTTCCGTTGTGAAGAGGAAGGTAATCAAAAAGAAGATTTGATTCCTCTGCTGCTATCCATTAACTGTATTTCCGCTGCACTGGGTTGGACCGGGTAATTCTTATCACGTCCTATTAATACACTTTATGCCCTATTAGCCTGTAAGCACTGTCGCTAATAGGGCGTAAAGCCCATCTCTCAGATCAAACCAGATATCTCTCAATCGGCAACATGCCAATATAATACGTCACATAAGCGCATGTATTCGGCCATTTCAACCGCACTGAGCGGCATAGAAAATATTAGCCCTGATATACATGCCTGCGCCTCTAGCACACCCTTCTTAGAGCGTCCTCGGCAATTACTCGCATTCCCAAGCTATGCCCCATCTTAAAAGTCGCTTTCGTGATAGCCTGATATTCAACGATATCACCGCTTGGATTCAAAAAATAAGGCCCTAACTTGATTAAGTAGAGAAAGCGGTCGGCTGTAGGTTGGCTAATCGAACTATCTCCGGCAAGAGATGCAACGACAAAAGGCTACACCCAGCTGACTTATAAACAACGGCGCCCACTTTCCTCCCCGAGTAAAGCTTTCTTTAGCCAACAATCGCTATCCTTGAGATTGGCATCAGCAAACGGACCATGAACTGAAACGCAACACCCTCAAGCGAGGCTATCGTTACGACAGGCACAGGAAATGAGTGATAGGCGCCGTAGCCAGGCAGTAATCGCGGATAAAATAACAAGGCAAATAGATAGGTATCATTGAATCAAAACTACGATAGAACTGGAGCCAGGAACAGATCTTCTATTGGTTACTAAAAGCGCAGGAGGTAATAATTATGGAACTGCTTACCTTAAAGTTTGGAGCAATAAGCAGGCAGGCGGAGATCTATATCAGTACATACGTAGTAGCAGTCGCTTAGGACTGGCCAGGCAAGTCGTGGACGCATAAAGAAAGGATCACAATCGCTGATGAGCCAGCTCGTATAGGTGACTTAGAAATCGATTTGATCATAGACAACGCACACCGCGGGGCACAGGGTTCGTCTCACCGTATCAACACGATTAGATAGCAGCTCTAGAATATAGTCACAAAGGCAATTATCGGCTTACTATCGCGGCTCAAGGACAGTGTACTGCCCATAGCAGCCGATAATGGAAAAGAGTTTACATTCCATTAACAGTTGTCTGAGGAGTTAAAATTACCAGAGCACTTTACTAATCGATACAGATCTTGGCAACGGCCAACAATAATTTAAGCGCCTAGTGTCATTTATTACAGGCATAAAAAAGCCGAGCATAGCTCGGCTTTTTCAGATCTTAATTGTTACTTACTCGTCGTCAGCATCAACGGCTTTAGTAGCAATAGGACGTCCGATTAGCTCGATGTAAGCCATAGGGGCTTTGTCACCGGAACGGAAGCCACACTTAAGGATACGTGTGTAACCACCTGGACGACCCTCAAAACGAGGACCTAATTCAGCAAACAGTTTGCCGACAGTTGCCTTATTACGTAGACGGCTAAATGCCAGTCGACGATTAGCAACTGAGTCTTGCTTAGCCATCGTAATCAGAGGCTCAGCAACACGACGTAATTCTTTAGCTTTTGGTAAAGTCGTTTTAATAATCTCATGCTCTACCAAAGATGCTGTCATGTTACGAAACATGGCAGTACGGTGAGAGCTGTTACGATTGAGTTGACGACCACTTTGACGATGACGCATGTTCGTATTTCCTAAATTCGCTTACTGTTTAGTCACGACGTGCGAGAACGCGGTCGTCGTTTTTGAGGCTAGCAGGTGGCCATTTTTCTAGGCGCATTCCCAAAGATAAACCTTTGGAAGCCAGCACGTCTTTAATTTCTGTCAGTGATTTCTTACCCAGATTTGGCGTTTTAAGAAGATCAACTTCTGTACGCTGGATCAGGTCACCGATGTAATATAAGTTTTCCGCTTTCAGACAGTTAGCTGAACGAACAGTCAGCTCCAAATCATCTACTGGTCTCAGCAGGATTGGATCAACTTCATCTTCGTCTTCTAGCTGTTCTGGCTCTTTATCTGCTTCAAGGTCAACAAAAGATGTTAACTGGTTTTGCAAAATAGTAGCCGAACGACGGATACACTCTTCTGGATCAATGGTACCGTTTGATTCGATATCAAGAATCAATTTATCCAAATCTGTACGCTGCTCAACACGTGCACTTTCTACGACATAAGCAACGCGTGTCACTGGGCTAAAAGTAGCATCCAGTTGCAGAGTGCCAATCGAGTGTGTTTCGCTATCAAGTTCACGGTTTGCTGCTGACTCATAGCCACGGCCTTGAGCAACCTTGATAGACATATTGAGCTTACCTTTGGTGTTAAGGTTAGCGATCAAATGATCAGGGTTAGCAATCTCAACGTCATGGTCAAGCT
>JBALXL010000006.1:0-116078 GCA_036960805.1 Pseudomonadales bacterium
GTGTGCTAATCCACATAAACTAAAAACAGGGTAATCCTTTAATTAGTTTCAAAAAAATTTTGACAATGAATACTTCTGATTTAACACTTTTTGTTAGAACTGCCGATAGCGGCAGCATTACAGCCTCAGCTGGTCAACTAGGTATCTCACCAGCGGCAGCCAGTGCGGCGTTGAAACGGCTCGAAAAGCAGCTGGACGTTCAACTTTTTATTCGTTCAACCCGACAATTGCGTATCACCTCAGAGGGTGAGAGTTTTTTGTTGTACTGCCGTCAGGCCCTGGCCTCGCTTGAAGAAGGGAAGACATCTCTGAATGCCATGCGAGGTAAAATAGCAGGCGAATTACGGTTGTCGGTCTCTTCCGACTTGGGACGTAATATCGTGTTGCCTTGGCTGGATGAAGCGATGGATAAACATCCAGAATTGTCGCTGCATTTAAGTGTGGGGGACACGCTGTCAGACTTTTACCTCGATCGCGTCGATGTCGCGCTACGCTACGGCGAACCTGAAGATTCCAGCATGGTGGCTTTCCATATCGCAACCGTGGATCGGGTGGCGTTTGCTTCCCCCGACTACCTCGCTGAATTCGGCAAACCCAAGCATCCGGAAGAGTTACGCAACCATAATTGCCTACTCTACCTGCTAGGCAATCGAGCCTACGACACCTGGCCGTTCTTCAAAGAGGGCCAACGCCTCAAAGTGCAAGTAAAGGGTAATCGCGAGAGTAACGACGCAGATATTATTAGACGCTGGGCTGTGGCCGGCAAGGGCATTGGATTCAAATCGAGTTTAGATGTCAGTGCTGATTTGCAAACCGGGCGTGTCATCAAATTATTCCCCGACTATCAATCAGAACCATTAAGTACCTGGCTGATTTGCCCAAACCGAAAACAAGTAACCCCAGCTATTTTGATGTTACGAGATTTGCTGCGGGAGAAGTGCGCCGAAGCTTTAGCCGGGCTGTAACTTCATTAGGATTAATTTCACCGGGAGAGCCTTAAACGGCTGAATTGAGCGACATACAAAATAAACGCGCCCCTTTTTTTGATTTTATTCTGTTAAATTAACGACTCGTTCTGCCTATGGCATTCATAGCTCATAAGCCTTCGGCTATTTTTTTAGCAGCTACGCGAGCCGCATTAGAGATGTCCTCAGCAAGCTCTTCACTTTCAATCGCCCTAGTCATCATCACCGCACCAGCAAGAATAGCTAACAGCGCTCTCGCCGTTTTCTTACGCGCCGGTTTCGTCTTGCCAGGAATGCCCTCAGCAACGGCGTCGATTAAGGCAACAAGTTGTTCCTCATAGGCGGCATGAACGTTCTTTTCTGCGCGGGAAACATCCGCGGATAAACCCGGTAATGCACAGCCTCCGGCAATATCCTTGCAGCGCTCGGTACATAAATACCAGTCGATAAAGGGGTTAAGCCAGTTCTCGCCTTTTGACTCTCGCCAAAAATGCACGCAATCAACAAAGGCTTTCATTCCCTCTGACACAGACGCTTCAAAGACCTTCTCTTTAGATCCAAAGTGACCATAAAAAGCACCCGAGGTTACACCAGCTTCTTTGGCAATACCGTCGACACCAATGCCTCCGTAGCCATGCAGCTTGATGCCCTTTCCCGCGGCCTCAATAATCCTTGCTCTGGTCTCTTCTTTCTTTTTGCTGACTGCCATTTACCCTGTCTCATAGACTCTATATCAACACAATTATAACGATCACTATATTTTAAGCAAACAGAACAATGGCTGCTTTCAAACCTGAATCGCATATCCATAGCAATATAAAATATAAAATATAACGATCACTATATTTTATATTGACACATAACGATCGTTATATTAATTTATATAGCGATCGTTACATAAAGACAATCAAATTGAAGTCACACAGCGTAAATCTACGAACTAAAGGAAAAAACCATGAGCATATATACACCACAAGCCATTAACGAACAGGACTTTCAACAACAGGTCCTTGAGGCAAACACACCCGTACTTGTAGATTTTTGGGCTGAATGGTGTGGCCCTTGTCTCTCAATTGCTCCAGCACTGGAAGATCTAGCGGAGCAATACAGGGGAGTAGCTATTCGTAAAGTTAATGTCGACAAAAACCAACAGCTCACGGCTGATCAGGGCATTCGCTCCATCCCTACTCTGAAACTATTTAAAAACGGGGAAGTAGTGGAAACCCTGACCGGCAGCCAGTCACGCCGCAGGCTTGAGGAGTTGATTGTGAAACACAGCTAAACGGGTGAACACCTTGCTTACCTGTTCAATTCAAAAGCAACCATTGTTAATACTTCATCCGAGGTGCCCGCGAAAGTCATTGCGTTCTACCTCCGTTAATTCACGACGTTAAATCAGCAATGGAAACGTCTATTTCGCATCACTAGATGGACGACCAAAAACCAAAACTGTTAGACAAAAAAAGAGGCTACAGCATGACATTCCAACTACATAATCAAACCACAGCACCCGAGGCCAGCCAGCCGTTATTAGCCAATTCGATAAAGAATTTTGGCATGATTCCCAATCTACACGCGGTTATGGCGGAGTCCCCCGCTGTGCTCGAATCTTATCAAATTCTGCACGATCTATTTCAAAACACGAGCTTTGACGACGAAGAGCTAACGGTCGTTTGGCAATCGCTGAACGTAGCGCATGAGTGTCATTATTGCGTAGCGGCACATACCGGTATTGCCAACATGATGAAAGTTGATGCGTCCATTACCGAGGCACTGCGTAATGGCACAGAGATGCCAAACAGAAAACTTCAAGTATTGCATGTGACCACCTTAGAGCTTGCGCGTGAACGGGGCCGCCTTAGTGAACAAACATTGAGCGCCTTTTATCAAGCAGGATATACACAGCGACACTTATTGGAAATTGTCCTTGGCATCTCACAAAAAGTACTAAGTAACTATACCAATCATTTAGCGGAAACACCGGTAGATAAGGTATTTGAAGCGTTTTCCTGGCAGAAATAACAGGCAAAAAAAAACCCAGATTGGGGGCTGTTTTAAACCATCAACTTGAGGGGAAACATGAACAATGAAAGTGATTTATCGTCACTGCCATCCCGCAACCCCTACACGATGTTTCGTGTAGGGGTCCTTGATCACTTTTTACCGAGATGCCCTTACTTACCAAACTTCTTTGCCCACCGTTCGGCCATTTCACCAACCACGGGCAACATGAATTTCTCCCCCTGATAAGCCTTAATCATGAGCAATATCCACAACACAATGCCTGCCACATTAATCAAGGGGCCAATAAATCCAAAAAACATAAACATTGATCCAAACAGAATGCTTAATACCGTAAGCGCGCCAAAAGTGATTATCGATTGCATTGCATGGAATCTGACAAAATCATCTTCTTTTTCAATCAGGATAATAACCAGCCCGCTCACCCAGCCCAATACATAGGAGAGAAACGCAGCAATATTCTTATCTAAGCCTAGAGATGTTTTAGTCATTATTTAGATACCTTCAATCTTTTACGAGTAGAAATCAGGGCCTTCTGATGATCGCCATTGTTATTAATCTGAGACCTTTATTGCCGATATTGGAATATAAAAACTGCATCTCTATGCCTTCTGTGAGGTCAGCGACATACCTGTTGCCCGACGGATTTCTAATCGTGTAAAAACTGCTTAATTGTGATGGGCTAAAGGAGAAATCCACACCATTTGACAATTTCATGGACGGAAGGTCAGCACTGTGAATACTTACCTTCACAAGTTCGTTCTGCACAAACGAAAACTTCGACCCCCTGCCAATAGAAAGTACGTTCGTGGTAGCCCGCTGGCAGATACTTTTTGGATAACCCCAAATCCCAATTACATCCTCCATCGACATACCCAGTTTTACGCCGCCGAGACCCTCGCGGGGATCATAGGCAGTTGCTTCAAGCGTTTCCCTGACAACGGACGATAATTCCTTCTCGCCGGAACTTAACGCCTCTAATTGCTCGTAATAACTTACCGTACTCTCGGCCGCGACACTGGAGCCTGCATAAGCGGCAAAGAAAGAGATGGCCAGGGCAAGCGACAGTAACTGGGGCCAGGTTTTGCTTTTTAACGTTAACATGCGTTGTCTCCCATATTGCCTGTTCTTACCTCAGAATACCGAGTTTCTGGTTAGCGAATGAAAGCTCCATCGACGAGCAAATTTATTCCTTACATCCGTTTTTGCGTTCGCAACCGCAGGCGGCCACATAGCTTGCAATTTTTTCATGGCCTGCGTTTTCAGGGGGTAATATCTTGCCCTGCTTGCAGGTATATCCCAGTGCGTTCCTAGCATCCATGAACGCGGTCCGGCACGTTCCCATCCCGGCATCTTTTGCTCTCCAAGTCATACAGACCGGGTACGGTTTGATGGTCTCACCTTCGCTGATCGGATCTTGTGCAAAACTGGCTGATGCCGTCACCAGCATGAAAACGGCTGTCACCAAAATAGCTGCCTGTGTGTACATGATCTTCTCCTTTTTCAATAACCTCTTTAGAGCGCGGCCTCTTTTTGTTTCGAAATACTAATGGCCACAATTGTAATCATGTCCCTTTGGTGTGGACTTTATGATGGCCGAACATTTTAGGACGTAATTCTGAAATTTTAGATACTTGGAATAGACCTGCTCCGCTGGCGGGACCGAGTTCACCGGCAGACCCACCCCGCAAGGAGATTTGGAATATAAAGTGAAGTTATTATCGTAAGTCTCCTTGAGACGCTCTATATCACGCTCGCGGATTTTAGCGACTTCAAACATAAGCATGATGTTATGCCTGATCATAGTGTCTCGCACTCCGGTGCACGCCATGATTGTGCCATCAGTAACTCCCCAGCTAGCAAGCTGACTCCACTGTATAGCCGCTGGCTCGAGGTCCGCTTTACTGATTTCTTTGATCCTTGAGCTCTGGGGCGGCGTGCTTGCGGCCGATAGCGCTTCAGCCTTAGCCTTAATTTTCTCGGCAGCCTGACTTTTGGCGTCGGCATCTGATTTTTGCACGGCTAGTAAAGCGGTTTCATATTTCTTCTTATAGTCATCGCCGTCCGCTCTGGTGCAAGGGTCAATCGCTCCCTCTTCATATTGACCTGAACGAGAGACAGGATTCGCAAAAAAGTCCTTCGCTTTCTTTATCCGATTAAAATACCCACTGAAGTAAAAGTTAAACATTTTGATTCGATGGCCTCTGTATTCAGGCGCAAGTAAATTAGCCGCCGCCATGTAATCCTGTTTGACAGTGACAGGCTCACCACATGCGGCTGCCCATCCTGCATAATTACTTGCATAGTTAACGAGTATATCCAGAGCATGCGGCGTAGCGGGAATGGGGCTCGATGCAGGCAGCGGTACAGAGGGTGCAGTGGATGTCGACGCGGCAGCCGGGCTCGCGGCACCGGCCCCACTCACCGCAGGTGATATCGGCGCAGTCGCTACGCTTGTGGAGCTGGGCCCGGGGCTCTTTTGCGCTGAGGCAGCGACAGCGACAGCGACAGCGACAGGAAATTTTTCCAGCATGACTTGGTAATACTTTTTGGCGTAACTAATCTGTCTTCCGTTTGACGTCCCGACGGTGCAGCAGTCGGTTGCGCCCTTAGCCATACAGTGCTTCACAAATTTTCCTGCCTTTTTTTTCGTAACCGCGTATGTTTTTTCAAAGTTCTGGATGACGCCGGCCTTTTCACCCAGGGCCAGCACGTCGGCCTTTGACAAGAAGTCAGTTTTGACGGTGACGCCCGCCGGATCACTACAGGCGTCGGCCCACGCCGCATATTCGCCCGCAAAACGGGTAAATCCGTTCCAATAATGCGGCAACGGCGGGCTCGAAGTGGCTGCAGCGACAGTCGATTTTAGGCTGGATTGATAATGCATTTTGGCCCGGCTCATCCTTTCTGCGACATACCCGGCGATGCAGCAGTCGGTTCTGCCCGTAGCCGTACATTGCTTCACGCGTTTTTCTGCGGAGTTTTTCCTTTGTGCGTACCGGTTGTCAAAGCGCTGGAGGATTTTGGCCTTTTCAGCCGGGGTCAGCGTGTCGAGCATTGATAAGAGGTCTGTTTTGACGGTAACGCCCGCCGGATCACTGCAGGCGTCGGCCCACGCCGCATATTCGCCCGCGTTAAGGGCTAAATAGTCCAGGTTTTGCATCGGATAAAATATTGATGAAGAGGCCGTCGCTGCTGTTTGTCCTCCAGCCGAAGGACTCGGATTATTTATGCTGGGATCCGGGTTAGACAACGCCGCTTGTGGCGTGCCCACAACGGAAAAGAAATAGAAAAAGGAGCACAGCAGCAGGAATCTTTTGAATAACATATCGGCCTCCCTACACCCCAAACGACAGGGCATTAACTAATCGCGGTCATTAGAAGCCCGGCGATCTTGGAGGCCTTCGGAGGAGTCTTTTGTGGCTTCTCGAAGGAAGCGAGGATCCGTGGCTTTCCGTCCCCGTCTTTCGGCGGGTTTGGCTTTATCTGTATTACTAGAACTCCCAGTATACTCCTTGAATTAAAGGGGTCGTATCGATTATTAAGTATTCAATCTGCCCTCTTGCTCTTAAATCAGCCGGAGCTCGGCCAAGCGAAATCAGGACGAAGCCCTTCGTAGACAAGTCGCCCATCGTTAGGCATGGCAACGCCCGTCGCAGCGTCATAGAAGGCATGATAGGTTGCAGGTAGATTCCCGGCATCATAGCCCATCAGGTTTGGCACAATCACGCGGATACGTCGTTCTTTATCATCAAGCATGATCGGCGTACCACAGGTGGAACAGGTACACAGTTCTAATGGTCCGTCTGGATTGTTGGCATTGAACGGCTGACGATTCAGCCCATCAAGATTATCGACTGCCAGATCGTTATGGTTAAAAAACACCACATGGGTCGTGTCCTGACCGGTAACGCTTTTACAGACAGAGCAGTGACAGGTGTGATTGTCTATAGGGTCGTTATTTGAATGAGTACTAATATGTTCGCACCCGCCCTGGTATTTGTTTGTCATGATGCTATCCCTCCGAGTGATAGATAAGGTTGTAGGCCACTCGCATCGCAAGCTTCTAACAACCTTATCGAGGTGGATTCTAAAATCAGGCGTTATTAATCTGACGCCAGCTCTTCAAGTTTACTCTTCAATTGCTTTTGCAGCACTGGATCGTCACCGTCGAGCATTTCCCCTTCCTTGATTTGCCGTTCGCTGGAAAAGGTGAAATCAAAATCCTGATGGTTTTTCGCTTCCTCAAAGTGCTCAAGCGCCTGCTCACCGGTAAAGTGGGAAATGATATGCCAGCCTCTGATATAGACTGTTTCTCCCTCGAAACGGGAGACAACAATTCCTTCGCTAAAGGCTGGCGGACTGCCAACGCACTCATCTTCAAAGCTGCTCAGCAGTGAAGCGGTGCCAACACCGTAACTGCCGATTGAGAGAATGGAGCCTTGCATGACGGCACCTCCTTTCGTTTTGTTGCGGGTC
The DNA here is from genome assembly GCA_036960805.1 of Pseudomonadales bacterium. Classification (GTDB taxonomy): domain Bacteria; phylum Pseudomonadota; class Gammaproteobacteria; order Pseudomonadales; family IMCC2047; genus IMCC2047. The sequence goes on from JBALXL010000006.1 coordinate 7,467, forward strand.
TTACGTAGCTGTGTGATCAACACATAAGAACTGAGCTCAGTGTCGAATTAACGACATCAGGGCCGTTCTGTAATTTTACTCCTCTCGGAATAATTAAGCGCGGATTATAAAACCGGCCCCTTTTGCTTCTTTTGCTCAATACCCTAATTCAGATCAACAGCGAATTTCTTAAGCAATTCCATGGGCACAATATCTAACGCTTTAATATGTGTTCTGGTGAGGTGAATTCTCGGCGCCATGCCGTTGTGCTGTGCTTCGAGCCACCTTACGGCGCATAGGCACCAGCTATCGCCAGGCCTTAAACCTTCAAAACCAAACTCGGGTACGGGCGTGGATAAATCATTACCTTTGAATCGGGAGTATTCCAAAAACTCCTTCGACACTTCGATACACACAGTATGAGAACCCGTGTCTTCTAAGCAGGTATTACATTTGCCATCGCGGAAAAAACCCGTCACGGGATTTTCGCCACACAGCTCTAGCTTTTCGCCAAAGACATTAATTGATTCATCCATTTCCATTGCTATAGACCCTTCATTGTTCAAATTTCAAAAGACAGCCTCAAGCGCTGGGCAGATGTTGATCAATGCCTGCTTTGATTTCGTCCGATAATGGTTCAACTTTAGGCGGCCAAATTTCAACCAGTTCGCCAGTTGCATCAAACAGATACTTGTGGAAATTCCATTTAGGTTTTGCGGCGCTGCCAAGCTCGGCAATCATCGCTTGATAAAGCGGGTGGGCTTCGTCGCCAAGTACTTTTTCTTTGCTGGTCATGACAAAATCGACGCCGTAGTTTTTAGTACAGAAAACCTCAATTTCAGCTTCGCTGCCTGGTTCCTGTTCACCAAAATCATTGCTGGGTACGCCGATGACGATTAATCCTTGTGCGCAATAGTTCTGCCAGAGTGTCTGTAAATCAGCGTACTGAGGTGTAAAGCCGCATTCTGAGGCGGTATTGACCAGTAAAATGGCTTTGCCAGCGAAGCTAGAGAGTGGCAGCGGTGTGCCGTCGATAGATGTGAATTCAAAATCATGTGCGTTCATTGCTTACTCCTCTAGAGCGATATCACCATCAATTTGATGGCTGATACCTAATGCTGGGATGGAAAGGGTCATGTGAACATCCAATGTTTCTGAGCCATTTAAGGCGCCACTTTCGATGGCTTTGTGAACGGCCTGATCAATTTCCCGCTGCGATGTAATGCCAACTTTTTTGAGAAACTTTCTAATCTGCATGTTTAAGGTATCTTCATTCATAGCATCCTCCTAAATAAGGCAAACTTCGGCTAGCCAGCCCTGAGTATCTTCCATATTAAAATTAGGCACAAACCTTAATAAATCGTTCCAGCCACTTTACCTTCTCTAGGCAAAAAGCAGCACGTCGCTCTACGTAATAGCGCTGAACACTCTCGCTAAGGGGCGCGTTGAACTAACAACCGTTTGATGAAGCCTCCAGGGTTATATAAGATAGTATCTTGCAAAAAAATACCCGCACAAGGCGGGCAAAAGGGAAGTAAGAGCAGTAGCCGTTAGGGCAACCACTACTCCCACGAGGATAACGGTGATTGGAGGGTCCGTTATCCTTGATAGTAATGGCAGTTGGAGGACAACCATTACTATTGCGAGCGTAACGGCTGTAGAGGCAGCCGGTACGTTCAACAATTATGTTGTAATTATGCTGACCTGTTACTCTCGCTTAAACAGGCTCCGCCTTTACCTTTCACGTCGCTAACAAATTTTATAGCTAAATCTTTTAGCTCAGAATCAGTTCCTTTATAGGGTGTAAGGATAGAACACTTTATTAACTCAACATCCAACGCTGAGCCACAAAGGATCTCTGCTTCGAAAACTTCGCGGCCTTCCAAATACCCCCAAACCCCATAGTCGCCAGACTCTTGATCATATTGAATATACAGGCCATCTGAATAAGCTGTTTGTGGTAAGCCATCGTTAACAATAAAGGTCTTATTACCCTCTTTATATCGATGAACACCGCTCTGCTTCTCACAGCCCTTCTTTGTCACCCACCAAGAATCCATAAATTCCTGGAACACTTTGTCTGTAGCTTCCACAAACAGGGTGGCAAGATCGATAGCATCCTCAACTTCATCAATGCTGGGTTTACAGAATTGCTTATCCAGTTGGCTTTCAAATTTAGTGATTTTTTTATTTACTCTAGGGGCTAGGATTCCTAAATCTTCGAAACGCTGGAATTTGGTTTGAAAATCGCCCGTGTTTTGCATTCCCAGAACTGCCAATAAACTGGTTATTTGGCAGTTAATGGCGCGCTTGGCATTAGACATGGCGTTAACAAGCCCATGAGTGCTCCCAAGCAAAAGATCTTTATCTGCAAACCCCAGATATTCTTTCGGAGTTACAGGCGTGGAATGCTCTAATTTCACGAAGCTTTTGGGGTCAATCGTGACTTGATCCCATTTTTCGATGAGGTTTATATACTCTTCCCATTTCATAACGCAGTTCTTAACAACCTTTTATTTTTATATCAAAAAGATAATCACACAGTTGATTTGTATCAAGTGTTTTACTGCAAAAGTTACTGTGATGCAAATAAATTTACCACAAGTAAACTTATCGATATATATAGCCCTCTTATTATTCACAAAAAATACACACTTTAGATCGAAAACAAACTTTAGATTTATTTTGGTAACCTGCTGCGATAAAAGCCCATAAAGCTTGTGATAAATAAGCCCAAGAGTAGATAATCAAACAATCCAAAGGTATCCCCAAGTACCCGTTTGGCCCATTCACTACTCACATGAGAGCCTGCGTATGACCATCCCAAAATCAAGTCTTAACCCACTCAATACCGAAGAGCAGCGCGTCATTCTGCACAAGGGCACCGAACGGCCTTATGTTGGCGAGTACAACGACTTTTCCAAAGCAGGTACCTTTGTTTGCAAACAATGCGATACCCCGCTTTATCGCTCGACGGACAAGTTTTCCTCCGGTTGCGGTTGGCCCAGTTTTGACGATGAAATTGCAGGCGCGGTTACACGTCATGCTGATGCCGATGGACGCCGTACGGAAGTCGTTTGCGCTAACTGTGATGGACATTTGGGTCATGTCTTTGAAGGCGAGCAATTGACCGAAAAAAACACCCGTCATTGTGTTAATTCTATCTCGATTAAGTTTGTTGGCGAGGCTTAGAAACGGCTGTGGCTATCAATTCCGTTGGTCGCTTATTAAGCAGGCATCTTCAAGAACTTAAACCGGGCCGGCTCGATTGGATCGGTCTGCGCCCCGAGCGCAAAGTGGATTTACTGGTAGTTGATCACGTTGAAGCCATCGCAGAGATGGGGCTGGCTGGTGACCGGCGTTGCAAAGGCACGGCGGGTTCAGCACGACAGGTGACGCTGATTAACCAGGAGCATATCGAGGTTGTCGCAAAACTGCTGGGGCTGGAGTCAATCGACCCTGGCGTACTACGTCGTAATTTGGTGGTATCGGGTATTAATATGATCGCACTTCGCCATCAACGCTTTCGTATTGGTGAAGTGGAATTTGAGGCTTCAGCCCACTGCCACCCTTGCCTGCGCATGGAAAAGGCTCTCGGCAAAGGTGCCGTCGCTGCCATGCTCGGCCACGGCGGCGTTTGCGCTAAAATCATCAAAGGTGGCCTTATCCGGGTAGGCGATGAAGTGGTAAAACTGGATGAGCCGGAGAGTTAAACGGGACACTCCAATTACAAAATATCATTACGCTTGCGCCCTTTGGATAAACGCACGAGAGGAATATTTTCTCCCGCAACAAACGAAAGATCTCTCACTTTCGTTTACCCACAAGCGAGACGACACAGTACAATCGAGATAGCCTAACCCAAAATATCAAGTCGCTATAATCACCCTTTTCATGGAGTATTTCTGTTGCCGCTAGATTTACAACTACAAACCCCTCACTTGGCTGAAATGGTGTCTATTTCTGGCGCGTCTTTTCTGCTGGTGTTCCTTGCCGAGTTTGGCGATAAGAGCCAGCTGGTTTGTATGACGCTGGCAGCGAAACATCGTCACTGGCCTGTGCTGCTAGGCGCGGTAACGGGCTTTGCAATACTCAACCTGCTAGCCGTTCTCTTTGGTGCGGTGATCGCGTCCTGGATTCCTGCATTTTGGCTGGCGTTGATTGTGGCGGGGTTATTTGGTTTTTTCGGCATTCAATCGTTGTTGATGAAGGATGATGACTTGGAGGATGAAAACACGGCAGTGCGCAGCAGTCACAGCTTATTCATCACTGCTCTGTTAATGATTTTTGTCGCCGAATTTGGCGATAAAACACAATTGGCGGTTGCTGGCCTGGCCTCGACCTATCACGGCTTGCCTGTCTGGATTGGCGCAACACTGGCGTTGTTGGGCACTACCGCATTAGGCGTTTTGGTGGGTCAACGGTTACTGAGGCGTTTGCCTCTGGGACTGATTCATAAAGTTAGCGGCGTGTTGTTTCTATTATTGGCTCTGGTGGCTTTGTACCAAGCCTTTGCCATGCAATAAAAAGCTTCGGATCGATAATCTTTCTCGCTTAATCACCCCGCTCAAACGGCGGACGGCTATCAAACATCAACTTATCCAGCGTCTTCTGTGCTTGTTTTGGTTTGGCTAAATCCTGCGCTTCCAGCATCTCGCAATCATCATTGATCATCTGCTCAATCGTGACAGGATAATACTTACACTCCTCAGGCCGGTCATAATAGATATCGCAGGTGTAAATCACTTGCCCTGCTTCTTTGCTAGGCGCTTCACGCAACCACGGACAGCGCTCAATCTGCTTGCCTGTGACAGGGTCCATCCAGATTTTCCCATTACGCACATATTGATAGATGTCAGGCCTAAAAACATCCCATAACTCGATTTCACTCTCCGTTGCGCCAAGGTCACCGTTACTGTATTTAATGCAGCATTTCCCGCATTGGGTGCAATTTTTCATGAGCTTGATTCACCCTGTCGACACAACTCCATCCACTGCCCAATACCTGCGCCACGGTATTTCTTTTTGTGTAGGACAAAATAAAATTTACGGGAAAAGTCTCTGCCTTTAACGGCCAGTGGCACGAGGCTGCCACGTTTAAAAGCATCTTCCAGTGTGACTTTAGACAAACAACCAATGCCAAGATTGGCTTCCACCGCACGCTTGATCGCTTCGGTATGCTGCAGCTCATGAGCGACCGTTAAAGAGGGTAATAACCCGTGCATGGCTCGATCAAAGGCCTGACGCGTTCCTGAGCCTTCCTCTCGTAATATCCACGGTGTTTGTTGGAGCTGTTTGTCGTTTAGCGTCCTTGTTTTGGCTAGAGGATGATCTGGTGCACAAAATACCACTAGTTCATCATCACACCATTCTATGACGTCCAGATCAGGGTGCTGCACTTCACCCTCAATCAGGCCAATATCCAGTTCAAAATTTAATACTTTGGCGGTGATGTCCGAGGTATTAGCAACGGTGAGATTTACTTCGGCATCCCTATTGTCTTGCACCATTTTGGCTATGATGCCAACAGCCAAATAGTTACCAATAGTGAGGGTGGCACCAACTTTTAACGAGCTACTGGCGCCATTACCGGCCAGTAAAGATTCAACTTCTGCGGCCTGTTCTAACAGGGCTTCAGCCTGCGGACGTAGTGAACGCCCGCGTTCATTGATCTGCAGGCGTTTGCCGATGCGATCAAAGAGCTGTACGTCAAATTGCAGCTCCAACTCCTTCAGCGCACTACTGGCGGCAGATTGAGACATGGACAACTGCTCAGCGGCACGGGTCATATTTTGAGAGTGACAAAGGGCCGTGAAGACTTCCAATTGCCTGAGGCTGAATTTCATGTATCTGTCTCTTTGATTTCAAGATTCCTCACACAAGGTGAATTGTGGCCTAACCACAAAAGAAGGTGCCCTGGAGCATACGCTCGGAATGACATTATTTTGTGTACTTATCCCTTAACTATAAATCGATTTTATCGATAAGTGTTATAAATATTACCCGTTTTTTAAATATAAAGCTCACGGCTATTATGTCTACAAATCATCATGCAGAGATTAAAACCATGAGCAAATCGAATTACGAAACCGTTACCAGCGTCCATCACTGGAACGAGAGCCTGTTCAGTTTTAAAACTACTCGCAACCGGGGTTTACGTTTCAAGAATGGTCACTTCACCATGATTGGCCTGGAAATTGATGACAAACCATTGCTGCGCGCTTACAGCATTGCCAGCGCCAATCACGAAGATGAAATGGAGTTCTTCAGTATTAAAGTGCAGGACGGCCCATTGACTAAACATCTGCAAAAACTGCAGGTGGGCGACCAAATTCTGGTAGGTAAAAAACCAGTCGGTACTTTAATTGCCGATAATTTATTGCCTGCTAAAAATCTTTACCTACTGAGTACTGGCACTGGTCTTGCGCCGTTTATGAGCATCATCAAAGACCCGGAAATATACGAGAAATACGACAATGTGATTTTAACGCACGGTGTGCGTCGCATTTCCGATCTGGCCTATCAGGACTACATCGAGAAAGAACTGCCCGAAAACGAATTCTTTGGCGAGCAAGTGAAGGCGCAGTTGCACTACTATCCCACGGTGACTCGCGAACCCTTTCGTAATAATGGCCGTCTGACGGATTTAATGAAAAGCGGGAAATTATTTGCGGATTTGGGCCTGCCTAAACCAAGTTTGGAAAATGATCGTTTTATGCTGTGCGGTAGCCCGACGATGCTAAAAGACCTGACCGAGTTGCTGGATGAACACGGTTTCAAGGAAGCTAAGCAAGGCAAAAAAGCTCATTACGTCGTTGAGCGGGCATTTGTGGAGAAGTAGTAACGATCTAATATCATGTCCGCTTTACACCCAAAGCGGACAATCACTATTCAGCCTGAATAATCTCATTAGAATGAAACAGTCTGTGATAATCGGCGAAACCATTTTTGCCGCGCTCTTTAATATAATACATCGCCTGATCTGCTTTTTTGAGCACCGTAACTGGCGTATCCCCAGTTTCAATTCGTACCAAACCAATACTAGCGGTAACAGCCTCCGGTTGGTCAGAACAATACAGTGGTAACGCCAGTGCCTTCAGCAATTTAGCAGCAATTTGCTCAATTTCTCTAGTCGAAGCGATGTTATCCAACAGCACAACAAATTCATCCCCACCGAAACGCGCGATAGTATCACTCTCGCGCAGTTCCATTCTCAGCCTCTGTGCCACATCACAAAGTAATTGATCCCCGACATCATGGCCACAGGCATCATTTACCATTTTGAATTCGTCGAGATCAATAAAGAGTAGTACCGGATAACTGGCATCGCGCAAAGTTCGCTTACACAGCATTTCCAGTCGATCCATTAACAACACCCTATTCGGCAGGCCCGTTAAACTGTCGTGCAACGACAAGTATCGCGAATGGTTTTCTGCCTTTATTCGTTCGGCCACTTCAACTGCCAGCTTTCTGTTGATGAACAACAGACGTAAGCTCAAGCCGAAAAAGAGAAGTAATAAACACAGGACACTAACGATCCAAACCGCCCATCGCTGCCACTCAAAATTCGACTGGGGAGAATAAATAAAATCATTGAGCGAGCGGTTATCTGTCATCACGCCTAACTGTATCAACTGCTCTGTCATTTGCCGCCAGCGTGACTCGTTCATATAGCCCAACTCAACCAGGTCCGGTAAAACCATTTCACGTACCATATTACTTTCATAGCGCAAGTGGCCGAGTGTCTTATGTACCTGATAATTGTCCACCAACACCTGGATCGCTTCTTCTGGATGACTTAACGCATAAGCCCATCCTTTCAAGCTGGCTCGGCGTAATGCTTCAACTCGCTGAGGATTATGTTGAAGCTCATTCTGAGTAGTAAACAACACGTCACTGTAGAAATCGACGCCGTAATCTCGAGGATTAATCGTACGGACGCCAACACCTTTTTCCTGCATGAAAAAAGGTTCATTGGTCAGATAAGCGTTGAACGCATCAGTCTTGCCATTGATCAGGTCATTGATGTCAGCAGAGGTATCAAGTCTTTGTATATCATCAGCCACCAAGCCCTGAATACGCATCATGCTCAACAGTTCCGGGTCATCATGACCGGGAAAAAGCATGATGCGCTTACCTTTAAGATCGCGGACTGTATAGATATCACTGTTTTGGCGAACCAATAATATCGAGGGAGAATGTTGATACAGGGCTGCCAGAGCGACCAATGGTTTACCCTGATGATAAAGAGACAGCACTTCCATGTTGCCGACGCCGTATTGAGCACGCCCATCGAGTACTTCATAAACAGGGGCAATGCCAGGGCCACCGGAACTAATCGTAACGTCGAGCCCTTCCTGCTGATAAAAGCCCTTTTCCTTAGCCATGTAATAACCAGCAAACTGAAACTGGTGCAACCAGCGAAGCTGAAGGTTTATCGGCTGCAATTTTGGCTCGGCCCAACCAAGTGCAGGTATTAGCAACAACACGCTAACAAAAGCATTAAACAATCTGAATACCGTTTTCATCCTGAAAGGTAACTACTCTTCAATTATTAATGGAGTTCACTGAAAAACTAACAACCTTTAGTTTTCAAACCATGGTGTAAATCAATTAACGCTCTAATTTTCATTATAAATAAACAATTTTCTTTGTGCCGCCTAGCCAGGTCAAAAATAGTAATAATAATTTTAATTTTTCTACTTATACCCCCCCAAACATGCTCAATGAGTACGTTTTTCAAACTGAAAGTCCAATGGAGGTTCTAAACAAACTGAACACACTATTTTACAAAGACTTTAACCCGCCAACATGATTATTTTGTTATAACTGTCCTCTAGAAAATACTGATCTGACGTAACCATAAGGATTATTAATGCAAACCATTGTTATCGTAGGCGGCGGCGCGGGCGGGCTTGAATTAGCCACACAACTTGGCCACAAATTTGGCAAAAAGAAACTGGCCAATATTATTCTCGTGGACCGTAACCGTACGCATATCTGGAAGCCTTTGCTGCACGAAGTTGCCACAGGGTCACTGGATATTAATACCGATGGCGTGGTGTATCGCGCGCATTCTAGCGCTCATTATTATCAATTCCAGATTGGCACCATGATTGGTTTGGATCAGCCGTCAAAATGTATCAAGTTGCAGGCGCTGTTCGATGAAGAAGGCAAAGAGGTATTGCCTGAGCGAGAATTAGCTTTTGATACGCTGGTGATGGCAGTGGGCAGCGTCAGTAATGATTTTGGTACACCGGGTATTGCGGAGCATAGCTATTTCCTCGACTCACACGAGCAAGCTAGTCGTTTTCACCGTGCGCTGTTGAATCAGTTTATGCGCACAAATCAGCAGTCGTCAGATGGCGAATTAAACCTCGCCATTGTTGGCGGTGGTGCCACTGGCGTTGAGTTAGCTGCAGAGCTATATCATGTAGCGGACCTGTTACAAGTTTATGGCATGCCGGATATGTCGGCCAAGCGACTGAAGATCAATATTATAGAAGCCGGCCCGCGCATTCTACCTGCGCTACCTGAGCGAATAGCTGGCGCAGCACGAGCGGAACTAACCAAACTAGGCGTCTCGGTGAAAGAGAATGTTCGTGTCACCAGCGCTACTGATAGTGGGTTTATTGCCAACACCAAAGGCAATGAAGGCGAGTTAATCAAAGCCGATTTAATGGTGTGGGCGGCGGGTGTTAAAGCCCCTGATTTCATTCAACAACTTGAGTTTTTCGAGACCAATCGCGGCGGCCAGATTGTTGTTAAACCGAGCTTACAAAGCACCGTTGATGATCAAATCTATGTCATCGGCGATTGCTGTGCCTGTGAGCAGCCGGATGGTTCCTGGGTACCGCCGCGGGCGCAGTCTGCGCACCAAATGGCAAGTTTGGTCTATGACAATATTGTCTTAACCGAACAGGGAAAACCATTACGCGACTATATCTATAAAGATCATGGCTCACTGGTTAATCTCAGCAAATACAGCACAGTTGGCAGTTTGATGGGCAACCTAACCAGTGGCTCCATGTTTGTTGAAGGGCGCATTGCGCGGTTGGTATATATCTCGTTGTATCGTATGCATCAGGTCGCAATTCATGGCTGGTTTAAAGCCTGCGGCGTGATGCTGGCGCAAAAAATCGGTAGTGCTGTAAAACCAAAAATGAAACTTCATTAAACGAGTAGAGTTCGATAAAAATGGGAATTGTCGTTTGTATCACTTTGCTACTTGGATTATTAAGTTTTTTACAAAACTGGCGCACTAAAAAACAGCCCTCAACAACTCGCCCTACTGGTGTAGTGCTAGCGGCTGCGCCTCAGCTATTACTCGCCATGGGATTATGGAATGTGGGCTGGTACGGGTTACGTCATCTGGGCAGTTTTTGGGGAAACGCTGCCTTGTTCTCTGGCGTTACCATGCTGTTGGCGGGCCTACTGTTATACGTTGAAAGCAAACGACAAACTCCGGCATCGCTGCTTGCTGTTTATCGCGCCTTAAAACCACTGCGTCTAGTCATCATAACCGCCCTGTTGGCGAGTTTTTTGCTCTACGCCATCACGCTGATCCAATTAAATCTTGGTTATGCGATTATCCATTAATCTATTACCTTCGCCCGAGGTTTGCTTAATATTTGCTATCTCGCCCCGTTAAATTTAATAACAGAGCGAGATAATAACCGTTGAACGCCACTCCCCTAGCCAAAAAATCCAGCCTTACCTAAAAACCGTATTATTACGCGATAAAGACCAGGCTTATTTACTGCTCGGCAAATTTATTGCCCGTAGACAACAGCTGATAATCGGCAAAACCATTTTTTCCGTGCTTTTTAATGTAATACATCGCCTGATCTGCCTTTTTGAGAAGCGAGGCTGGCGTATCGCCTTTTTCAATGCGCACCAACCCAATGCTCGCGGTTACAGGTTCCAGCTGTTCGGAGCAAGACTGTGGAAATCTTAATACCTGTAGTAACTTTTCAACGATCGCCCCAATTTCATTAAACGATGTAATATTATCGAGCAGCACCACAAACTCATCCCCGCCATAACGCGCGATGGTATCGCCGGCACGCAGCGCCAAGTTCAACCGTTGGGCCACATCACAGAGCAGCTGATCGCCCGCATCATGCCCACAGGCGTCATTGACATCTTTAAACTTGTCTAGATCAATAAACAGTAACGCCGTATGACTGGGATTACGCAAAGCGCGTTTGCACAACATGTCCAAGCGATCCATCAACAGCATTCTGTTGGGTAATCCCGTTAAGCTGTCATGCAATGACAAGTGGCGCGCGTGCTCTTCTGCTTTTTTTCGTTCGCTAACCTCAAAGCCCAGTTCTCTGTTGATTAAAATCAGCCGTAAACTCAAGCCCAAAAAAAGAACCAACAAAATCACACCAAAAAAAATCCAGCCAAGCCATCGTTGCCAGTCAAAATTCAAACCAGCTGAATAAATAAAATCATCCAATGAGCGACTGCCCACAATAATGCCAAGTTGTACCAATTGCTCAAGCATATGCTGCCAGCGTGTTTCACTCATGTAACCAAGCTCAACAAGCTCCGGCATGATCATTTCCCGGACCATGTTACTTTCATAACGTAGGTGCCCAAGCGATTTATGCACTTGATATTTACTCACCAAAATTTGGATCGTTTCTTCGGGGTGGTTTAAGGCATAACGCCAACCTTGCAGACTGGCACGCCGAAACGCAGCCAAGCGCTGAGGGTGATTTTGCAGTTCCGATTGGGTGCTAAACAATACATCACTATAGAAATCGACACCGTAGTCACGAGGATTAATTACCCGCACCCCAATGCCTTTTTCCTGCATAAAAAAAGGCTCATTAGTCATATACGCATTAAAGGCGTCGGTACGACCGTTAATCAGATCATTGATATTGGTGGAAGTATCAAGGCGCTGAATATCGTTAGACGTTAAATCTTGCATCCGCAGCATACCCAACAGTTCCGGATCATCATGGCCAGGGAAAAGCATCACTCGCTTACCCTTGAGATCCTTAACGGTGTAGATATCGCTATCTTCGAGAACAAGCAGAACCAACGGCGAATGCTGATACATAGCGGCCAGTGCAATCAGCGGTTTACCCTGTTGATACAGAGACAATAGCTCTATGTTACCAACACCATATTGTGCGCGCCCCTCCAGCACTTCATCGGCGGGCGCAATACCTGACCCGCCAGCACGAATGTTAACCTCTAGCTTTGCTTGCCGGTAAAATCCCTTTTCCTTTGCCATGTAATAACCGGCAAATTGAAACTGATGATTCCAGCGTAGCTGCAGGTTAACCTGTTGTAACTCAGCTTTTGCAAGGCCCAGCCCTGGCACCAACAACAGGCAAAGCGAAAGTAACTTAAACAGAAAAACAACACTGGACCTCAAAATCAACCTCCCTCGTTTGTTGCCAAGCTCCATTTTAAAATAGAAAATTCTCGTGACGGACGGACCCAAAACAACCGCCAGCTCTAAGAGTATCTATCTCCATTTAATCACATACAAAGTGTAAGGCTATAGGTTTTTAATTTAATCCCTGAAAATATAACTCCTGCCGCCAGACATTGATTAATACCCGTCAATCCATCTCAAAGCGTTGCCAGTGATGGCGACATGATCATTGAATCTATAGTATAGGCGCCCATCTATAGACCGTGTGAGTCTGAAAAACCATCAAAATAAGAAGATAGAGCGATGAGCAAAGAACGCGTTTTAACCGGTATCACCACAACGGGCACACCCCACCTTGGCAACTATGTCGGCGCGATTCGCCCGGCAATTAATGCCAGTCTGGATGACAACGTCGAATCCTTTTTCTTCTTGGCGGATTACCACGCGCTAATTAAATGCCAAGACCCAAAGATGGTTCAGCAGTCGACCAAAGAGATTGCAGCCACTTGGCTTGCGCTTGGTCTTGATACCGATAAAGCCACTTTTTATCGCCAGTCCGATGTACCGGAAATTACCGAATTGAGCTGGATGCTGACCTGCCTCACTGCCAAAGGTTTAATGAACCGTGCTCACGCCTACAAAGCCGCAGCACAGGACAACGAACAAAACGGTGAAGACCCTGACAAGGGAGTGATGATGGGACTGTTCAGCTACCCGGTGCTGATGGCCGCCGACATTTTGATGTTTAACGGCACGCAGATTCCCGTCGGAAAAGATCAGATTCAGCATGTCGAAATGGCTCGTGATATTGCTCAAAAATTTAATCACATCTACAAGAAGCAATTATTTTCTATGCCTCAGGCTGTTGTTAGCGATGACATCGCCGTACTCAGCGGCCTCGATGGTCGTAAAATGAGCAAGAGTTATAACAACACCATTCCGCTATTCTCAACCGAGAAAAAGCTGCAAAAGAGCATCAATAAAATTGTCACCAATGTGCTTGAGCCGGGTGAGCCGAAGGAAACAGAAGACTCCACGTTATTCGAAATCTGGAAGGCCTTCGCCAACCCTGAGCAAGTTGATTATATGCGTCAGCAATATGCCGAAGGTATCGGCTGGGGACAGGCGAAAAAAGAACTGTTCGCTCTGATCAATGAAGAAGTCAAAGGCCCTCGTGAACGCTATGAAGAGTTGATGGCCAACGGTGATTTTATCGAACAGGAGCTACAAAAAGGTGCCGAAAAAGCCCGCGCCTATGCTCGCCCGTTGTTAGATCAAGTTCGCCAAGCAGTAGGCATCACGCCGATCAAGAGTTAAGCACTCCTGGCTATTTCGTCGTTGCGTACGGTGTATTTTCTCCGCACGCAACGATGAAAGTCTCATAGTAAATTAACGTTCGAGCACAATTCGGTAATGCGTTTGCCCGCTTTTTAATCTTTCTACTGCGTCATTGATGTCATCAAAACTGAATTTCTCAATAACCGGTTTGATATTGTGAAGATTCGCGAAATCGAGCATCTGAGCAATCGTTGACGGGCTGCCCACGGGTGAACCAGATACTGAGCGTTGCCCCATGATAAGCGCAAAAGCACTGATATCCATGGGCTCCAAAGTTGCGCCAACCATGTGCAAACGGCCGCGAGCTTTGAGAGTACCCAGATAAAGATTCCAATCCAACTTCACGTTCACCGTGGAAATAACTAAGTCGAAACGCCCCGCTGCCGCTTGCAGTTCTGCTTCATCTCTAGAATTCAAAGTGTCGTGCGCACCCAGGCTTAAGGCTTCTTTCTTTTTCTCTTCGCTGGTGGTAAATGCCGTCACTTCACAACCCCAGGCATTCAAAAACTGTAACGCCAAATGGCCAAGGCCTCCGATGCCTATCACCGCTACTTTATCTGTGGGTTTGATATCAAATTGCACTAATGGGTTATAAACCGTAATACCGGCGCAAAATAACGGTCCCGCAGACTCCAGTTCAATGCCGTCAGGAATAGCCACCACGCTGTTTGCGTCGGCACGTACTTTGTCAGCAAAACCACCATGATGACCAATGATCGTCGGCTGTGCCGAAGCACACAGGTTATGATCGCCACTTTGGCAAAGCCCACACTGGTTACAGAAACCCGCGTGCCAACCCAATCCTACCGCTTGACCAACCTGTAAATGCGTCACCCCCGAACCAAGCTGGGCGATAGTTCCCACCACTTCATGGCCTGGCACAACAGGGTATTGAGTCATACCCCACTCATTATCAATAATGCTCAAATCGCTGTGACACATACCCGAGTAACAAACATCAATTTCAACCTCATGCGCTTTTAACTCACCAGGATCGTACTCAAAAGGTTTCAATTCTCCTGTTGCTTCAAATGCTGCAAAAGCTTTAATCATGATCGTGCCCCAATAATTAGTTTATATTCTTCGGAAGTCTCGTGACTCTGACACTGCTTACTCAATAGTTATCCACTAACTTCGCTTAAGCACCAGATAAACCCCCAACACGGTAATAGCAAACGCGCCAATCTGAATAAGTGATAGGCTTTCACCAAACAATAACCAAGCCTGAACAGCCGTCACCGGCGGTACTAAATAAAAATAACTAGCGACTTTTGCCGGTTCACCCTCTCGAATTATCAGCATTAACAGCAACACAGCACTGACCGAAAGGCCAAATACCAGCCAGCCCAGCGCCAACATCAGTTGTACGCTCCACTCTATAACTCGCTCTTCAAACACAAAAGCCAGAATTGCCATGGCTATTGCGGTGGAAAGGTATTGATAAAAAGAGCCCGCCAGCAGATCAACACCGCGGCCAAAACGTTTTTGGTACAAGGTACCGATGGAGATCGCCACTAATGCCAGGATCAAAGCCACAATGGCCTCAATGCGTAATTCAAAACTGCTCGTGTGCTGACCATCAGCTAAAATCATCAGCACGCCTACCAGCCCAAGTACTAACCCCAACCACTGCACTGAACGCAACCGTTCACCGAGCCACTGCCATCCCAGCAACGCCGTTAATAGTGGCTGTAAGCCAATAATAATAGCCGTGATACCCGCTGGCATCTGCCATTTTATCGCGGCAAAAACTCCGCCCAAATAACAGGCATGTACCAACAACCCCGCGATCATTTGCTGTTGCGCCTGTTGAAAGCTCGGCCACTGAGGCTTAAAAATGGCACACAAGCCAGCAAACACCACTAACGTCATCAGCATACGAACGAGCAAGAGAGTGAAAGGTTCGATGAAGGGCAAAGCGTACTTAGCGCCGATATACCCCGAGCTCCACAACAGCACAAAGACGAAAGGCACAAAACGAATTAAAGTACTCTGTGGTTTAGACATCATCTACGCGTCTTATTGATCAACAATGACTCATCAATTGTTCTAAATTTGTAAGCTTGTTTTACCAGCAAATTAGAGGTGAGCTGAGGCACGCCATACACTTCCGTGTCGGTATTAAAACGCTGTTTAATACGCTGTAACAAAACATCAAAATCACCATCACCCGATGCCAACACGACGGTGTCGCAATGCTCAGCCGCCTCAAACACATCTAGCGCGATACCAACATCCCAATCGGCTTTGGCCGTGCCATCGTGGCGACTTAGCATAGGTTTGAGCTTTACAGTAAAACCAATCGCGCGCAGGATATTCTGGAATTGTTGTTGTTTCTCATCACCACGATCGGTGGCATAAGCAACGGCATCAACCACTTCTCGCCCAGCCGTTATCTCAGCCCAGAATTTGTTGTAATCAAAGCTCGCTTGATAAGCCTGTCGGCAGGTGTAATAAATATTTTGTACATCAACAAAAATGCTGATTTTTTGAGCGGAAACATCCGTCATTATTCTGCGAGGTCCTTGCCGGTTGAAGGTGGGCTATTTACAGCTGGTTAGAAATTTGTTCACCGACGCTTTTGGCGTTTTTGCCAATTTCAGCATCTGTGCAAAAGGTATCGATGACAGTTCGAACTGATCATTCATATCCTCCAGCATCATCAACCACAGTTTTGCCGTCACTTCAGAGTCAGCTAACGCTCGGTGAAACACACCGTCGTTAGCAATATTTTTGAAGGCTACCAAGGTGCCTAGCTTATGATTAGGTGCATTCTGATAGAGGCGTCGCGCCAACAGCAGTGTGCAGGCAAATGAACCACTGTATTGCCTGTTAATGAGGCTTAGTTCGGCATCCAAAAAGCTGCGATCAAATGAAGCATTGTGAGCCACCAGATTATGATCGCCTATAAAATCGGCAAATTGTGCCATCACCTCGTCACAGGGTGGTGCCTTTTGCAGCATTTTATTGGTGATGCCGGTAAAATTTTCAATAAAGGAGTTAATGCGAAAACCGGGGTTCATCAACTGCTGAAAAGACCCCGTCACTTCACCCTTTTCGATGAGTACTGCACCGATTTCGATAGCGCGATCACCCTGACGAGGCGACAGACCTGTGGTCTCGAAATCGAGTACAACAACCGTGTCCGCAGAGCGTTTCATGATAACTTTCCCATAAGATATAGATCCATTATCTAATCAGTCAGCGAAAAACGTTGAAATACCTGTTGAACACAGTCAGCGTGAAAAATCTCAGCTTCTGGCCCCTCATCAGTCCCGCTGTAGAGATCCAATTCGCGTAGCAACATAAAGAAACCGGCACGAGGAATGGCAGGATCAGCCTGGCTGACGGCCAGACAAGCTACTGAGGGGAAGATGCCTGCAGCGTCATCTTCCCGAATGACTTCTTCTAATGCCAGTGCCAGGCGGCGTATAGCCATCGGGCTAGAAACCTCGGCAAGCATCGCCAATTGCCTATAACTGATCGTTTCACCCTGCCTAGCCAAGCTATCAAGGTGCCCCCGAAGGCACTTCTGTAATTCACTGTTCATGATCTAATTTGTTATCGATTTACAAAGGTTAAGCAGCATAAACGGCCTGTTTAACGAATGCTATCGTCATCAAACAACTAACTCCTAAATTTTTTAGACACGATAAATCGAATAAAAAACTATTCCCCTATAGCCCCTCCAAAGGCCCGATAAATAGCAACCAAATCTTTCATAACCTGTGCCTGCCCTGCAGCATAGCTGTCTTGAGATACCAGCAAGGTGCGCTCGGTATCGATCAAATCCAGCAAATCAAATAGCCCCTCCTCGTATTGCAACGTAGCTAATTCCATTGCCTTTTCAGAGGCCTGCTGCTGATCTGCTAAATGGTGTAACTGCAGTTGACTAAAGCTATAGGCAGTTAAAGCTGACTGGGCATCATTAACAGCCACCAGCAACTGTTGTTGATAATCCGCCAAGGCTTTTCGCTGTTCTGCGTTAGCAATATTAATTCGCGCTTTCACCGACCCCATATCCAAAGCTTGCCAACTAATACTTGGGGCGACTGTCCAGGCGCGGGCGCTATTATCGAGCCCACTGGCATGCCCGGTAAGAAAGCCTAAAAATCCTGTCACATTTACTGACGGATACAAGTCAGCTTTAGCGACGCCAATTTGAGCCGTTGCTGCTGCCAAACGACGTTCAGCGGAACGCACATCCGGACGACGCAGTAACAGTTCGCTGACATCACCAATTGCTACCGGTTTATTCAATGAAGGGATTGGCCCTTCTAACATCTCAACCGGCAACGAAGATGCGTCATAGCCAGCCAGCAAAGCTAAATCATATTCAGCCAGCTTTAACTGACTGTCGAGTTGAGCAATACTTGCTTGCACCGAACTGAGTTGCGCCCGCACACGAGCAAATTCAAATTCGGATTCAATACCTTCTTCAAAACGAAGCCGAGTAATATCAGCCGTCTGCTTGAGAATATCCACGTTACGATGTGCCACTTGCACTCGTTTTTGCAATCCCCTGTAATCCGCATACAAGCCGATTAGATTACTGACGATCGAAACCTGCAAGGCATGTAAATCAGCTTGAATCGACTCAGCACTGGCATAGGCCGACTCACTGGAGCGCTCTAATTTTCCGACTAAATCCAGTTGCCAGTTGAGGTTGGCCCCCACTTGATAACGGCGGTTGTAAACCCGTTCGTTAGTAAATCCTGGTTGCTGCGCATTGCTGTTTTGATAATCGGCATCAAGTGATCCCACCAAACTATCATCATTTTCAATATCTGCGAAATTTGCCAACGCTCGATCGATATTGGCCTTAGCTGCCTCTAGTGAGTAGTTATTTTCAAGCGTCAGAACCACCAGCTCGTTTAACACCTCATCATCAAAACGTTGCCACCAAAGACGGTCATAAGCAGCCGTCTCGATATCCGCAGCAACTTGCAGGGCAACCGCTTTGTTTTCTGGAGCCTGGTAATCCGGGCCAACAGTTATGCAGCCCGCTAACAACACGATTGGAGCGATAAGCAATAATTTCAAATTTCTCATTTACTTAGCCTCCACTGATGAGCTTGGTAACACCTTGTCTGTCGTTTCTGGTTGCTCACTGTCATCATGGTTTACCAACTTGCCAGGAAAGTATTTTCGCACCAGTACATAGAACACGGGAGTCAGAAGCAGCCCAAAAATAGTCACCCCAATCATGCCGGAGAACACCGCGACCCCCATAGCTTGACGCATTTCGGCGCCTGCACCGGTTGAGATAGCCATCGGCAATACGCCCATGATAAAAGCAATGGACGTCATCAAAATCGGCCGCAACCGCTGATGGCTTGCTTCCAGCACTGCCTCTAACACAGGCACACCTTCTAGTTCTTTATCGCGCGCAAACTCGACAATCAAAATGGCATTTTTGGTCGCCAATGCCACCAGCACAATGAAGCCAATCTGCGTGAAGATATTGTTATCACCTCCGTACAGAACCACACCTACAATGGCCGACAATAGGGTCATCGGCACAATCAGAATAATTGCCAAGGGCAGGCTCAAGCTTTCATATAAAGCAGCCAGAACTAAGAACACAAGAAGAACAACCAGCGGGAAAACAAGGGTTGCGGTATTGCCAGCTAATTGCTGTTGATAGGTCAAGTCTGTCCACTGATAGGTCATGCCATTGGGCAGGTTTTCTTCTAGGATCTTTTCCATCGCAGCCTGGGCTTGCCCGGAACTGTAACCAGGTGCAGGAGAGGCGTTTACTTCCGCAGTGGTAAAGCCGTTGTAATGCATCACACGATCGGGGCCAGCTGAGTGGTTGACCTTGATGAATGAGCCCAATGGAATCATGTCACCTTGTTCATTACGCACCTTCAGCTGGGTAATCTGTTCGGGCTCCTGGCGGAAATCTTCCTGCGATTGCACATTCACCTGATAATTGCGGCCAAACTTGTTGAAGTCATTGACGTACATCGAACCCAGGTAAATCTGCATGGTGGAGAAAATATCACCCACACCCACGCCCTGCATCATGGCTTTTTCACGATCAACATCCACATCAATCTGCGGTGTATTCACCTGAAAACTTGTAAACGCGCCAGTTAGCTCTGGCGCTTGCCATGCTTTCTGAATGATTTGCTGGGTATTGGCATATAACGCTTCATAGCCGAGCCCCGCTTTATCCTGAATTTGCAGGCGGAACCCACCAATCGTACCGATACCACTGACAGGCGGCGGCGGGAAAATCACCACAAAGGCTTCTTGAATAGTCGAGAATTTACCGTTTAATGAGCCAGCAATTGCATTGCCTGATAACTCATCTGTGGTGCGTTCAGAAAAAGGCTTCAGGGTAACAAATACCACGCCGGAGCTTGGGCTATTAGTAAAGCCATTGATATTCAAGCCTGGGAAGGCAACGGCTGATTCGACACCGGGATGCTCCAACGCGATACGCGACATTTCGCGCATCACATCTTCCGTGCGATCCAGTGACGCGGCATCGGGTAATTGCGCAAAGGACACCAAATACTGTTTATCCTGTGACGGCACATAACCGGTGGGCGTTGAAGAAAATTGCTGTCCAGTAAGCACCAGCAACCCGAGGTAAAGGACAACCACAATCCCGGAACCGCGGATCGCACGACTAATGCCACGACTATAGGCTTTACTGCCTCGATCAAACAAACGGTTAAACGGCGCAAACAACCAACGTCCAAACACCCCGTCAATCAGGCGACTAAAGCGATCCTTTGGTGCATCGTGACTACGTAATAACAGAGCACATAATGCTGGGCTCAAAGTCAGTGAATTGATTGCCGAAATCACCGTGGAGATAGTAATCGTGAGGGCAAACTGTTTATAAAACTGCCCCGTCAATCCAGACATAAATGCGGTAGGGATAAATACTGCGGCCAATACCAATGTGGTGGCGATAATCGGCCCGGTTACTTCCTTCATCGCACGCTTTGATGCGGCAATAGACGACAAGCCCTTCTCGATATTTCGTTCGACGTTCTCCACCACCACAATCGCGTCATCCACGACAATACCGATGGCCAAAACCAAACCAAACAACGAAAGCGCGTTGAGTGAAAAGCCCATCATTTGCATAAAAGCAAAAGTACCGATCAGCGATACCGGTACGGCGGCTAGCGGAATGATCGCTGCACGCCAGTTTTGCAGGAATAAAATAACAACGATAACCACCAGTAGCAGGGCTTCAAACAGTGTTTTAACTACCGCTTCAATCGAGCCTCGCACAAAAACTGTAGGGTCATAAACAATGGAATAATCCACACCCTGAGGGAATGTTTCTTTCAGCTCATCCATTCTTGCGCGTACATCATTGGAAATATTGATTGCGTTGGAGCCAGGGCGTTGAAAAATGGGGATAGCGACAGCTTGTTTGTTATTCAGCAACGAACGCAAGGCATAATTACTCGAGCCCAGCTCAACACGAGCCACATCGCTCAAGCGAACAATCTGACCTTGCTCGCCAACCTTAATGACGATGTTTTCAAACTCGACCTCTGTACTCAGTCGTCCTTTGAGGTTAATCAACAACTGGAAATTATTTTTTGCGGTTGGCTGAGCACCCAAGCTGCCTGCTGCTGCCTGTTGGTTTTGCTCACGAATAACGGCCACCACATCCATGGCGGTCAAATTCAATGCGGCAACTTTTTGTGGGTCTAGCCAAATACGCATGGAATATTGACCCGCGCCAAACAGCGCCACGCTACCAACGCCATCAATACGAGCGAGCTCATCCTTCACATTCAAGTCGGCGTAGTTCGATAGATAGAGCATGTCATAACGATCATCGGGCGAGATCAAATGCACCACCATGGTCAGGTTCGGCGATGATTTTTCAGTAACTACACCTAACCGCTGCACCTCCTGGGGCAAACGAGGCAAGGCGCGTGCAACCCGGTTTTGTACCAGTACTTGGGCATCATTCACGTCAGTGCCCAGCGCGAAGGTGACGGTCAGCGTCAATTTGCCATCAGACGTCGCCTGAGACGACATATACAACATGCCCTCAACACCGTTTATCGCTTGCTCTAAAGGTGTTGCGACCGTGTCGCCGATGACACTGGGGTTGGCACCTGGATACTGAGCCGTTACAACGACCGTAGGAGGCACAACATCGGGATATTCAGTAATGGGCAATTGAAAAACAGAAATCGCTCCGACGATCAAAATCACCAGAGAAATCACACCTGCAAAGATTGGTCTTACAATAAAAAACTGAGAAAACTTCATAGTCTCTGCCCTTAACCCGGATTAGCTGCGGGTAATTCAGTGGTCGCAATGGTTTCGTCTTCTAGCCACAAATCGACACGCTGTTGCAGGCCTTTCAATTTTGCCAGCACCTGTTCACTGGCCATAGGAACCACTTCTGGACTCACCGGTGATCCTGGGCGAACACGCTGTAAACCGTTAACCACAATGGTGTCATTTTCGGTTAAGCCGTCGGTAATTAAACGCAGGCCGTTGATTTTTTTACCCAACGTAACGGGACGGTATTGCGCGTTATTCTCTTCATCCAACACCAGCACAAACTTATGATTCAAATCGGTGCCGATAGCCTTCTCGTCGATAAGAATTCCGTCATGACTAGCACTGCTAACCAATTTAACTCGCGCGAATAGACCTGGTGTGAAAAGACCTTCGGCGTTATTAAAAACGCCACGAATTCTAATCGTTCCGGTCTGGCGATCGACCTGGTTATCGATGAAATCTATGTAACCTGCATGGGGAAACTGTTTGTCATTCGCTAAGCCCATTAATATCGGGAATTTCGTTTCAGCAGAATCAGGTCGTAAACCCTCTCGTGCCAGCTGGTTGTACTTCAGAAACGTCTGCTCATCAGCATCAAAATAGGCATACACCTTGTCGGTAGATACCAGCGATGTCAGCTGACTCTGACCGGCTGTCACGTAGTTACCCTTAGTGATAGCTGCACGTGACGTCCGTCCTGAAATTGGTGCCTCCACGTGCGTGTAGCTCAAATCAAGCTGCGCTTGCTCCAATGCCGCCTGTTTAGACAATACATTTGCGGCAGCCTGCTGATTGCGCGCCAACCGGTTATCCAGCGCCTCCGAAGACATCGCTTTTTGCTTATGTAAATGTTTGCCCCGCTCCAATTCACGCTTCGCCAATACAGCCTGGCTTTGAGCATCGACAAGATCTGCTTGTAAACGTGCAACTTCGGTTTCAAAGGGTTTGGGGTCGATCTGGAATAATATATCGCCGGCCTCAACAAACGCGCCTTCGTGGAACAACACCTCATCAATGTAACCTGACACGCGTGGACGTAATTCCACCGTCTGTGGCGCCTCAAGACGTCCTGTAAATTCATCCCATTCGGTGACACGCTCATTGATAACCTTTGCCACACTGACCATAGGACCGGGCGGAGGGGTTTGACCCGTTTGCTCCTGCGCCGAAGGCTGGCATGCGGCCAAAGCTGAAATGGTAACTATGACCAATGCCAATTTAGTGAGTCGTTGTGCGGTTTTCATCATTCACTCCATGGAAATAAAATTTTCTAGGAATGCATTCTATGCCTCAAAAAGCATCACAAATAATTTTAAATAAACATACAACACATAACTAAAAATGATACATGTAGCCATTAAATACATAACCTACTATGATCATTAGCTAGCCAACCAATAAGCAGGTATTGCGTTATGCGCCCACAAGAACTCAATCTATTAGTCATTTTCGATACCATCATGACTGAAAAATCCATCACACGAGCGGCCGAAAGGCTATCAATGACCCAACCGGCAGTCTCCAATGCGGTAGCTCGAATGCGGACTAACTGGAAAGACGATTTGTTTGTAAAGGATGGACGGAACATTCAACCCACTAGCTACGCAATCAATCTGTGGGATCAAGTTCGAACGCCTTTGCAAAACCTCAATGAAGCCATCGAACCCGGAGCATTTGATCCAAAAACGGCCAAACGCACTTTTCGTGTAGCCGTGGCTGATATTGCTGTGGATACCTCATGGTTAGAGATGCGACAGCTATTCGAAAAAGAGGCGCCGGGCATTAATTTGCACGCCGTACCTTACACCATCGTTAATACGGAAAAAGTACTGGAAGATGCTGACGTTGACTTAGTAATGAGCGCTAAAACCCCCATAAACGGTCGAATTCTCTCCTCACACATGTTTGATTCAAAGCATTTCTGTGTCATGCGTAAAGACCATTCCTTGGCAAAACCTAATTTATCCATTGAAGAGTTTGCTGCCGCCGATCATTTACTCGTTTCGCTTTCTGGTGATAGCACGGGGCCGACAGATCAAGCACTACAGCTGCTGGGGATGAGCCGCCGAGTAGCCATGACAGTTAATCACTTTGCCTCAGCGGCATCGATCATCATGGACAGCAACCTGATTGCTATGCTGCCATCTGGCGCAATACATAAACACGTAGCAAGCGGAAAACTCTTGATTACAACGCCTCCAATAGAAATCCCACCTGTCCCAGTATCTATGTTGTGGCACAAACGCCAGGATAATGATGCGGGCCTTAAATGGTTGAGATATCACCTTAAACGAATCTCGGTTGACCGCTGGACTAGCGATGCTAATGAAATGTGTAAGCTTATCTGCAAATAGATTTTACTGGGAGTAACTTCTGAAGCCTTACGCTGAATACGGCTACCAGAACGTCTCCCCTATTAACTCGGACCGAACAACATGAACTGCCGAGATTTCAACTAGACAGCATGCTCGCTTGCTCCGCATTCAAAAAATCCGCCAATGGCATATTGTTCCAAATCAAGTCATTCTAGCTATAGCTACGCTAGGCTCTCACCATGACTGACAAACACAATGAGCCTTACCTTTTGCAACTGAAATGGCAAAATAGAAACATTAAAATCTTTGATACAAAAAGACCGGAAATTAAGTTCTATGGGCCGTAAATTCACCCTAACCCTGATAATGCTAGTTGCTTGTTTATGGCAACCTGCAATTTATGCGAGTGATGCGCCTGTCATTGCTGCGGCATCCGATCTGTCTTATGCGCTGAACAAAGTCTCCAGCCAATTCACCAGTGACACGGGACATAAAATCCGCATCAGTTTTGGCTCATCTGGAAACCTCAAACGTCAGATTGAACAGGGAGCACCCTTTGAGCTGTTCATGTCAGCCGATGAAAGCTACGTTATCCAGCTAGCTAAGCAGGGGCATACCCTTGATCAAGGAAAAATCTATGCCTTGGGACGTCTGGTTCTGTTTGCGCCGAACACGTCAGCGCTTGCCAAGAAGCTTCATTTTTCTGCCCTTCCCGAACTACTGGCTGATGGTGAAATACGTAAATTCGCCATCGCCAACCCTCGCCACGCACCCTATGGCAGAGCAGCTCGTGAAACCTTACAAAACGTCAGTCTCTGGCAACAAATAAAAGGCTCATTAGTGCTTGGCGAAAGCGCCAGCCAGACAACGTTATTTGCTGCCTCTGGTGCGGCGCAAGGAGCCATCATTCCCCACGCGTTAGCGCTGAATCCCTCCGTATCGGAAAAAGGTGCTTATCGCCTCATTGATCACAGCCTGCATAAGCCTTTACGCCAAAGAATGGTCTTACTGAAAACTGCCGGCACCACCGCTAAGCATTTTTACCAGTACCTGCAAACTAGCGCTGCACGAGAAATTATGCGTGAATACGGCTTCACAGTTTCAGGCGAAATATAAACAATGGAATGGAGCGCTCTTAATCTCTCCTTAGAACTGGCCTTTTGGACCTGTCTTATCTTGCTGCCACTGGCGGTGCTGATAGGTCGCGCATTGGCTTGGAACACGTTTCGTGGCAAAGCCTTTGTTGAGGCACTGGTTGCCGTACCATTGGTGTTACCGCCCACGGTACTGGGCTATTACCTAATATTGTCCTTCGGCGACGCCTCTTCAATCGGCCGCTTTTATCACGCCATCACCGGCCATAATCTGGTATTTAGCTTTGATGGTCTGTTGCTTGCCTCTATTATTTTCAACTTACCCTTTGCGGTACAGCCCATGCAACGCGCCTTCGAAGCGGTACCCATGAACGTGCGCGAAGCCGCCTGGTGCTGTGGCATGTCACATTGGGTGACCTTCTGGCGTATTGAATTGCCATTAGCATGGACCGGTATTTTGTCCGCGTTAGTATTAACCTTCGCCCATACGCTGGGTGAATTTGGCGTTGTACTGATGATGGGCGGCAACATTCCCGAAGAAACCCGTACGTTATCTATCGCTATTTATGACCGTGTACAAATGTTCGATTACGGTGCAGCAGGTACCATGTCCGCCGTGTTATTAACGTTATCCGTACTGGCCATCACCTTTGTTTATGTACTGAGTTACCGTCGCAGGCAATATCATGCCTAATTCCAACACAGGTCTTTATGTGAGGGTGCAACAGGAAAAACCGGTATCCCTGGATAGCGAAATCCACTGTGCACCGGGTGAATTGATCGCGCTAATAGGCCCCTCTGGCGGCGGCAAAACTTCGCTACTAAGAATGATTGCAGGTTTGGCAAACCCGGATCAGGGGCTAATTTCATGTGATGGCCAAAACTGGCTTGATACCGAACAGGGAACAAATATTTCACCTCAACAGCGCCGTATTGGTTATGTGTTCCAGGATTACGCGCTCTTCCCACATATGTCGGCGACACAAAACATTGAAGCGGCGTTATTAGATTTACCCAAAATCGAACGCCGTACAAAAGCTCACGAGCTGATTGAAATGGTGAACCTGAGCGGCCTTGAAAACCGCTTGCCAAGACAGCTCTCCGGCGGCCAGCGTCAACGAGTTGCCCTGGCTCGCGCGTTAGCCCGTAACCCCAGCGTATTATTAATGGACGAGCCCTTTTCGTCCGTTGATCAGGTGACACGCCGTAAACTCCAATATGAACTGGTACAACTTCGCCAACGTATTAAGTTACCTATTATATTTGTCACCCATGACCTCAATGACGCGATGTTATTAGCAGATCGGATCTATGCTATTTCCCGTGGTGTAACGCTGCAAAACGGCCCACCCATGGAGCTTATGCGTTATCCGGACAATGCCTCCGTAGCGCGTTTAATGGATCTGCAGAATATCTTTGAGGGTGACGTCATTGAACATAATCCCGATAACGAATTAACTCGCATTAAATGGCTAGGCTATGAACTGCAGGCACGCCTACAACAGGCTCATCAAGCGGGCGAAACGGTGAACTGGGCAATATTGCCCTCTTATATTGTCTTGCACCGCCGCCATCGCCCTTCCCATGGCGAACGGGAAAACCCGATCAATGGCGTTGTTGGTGAGTTAACCGTAATGGGTGAAAACACCGTCATCGTCATGTGGGTCAATGGACTAAAGGAGCACCGCTTGAGCTTGACGGTTTCCAGCCATGTCGCCGAACGTAATTTTCTTGCCGTTGATGCCGACATTACAGTGTCATTACTGCAGGAAGGCATTCATTTAATGCCACTACAAAGAAAAGATTAACAGGCCCGCATCGCTCAAGCTTTAAGCGCCTAACAAACATCGCCCACCAGATTCTTCTACTAAGTGCCCCCCTCCTATTGGTTTTGACGGGGATCAATTCACACCCTCTAAATTGCACGTAGCATAGATAACATGAAAGTCATAAGGACTTGCTCCCAGTATCATCGAGTATCGCAGCATGAGTTTTGAAGAAATTTTTGACAGTAGTTATGAGCGTATTCTGAACACGCAAAAGAATGGGTTGGGTTTTTTCGAATCGTTTTATCAGCACTTTTTGAATGCTGACAACGACATCACCAAGCGCTTTGAAAACACCAACATGGCGCTTCAGCAAAGCATGCTAAAAAAGTCCTTTTATAGCCTGTTTGCTTTTTATGCCAGCGGCCAAACTGATGATTCACTGTCTAGAATTGCCGAAAAACATAATCACAAAAACCTGAATATTCACCCCAGATTTTATGATACCTGGCTGGAATGTTTAATCGCCAACGTCAGCCAATTCGATGATGAATTTTGCGAAGATATCGAATTAGCCTGGCGCTTGGTGATGGCTCCGGGGATCACTTATATGAAATTCAAATACGATAAGGAAAGCTGATTCATTGATTCCCCGTCGCCCTCCACACTTATTGTTTTTCAACAGCCGACACCTCTCTCTTTACCATCCTTTAACAGTCGCCATTACTCAGCACTTGAACTTGAACCGGCAAGCTCAGTCCAACTAACGTCAAGATCTACTGGATACCTGCTGAACTCGATCACACAATTTCTGAAGATGGGGAGCTGATACCATGAGAACGAAATTTACATATTTTGTTGTCTGTTCAATTTTATTCATTGCTGTTATTGCCCTGTTCTGGCCGCCCATCCTGTGGTCATTCGTCGTCGTACTCCCCCTTATTCTGTTGGGCATATACGATATGAACCAAACTAAACACGCGATCTGGCGCACCTTTCCTCTCACCGGACGCGGGCGCTGGATCATGGAGTTCCTGCGCCCCTTTTTACGTCAGTATTTTTTTGAATCAGAAATAGATGGTGCGCCCATCAATCGCATGTTTCGCTCGGTGATTTACCAACGCGCCAAAGGGGACCTCGATACCACGCCCTATGGCACTAAGGTCGACACACTACGAGTTGGTTATGAATGGATTGGCCACTCCATGGCGGCTAGGCATATTCAAAAAGAAGAAGCTGATCCCAGAATTAAAATCGGAGGCCCTCACTGCAGCAAGCCCTATCAAGCCAGCATTCTTAATATTTCCGCAATGAGTTTTGGTGCGTTGAGTAATAACGCCATTCGCGCACTCAACAAAGGTGCCAAAAAAGGTGGTTTTTCCCACAATACCGGCGAAGGCAGTGTTAGCCCTTATCACTTGGAACATGGCGGCGATTTAGTCTGGCAGATTGGCACAGGTTATTTTGGTTGCCGAGATAAAGACGGTAGCTTCTCTCCCAGCCTATTCCAGGAAACAGCCACTAAAGACAGCATCAAAATGATTGAGATCAAACTGTCGCAAGGTGCAAAACCCGGGCACGGTGGCATTTTACCGGCCGATAAAAATTCGGAAGAGATTGCTCGTATCCGCGCCGTTGAAGTCGGCACCGAGGTTAATTCACCACCGGCACATACCGCCTTCTCAACGCCGCTGGAGATGATGGAGTTTATTCAGCAGCTCCGCGAGCTGAGTGGCGGAAAACCGGTGGGTTTCAAACTCGCAGTAGGGCGTGAAAGTGAATTTATCGCCCTCTGTAAAGCTATGGTTCAAAGCGGCATCAAGCCCGATTTCATTACGGTCGATGGCGGCGAAGGAGGCACCGGGGCCGCACCGCTTGAGTACACGAACTCTGTTGGCATGCCGCTGCGAGAAGCACTGGCGTTTATTTGTGATGCCCTTACCGGTTTTGGATTGAAAAACGATATAAAGGTTATTGCCAGCGGTAAAACTTTCACTGGCTTCCACTTAGTGAAAAACCTTTCTCTTGGTGCTGATGCCTGTAACAGTGCCCGTGGCATGATGGTAGCGTTGGGGTGCGTGCAATCATTGGTCTGCAATACCAATGAATGTCCTACCGGGGTCGCCACTCAAGACCCGGCGCTGGCCGCTGGACTGGTAGTAAACGACAAGGCAGAGAGGATTGCGCGTTATCATCAGGAGACGGTTAAAGCTGCAATGGAAATTGTTGCGTCAACGGGGCTAAATCATCCGTCAGATCTAAACCGTTCACATATCTTTCGGCGCGTTAGCCAAACGAAGATCATGCGCTACGATGAAATCTACCCCTACCCTGAAGCAGGTTGCTTACTCGGTGAAAACTATCCCGAAGCCTTCGCCCAAGAGATGGCTGAAGCCTGCGCCGATAGCTTTATGCCCCATCACTGCTATGCACAAAGCTCAACTGGGCTTACGGAAATGTAGAGGTCATTTTAGGGGGAATAAAAGCGCTTAATAACAGCACCGACTCACGAGGGTATTACTTGATCCAGCCGCTCATCACAGGCCACATGGACACTGTGCAAATAATCTGAAAACTCACGAACGTTCAGAAGATGACTGGAATAATAGTCTTAATAAGGCCTAATCTTTAGCGCTCAACAAGATCAAACACCATGTTTACAGCCGTTTTTATAATCAGGCAAACGCCAGAGATAAACGCTGACGCTAATACCTATCACAACCAACATCAGGCACAGCCATAATTTGGCAACCATCCAGCAAGAAAACCCCATACTCAGCCAGAGAATGATAATTGTGCGGTATTTAACTTTCTTGGGAATGCCCTGGCCAGATTGAAAGCTGGCAATGATAGGACCAAAGTAACGGTGATGAATAAGCCACTGATGCAGTCGTTCAGAGGAGCGGGCAAAACAGTAGGCCGCCAATAGAACGAGCGGCACGGTAGGTAATAACGGCAGGAATGCGCCAATGATGCCCAGCACCAGCGAAAGAACGCCGGCAATAAGCAGCAGAATACGTTTAATGGGGGTTAGCATGAAACTAATCCCTGCTTACAAACAAACAGTGTCATTTCGAGCATCGCGAGAAATCTTTCAGGAACATAATTAAAACTCCTTACCTACGTCCGGAATGACACTTTCTTAGAACGCCTTAACCAACCCACACTCGTGCATTACGGAACATACGCATCCAGGCTGCATCTTCATTCCACTCATCAGGATACCAAGAGTTTTGCACTGCGCGGAACACACGTTCCGGATGAGGCATCATCAAGGTGACACGACCATCACGGTTCGTTAAACCACTGATTCCTTCAGGTGAACCGTTAGGGTTTTGTGGATAGCTTTGTGTCACCTTGCCGTAGTTATCAACATATCTCAGTGCCACACCTGCGTTATCGGTAAGAGACTGAATACCAGCAGCATCAGCAAACTCAGCGCGGCCTTCACCATGCGCGATAGCAATAGGCATACGCGAACCGGCCATGCCTTTCAGCAGAATCGATGGTGATTCCTGCACTTCAACCATGGCAACACGCGCTTCAAACTGCTCAGATTCATTACGTACAAAGTGCGGCCAATGTTCGGTGCCAGGAATCAGCTCATGTAAATTGGACAGCATCTGACAACCATTACAAATACCCAGCGCAAAGGTATCTTCACGTTCGAAGAAAGCTTGGAACTGGCTACGTGCTTTCGCGTTAAACAGAATGGATTTAGCCCAACCTTCACCGGCTCCTAATACATCACCGTAGGAGAAACCACCGCAGGCAACCAGACCTCGGAAATCATCCAGCGTGGTACGGCCAGAAAGAATGTCGCTCATGTGGACATCAATGGCGCTAAAGCCAGCGCGATCAAAGGCCGCAGCCATTTCAACCTGACCATTCACACCCTGCTCGCGCAGAATCGCAACGCGTGGACGCTCGCTCCCTGCAGTTTCAGGACCGCCAATCAGGTCGGCTGCGACATTATCATTAACGTCATAGGTAAGCTGTACGTTCAAACCCGGATCTTCAACATCCAACAGGTTATCAAACTCCTGTTGGGCGCAGTTTGGATTGTCGCGACGCGCCTGCATACGATAGCTAGTTTCCGTCCACCAACGCTGCGCATCAATACGTTTCAAATCAAGCACTGTTTCGCCATCATGCTCGAAAATGATGCGATTATCTTCGTTCAGCGAAGCAATTACCTGAGTGCAATCACCCAGACCTGCCGCGCTCAACTGCGTCAGCACCAGCTCGGTATCACCTTTGCACACCTGAATCACGGCACCCAATTCTTCAGCAAACAGTGCGTCGATCAAACCTTTGTGATCATCGGCCAGAATATCTGTCGTTACCGTAATACCTGTATGTCCGGCAAAAGACATTTCACACAGCGTGGCGAATAAACCACCATCGGAGCGATCATGATAGGCCAGTAATAATTCATCTTGAATCAGCCCCTGAATCACCATGAAGAAAGCTTTCAGATCTTCAGAATCGTCGACATCGGCAGATTCACACCCGATTTTCTTGTACACCTGCGCCAGCACGGAACCACCAACACGGTTCTGGCCACGGCCTAGATCGATCAGGATCAGGTCTGTCGCGCCCTGATCAGTTTTTAATTGTGGCGTCACGGTATTACGCACATCTTCAACCGGCGCAAAGGCGCTGATAATCACTGACAACGGTGCGGTAACGCTTTTGTCTTCGCCCTTCTCTTCATCTTGCCACTGGGTGCGCATGGACATGGAGTCCTTACCCACCGGCACTGCAATGCCCAAGGCAGGACATAATTCCATGCCCACGGTTTTTACCGTCTCATAAAGATTCTCATCTTCGCCCGGGTGACCCGCAGCAGCCATCCAGTTAGCCGATAACTTGATATTGCCAATGTCGCCAATATGCGCGCTGGCAATGTTTGTGATGGCTTCGCCAATGGCCAAACGTCCAGAGGCTGGCGAATCAATCAAGGCAACAGGCGTACGCTCACCCATCGACATCGCTTCACCGTGGTAAGTGTCATAGGCACTGGTGGTCACCGCTGCGTTAGCTACTGGAACCTGCCAAGGGCCGACAAACTGATCACGTGCAACCATGCCGGTAATAGAACGGTCACCAATGGTGATAAGGAAACTTTTGCTAGCCACGGTTGGTAATTTCAAAACACGTTCAGCGGCATCGGCAAGATCAATGGCGCTGGTATCAAATTCGGCTTTATCGAACGTCGTACGTTCAAAGCTACGTTGCATTTTAGGTGGCTTACCCAGCAATACGTTCAGCGACATATCAACGGCTTTGTTGCCAAAATGGCTGTCTTCAACAACCACGTCCTGCTCTTCAGTAGCGACACCGATGTCAGCATACAAACAACGCTCACGCTGACAAATCGCTTCAAAACGATCCCAGTCTTCAGGCTTAACAGCCAGCGAATAACGCTCCTGCGATTCGTTACACCAGATTTCCAGTGGCGACATGCCCGGCTCATCATTCGGCACATTTCGCAATTGCATACGCCCGCCTTTGCCACAATCTGAAACAAGTTCAGGGAAAGCATTGGACAAACCGCCAGCACCAATATCATGAATAAAGGCAATCGGGTTTTCATCACCCAGCTGCCAGCATTGGTCGATCACTTCCTGACAACGGCGTTCCATTTCAGGGTTTTCACGTTGCACAGAGGCAAAATCAAGATCTTCTCTACTACTGCCTGACGCCATGGATGAAGCTGCGCCGCCGCCCAAACCAATTAGCATCGCCGGGCCGCCCAGCAGCACCAAACGGGTACCGACAGGAATAGTGTTCTTAAGCACATGTGAGTCACGGATATTACCCAAACCACCGGCAATCATGATGGGCTTGTGGTAACCACGCATTTCGTCACCGGCAGCGCCGGGCACGATTTCTTCGTAGGTCCGGAAGTAACCACATAGGTTAGGGCGACCAAACTCGTTGTTGAACGCCGCGCCACCCAGTGGGCCTTCGGTCATAATATCGAGGGCAGATACGATGCGATTTGGTTTACCGTAATTACCTTCCCAAGGCTGTTCGAAGCCAGGAATATTCAGGTTAGATACCGAGAAACCTGTTAGGCCGGCTTTAGGTTTAGCGCCTTGGCCTGTTGCACCTTCATCACGAATTTCACCACCAGAACCGGTAGCTGCGCCGGGAAACGGTGCGATCGCGGTTGGGTGGTTGTGAGTTTCCACCTTCATCAAAATGTGGATATCTTCGTCGTTGGCGCTATATTCTTTAGTCGCAGGATTCGGGAAGAAGCGACCGGCGCGTGAACCAGCAATCACTGCTGAGTTATCGCTATAAGCAGATAAAACGCCTTCGCCACTCAGCTTGGTAGTATTACGAATCATGGCAAACAGCGATTTATCCTGCGCTTCGCCATCAATTGTCCAATCGGCATTAAAGATTTTATGGCGGCAATGTTCTGAGTTCGCCTGTGCAAACATCATCAACTCAACATCGTTGGGATTACGGCCCATCTCTGTGAAGTTTTCCAGCAGGTAATCAATTTCGTCATCCGCCAACGCCAAGCCCAATCGTTGATTTGCTTCTGCTAAGGCATCACGACCACCCGATAACATATCAATGGCTGTCAAAGGACGCGGTTCGGCACGCTGGAATAATTGTTCGGCATCCTTAAGAGAGCCAAGTACCGTTTCCGTCATGCGGTCATGCAAGGTGCTGAGTACCGTCTGGCGCGTATCCGCATCAAGCGCTGGTGCCGTCACATAATAAATAACGCCGCGTTCAACACGGTTAATATTCTGCAGACCACAGTTGTGTGCGATATCAGTGGCTTTACTAGACCAGGGAGAAATCGTGCCAAGACGCGGCACCACAACAAATACATCACCTTGAGGCTGTTCAGCTGCCAGCTTGGGGCCATAGGTTAGTAGTTGTTTTAATACATCCAGCTCAGAGGCTGACAGCTCACCATTAACATCAACTAAATGGACAAACTCCGCATACACACCGCTAACTTGAGGCACAGAACTCTGCAGCTGCTCAAGTAGTTTGGCTAAACGGAAAGGAGAAAGGGCTGGTGCACCACGCAGTTCAAGCATATTAGACGGAACCTTTGGACGAAAACTGGATATTCAGAAAGGCGTAATGATACTGAAAACGGGCTTTTTCTACCAGCAAAGAACCATACTATACGATAGTAATTTAGCTCTTTCGAGCCGCTCGACGGGCAGCAAAGAAGTCGCTCATTGCAGTAGAGCACTCTTCGGCCAAAATGCCTGAAACGGTTTCTATGGAATGGTTAAAATGCGGCAATAACAGCGCGTTATCATTACTTCCTACCACGCCAGCCTTGGGCTCAGTCGCACCAAAGACCAATCGTTTGATACGCGCGTGGATCAGCGAACCCGCACACATGGTGCAAGGTTCAATAGTCACGTAAAGAGTGCAATCAATGAGGCGGTAATTTTCAATACGTGAAGCCGCATCACGCAGCGCGACTACTTCAGCATGCGCCGTAGGGTCACAGGAGGATATCGGCTGATTAAAGCCTTCACCGATGATTTTGTCGTCTTTAACGATTACCGCACCGACCGGAACTTCGCCCAGTGCTTCGCCTTGTTTGGCCAGCTCAAGAGCTCGGCGCATGTAGTGTTCGTGGGTTTGCTGTTGGGTTTCTAACTCTGTCATTTCGACCAACGGGAGAAATCTTTTATTTCTGGAAAGATCCCTCACTTTCGCTCGGGATGACACGTCTAATTTATGGCACCAAATAAGTGCCTTAGAAATTCTGGATATTTACGTCAGGACAAGGCGCTGGTGCGCACAGAAGCGCAGTGTACATTCAGTACATGAGCATTCGAGCACACCGGCAACGCCACCATGGCGCAAATAGACTGATTTATGAGGCGCTTATTCCCATTCAATCGTAGCGGGTGGTTTAGATGAGATGTCGTATGTCACTCTGGAAATACCCTTCACCTCATTAATGATACGGCTAGAAACTTTCTCCAGCAGCTCATAAGGCAGATGCGCCCAGCGCGCGGTCATAAAGTCGATAGTTTCTACAGCACGAATTGCTACCACGTATTCGTATTGACGCTGATCGCCTACTACACCCACGGATTTAACCGGAAGGAAGACGGTAAAAGCCTGACTAGTTTTGTGGTAATAATCAAAGTTATGCAACTCTTCGATGAAGATAGCGTCAGCTTCGCGCAAGATGTCTGCATATTCTTTCTTAACTTCACCCAGAATACGCACACCCAAACCAGGACCCGGGAACGGATGGCGATACACCATGTCGTATGGCAAGCCTAGCTCAAGGCCAATTTTACGCACTTCGTCTTTAAACAATTCGCGTAGCGGCTCAACCAAGCCCAGCTTCATATCATCCGGCAAACCGCCTACGTTATGGTGCGATTTGATGACGTGCGCTTTACCTGTTTTCCCAGCAGCAGATTCGATCACGTCTGGGTAAATCGTACCCTGCGCTAACCACTGCACGTTGTCGATTTTGTTGGATTCTTGATCAAATACTTCAATAAAGGCATTACCGATAATTTTACGTTTTTTCTCGGGATCATTTTCGCCTTTCAAGCGACCAAGGAACAGATCTTGAGCATCAGCACGGATCACTCGTAAACCCATGCCCTCACCAAACATCTCCATCACTTGGTCACCTTCGTTCTTACGCAGCAGGCCGTTATCAACAAACACACAGGTCAACTGATCGCCAATGGCTCGATGCAACAAGGCTGCTACAACAGAAGAATCTACTCCGCCAGACAGACCCAGTAACACATGATCAGTACCAACTTTGTTGCGCACAGTTTCGATAGCATCTTCAATAATTTGAGCTGGCGTCCACAGACCTTTACAGCCAGCAATCGTTTTAACGAAATGCTCCAGCATACGTAGACCTTGCAGCGTATGTGTTACTTCCGGGTGGAACTGCACGCCGTAAAAGGCACGCTTATCATCACACATACCTGCAATTGGCGCGCTATCGGTAGAGGCCATTACTTCAAAACCGGCTGGCAGCTGTGTCACTTTATCGCCGTGACTCATCCACACATCCAGCAGTACGTTACCGTTTTCGTCGGTATGATCAGCGATATCAGCTAACAGACGGCTTTGCGCTTCAACCTTAACCTGCGCGTAACCAAATTCGCGCTCGTCAGAACCTTCCACCTTGCCGCCCAGCTGCTCGGCCATGGTTTGCATGCCGTAGCAAATACCCAATACCGGCACACCCAGCTCAAACACAACCTGCGGTGAACGTGGCGTACTGGCTTCGGTTACCGACTCAGGGCCACCGGCCAGCACAATTGCATTAGCGCCAAAGGCACGAATATCGGCCTCAGACATATCAAAGGCATGCACTTCACTGTATACGCCAATTTCGCGAATACGACGCGCAATAAGTTGAGTATATTGCGAACCGAAATCAAGAATCAGGATACGTTCAGCGTGAATATTCTGTGTCATAGTGATTTATCTGCAATTGGAGGCTAATGCCTGAAATTTTGACGGCAACCCCTGAAATGGAACTGCCTTTGAATTGAATCTAGCGAAGACCTAACCGATACGGTAGTTAGGCGCTTCTTTAGTAATAGTCACATCATGCACATGGCTTTCACTCATACCGGCGCTGGTTACACGTACAAACTCAGGTTTGGTGCGCAACTCTTCAACATTACCGCAACCGGTGTAACCCATCGTAGCGCGCACGCCGCCCATCAACTGATGAACAATCGCCGCCATCGGGCCTTTGCACGGCACACGGCCTTCAATGCCTTCGGGTACTAATTTCTCAACACCGGCATCTTTATCCTGAAAATAGCGATCACTGGAACCATTAGATTGCCCCATCGCACCCAGCGAACCCATACCACGGTAAGCTTTAAAAGCTCGGCCTTGGTATAATTCAACCTCACCTGGCGCTTCATCAGTTCCGGCCAACAAACTACCGATCATGATAGCCGATGCACCCGCTACCATGGCCTTGGACAAGTCACCCGAGAAACGAATGCCGCCATCGGCAATCAATGGCACTCCCGTACCTTCCAATGCTGCAGCTACATTAGCAACAGCCGTTACCTGTGGCACACCAATGCCTGTAACGATACGAGTGGTACAAATTGAGCCAGGGCCAATACCGACTTTTACGCCATCAGCACCCGCTTCAACCAGAGCTGTCGCCGCAGCACCGGTAGCGATATTACCGCCAATTACTTGTACTTGCGGGTAGTTTTCTTTCACCCAACGAACTCGGTCGATCACACCTTTTGAGTGACCGTGAGCGGTATCCACCACAATCACGTCGACGCCCGCTTCAACCAGCGCTTTAACGCGATCCGGTGTTTCCGGGCCCGTACCGACAGCGGCACCAACACGTAACTGACCAGAGCTATCTTTACAGGCATCCGGGAAAGCCTTAGCTTTGAAAATATCCTGAACGCTCATCAAACCCGTTAGTTCAAAACTGTCGTTAACCACCAACACTTTTTCGATACGGTGCTCATGCAACAACTGTTTAACCGCTTCAGGCGTCGCGCCTTCTTTCACAGTAACTAGCTGATCTTTAGGTGTCATCAATTCGGAAACCGGACGATCCAGATCATTTTCAAAACGAAAATCTCGAGAAGTCACAATACCCACTAGCGCACTACCATCAACCACAGGGAAGCCAGAGAAACCATGTTCACGGTGAAGATCAACTAAATCGCGCACTGTTGCAGTTGATTTCACGATAACCGGATCTTTTACCACGCCGGTCTCATACTTCTTAACGGCACGCACTTCACGTGCCTGCTGTTCAATCGAGAAATTTTTGTGAATGATACCCAAGCCACCTTCCTGCGCCATGGCAATAGCCAGCTTGCTTTCGGTAACGGTATCCATCGCTGCTGAAACCAGCGGAATATTAAGTTCGATGTCGCGTGTCAGCTTACTTTTTAATGACACGTCTTTAGGCAAAACTTCAGAGTAAGCAGGGACAAGCAATACATCATCAAAGGTGAGTGCATCTTCGGCGATACGCAACATGGCGGGTGCAACCTTTCTAGTTTATTTCTAGCTCAAAGAGACTTTTCTAACAATATAGAAGCCTCTCGAAAATTGACCGGCTATTATAGATGGCTAGACCTCACAGTAAAAGGGGTAACGGTAAATTGTATCCACCTAAAACGCGTCTATTTTTAACCATTTACCACTGTTTTAATGACATTATCACCTCAAAAGCTTTACTTCAATTACCTGTAAATCTGCTGATATACTGCCGATGACTTTTCCCTCACACGCGACACACCTTTATCCATGAATAACGGCCTCAGCCCACAGCGCGAAATACTCTCGGTAACGGATTTAAACCGCCGGGCACGCAATTTACTTGAGTCAGAGTTCAAACAGGTCTGGGTGGAGGGTGAAATATCCAACTTTTCACGCCCCGCTTCAGGTCACTGGTATTTCACCCTGAAGGACAATGGCGCTCAGGTACGTTGCGCCATGTTCACCAACCGCAATCGCAGCCTGCGCATCCAAGTTCAAAACGGGATGCATGTCATTCTGCGCGCCAAAGTCAGCCTTTATGAAGGCCGCGGCGATTATCAATTAATCGCTGAAAATCTGATTGATGCGGGCGAAGGTCGCTTACAACGCGAGTTCGAAGAACTAAAACGTTCGCTGGCTGCACAGGGGTTATTTTCAGAACAACACAAACAGCCATTACCTGTACTGCCGTCACATATAGGCGTTGTCACCTCGCCCACGGGCGCGGCCATCCGCGACATCTTAACGGTATTAAAACGGCGCTTCCCCGGCATTCCGGTGTCAGTCATCCCCGCTGCCGTACAAGGCAAAGGCGCCGCGGCACAAATAGTCGGCGCCATTAAACTCGCGCAAAGCCTACAAGATTCCGAACACCCTATTGACGCACTTATCGTTGGACGCGGTGGTGGCTCACTGGAAGATTTATGGCCTTTTAACGAAGAAGCCGTAGCGCGTGCAATTTTCGACTGCACGATACCTATTGTTTCAGCGGTAGGTCACGAGGTGGACTTTACCATTGCCGATTTTGTTGCCGATGTACGTGCCGCCACTCCGTCAGCAGCGGCAGAATTACTCAGCCCCGATCGCGACGAATGGCAACGCAGTGTGAAAAAACATCAACGCAGCCTCGTCGATAATTTACAGCGCCGACTATTTAATGCCAGCCAGCAACTCAATCATCTGCTCAAGCGCATGCGTCATCCAGGTCAACAACTGCAGGAACAAGCGCAGCGGCTGGACGATATCGAGGCTCGCTTCACGCTGGCGATAAGTCACCAATTAAAGCTGCAAAAATCACAACTTGAAACACTATCGGCAACCTTAAGTCAGCACCAACCAAGCCATCAAATTAATCACCTGAACATGCATAACCAGCAGTTGTCTCAACGTTTACAAAACGCCATGAAGCACACGCTCGAAAATTTTCAGCACCGCTTAAAGAGCAATGGTTTAGCGCTTCACACGCTCAGTCCGTTACAAACACTGGCGCGAGGTTATACCATCACTAAAGATCCCCAGGGGCGAATTATTCGCGATAGTAGCGCCGTACAAATAGGCGACAAAATCATCACTCAACTCGGCCATGGACAGCTAACCAGCGCCGTAGAGGCTATTAACAATGACTAGCAACACGTCAATATTACGCTTGTTTAAAACACTCATCTGCGGACTAGTCGCTGGCAGCTCATCACTGTTTGCCGCTATCAACCTACCGCCTCACAGCCCTGTACCCGGCGGCATTGCCGTACTTGATTTGCCGGAACAATCTGCCTCAGAAAACGACAACTTAAGCGCCAGCTACCGTGGCGCGCGCGTCATGCTTGTCTCGCCCATGGAAACAGGGACAAAACACTGGCAAGCAATTGTGGGCATTCCGTTATCAGCAAAACCCGGCCATCACCAACTCACCATCACCTCCGATCAGGGCAAGCAATCCGGCGTTACTTTTGATGTGAATAAAAAAACCTACAAAGAACAGCGCATAACTCTGACCAACAAACGTCAGGTTAATCCATATGCCGCCGACCTAGAGCGCATCAAACGTGAAAAGCGCCTCATGGTCGCCGCCTTTAAGGACTGGAATACGTCACTCACGCCCACCATGACACTGACAAAACCCACCATTGGCCCACTCAGCAGCCCTTTTGGTTTACGACGTTTTTTTAATGACCAGCCGCGCAACCCACATAGCGGTCTAGATTTCGCCGCCCCCGAAGGCACAGCAATTCAAGCGCCTGCAGAAGCCATCGTTGTTGCCACCGGAGATTATTTTTTCAATGGCAACACCGTATTACTCGATCACGGCCACGGTTTGGTGACAATGTACTGCCATATGAGCCGAATTGATGTCTCAAAAGGCGACCATGTACAGCTCGATGACACTATTGGGCTAGTGGGCAAAACTGGCCGTGTTACTGGCGCGCATTTGCACTGGTCAGTTAGCCTTAACAACGCCCGTATAGACCCTAATCTGTTGATGCCAAAAGAGCCTAAAACCGACTCATCAACACCCTAGTTATAAGCCTTAACGCAGCAGCCACGATAAGACCTGATTTCATCAGGCCTGCCTGCACACAGAATATCCTCTGCCATTAGCAGAATAAATAAAAGCAACTATGCTTAGAGAACACTTTTTGGCAATGCCCAGCAGGTGCACTTTGCTTTGAATACTTGCATGGTGCTCACAACCAGAAAAGAGCAACAAACCAGATTATGGCCTCAATTAGAAACGCGACCATCACTACAAAATTCAACCGAGTTGTCATCACGTTGGCACTTCTTGCCGCCGCGACCGTATCAGCCTACATGATCTACACCACCAATGAGCGCGGTCACCAGCACTTTATCAACGAGGGCATCAATACTGCGACACCCAGAGATAGCACGCTGGAAAAATCTATTTATTATAAAGACAACAGCGCCCTCAAGCAGATAGCAAAAACTTTTTTCAA
The DNA here is from genome assembly GCA_036960805.1 of Pseudomonadales bacterium. Classification (GTDB taxonomy): domain Bacteria; phylum Pseudomonadota; class Gammaproteobacteria; order Pseudomonadales; family IMCC2047; genus IMCC2047. Next base: position 48,612 of record JBALXL010000006.1, read on the forward strand.
AAATCCGGCGGTCACCTACGCTCAAGTCTTTGACTCTAATGGCAATAACGTATTTGACCGTACGCTGGCACCCGCAAAACTCTCCGCCTTTAATAATCAAAGTAACAGCGTCAGCACCCTTGAGTTTTCCGACCAACATACTCAAACCAACTATGTAGATATTGTCGTACCGATATTCTCCTCCATTAATCCAATTTACAAAGACATCAGCCCAGCCGTTTTCATCCGCACACTGCTTAATAGCGAAGACAGTCAGAGCCGTTATATTATGGGCTATGTTCGGCTCGGACTGGATAAAACGCTGTTCGAAGAAGAACAGCTGGTCTTTGCTACCAGCATCATCACAGCAGGCGTGCTGTTTGTACTCATTTTCGCCTTCACGGCACTGTTTATGACACGCCGTATTACAGCGCCATTACAAGCGCTGGTTAAAGTTGCGCACGGTATATCTGAAGGCAATCTTGTTCAAAAACTACCCAAAGACAGCACCTACGAAATCAAAGAAGTAGCCTCCAGCCTTTCCTATATGCTCAAAGGAATCAGTAGCTACAAAGCAAAACTCGAAAACAGCAAACAATTACTGGCACGCAAGGTCACAGAGCGCACCCAACAGCTGTCGCAAACTAATGACCAATTATCTATTGCTAGAGACGAGGCGTTCAATGCACGCGACAATGCTGAAACCGCCAACCGTGCAAAAAGTGATTTTCTCGCCACCATGAGTCACGAAATTCGCACCCCTCTTAACGGCGTGCTTGGCATGTCAGACCTGCTATCCAAAACCGACCTATCCTTGGAACAACAACGTATCGTAGATGTAATCACCGAATCCGGCGCTGGATTACTAGGCGTCATCAATGACATTCTGGATTTCTCGAAAATTGAAGCAGGCAAACTGGATCTAAACCCAACTCGTGTCAATCTGCGGAAATTCATTGAAGATATCATCAACATGTTTGCAGGGCTGGCGCAGAAAAAAGGCCTGTCGCTGGCCTATGAGTTACCGCCTTCTCTGGCTCTGGAAGTTGAAATTGACGGCTTACGCCTACGCCAGGTACTTACCAATCTATTAAGTAACGCCATTAAATTCACCGAGTCAGGCTCGGTACGACTAAATATTAAGGCTGATCATAATATCGATAGCGGCACCGCTGTTCTGCACTTTGAGGTCAGCGATACCGGCATGGGTATTGAGAGAAACAAACTGACTCATATTTTCAGTGCCTTTAGCCAAGCCGATACATCCACTACGAGAAAATTCGGTGGTACCGGATTGGGCCTTGCCATTAGCAAACAGTTAATTGAATTAATGGGCAGCGATATTCACGTCGACAGTGACGTAAATCAGGGCACACGTTTCTGGTTCCAGCTGCAAACCAAGGTTGAACCAGAAAATGTCGCACAGCCCGATTCCCATGTGCAAATTTTTAACCATCTCAACTTATTAGTGGTCAGCGACGATCAAGAAGAGTACATCCCTCTTTTTGAAAACCTTGATTTCTGGAAGATTCGTTATCAGCATATTACGGCCCTTGATGATTTGGAGAGCACACTAAAAGCCACTCAGAACCCCATCGATTTTATCTTCCTGCAAGAGGGCAAGGATGATACAGATGTTCTAGAATTTGCGCTTAAACTGCGCCAGATTGAAGCGCTCGAGGTGCCGCCCTTCGTACTCATGGTCGCCCACTCCGAAACACCCGATGCACGCTCATTACAAGCTGCCAATGTAGTGCAATTACTCAACCGCCCATTACACCAATCCGAGCTTTATAACGTCATTATTAACAGTGCTGAGCACAAAGTTAGCCCTCTAACCCTTGGTGAATCGGCTGCCAAAGTCTCTAACAATGCATCAACACAAATCAACGCCAGAATTTTATTAGCAGAAGATACCGTCGTTAATCAGGAAGTCGCCGTCACCATGCTTTCCTGGCTTGGTTGCGAGGTCACCGTGGTTGCAAACGGCCAACTTGCTGTCGAAGAGTTTTCCGCCAGCCACTACGATTTGATACTGATGGACTGCCAAATGCCCGTTCTCGACGGCTACGCCGCCACCGCAGCCATTCGCAAACACGAAGCCTTTATTAACGCCACCCGATCTGGGCAAAACCGCCGCACACCAATCATTGCGCTCACCGCCAACGCCATTCAAGGGGAGCGAGAAAAATGCCTCTCCGCAGGTATGGATGACTATTTAACCAAGCCCTATACACACGCAGAACTAGAAGCCGTATTAACTAACGCGCTGACCAAAGCAGCGCAAGATGCAGAAGCTGCTACAACTGAGCCCGACGTTGAAGCTCATAACGACAAGGCCGCAGGAATAGTTAGTGCACCTGCCGAGCCACCAGAAGCAACTCAACCAGCTCGCGATAACTCCGGCCCCATAGACTTCAGCATGCTAGACACGCTGCGCTCATTACAACAACCAGGACAGCCGGATATCGTCAAAAAAATCATTCGCACTTATCTTGATGAAGCGCCACCACTACTAAAAAAGCTGGCCACAGCAGAGACCTCACATGACACCACAGCACTTTTTCAAGCGGCTCACGCGTTAAAGTCAAGTAGCTATAATGTTGGCGCCTTAGAACTTGCTCAGCACTGTAAAGAGTTGGAAGCCATTGGCCGAGAAGGCGCCACCGCAGGTATCACGCCATTAATGTGCGCTATTGAAAGCACCTACAGAAAATCAGCCTCCCAGCTGAAACAGGAACTCGACAGAAACGATGAGCAACGTATCTCCGCATAGCACCGCCCTGGCACTGATAGTTGATGACGACACCACCGTACGTATTGTTATGCGTAGCGTGTTGGAAAGTCACGGCATTCGTGTCAATGAAGCCGCTAACGGTGTAGAGGCTCTACAAGCCTTCGCAGAGGAAACACCGGACATCGTTATTCTGGATATCGAAATGCCAGAGAAAGATGGGATTGAGGCGTGCGCCGATATTCGCAATGACCCTAAAGGCAAGCTGGTACCTATCATGATGTCCACCGGCATGGACGATACCGCCTCCATTAACCGAGCCTACGAAGTTGGTGCTACCGACTTCGAAATAAAACCGATCAACTGGCCCATCTTCGGCCATCGCATTCGCTATATGCTGCAGGCTGCCCAAGCAATACGCGAACACCATGCTGCCCAGCAAACCGCCATTCGCCTCGGTAAAGTGATTGAACGCTCATCCAGTGAAGTCTATGTCTGTGGTGACCGCAGCTTCAAATTACAGCAAAGCAACGGCCGCGCTCGCGACAATCTTGGCTATCAAGATGAAGAAATTAATCAACTAACACTGAGCCAACTCCTGCCCGAGTTTTCAGAAACGCAGTTGAAAAATATCGTCAGTGGCCTGTATCGAGAAGAGTATAGCGAACAGCTGATGACAACGACCATGCTGCGTAAAGATGGCACTCGCTACCCGGTCGAGTTATCTCTGCAACTATCGCGAGAAGATGACAACAACCTACTGGTTGGCATCGCACAGGACATTACTGAACGCCATCAAGCCGAACAACGCATGCGACAGCTAGCCTATTACGACACTTTAACGGGATTGCCTAATCGCCAGTTGTTTTCTGAACAGCTAGAAAAAATACTGGAACAAGCACAGCGCGGCGCTAACAAAATTGCCGTGCTGTATATTGATATTGATAACTTCAAACGTATCAACGACTCTCTAGGGCACAGCCTGGGCGACGCACTACTGCAGGAAATAGCCAATCGCCTCAGAAAATGCGTCACAGATAACGCCTCCATTGCACGACATATTAAACCCGGAACAGAAATTGCCGCCTCGCGCCTGAGCGGCGATGAATTCGCCATGGTGCTGAATGTAATCGATGACACCGCTATTGCCGGCGATGTCGCCAAATATTTACTCAACGCCCTCAGTCGCCCCATGCTACTAGAAAGCCATGAACTGGTTGTAACACCCAGCATAGGTATCGCCATCGCACCTCTGGACAGTGACAACGTAGAAAACCTGCTCAAGCATGCCGATACCGCCATGCATCACGCTAAGAAAGCGGGGAAAAATACTTTCCAATATTACTCCAGCACCATGAACGCCATGGGCCGAGAACGCCTCGAACTTGAAGCAGACCTGCGTAAAGCGCTAGAACGAAATGAATTGGCGGTTTATTTCCAACCCCAGGTCGATATTCAAACCGGCAAAATGGTATCCGCTGAAACATTGGTACGCTGGAACCACCCCAAACACGGCCTGGTATCACCAGATAATTTCATCCCACTAGCGGAAGAAATGGGCCTGATCATCGACATCGGCAACTGGGTGCTAACTCAAGCGTGCACTGAGCTAAAAGGCTGGCAAGCCAAAGGCCTGCATTTGGAAAAAATTGCTGTCAACCTCTCCAGCCTCCAGTTCAAACAGTCGGACTTGTTAGAGCAGACCTGCAAAGTCCTAGATCAAACCGGCCTCGACGCCAAATACCTAGAACTGGAACTCACCGAAAGCATCATTATGAATGACGCCGACGCCACTGTTAAGGTACTGCATGCGCTTAAAGAAATGGGGATCCGCCTTTCAATTGACGACTTTGGCACCGGCTATTCATCACTGAACTACCTCACCAAATTCCCGCTGGACGAATTAAAAATTGATAAAAGCTTTATCATCGACGTCGACTCCGACAGCCACAATGCCAGCATTGTTACCGCTATTGTGGCCATGGCTAAAAGTCTAGGACTGGATATCGTTGCTGAAGGCGTAGAAACCGAAAGCCAGCTGGCTTTTGTTCGTGAACAGAACGTTCGGCTGGTGCAGGGGTATTATTTCAGTAAGCCGTTACCAGCAGAGGAATTTGAGAAGCTATTAACTCTCTAACTCGACTGAAAAAACCGCCGTTTTCAACTTAAGCCAGAACCGGCACTACATTGCGGTCCTGTAGCGCCTGTTGCGCCTGCATTGAGTGTTGCCGCATAGCTTACCGCGCCGCTACTCAAAATAGTGGCTGTTACGGTACATACATTATCGGTATAAGCTAAAGCCGTGCCGGTCCCCTTCGCCAAAGCTACCGTTCTACTTAGACCTGACGAAGTTGTTAGCTCAGTCTCAACTGAGGCACACGCCAATCCTGAGTCAATACAAATCATCGCTTTACTCACATAGGCCGACACGCCCTTCATTGCCGCGGCGCCATGTGAATTCCCCACGTATTCTCTGTATGCAGGCAGCGCAACTGCTGCCAAAATACCAATAATCGCTACAACGATCATTAACTCAATTAGGGTAAACCCCTTTTCGCCTTTTCTCATTCGACCCCCTAAATACCAAATAAATTATTTACTAGCAATAAATAAAGCAATAGTCATACCAAGTCATAAAACCCAAGGTAGCCTCAACCTACCTAAGCAAAAAGAGCCTCGTCATCTACAAGCAGAACGCCAAAGATGTATATCTCAGACAAAACTTACACAATCAAAACTATTACGACATATTTTGTCAGCTTGGCAAATACCAAAGAAACAATGCATCTCCACTAATATCGAGGGTTTATTTTAGCGAGCCAGTGCTTGCTATGTTTGAGAAGGCACAACCAGGTGATTATTTCATTCAACAGAATAAACTAACCCGCTTGCGCCTTACTTCACCACACCGGCTATTTGACCGGGAATTTCCCCATCAGCCCAAAAACGAGGCATAGTCCAACCGCCATTCACCTGGAAACTCTTGGCAGAAAACGCTTGGCCATCAAGCACTCGTGGCAATAAGCCTGGCAACACAGCCCAAACAAAAATAACCAGCGTAATACCCGCGAGAAATCGGGATAAATTGGATTTAATAACTAAATAACTTCTTCCTATTTTTACAGGCAAAACTGTCTTTTCTGAATCACAACCACGATACACCCCGAACATCAAGCCAATCACTAAAGCGCCCATTATCTGGCTTAAAGGCATCACGATAACACCACTGACCAGCGAGTAAATTGCGCCCGCCAATAACGAACAGAAAAGTGCAACGACCACTTGAGGCTTGACCTCGTCTTGATACTCGTTAACCGTTTGATAATTAAAACGCCTAAGCCAACAAATCAAACCATAGAAAAATAGGCCCAATATAATGAGCGCCGCAGGCAAACCCCATTCTGCAGCAATCTGCAGCACACTGTTATGCGGGTGGTTCGCAATATCATTCGAAGTCCCCGCATAATGCATTGGCCCCACTCCGAAAAACGGGTTCTGAATACTCAGTTCAATCGCTTTCCCCCATAAATCTAGTCTCCCGTGCCCAACCGAACGTAACACCGTTTTTGCCTCAGAGGCGTAGACAAAATAATAAAGAAAGGTATAAACAACAAACCCAAATAAAGCTGCCAACATCTGGATTTTCACAAAATAGAAGCACGCCCTCCTATACATCAGTAATGAAATCAATATCGCAGCAGTAATCGCAATCAACGCACCTCTGCCAGCAGTCAAAAACAATAAAACCCACCAACAAATTAACAACGCAAATAACATTTTTTTGTATTTGCAAATAATCGGACTGCTTAAAGAGAGAGGGATGGTAAGTAATGGAAATAGCCAAAGTTGATACTGATTAAAAAATCGCACGTTATAAAAGTGATAAAAAGGGGCTGTTCCTTGCAACGGAATCCCTTCCAGAAAGAAAGCCAAATATCCCAGCAAAAAAGTGAAGATAAAAAGACACGCACTAAGACAAACGACTACAACAACACTATTTAGCGTTTGTCCTGCATTCCAAAGCCAAGCGTTTTTCACAAAATCCACAAAAAAGAAAAGTCCAACAAATAACGCCATTTCAAGAAAAGCGTATCTGGGACTAAAGGAAAAACAAGAAGATACAAAAAACAACAAAAACACTAACAAACAGCCGTACCCATAACCCTGAATAGGCTGCCCATTTACCGTTCGATGCAACAACACCGCAATAACCAGTAAAATTTCCAGGAACCGCTTTTCATCGTAAGCGTTAAAGTCCCAAGGCACCATATCAACTGAAGGTGAAAAAACAAGAACCAAACAACAAAATAGAAAAATTATAAGCTGTCCTTTCCCTATACAAGCTTGCGAATTACTCATTGAAATAAGTCTCTAAGAGGTACACAAATGCTCACCAAGCCAATCGTCTCGGTATAACCTAAGTAGCACCCACAAAAAAGCCCCGGTAAAAACCGGGGCTTTTTAAGCATCACAATCAAACTATGATCTTGATACTAGCTAGTGCCCGCACCCTGTTCACACTGGACTGTGGTCGCACCGCTACCGCTAGAAGTCGCAACATAGGTAACAAGGCCCGTTGCACTTACAGTCGCTTGAACCTGACAATCACCATCATTAAACGTATACACAGACTGAGTTCCTACTGTAGGAGCTCCAACCACTGCAAGTTCAGACACATTACCAACTTCAGTCGCCAAAGTACCACAGCCTACATCAGCCTGCACACAGGTTGCCGCTTTCGTCACAAAGGAAGCAACGCCTTTCATAGCGGCCGCACCGTGTGAGTTACCTACATACTCACGGTATGCAGGTAACGCTACTGCGGCCAGAATACCGATAATCGCAACTACGATCATTAATTCAATCAGGGTAAAACCCTTTTGGGTTCTTTTTATTGCTACTAATTCATTCATATGATTCTCTCCGTGGTTTCAAATAACAAAATCAATCAAATAATTTGTTCTCACAATAGGTATAGCAATGCCTGTGCCAAATACAATAAAACGCACAAAAAACAACTTAACATTCTGATTTTAATTGATTTTAATTAACAGCCGTATAATAAAATACAAATCACACGCCACTCAATAACCAACATCATAACGAACAATGTGACATTTTTTGTCAAACACCCTTCCTCACCGCATTAACTAAAGCCCTGCACAACACACATCTGTATATTAAAAGTTTAAAGCAAATAGGTTTTCTGCTAAAAAGTGCTATGCTTTTCTTAGACAATACCCATAACGACAAGACATTAAACCCATATGACCTCACAAAACAATGCTTCCATGCAGCTTAGCGGATTAGCCAAGCGTTTGGTTAACGATGAAATTCTCAACGAGAATCAAGCTATCGAGGCATATCAATACTCCAAACAAAACCGCATCCCCTTTGTGACTCATCTAGTTCAAAGCGGTTTAGCCAACAGCAAGTCAATCGCTACCGCCGCCTCCGATGAGTTTGGCACGCCCTTATTAGACCTTTCAGCTTTCAACCCAGAACTGTTTCCGAAAGACCTAGTGGACGCAAAGTTAATTCGCAACCACCATGCCCTGCCTTTATTTAAACGTGGCAACCGCCTGCATGTTGCCGTTTCAGATCCGACCAATCTACAGGCTCTGGATGAATTCAAATTTAATACCGGTATCACCACCGATGCTATTTTGGTTGAAGAGGCCAAACTAGCTGAAATTATCGAAAAATTTCTCGATGAAGAAGAAGATGCGCTCGGTGATTTAGATGATGCTGATCTTGAGAACCTTGACCTTGAGGACACATCTGACAAGAAAGATGAGCAGGATGACAGCAAAGGCGCAGATGAAGCCCCTATCGTTCGCTTTGTTAATAAAATTCTGCTGGATGCGATTAAAGGTGGCGCCTCGGATATTCACTTTGAGCCCTACGAAAAAAGCTACCGTATCCGCTACCGGACCGACGGCATTTTACACGAAGCATCGAACCCACCTCAAAACCTAGCTCCACGACTTGCTGCCCGTTTAAAAGTAATGTCACGCATGGATATCTCTGAGCGACGCATGCCACAGGATGGTCGTATAAAGATGAAACTATCCAAACAACGCGCCATTGACTTCCGGGTTAACACGTTGCCGACTCTTTGGGGTGAGAAAGTCGTATTACGTATCCTTGACCCTAGCAGTGCCAAAATGGGCATTGATGCGCTAGGTTATGATGACGATCAAAAAGAATTGTACATGCACGCGCTGCACCAGCCTCAAGGCATGATTCTGGTAACCGGCCCAACAGGGTCAGGTAAAACCGTATCTCTTTATACCGGCTTAAATATTCTTAACACTCCGGAACGTAATATTTCTACTGCCGAAGATCCCGTCGAAATCAATTTGGAAGGTATTAACCAAGTCCATGTAAACCATAAGGTCGGGCTGGACTTCTCGACAGCCCTACGTTCTTTTTTACGTCAAGATCCAGATATCGTCATGGTTGGTGAGATTCGAGATCTGGAAACAGCAGAAATTGCAATTAAAGCGGCTCAAACTGGACACTTGGTACTTTCTACACTACATACTAATAGTGCACCCGAAACTTTGACGCGTTTACGTAATATGGGTGTGCCGGCATTTAACATTGCGACGTCCGTAAGCTTGATTATTGCCCAGCGCCTAGCGCGAAGGCTTTGTGAGCACTGTAAAAAACCGGCAGATCTCCCACACGATACATTATTAGCAGAGGGCTTCACTGAAGAGCTTCTGCACGGAGCGAAAGTCATGGCCCCTGGTGGCGGATGTAGCCAGTGTAATAATGGGTACAAAGGCCGTGTGGGTATCTACGAAGTGGTTAAAATAACCCCTGATATAGGCCGCATCATAATGGAAGAAGGCAACTCATTAGAAATCGCCCAACAGGCAAAAAAAGAAGGCTTCAGAAATTTACGCGTATCGGCATTGATGAAAGCTGCGCAAGGTGTTACCAGCCTGGAAGAAGTAAACCGAGTGACTAAGGATTAAGTATGGCAAGCGAAGCAGTAAAAAACTCAACTTTCGTATGGCAGGGTACAGACAAACGCGGTCAGAAAACTAATGGCGAAATCAGCGGCTTCAATTCAGCCCTGGTAAAAGCGCAGCTGCGTAAACAAGGCATAAGTCCAACCAAGGTAAAGAAAAAGCAGACATCAATATTCAGTGCCGCGAATAAGAAAAAAATAACACCCGCTGACATTACGCTTTTTACACGCCAAATGGCCACCATGATGAAGGCGGGGGTACCCCTCGTTCAATCCTTTGATATCGTCGCCGACGGTTTAGACAACGCAAACATGAAAGAGCTGATAGGCAAGATTAAAACTGATGTAGCTGCGGGCTCCGGCTTTGCCATTGCTTTACGCAAGCATCCTCGTCACTTTGATGACCTGATGTGTAATTTGGTGGACGCAGGGGAACAATCCGGAGCCCTGGAAACTATGCTTGAGCGCCTGGCGACTTACAAAGAAAAAAGCGAAAGCCTGAAAAAGAAAATCAAAAAAGCAATGACCTATCCGATCGCAGTTATCGTCATCGCTGTTGTCGTAACAGGGATTTTGCTAGTCAAAGTTGTTCCTACTTTTGAAGAAATTTTCCAAGGATTCGGGGCTGAACTACCTGCATTCACTCAATTTGTAATTAATATTTCCAATGTTCTTCAGGCCTGGTGGTACATTGTCGTGATCGGAGTTGTTGCTTTTATTTTCATCGTCAAAGAAGCCTTAATACGATCAAAAAACTTTTCCAACTCAGTTGACAGAGGAATCCTTAAAGTCCCTGTCATCGGCGAAATTCTACTTAAATCAGTCTTCGCGAGATTTTCTCGTACACTATCGACCACCTTCGCCGCAGGCGTCCCACTGGTTGAGGCATTAACCTCAACAGCTGGCGCAACAGGTAATTATGTTTACGCAACTGCTGTAGAGCGAATCAGAGAAGATGTATCTACAGGTCAACAACTCAACTTCTCCATGCGCAACACTGGTGTATTTCCTAATATGCTGGTTCAAATGACCGCTATTGGCGAAGAGTCTGGCGCGCTGGATGACATGCTGGATAAGGCTGCTGAACACTATGAGGAAGAAGTGGATAATGCCGTAGATAACTTGACGGCTTTGCTCGAGCCTTTAATTATGTCAGTGCTCGGCGTACTCATTGGTGGCTTGATTATTGCTATGTATCTTCCCATCTTCAAAATGGGTCAGATCGTATAGCGATCTACCCGAAAAACTGAAATTCATTTCGAATACTTTTAAAGCGTTTCTTTATGCAAGCATTACAACTTCTTATTGGTAATCCGACAGCCGCTATCGCTGTTGCCGGCATTCTTGGTCTATTAGTTGGCAGCTTCCTGAACGTAGTCATTTATCGCCTTCCGGTGATGATGGAACGTGAATGGACATCTCAGTGTAAAACGTTACTTGAATCCGATGATTCAGAAGCAACCGAACCTGAGCAGCCAACGTTTAACCTCGTGACGCCCAACTCACATTGCCCTAAATGCGACACAGCCATCAAGGCTTGGCAAAACATCCCTGTGATTAGCTACTTGATGCTAGGCGGAAAATGCAACGGTTGTAAAACACCGATTTCAAAACGTTACCCCATTATTGAGTTCATCACTGGCCTATTATCTTGCCTGGTCATCTGGCATTTTGGTTTTAACTGGCAGGGTGGCGCAATGCTTCTGCTGACGTGGGCTTTAATAACTTTGACGATGATCGACTTTGATCATCAACTGTTGCCTGACAACATTACCCTTCCTTTTTTATGGATAGGGTTAATTGCTAATAGCTTTGGTCTATTTTCTTCTCTTCCTGATGCCCTGTGGGGTGCTGTATTTGGTTATCTAAGCCTATGGTCTATTTACTGGCTATTTAAGTTACTCACCGGCAAAGAGGGTATGGGTTACGGTGATTTCAAATTACTTGCCGTTTTAGGCGCCTGGTTTGGCTGGCAGATGCTGCCGTTAATTATTCTTTTGTCATCATTAGTTGGCGCTGTTGTAGGCATCGCGTTACTAATACTAAAAAATAAAGGCAAGAGCGTACCTATCCCCTTTGGCCCTTATCTTGCTGCCGCTGGTTTTATAGCTGCGATATGGGGTGAGCAGTTAACCCAGGCTTATCTCAATTACTCGGGGCTATAAAAAAACCCACGTCCATCAAACCTCTGTCATTTCGTCAAAAGTAGGGGCCATGAAGCTAACGCATGTAAGGAATATTTTTTAGATTATCAAATGCAAGATTTCCCCCGTTGGTTGAGATGACATTTCGCAGTAGGTGAGGCTCCAGTTTCACATTTCAAGCCAAAGCCTGACCTACAACCCATCTATCATTAAAGCCCTCAATTACCGTATCATAACGCCATGATAATCATTGGCCTCACAGGCGGCATTGGCAGCGGTAAAACCACTGTTTCTAATCTATTTTCTGAGTTAGGCATCGCCGTTGTCGATGCAGATATTGCTGCGCGGGAAGTAGTTGAACCGGGCTCGGCTGCCTTGCAGAAAATCCAGTTACATTTTGGTGATGGTTCACTCAATGACGACGGCTCACTAAACCGCCAAACCTTGCGCGAACGAGTATTTGATAACGAGGCTGAGCGGCATTGGCTGGAAGAATTATTACACCCACTGATAAAAAATCGACTAAAACAACAGCTGGAGAAAGCCTCTTCGGAATACGCCATCCTGTCTTCGCCCCTACTACTTGAAACAGACCAGCATCAATTAGCTCAAAGAATTTTAGTGGTTGATATACCAGAGACTTTGCAATTGGAACGAGCCAGCTCTCGCGATGAGAACAGCCAAAAGCAAATCAAGGCTATTATGGCGGCGCAGATGGATCGCAAGACACGTTGCGAAAGCGCTGATGATATTATTCTGAACGACTCGGACACGAATCAATTAAAAGCGAAGGTGCTATCATTGCACCAAAATTATTTGGAGTTGGCAAAAGCCCAGCAAGAGAACTCATGACTGATAAAAAACCTACAGCTATCGTACCCTGCCCTACCTGCAAAAAATCCACCATATGGTCATCAGACAACCAATATCGCCCCTTTTGCTGTGAGCGCTGCAAGCTCATTGATTTAGGCGCGTGGGCCAGCGAGGAACACAACATTCCTGGAGATCCAGTGAATCCTTATGCGAATGAAGGTGGAGAAGATATCTTCTAGATCAAATGTGAGCTCTTACGTCGATTCCAAGCATAAGAGTTCACACGCTTGTTCGAAATGACACGGCCTAAAAAGCCCGTCAGAGCGCAAGCGAGCAACCCTTTAAATCAAGATCTCTCGCTTCACTCAAATAACAGAAACAGGCATTCCGGTTTTACTGGAATGTCGCCCCCTCTAATACCCGCTAGTGCTCTCGCGTGGTATTAAACCTTACATCTGGCCAACGCTCTTCAGCCAGTGATAAGTTAGCGCGAGTCGGCGCCAAATACGTTAAATGGCCACCGCCATCAATGCACAGGTTGTCGTAGGCCTTCTTCTTGAATTCCTCAAACATCTTGACGTCGTCACAATCAACCCAGCGCGCGGTGTAGACATTCACTGCTTCGTAGCCACACTCGACCTTATATTCGTCCTGAAGGCGATAAGCCACCACATCAAACTGTAACGAACCTACGGCACCGACAATAATATCGTTGCTGCGCTGCGGCATAAATACCTGCGTTGAACCCTCTTCAGATAATTGAGTGAGGCCTTTCTGCAACTGCTTCATTTTCAGCGGGTCGCGCAAGCGTACACGTCTAAATAACTCCGGTGCAAAGTGCGGAATACCGGTGAACTGCATACTCTCGCCACTACTAAACGTATCACCGATCTGAATGGTGCCGTGGTTGTGCAACCCCAAAATATCGCCAGACCAGGCTTCGTCCACATGAGATCGCTCGCCCGCAAAGAACGTTACCGCATCGGAAATGCGCACATCCTTACCGGTACGCACATGCTTCATCTTCATGCCTTTGGTGTACTGACCCGAACAAATACGTAAAAAGGCGACACGGTCACGGTGTTTGGGATCCATATTGGCTTGAATCTTAAAGATGAAACCACTGAAATCTTCTTCGTTGGGCGCGACCGTACGATCTTTCGTTGCACGCGGCAATGGCGTCGGTGCGAATTCCACAAAGCCGTCCAGCATTTCACGTACGCCAAAGTTGCCCAGCGCAGTACCAAAATATACCGGAGTCATACGACCAGCTAAATATTCTTCCAGTTCAAATTCATGGCTGGCACCTCGCACCAATTCAACCTCTTCACGCAGCTCATCGACCAGATCACCGAGCACAACTCTCGCTTCGTCGCTATCCAAGCCTTCGATACGTTTATCATCCGGAATGATGCTGCCCTGTCCCTGTGTAAATAGATGAATGGTATCGGTATACAAGTTATACACACCACGAAAATTCTTACCCATGCTAATGGGCCAGGTAATCGGCGCGCAGTTAATTTTCAGAACTTCTTCAACTTCATCCAGCACGTCGATGGGGTCACGTACTTCGCGATCCATCTTATTGATAAAAGTCAGGATAGGCGTATCACGCAAACGGCAGACGTCCATCAACTTAATGGTACGTTCTTCTACGCCCTTAGCGCCGTCAATCATCATCAGCACAGAATCCACTGCGGTCAAGGTGCGATAGGTATCCTCAGAGAAGTCGGCGTGGCCCGGTGTATCAAGCAGGTTAACCGTGCGGCCCTTATAAGGAAATTGCATCACCGAAGAGGTTACCGAGATACCGCGCTGTTTCTCCATCTCCATCCAGTCAGAGGTCGCATGGCGACCTGTCTTTCGACCTTTAACCGTACCCGCTTCCTGAATCGCATTGCCGAACAACAACAGCTTTTCGGTCATGGTGGTCTTACCCGCATCGGGGTGCGAAATAATAGCGAAGGTGCGGCGACTGGCCACTTCCTGATCAATTTGGCTCATAGAGTTTCAATACACGACGATTTTAAAGGCGGGATTATATACCACTGTGGCGCTGGTCAGTAGTGGGTTAGTAATCAATAACATACGCGTTTCTAGCAGACATAAAAAAGGCCCCTACTGGAGGAGCCCTTTTTAAACTAAAAAGCTTAGGCTAACAAAGCCAAAACTTTAGTCTGACTTAGACGAAGTACATCAAGCCAAACAGAACTGCTGTCAAAGCGATACCGCAGTGAATTACACCACGAACGCTAGCCATTGGGCCCATTTTTCCGAAGACGCCATTCAGCGCAACCAGAACAACGATTGCAGCAGCAATGATGAAGCCAGTAGATGCTTGGCTAGACACAGGAATCAGGATATCGCTACCTGCACCGTGACCTGAACCCAGCATGCCCATCAACATTGGGAAAGACAACAACGTGTTAGTACGTGAAGCCAGACCTGCTTTAGGAGCCGCCGCAGCCGCATCACCTTGGGTGATGCCACAAACGATTTTTTGGTTAGGCCAGATGATCAACCAAACGTTCAGGAACATGAACGTACCAGCCAAAGCACCCATCAACAGGTAACCGTTGCTGCTAGAACCCTTCATAGCCAGCAGTACAACACCAGTCAGGAACGTAAACATCGCGCCCCAACGGAACCACCACAATGCACGTGGCGCCAATTTTTTAACAGCATCGCCTTTAGCTTCTGGCGTTGCTTCTTTGAAGTATTCAGTTTGTATGAAGTTAAAGTAGTACAGCAGACCAATCCACGTAATACCAAACAGTACGTGCGCCCAGCGGAACAGAAAATCTAAAATTATATCCATGGTTATGTTCTCTCTTATTTTCTTAACTGTTTGGAAACCTTCGCGAAATACTTTAGCAAGCGCGTTTAATAACAAACGCCACTTACCGGCAGCCCAACCTGCGGTTCCCTTATTTTTATATCGCGCGCATTTTAAACCTTAAGCACATAATTACAAACATCAAAAGCGGATTAATCAATGCTAAAGCTATAAATTGCACTTTTTAGGCATCTTTTTGCCTGTTTACACAAAATCTAACCATAAAAAAACGGCTACCCTTGCGGATAACCGTTTCTTGTACTGCTAGGGTAAGGCTGGCTTACATCATGCCGCCCATACCACCCATGCCGCCCATATCAGGCATTGCTGGAGCACCAGCACCGCCATCAACAACAGCATCAGTAACCATGCACTCAGTGGTGATCATCAGACCAACAACAGAGGCAGCGTTCTGCAGCGCACTACGCGTTACTTTAGCTGGATCAAGGATACCCATTTCCAGCATGTCGCCGTATTCGCCAGTTGCAGCGTTGTAACCGAAGTTACCTGTGCCGCCAGTGCGAACTTTATCAACAACAACTGAAGACTCTTCGCCAGCGTTAGCGACGATTTGACGCAGTGGCGCTTCCATCGCACGACGTGCCAGTTGAATACCAACATTTTGATCTTCGTTATCGCCAGTCAGGTTTTCGATAGACTGAAGTACACGGATCAGTGCAACACCACCGCCCGCTACAACGCCTTCTTCAACCGCAGCGCGAGTAGAGTGCAACGCATCTTCAACACGTGCTTTCTTCTCTTTCATTTCGATTTCAGTGCTTGCGCCTACTTTAATCACAGCAACACCGCCAGCCAGTTTAGCTACGCGCTCTTGCAGTTTTTCTTTATCGTAATCAGAGTTTGATTCTGCGATTTGAGCACGAATCAAAGCAACACGAGACTCAATTTTAGTCACGTCGCCAGCACCGCCAACAATGATAGTCGCTTCTTTTGTAACGCTGATGCGTTTAGCTTGGCCCAAATCTTCCAGAGTAGATGTCTCAAGAGACAGACCCACTTCTTCAGAGATCACAGTACCACCAGTCAGAACTGCAACATCTTCCAGCATCGCCTTACGACGATCACCGAAACCAGGTGCTTTAACAGCAGCAACTTTCATGATGCCGCGCATGTTGTTGATAACCAATGTTGCCAACGCTTCACTTTCAACGTCTTCAGCAATAATCAACAGCGAACGACCGGCTTTAGCAACGCCTTCCAGCAAAGGAACCAATTCACGGATGTTAGAAACTTTCTTATCAACCATCAACACGAACGGCTCTTCCAGCTCAACGTTCATAGTTTCCTGATTGTTGATAAAATAAGGCGACAGGTAACCACGGTCAAACTGCATACCTTCAACGATATCCAGTTCATTTTCCAGGCCGTTGCCTTCTTCAACAGTGATCACACCTTCTTTACCAACTTTACCCATTGCTTCAGCAATGATGTCGCCGATAGATGAATCGCTGTTAGCAGAGATCGTACCAACCTGTGCAATAGACTTAACGTCTGTACATGGCTGAGCGATGTCTTTCAGATATGCAACAGCAGCAGTAACTGCTTTGTCGATGCCGCGTTTCAAATCCATTGGATTCATGCCTGCAGCAACCGCTTTCAGGCCTTCAATCATAATGGCTTGAGCCAGAACTGTTGCCGTTGTAGTACCGTCACCAGCAACATCAGAAGTGCGTGAAGCAACTTCTTTTACCAACTGAGCGCCCATGTTTTCGAACTTGTCTTGCAGTTCGATAACCTTAGCAACAGATACACCATCTTTAGTGATTGTTGGAGCACCAAAGGATTTGTCCAATACTACGTTACGGCCTTTAGGGCCCAGAGTAACTTTAACAGCATCGGCAAGGATGTTTACGCCGTTTACCATTTTCTGGCGAGCTGAATCGCCGAATAATACGTCTTTAGCAGCCATTTTCTAATACCTTAAAAACTGGGGTTATATGAATTAATGAAACAGAACTGAAGCTTATTCGCCTTCGTAAACAGCAAATACGTCTGACTCACCTAAAACCAACAGCTCTTCGCCATTGATTGAGATAGTGTTTTCGCTCGCTACGTAGCGGTTAAAGATAACGCGATCACCAACTTTAACAACCAGAGGACGGATCTCACCGTTATCAAGCAGACGGCCTTCACCAACAGCTAGTACAACACCAGCGCTTGGTTTTTCAGCAGCGCCTCCAGCTAAAACGATACCGCCAGATGTTGTTGTTTCTTCTTCCTTACGGCGTACGATAATACGGTCGTATAGAGGACGAATATTCATTACACAAATACTCCAATCAAATTGAAAAATAATTTTCAAAATGCTCCACAATCCTAATGGTGACTGCGGGGCAAAAAGTTAATAAACGGGTCACTAAATTCTGGAAATCAGTTACGCATCAGACGTAACACAAACCCTTGAATTCAACCTTGTGACGATTAATGGGGGCCACGATTTGGAATTCAACGCTTATCCTCGAAGAATTCGACATTTTTTTTATCTGCGTCTGAACTACCATTTTCATCACGCTGGTATTCACCTTCGATAGAGTCATCCTGACTGCTGGCATGGAAACTTGCCGAGCCCTGCATATGACCAAATTGAGACTGCTGCATTGATGATGCTGCGTGCACTTTGACATTACGTGCCGCAAAAACGACCAGACCTTTACGAGTCACAGGAATCAAACATATAAATCCAAACACATCGGTAATAAAGCCCGGCGTAATCAACAATGCACCTCCCACCGCCAGAAAAAGTCCCTCCAGCATTTCCTGAACGGGCATCTGCCCGCTTTTCATCCGTTCCTGCGCACGAAAAAGCGTTGCTAAGCCCTGTTGACGTAACATGTAGCTACCGATAAGAGCCGTCGTAACCACCAGTGATGCCGTATATAAAGCACCGATCTGCTGACCGACTTTAATCAATAACGTGATCTCGGCAACCGGCATCACAATAAACAGTACAAATAAAAACTTCATAAATCACACCTGCAGCTATGGCAGTTGAAAAAAGGGGAATTAGGGTAGTAATGAAGATGGGGGCTCAAAAAGTATTTTCAACAGGCAGGGCTGCCAGAGCATTAAACTTGATCAGGACTTTAACATTGCTATCAACGCCTTTCGCACGTCATTTGCATTTTCAACTGGCTGAGGGAATTCAAACCGCACAACCCTCTCACCAAGTCGCTGAAAAAACCCCAAGGCATCCACACCAACCATTTCCGGCTCAACATCTTTGGGGAAAACCAGCCCCGCTTGGTGGCAGTACTTCACCAGTGCATCACGATGATCCGTATTCATGTGTTCGACAACACCCTTCTCGGCTTCAAAACCGAGTGGGTTTTTTATAAACAGCTGTTCGGATGCGACCCAATGAATTTGTCCAAAACCGGCAATAAAACGTACTTTTTCAGGAACAAGCCGGTAAAAATCGAAATCCAACTCTTTGTAGTAACTTTCCGCGCGCTGATAAAAACGGCAATAACGCTGTACAGTGTTCCCATCAGCTTCAATATCTAAGCGCTGTGCTTGAGCCAATACAGTGATACGTGCGCAGGTTTGCACATCCTCGTAACCGCGTTGATGAGCATCATTCACAAACAACGACACCTTGGCATTTTCGGCAATATTTCGTGTGTGCTGGGCGAGACGGCTAACCAAAATAATTGGCCGATTAAAATCATCAAAACCCACCGGCACTATTGAAGCGAAAGGATAGCCTAGACAATCTGCCGAATGAGTAGATAGCGTACCGACATCACTGCTCAGCAACAGCTTGCGTACCTTTGTTTCAATATTCAGAGTCATATCAACTTAGCCCAAGTATTTATTAACGAACTTCAAGCGCCAGATGCTTTTTGGCTAACACAATAAGAACAAGCACCGGCAGCCCTAGCAATGTCGTCAAAATAAAGAAATTACTGTAGCCCATAGTCGCAACAAAAGTGCCTGAATAGCCGCCCAAAAACTTCGGCAGCAACGTCATTAACGAACTAAACAAGGCGTACTGCATAGCCGTAAAGGAAACATTCGTTAGGCTAGACAAAAAAGCCACGAAGGCTGCACTGGCTAATCCAGCCGACAAGTTATCAGCGGAAATCACCAGATAGAGCAATGTTAAGTCATGCCCCGCCGACGCCAGCGCGATAAATAGCAAATTAGTTAACGCCGATAAAATAGCGCCTATAAAGAGTATACGCATCACTCCATAGCGCATTGATAGCAGCCCCCCGAGAAAGCCACCGAGTACCGCCATCATCACTCCAAAGGTTTTTACTGCCCAGGCGATCTCCTGTTTGCTAAAGCTCATATCCTGGTAAAACACGTTGGATATGATACCCAGCACAATATCCGACATGCGATAACAACCAATTAAGGCCAGTAATAGCAGCGCCGTTTTTATGCCGTGCTGACCAAAGAAATTCTTAACCGGAGCCACGTAGCTCATTTTAACCATGTCTTTATTAGAAACGCCTAGGCCCAAACCTATTTTTGCCACACTATAAGCAGCAAATACTGCTAGCACCAACCGTAGACTCTCGATGACAAAAGCCAGCAGATTCTCCAGCCCAATCAGGCTAACCAACTGCTGCTTAATGATAGTGGCCAATGCCCCGCTATAAAAAAACACCAGCGCAAAAGCCGTCACACTGAAGGCAAACAGTAATAACAGCTGTAGATAATCACTCGTCGGGTATGGGTAATTATCAGCCTTCTCTTCCACCTTTGGCTCACTCACCGCCAGCGTGGTCGCCATGCCCACCAACATCACCAGCGCCATAATCAAGTAGGACCATTGCCAAGCCTGATAACTATAGCTTTCCATGGTAGAACCAAAACCACTAGCCAGAAACAATGCGCCCGCCCCCGCCACAATCATGCCGACCCGGTAACCTGCAATATAACTGGCGGACATCATGCCCTGTACCCGGCTATCGACCGCTTCAATACGATAGGCGTCGATGACGACATCCTGCGTTGCTGATGAAAAGCCCAGAGCCACGGCCGCCAAAGCCATCCAGGTCAAGCGAGTTTCGTCAGAAGGGTCGACCAACGCCATTGCCACAATCGAAATAGCAATGGCGATTTGCGCCAACAGCAACCAGCCACGACGACGACCCAACCAACGCGTTAATAAAGGTAGCGGTAACTTGTCGACCAATGGTGCCCAGACAAACTTGAAGGAATAGCCCAGCGCAGCCCAGCTAAAAAAGGTGACTGCAGAACGTTCTACACCGGCTTCACGAAGCCACAGAGACAAAGAGGAGAAAATCAGAAGAATCGGCAGACCTGCCGAAAACCCCAAAAACAGCATCGCCATCACTTTGGGGCTTTTAAACGCCAATAACGATTCGGACCAACTGAGTTGTTGATCCGTATCAGAGCTATCTACCAGGGTCTTCAGGAGAATTAATCTCTGAAGTTATTAAATTGCAGCGGCAAGCCAACATCTTCTGCACGCAGGAACGTCATCACACCCTGTAAATCATCACGCTTTTTACCGGTGACACGTACTTGCTCGCCTTGAATGGCGGCCTGAACTTTGAGTTTCTTTTCTTTAATGAGCTTAACAATTTTCTTCGCCGTATCGATATCAATACCCGCTCGCATGGTGACATCTTTTTTAGCCTTCATGCCTAATTTAGTCGTGGAGCCAAACTCCATACAACCCACATCAATACTGCGCTTCACCAACTTCGCAATAAAAATATCGCGCATTTGATCCAGCTGAAACTCGGACTCAGCGATCATGGTAACAATCAGGTCTTTCTGCTCAAAAGAGGCATCCAGCCCTTTAAAGTCATAACGGGTGGTAACCTCTTTATTAGCTTGGTCCACTGCGTTGGTGAGTTCGTGCTTATCGACTTCGGAAACCACATCAAATGATGGCATTAATTTATCTCCTGATGATCTAAAACGGTGCCATCAGCGTTATCTTTTTAACGTTGGGCACCTCAATGTGAACCTATGACCGCATTCTACCCATTTCATCGCTCCAATAAAGAAAAATGCGCTATATCAAGACAAGCATTAAGGTACAGCCGTAACACTGCTGTATAATTTTTCTGCTATCCAATCAATCCAGAGATTAAAAACATGGCTAATCGACTAACCAATATTGTCACTCGCGGCGGAGATAAGGGTGAGACTTCGCTGGCAGGCGGCGAACGACTCGCTAAAGACTCGGCGCGTATTGAAGCGATTGGTAGCATTGATGAGCTTAATAGTTTTATTGGCCTTTTTGTTTGCTCATTGGATGAAGAGAGCGACCTGTTCACTTTATTCCGCAGCATTCAAAACGATCTGTTTGATCTCGGCGGTGAACTGGCAATGCCCGGCCGAGAAGTAATTAGCGAAGCACACTGGAAAAAGCTGGAGCAGCACGCCAGTGAACTTAATGCTGAGTTACCGCCCTTAAAGAATTTTATTCTGCCCGGTGGCAATGAAGGTGTATCGCGCTGCCATGTAGTACGCAGCGTCTCGCGCCGCGCAGAACGGCGCATTATTACACTGACTCATAGCGAAGAGGTGAACTCTAACAGTCGAATTTATCTGAACCGTTTATCGGACTTGGCTTTTATTGCTTCGCGCTGGCTTAGCAAGCAAAGTGATGAGGGAGAAGTATTGTGGCAGCCGTCAAAAATAAATTAGCACCTATAATGTAGTCGAGGCTTAAGCCCGTCCTACATAACCAAGCGTCGAATATCAGCCAACAAGCGCGTTAAGCAGGTCATAAATTGACCAGCATCCACACCATTAACCGCACGGTGGTCATAGGATAATGTCAGCGGTAACATTTTCCTCGGTACAAATTCTTCCTCGATATAAACCGGTTTTATCTGGGTTTTAGATACACCTAAAATACCGACCTCCGGCGTATTCACAATCGGGGTAAAACCGGTACCACCAATAGCGCCAAGACTGGAAATGGTAAAACAACCACCTTCCAGATCGGCTTTACCAAGCTTGCCTTGCTGGCCTTTAACTCCCAACTCGGTTAACTCTTCCGCCAGCTCCCAGATACCTTTTTTATCGACATCACGTATCACTGGCACCATTAGCCCTGCCGGTGTATTCATAGCAACACCAATATGGCAGTAATTTTTAAAAATTAACGATTCCCCCGACGCGGTAAGCGATACATTAAAATGCGGGTGCTCTCGCAACGCCACAGCGCAGGCTTTCAGAAGAAATGGTAACGGCGTGAGTTTAAGATCTCGCTTCGTCGCTTTTTCTTTATTCTGAGCGCGAAACTCTTCTAGATCCGTGACATCAGCATCATCAAACTGGGTAACATGCGGCACATTTAGCCAACTGCGCTGCATCGCCGCAGCTGTCAGTTTTTGAACTCGGCTCAGCGGCTTTTCTTCAACATCACCAAAACGGGAAAAATCAATGTCGGGGACAGCCGGGATTCCTGCGCCCTGAGCCTGAGTTCCTTTCTCAAGCACAGCTTTAACATAATTTTGTACATCTTCTTTTAAAATACGCCCTTTAGGACCAGTAGCTGACACCTGAGTTAAATCGACGCCTAACTCTCGCGCCATTAACCTGACTGCAGGGCCAGCATACACTTCACCGCCCGTTTTACTGACCGGTAACGTTGCTGCAATTTTAGCTCTCTCAGGGGACTTATTGGCTTCGGGAGCGCTTGATTTTTCTTCTACCTCAACCGCCTGCTTAGTCTCAACTGCCGATTCCGGCTTGCTCGCGTCATTAATATCAGCACTGATTTCAAGCTCAATAATTGCCACACCCTCATCAATTTTATCGCCTAACTTAACCAGTACAGTTTTCACCGTGCCACTATCGGGCGACGGAATCTCCATAGACGCCTTATCGGACTCCAGAACAATTAACGTATCGTCCAGTGCTACCCGGTCACCCACGGCAACATTCACTTCAATGACTTCAACAGCACCTTCACCACCTAAATCTGGCACATTGATAGTCTTCAGACTAAATTCTTGCGCCGATGATTCAGTACTTACTGACTCCACAGGCGGTACGTCTTGTAAAGATTGTTCTACCGGGCTGGCTTCGGCTGAAGACTCAGCTTCAACAACCTTTTCTGGCTCAGCAGCTTCAATTTCAAGCGCAACAATTGCCGCACCTTCAGACACTTTCTGCCCTGTCGAGACCAGCAATGACGTCACTAGACCCGCTTGTGGCGAAGGAATCTCCATCGAGGCTTTATCCGACTCCAATACGATGAGGGTATCGTCTGCCTCAACCCGATCACCAACTGCAACGCTGACCTCGATAACTTCGACCTCATCGACGTCACCAATATCTGGTACGTTTATAACTAGTTCGCTCAAAATCGTATCCTTTTGCCAACAACGTTATGCTTTTGTTTAGTTTGCATCGAAACCATATTTCACAAGTTCGCTAGACACTCAATGGATTCGGCTTCTCTGGGTCAATACCGAATTTTGTAATAGCCGCACTCACCACGTCAGCACCAATATCACCCTGCTCCTGCAAAGTCTTAAGCGCCGCCAAAACAACAAAATGGCGATCGACCTCAAAGAAATGGCGTAGTTTCTGACGCGAATCACTGCGACCAAAACCATCGGTCCCAAGCACCTTATAAGTTGCTGGCACCCAGGCACGAATCTGCTCTGCAAAGTTTTTCATATAATCGGTTGCTGCGATCACGGGGCCCGGCCGCCCTTCAAGACACTGCGATACATAGCTTTCACGCGGAGCTTCCTGGGGATGCAACATATTCCAACGATCAACATCCTGTCCTTCACGCGTCAATTCATTAAAGCTGGTCACCGCCCAAATATCCGCGGCCACATCAAACTCATCCTTTAATAACTCGGCAGCGGCAATCACTTCTCGCAAGATAGAACCAGAGCCCAGCAGTTGCACGCGATGCTTTGCGTCACTTTCCGCTTCGCGAAATAGATACATGCCTTTGATAATGCCTTCAGCGGCCCCCTCAGGCATAGCTGGGTGCTGATAATTTTCATTGAGCAGCGTAAGGTAGTAATACACTGCCTGCTTTTCCTGATACATACGGCGAATACCATCCTGTACAATCACCGCAACTTCGTAGGAAAAAGTGGCGTCGTAACTAATGCAGTTAGGTACGGTATTAGCCAAAATATGACTATGCCCATCCTGATGTTGTAAACCTTCACCATTCAACGTGGTGCGGCCCGATGTGCCGCCAACTAAAAATCCACGCGCCTGTATATCACCCGCAGCCCAGCATAAGTCTCCAATACGCTGATGACCAAACATGGAGTAATAAACATAAAAAGGGATCATCGGACAACGATAATTACTATAAGCCGTCGCCAGAGCTATCCAGGCTGACATCGCACCGGCTTCATTAATGCCCTCTTCAAGCATCTGACCCTTTTTATCTTCCTTGTAATACATGACCTGCTCGGAATCCACAGGCTCATAAAGCTGCCCCGAAGAGGAATAAATCCCCAGCTGGCGAAACAACCCTTCCATACCAAAGGTACGCGCTTCATCAGGGACAATAGGCACTACACGTTCACCTATCTTTTTATCTTTAGTCAGGCTAGATAAAATGCGTACAAAAGCCATGGTGGTGGAGATCGCCCGTTCACCAGAACTCTGCAACTGTGCGTCAAACAAACTAAGTTCCGGCGTTTCAAGCGCTTCAAAATCATTCTCACGCGAGGGCATATATCCACCCAGATCACGCCGTTTCTGATGCATGTATTCCATTTCAGGACGATCAGCAGGCGGGCGATAATAGGGTACCGCTTCCAACTCCTCATCACTCAAAGGGATCACATATTTATCACGAAATGCCTGCAGAGTTTTCTTATCTAGTTTTTTGATGGAATGCGTACCCATCTGGGCTTCGCCTTTATCACCCGTACCATAACCTTTTACCGTATGCGCCAGAATTACCGTAGGTTGCCCTTTAGTACGCGCTGCCTCTGCGTAGGCTGCATAAACCTTATCAGGATCATGACCGCCACGATTGAGCTTATATATTTGGTCATCAGATAAGTGAGCTACCATTTCGGCTAGCTCTGGGTACTTACCAAAAAAGTGCTCGCGCGTATAAGCGCCGCCGTTAGCTTTATAATTTTGATATTCCCCGTCAACACACTCATCCATGCGCCGTTGCAACAAGCCATCTTTGTCTTTAGCAAGCAGCGAATCCCACAGGCCACCCCACACCACTTTAATGACGTTCCAACCCGCGCCACGGAATACACCTTCGAGCTCTTGAATAATTTTACCGTTGCCACGTACCGGCCCATCCAATCGCTGCAAATTACAGTTCACCACAAATACCAGATTTTCCAATTGCTCGCGGCCCGCCAGTGAAATAGCACCCAGCGATTCCGGCTCATCGATTTCACCATCACCTAAAAACGCCCACACTTTGCGATCGTCACGAGCCACTAATTCGCGCGCGGACATATAACGCATAATATGCGCCTGATAAATTGCCTGTATTGGCCCAAGCCCCATGGAAACAGTAGGAAACTGCCAATAGTCAGGCATTAACCAAGGATGAGGGTAGGACGAAAGACCTTTGCCATCCGCTTCACGGCGAAAATTATCAAGTTGCTCTTCACTTAAACGCCCCTCGAGGAACGAGCGCGAATAAATACCCGGAGCCGAATGCCCTTGAATATAAAGAAGGTCTCCCAACTGATCTTCATTCGTAGCACGCCAAAAATGGTTAAAGCCCACATCATATAAGGTAGCCCCAGACTGAAAGGAGGAGATATGGCCGCCCAACTCATCGTCATTATCCATATTAGCGCGCATCACCATGATCAGCGCATTCCAGCGCACCATCGAACGAATACGGCGCTCCATGAACACATCGCCCGGCATCGGCGTTTCATCTTGTACGGGAATGGTATTGCGAAAAGGGGTAGTCAAAGCATAGGGCAGTTGAGCACCAGTTCGAGTGGCATGGTCGGACAATTGCTTTAACAGATAATGGGCTCGCTCCATGCCCTCATGCTTTATCACTGCTTCAAGAGCATCAACCCACTCGGAGGTTTCCTGTGCATCAATATCATCACTAAGAGGTGTATGTCGCATAACTCTTTATTCCCTGATTAAAGCAAACACTAGTTTCACTATAGAAGCAGTCCAGCGCAGCGTACATGCCTTATTATATAAAACCCTCAATACCACTTACTGCAATTCGTGCCGTTGTAATTACAACAGACGCAATTCCATATAAAAAGTCACCTTCAAGCGTGATTTCTGATTAGTAATTTATAGCATAAACTGCACTCCGACAGATCTCACCCCTAGCTCGATTTTTTCAACTTCACTACTCCGCAAAAGCCTGGTTAACATACCATTTCAAGACCATTTGACCGCAATCGAAGTACGTACAAATATTAAAAACCTATTAAATTACTTTACACTGCCATTAATCTCCTTATTATGATTGGCCAGTCGGCACCCGAAGTCATTTAATTTAACTTTTCGACTAATTATCAGCCACCCTCAAAAGCATACCCCAAAAAGCATAGCCCTCTATTTTTTGCCCACCTCCAAATAGGTAGGCTTAAATACGCCTTAATAGACAGCAATACCTCCCTTTAATTATTTTATAAACCCCTTCTTAGCACACAAAAACTGTTGACAAGCAGCATCTGTGAGGATCAATATAGCTCAGGTAAACAAATGTGCGTACGGTGAAACCTATCTATAAAGTAATAGATAGGTTTTTATTATAAACATCAATTTGTTGCACCATGGCAACATTTGGATTTTGGATTTTTCCAATTCCTGTTGTCATATTGGAATTTAGGTTCCAATTATTGCAGGCATTTTGGGCTCCCGCCCATAACTGCATAAAGTATCTGGCTAGTTCGTACTGTCGGTATGAAGTAATCAGGAAATCTAATAATAAAATCAAGCTAATTACCAAGGGGGCGACCACATGGATAATGAGTTATCATCATTAATAGTCATATTCACTGAGTTCTACTACTGGGTTACGGTTGTGTTCATGTTCTTCATTCACGTGGGTTTCTGCGTATATGAAGTAGGTGCATCACGCTGGCGTAACCATAAACACACCCTTCTGAAGAACACCATGATCATTCCATTGGTCACGGTTACCTTCTATCTGTTCGGCTGGTGGATCTATTTCGCCTTCCCAAATGGTCCAGGCATCAACGGTCCATTGCTTGAAGCTGCATGGGCTACTCCATGGAGTGAATTCATGGGCGCTCACTTAGGTGGCTCTGTATTCCAAGACGGTCTAACTGTTGACGCTGACGGCTGGTGGTCACGTATCAACGGTGTCTTCTTCGCTGCGTTCCTGTTGTTCTCATGGACAGCTGCATCCATCGTATCCGGTGCATGTATCGAACGTATCCGTCCTTCTGCGTACTGGATCCTATCCGTAGCTATCGGCTCGTTCTTCTGGATCATCGATGCAGCATGGGGCTGGCACCCAGATGGCTGGATGGTTGCTAAACTTGGCTACCACGATGCCTACGCTTCTGGTGTAATCCACGCAATTGCTGGTGGTTTTGCTCTAGGTGTAATTATCGTTCTAGGCCCACGTATTGGTAAGTTCCGCGCTGACGGTACTCCACGCAACATCAACCCACACAACCCGTGGTTAGTAACAGTTGGCCTGTTCCTGATCTACTCCGGTTTCTGGGGTTTCTATGTTGCCTGTAACATTCCAATGCTGGATGTCGGTGCTGGTGACGGTGGTTCATACTTCACTGCGACTAACATTTACCTAACGCCAACAACTCTGTCTGCGATTACCTTCAACTTCCTGATGTCTCTATCAGGCGGCATGATGGCAGCCTTCGTTGTATCGAAAGGTGATGTACTGTGGATCTACTACGGCGGTTTAGCTGGCGTAATCGGCGCATCTGCTGGTAACGATCTGTACCACCCAATCCAAGCTATGTTGATTGGTGCTGGTGGCGCATGGGTATGCTACAAAGGTCACTTCTTCGCAGAACGTACCTTCAAAATTGATGATCCTCTGGGCGCAGTTGCCGTACACGGTTACACAGGTGTATACGGTCTAGTAGTTGCTGGCTTCATGTTGTGGGGCTACCCAGCATCAATGAACCCTGATTACGCTCACATTTCACCACTGGGTAACATTGCCGGTGCTGTGATCATGTTCGGTGTACTTGGCTTCTTGCCTGGCTTCACCATTGCGAAAATCCTGAATGCCTTCGGTATTCTGCGTGTACCTCGCGGCGTTGAACTGGCTGGTCTTGATCTGAGAGAAATCCATACTCGTTACGAAGAGAAAGAAGAACTTCGTGCAGCTCTTGCTAAAGAGCCATACGACGGTTAATTCAACGAGTTATCTTAATTAAAGATATAGGAGAAAGATTATGTCTACCGGACTTGAATCATGGGCAAACCCTGAAACTATCGGTGCGATTTACCCTTTCCAAGGTTCTGAAATGCTGATGTTTGGCCTCTGTGTAGCCTTTTGGTTACTGTGGCATGTACTTAATCAGTTTGCA
Source organism: Pseudomonadales bacterium (assembly GCA_036960805.1). Taxonomy (GTDB): domain Bacteria; phylum Pseudomonadota; class Gammaproteobacteria; order Pseudomonadales; family IMCC2047; genus IMCC2047. The sequence continues at coordinate 77,593 of JBALXL010000006.1, forward strand.
GAAGCTAAAGAATGGCAAGAAGACACAAGTACTCTTGCAGGTAAGGCGCTTCCGGGTGAAGAGTACGGCGATAACTAATATCGCTTAGCTCAACCACCAGGAAACTGGAAGTAAAAAACGCCATCAGCCTTGTGCTGGTGGCGTTTTTTTTGGCTTAAGAAAAAGTCTTTGAATCAGAAAACCGACTGCCTAAGCGACGAAACCGGCTTTAATACAAAGCTCTTGGGTATCGTTTAACGTGAGGAATTGAGAAATGTTACGCCGCGTAAGATAAGCCTTTAAAACACGCTGGCAATAAGCATATGAATTAACAGCTATTAACTATAAGACATTTATGACCACAACCAGGCCGCGCCTCTAACGCCACTGGAGTCGCCATGCAGTGCCCCAAGTAATCGCGTTTCACAACGATCAGTAAATATATATTTACCCCAGCGCTGCGGTACCTGCTCGTACAAATAAGCAATATTAGACAATCCTCCGCCTAGCACCACCACCTGCGGATCAAGCACATTAATAACCACGGCCAAAGCAGCCGCTAGCGCCTCACAATAACCATCAAGCACAGCAATAGCCGATAGATCCCCGTTCTTCGCATTAAACGCTATCTGAGGAGCTTTAAGTGATTGGCTTGCCATCTGCAAATAGCTTTGCTCAAAGGCGGGACCTGATAACCAGCTTTCAACACAATCTTTACGACCGCAATAACAGTGTCTAGATTGTCCAGACGAATCAGGTGCCGTCAGTAAAGGCATAGGGTTATGCCCCCACTCCCCGGCAATACCATTAACGCCACTCAACAGCTGCTTATTAATTACAATACCGCCACCAACACCCGTACCTAGAATGACGCCAAAAACATTAGAGTAATTCGAGGCAGCGCCATCCTGCGCCTCAGACAACGCAAAACAATCGGCATCATTGGCGATACGCACTTCTCTTTTTAGTCGCCGAGAAAGGTCTTCACGTAAAGGCTGCCCATTAAGACAGGTAGAGTTGCAGTTTTTCATGCGCCCAGTAACCGAAGAAATGGCTCCAGGAGTCGCCACTCCCACGGGCACGCACTGACCTGTAACGGAGCAGTCCTTCTCAAGCTTAAAAATCAGACCGGCAATTGCCGACAGGGTTTGGGAGTAGTCTGACTGAGGCGTAGGAACACGATAGCGGCAGATAATATCACCGTCAGCATCCAGCATCGCGGCTTCAATTTTAGTGCCTCCAAGATCAATACCAATACGCATACATGCCTCCACTTACGTCAACGTGCAAAACAATCGCAGCCTGTTGAAAAGCGCTTTCGAGGCAATCAATGCAGATGATTTTCAAGCACTTGCTAGAAAATCACCAACAGCGCCACAAACATCATCCACACTACGAGGCTTCGCACCAGCAGACTTTGCAAGATATCTAAATGACCCGCTTGCTGTTCCGCGCTACTGTCACCTAGTTGCGCCTCATTCAGACCAATCGCAGCCAAACTTGATTTGAACAGCACCACCGCTGTAGACATTTCAAAGCTGCCAATTGCCTTTAGCCACGTTTTAAAACACAGAGTAAAATTACCAGCAATAGCGAACGTTAACGCCAGCAAACGAGCAGGTAACCACTCCAGCATATGCAGCAGCTGCAAGCCAGTTTTTGCAGGCTCACGCTGCTCATATAAACTAAGCAAGCGTATAAATAATGCTGCCAAAGGGCCTGCTAACAAATACCAGAATACGATAACAAATACTTGCTCAAACCATTGATAAAGCAAGCCCTGACAAACTTTTCCATGCAAACTATTACGACTATCGGCCTCAAACTCGATATCCAAATTAAAGTCCTTTTGGGCTTGGTGATACGCTGATTGAATATCCCCACTTCGCCACGTTTGCAGATACCTCTGCAATTGGTCAAACAAATTAACTCGACCCAAAGCATAGGCTAGGATTAGCGCCTGCAATAACACTCCTGCAAAACCAAACAACCAACCACCAAGCAGCTGAAGAGCAACCGAAACAACACCCAGCGGGATCAACAAAGACAGCAACAACGCCAACCGAGGTGCGTCCACTAGTGTCCGCTCAAGTCGATCACAAAGCACAACAAACCAACCATCATGGCGCGCGGAAAAATGCCACCCCATTACTTTATAAGCACCCACGGTTAACAAAAGAACCAGAAATGTCATACGTTATTTCACCTCAATGCACTACAGCAAGCGACGGTAATAATTCCAATCGAAAGATTCACCTGGGTCTGTTTTACGTCCCGGCGCAATGTCACAATGCCCGCTAATACGCTCAGCACTCAGCCCTATATAACAGCCTAAAAGCAGCTGACTTACCTCAGCCAGCTGTTGATATTGAATTGATTCATAGGGCATATCATCCACCCCTTCTAGCTCAATACCAATTGAAAAGTCATTACAGTTTTCTTCACCTTGAAAACAGGATTTTCCTGCATGCCATGCGCGTTTATTAAAGGGCACATATTGAACCATTGCGCCATCTCGCCGAATCAATACATGCGCAGATACTTCAAGCCCAGCAATCTCTTCGAAATAGGGGTGTGTTTTTGGATCTAACTGATTGGTAAAAAGTTGTGAGATGTAAGGCCCGCCAAACTCACCTGGTGGCAAGCTAATATTATGAATAACCAGCAGGTCAATACGATCATTGGGGCGATCATTACAATTAGGGGAAACGATGTGCTCAGCAGCACTTAGCCAATGGTTATAAATAGATAGAGGCAACTAAAACTCCTCGTAAAGGTTACTTTAGCTGACCATAACCTATCAATAGAAACCCATCAATCCTTCATTTCACGCAAATGGCCAATGACAGATTCCAGCGCCCGATCAAATAACAGGCCGTTATCCAGCATCGAAAAAGCACTCTGTTTCGCAGCCTCGATTAAGCTTGAACGGGTATACTCAGCAACCTTAATACCCACTCTATTTACAAAAATATATTTACCACTGGCACGAATAATTGCGGCCAATTTACAGCGTGTATTCTCTTTCCCTTGGCCCAAAAACTCCACCCAAGCTCCAACAACCATAGAATCCACTACCGCTTCGAACTCATTACCACTGGCCTCTGCTGCCTCAGCAGTATCAAGGGATTCCAGTACGGGCGCTTCAACAATAATCTCACTCTCAACCACTTTGCTAGGTTTATCACCCGCCAAGTTATCGCTCTGCTGCAGTGAATCATCATGAACGTTAGCATCACTTGCCTGAGTATCAATAGCGTCCTCTGATACTTCCGGTTTACTGCGCAGGCATTCCATATGAATGCCTTCTAGTTCAGAGAACAGCTCCCGCATACGATTTTTACTAAAGGAAATTGCATTCAAGCCCTCCCTCAAACGCTTCAACAATGACGGAATCATCCTCAAGAGTCCGCTACGATGACCAAAACTGTCATCACGTGACACACTCCAGATCAGATCATCAACGACCTGAACACCATTCGTCCATGCCTCACTTTCTGAGCCTTCCTTAACAAATAGCAAAAACAGGTAATTCGACCAACCTTCACGAAATATCGACACCGCAGCAGCAGGTAAACGTTTTCCAGCGGCCTTGTCATTAATTAACTTACCAACTTCAGCACGTGCGCGCTGCGTCTTACCTAAGCCTTCCTCTGCATCTCTAGTACGCTGCTCAATCAAATCAGCTTTACGGCGCTCACCGCCTACAAACTGTCCGAATTCTTCTAATAGTGGAGCAAAAATACCCACATCATTATCAAAGTCATTAAGTAACCTCTCAACAACAGAACTTATTTTGTTAAACAACGCATCACGACTAATATCTGCTGGCTCATTCCAACTCAAGGCCGCCTTTGCTAACTCATTAAGTAATTTACGAGCAGGGTGAGCCCCAAGGCTGAAGAATGTTTTATCCAGCAGCGCCACTTTCAGCATCGGAATCTGCAACCGACCCAACACGGCTTTCATTGGCACAGGGAGGTTGTGATCATCCAAAATAAATTCGAACAACATAGACACTAGATTGATCGAATCATCATCGACTCGGCCTACTGCCTGCGGCGTACTGTTACCACCATGGTCTACAAGATTGTACAACGCCTGTCGAATATCGATTCGCTCAGGCTGCCAACTCGACAAATTATCAACAGGCCTGCTTTGTTGCTGTACTTGCGACAGCATGCCGACCAAATCAGAGTGTGATAATACCGGCCCGCTATCAGCAACAGGTAACTGTCCCGCCTGAGACTTATACTGCTGCGAACCAGAGGTCGCTAACAAACCTCTCAGTAAGCTGAACACTTCACTTTGATCGTCATCAAAGCCATCGCTAGCTGATGACGCTGCCCCTTCAGCCTCAGCTGTTTTTTCACCATCGCTGGTTCGAGAACTGTAATCTGAGCGTTTACGACTACTCTGCTTACGCGCGTTTGAGGATTTAATTTCCGGCATCACACCGGATGTAATCAACGACTGATTTGACCAGTCATATACCTTTTGCAGGTCACCTAGAACAAATTTTTCATACAGTTTAAAAACGACCAATTTGGCACGAATATCTAACTCTAGCTCTTGGCAGGCCTGTAGAAAGGCGTCACTTAATTGAGCTGGACCAAGCGGATTGTTTTCGTCATTAACCGTACTAGCTGACAGCAAAAAATCCATGCGCTGAGTTAACTGCGACAGGGGTTCTGCAAATAAATTACGGGCTTTAGAAATCATGCCCCGGGTTGCTACGCTTTCTTCCAGCTCATCATTTTGAACCAAAGAAAACCCACTCTCTTCAGACTCAGCTGAGGTGACATTTGAGTCAAGATCCAGCGCAGATGCACCACGATAAAACGGCTTGAAATTATCCTGGATCGCACGACTAAAACGGGCTTCCATTGCTTCACGTTTAATTCGCACTTCACGCATCGAATCAAAATACATGGTCTGATCAGCGTTATTTTCAGCCTTGTCAGCCAATTCAAAAAGTGCATCATCCGTGTTATCGAACATGCTAACCAACATGTTGTTCAATAATTTAGTGGCGTATGCACGTACTTTTTTTAAAGGCTCAGGCAATAAATCTATAGCAGTAACATTCATAGACCGTGGACTTTTTGATTCGATACTCATTACTAAACTCCGGCTAAACAGCGCCCAAGAACGATAAAAATTATTCGACAATAAAAACGTCGTCACGTGACAGCACACTGCAAGCAATCACAGCCACCACTAACGGCGAGCCACAAAATATAAACTGAAAATGCAGTCATCCATGACGCAGGAGGCTTTCAATCAGCCGGTTGAACTAACTGGGATTGCTGTCACTAAACTAGTATAGTTCAAGCTTAAATTTTTGCCTGATAACCACGAGTCTTTGCCACAACATTTACCAATGCAAAATCCCGAATCTCCAACACCAGGAAAAAAGCTCGGCCGCGGCATGTGGATTGCCACGTGGCTCATTGGTTTATTGCTGCTAACGCTGTTTTTTGCCGAACAGGAAAGCAACTGGCTGAACCCAAATAAAGCGCCTCAATACCAAACCAAGCAAACCGGTGCCCAGCAAGTGACCCTAGAGCGTAACCGGCAAGGCCATTACATTTTTACTGGCACAATTAACGACAATGAAGCTGACTTCCTTCTCGATACCGGCGCCACAGATGTCGTCATTTCAGGCGATCTAGCCAAGACTTACGGTTTAAAACGCGGACTACGCGGCACGGCCAGCACGGCTAACGGCAACGTTACAATCTACGCCACACGTATTGAGAAATTAACCATTGGCAACATCACTCTAACTAACGTTCCTGCCAGCATAAACCCCAGTATGGATGACTTGATATTGCTTGGTATGAGTGCGCTACGACAGGTAGAACTAACGCAACGCGGCAACACCTTAACGCTTAAATATTACCCGAAACTTTAATTAAATACTGACAATTTACGCGACTATGATGACACCAGAAACACGACAGCTTGCCATAAAAAACAATGTCTCCAGCGCCCTCGAAGAAGATATCGGTAGCGGCGACATAAGCGCGCAGCTCATTGCCCCAACAAGCCTGGCTAAAGCAACTATCATCAGCCGTGAAGCGGCCACTATTTGTGGCATTGACTGGGCTAATGAGGTATTTCAACAGGTTGATCCAGCAATACAAGCCAGCTGGCATGTTCGTGATGGTGAGCAGGTACTGGCCGATCAAGTATTGGTAACCTTAAGCGGCCCTGCTCGCGCCTTGTTGACGGCAGAGCGCAGCGCCATGAACTTTTTGCAAACGCTATCGGGCACCGCAACATTATGTAACCGTTATGCGGCGCTGATAGCCAACACCAGCGTAAAGTTACTCGACACTCGCAAAACAATTCCCGGCTTACGCATCGCTCAAAAGTATGCCGTTACCTGCGGGAGCTGTTTCAATCACCGTATTGGTTTGTATGATGCTTTTCTTATCAAGGAAAACCACATCGCGGCCTGTGGTTCAATTGCACAAGCAATCGCCACTGCCAGAAACAATGAACCCGAAAAGCTGGTGGAAGTAGAAGTGGAAAACCTGGACGAACTGCAACAAGCCCTAGCGGCTAATGCCGATACGGTGATGCTGGACAACTTCAGCCTGAGCGATATGCAAACGGCGGTAGCGACTGTTAGTGGTCGCTGTAAATTGGAAGCTTCAGGCAACGTGACCGATCAAACGTTGCTACCTATTGCCCAAACCGGTGTTGATTATATTTCCATCGGTGCGCTGACCAAGGACTGCAAGGCGATAGATTTATCAATGCGTTTTATTTGATGACAGGCTACAGGTCACCGCCCTATTCAGCCCGGTAAGATCTCTCTCTACGTTCGAGACGACAATGCTTTAAGAATCGGTTGATTTGCCTCTGGAAAATCGAACTCGTCCAGAGCGTCAAGCGACACCCAGCGAATAGGTTGCTGCTCACGGCCATAGGCTTCACCACTAAAAGCCGTAACGCGCCAAACATCTAGCAGCACCGACTTATCCGGGTAATCGTGACGAATCTCTAGTAACGGCTCGCAAGCTTGCAGCTCAATACCCAGCTCCTCAACCAGCTCACGTTTAAGCGCCGTTTCAATCAACTCTCCCGCCTCAACCTTACCGCCGGGAAACTCCCACAACCCACCCTGATGAGCATCATCGGAGCGCTTGGCAATTAAAATTCTGCCATCCCGACCAATAATGACGGCAACCGCAACATGAACACGCATACCCTCTATTAACCGAGGTTAGGAGCGATAATCAGCGTTGATAGAAATATAATCATGGGACAAATCAGTGGTCCATACAGTTTCACTCACCGAGCCACGATTCAATTCAACCCGGATCAAAATCTCCTCTTGATTCATGATGGCTTGCCCCTGCTCTTCCCTATAGTTTGCTGCCGCACCACCGGACTCAACAATACACACATCATCAAGATAAATATTAATCCGCCCAACATCCAGCTCATCCACACCTGCGCGTCCAACCGCTGCAAGAATACGCCCCCAGTTAGGATCACTGGCAAACAGTGCCGTTTTTATCAATGGTGAATGTGCAATCGCATAGGCGACCAATAATGCTTCGGCTTCAGTTTTTGCACTATCAACCGTTACGCTAACAAATTTAGTCGCACCTTCACCGTCACGGATAATGGCATGCGCAAGATTTTTAAAGATAGTCGTTACGGCATTCACAAAGATCTGATAAAGCTCTGCGTTCTCTTTGCTGATGGTTGGCGCGGCACTGCTGCCTGATGCAATCAAAACACAGGCGTCATTGGTTGACGTATCACCATCCACAGTAATGCGGTTAAAGGACTTTTCCGAAGCTTCACCGATAATTTCCTGTAACAAGGCCTGCGGCACATCGGCATCGGTCGCCACAAAGGCCAGCATAGTCGCCATATTAGGGCAAATCATGCCCGAGCCTTTAGAAATACCGGTCACATTAATGGTTGCGCCGTGATAGTCAAAGCTCGCCGTAGCGCCCTTGGGCCGGGTATCCGTGGTCATAATACCTTCGGCGGCATCAGCCCAACCATTTTCTGTCAGGGCATCGTAAGCGGCAGGAATTCCATCAATAATGGTATGAACGGGCAATTGCTCACCAATCACGCCCGTTGAAAAAGGCAGCACCTGAGGCAAAAGAGTCCCGGTATTTTCAGCAACACCCTGACAGCATGCCAAGGCATCACTCATGCCCTGGTCACCCGTGCCAGCATTGGCATTACCGGTATTAATTAATAAAAAACGTGCTGAAGTCTCAGCCAAATGCTGTTTGGCAACAGTAACCGGTGCGGCGCAAAATGCATTACGAGTAAAAACGGCGGCAGAACGGCACTGTTCCGACAATTCAAATAATACTAAATCCTTTCGGTCCGTTTTTTTAATACCCGCGCAGGTTGTGCCAATCCGCACGCCCGCAATTGCAGTCATCTCAGGAAAAATTTCCGCACCAACAGCCATAATGTGTTCTCTTCAGTTTTCTTTTTTATGAAAAAGGCCGGATTAAACCGGCCTTTCATTAGTTAAATAGCAACGTTGTGACGTTAGCCTGTCTTGGAAAGACTGCCACAACACTGTTTGTATTTTTTGCCCGAACCGCAGGGGCAAGGGTCGTTACGGCCAACTTTAGAACCGCCACGAACAAAGGGGGCTGCAGTTTCAGCGCCTTCATCAGCCGCTTGAGGCCCGTCCGCTGTAATGGCTGAGGCATCTTCATGTGTATATTCTACCTCCTGCTGTGCGGCGTCCTGACGCTGACGCTCCATCGCCTCAACATCCGATTCTGCACGAATCTGTAAATGACTCAGAATACGTGTTACATCATGCTTAAGGTTCTGTAAGAAACCTTCAAACAGAGTAAACGCTTCACGCTTATATTCCTGTTTAGGATTTTTTGCAGCATAACTCCGCAAGCCAATGCCTTGACGTAGATGATCCATGGTTGCCAGATGCTCTTTCCACAATACATCCAGCGTTTGCAGCATCACTTGTTTTTCAACATTACGCATAATTTCTGGGCCAACCGAGACCTCCTTCTCTCGATAAGCATTCACTACTTCATCATGAATTTTTTCACGCAGGTTTTCTTCATGTAGTTTATCGTCATCATCCAGCCACTGCTGTATTGGCAACTCTATAGCCAGTTCAGTTCTGACCTTATTTTCGAGCCCTGTCACATCCCATTGCTCTTCGAGACTTTGAGGGGAAATAAACTCGTCAATAGTCGTGCTCACAACCTTGGTTCGTACCGCATCGACGATATCAGAAATATCTTCTGCTTCCATCAGCTCGTTACGCTGCTCATAAACCACTTTACGCTGGTCATTAGCCACATCATCGTATTCGAGCAATTGCTTACGCATATCGAAGTTATGCCCTTCAACTTTACGTTGTGCTTTTTCGATAGCATTGCTGACCATACGATGCTCAATCGCTTCACCTTCACCCATTCCCAACGCTTTCATCATGCCGCGTACTCGCTCTGAAGCAAAAATACGCATCAAGCTATCATCTAGCGACAGGAAGAATCGCGATGAACCTGGATCACCCTGACGACCAGCACGACCACGCAACTGATTATCGATACGGCGCGATTCATGGCGATCAGAACCAATAATATGCAAACCACCTGCGTCCAATACCTGCTGATGGCGTTGCTGCCAATCGGCTTTGGCCTGTTCAACTTGTTGTTCTGTCGGGTTATCCAGCGCCGCAACTTCAACTTCCCAGTTACCGCCGAGTTTAATATCGGTACCACGACCCGCCATGTTGGTAGCAATCGTCACCACACCCGGACGACCTGCCTGGGCAATAATTTCTGCTTCTTTCTCGTGTTGCTTGGCATTCAACACATTGTGCTTAATTTTAGCTTTGTCCAGGTGCTGAGATAAAAGCTCAGAGGACTCGATAGAGGCTGTGCCCACCAACATTGGGCAGCCCTTCTCTATACCCGCTTGAACTTCCTTAACAATGGCTTCGTATTTTTCCGGTACGGTAAGGTAAACCAAATCGTTATGGTCTTTACGAACCATTGGCTTGTTAGTGGGAATCACCACCACATCCAAACCATAAATCTGTTTAAATTCAAATGCTTCTGTATCAGCTGTGCCGGTCATGCCCGACAGCTTTTCATAGATACGGAAATAGTTCTGAAAAGTCGTAGAGGCTAATGTTTGGCTCTCATTTTGAATCGACACACCTTCTTTAGCTTCCACCGCCTGGTGGATACCTTCAGACCAGCGACGACCTGGCATCGAACGACCGGTGTGCTCATCAATAATGATGATTTGACCTTCCTGTACGATGTAATCCACATCGCGCTGGAAGATAGCGTGGGCTTTCAAACCGGCATGCACATGGTGCAACAAACCTAAATTCTGAGCGGCATACAGACTTTCACCCTCAGGTAACAATGCCAGCTCTGTCAGTAATTCTTCGACGTACTGGTGACCCGCTTCAGTAAGTTCTACCGCGCGATTCTTTTCATTAATGGTGTAATGCCCGGTCGGTGTTCCGTCCTTCTCTTCAGCCTCTTCACCACGCTCAAGGCTCGGAATAACGGTGTTAATTAGTTGATACTGTTTGGAGCTGTCTTCCACCGCACCGGAAATAATCAGCGGGGTACGTGCTTCATCAATCAGAATCGAATCAACTTCATCTATCACGGCAAAGTTCAGCGGGCGCTGTACTTTCTGTTCCACAGAAAAGGCCATATTGTCGCGCAGATAATCAAAGCCAAATTCATTATTGGTGCCGTAGGTGATATCCGTCTGATAAGCCGCTTGCTTACTATCCGGATCCTGTTGAGACAAAATAACGCCAACAGACATACCCAAAAATTCAAACACCGGCGCCATCCAGGCCGCATCACGACTAGCCAGGTAATCATTCACTGTCACCACGTGTACACCTTTACCACTTAAGGCATTCAGATATACAGGCAACGTGGATACCAACGTTTTACCTTCACCGGTACGCATCTCGGCAATACGTCCTTCATGAAGCGTAATACCGCCAACCATCTGGGTGTCAAAATGACGAAGACCTAGCGCACGTTGCCCGGCTTCTCGCACCACGGCAAAAGCTTCAGGAAGTATTTGGTCTAATGTTTCGCCAGCTTCTAGGCGCGCTCTAAAGTCATCGGTTTTTGCACGCAGCCCATCATCAGTCAGAGCAGTAATGGACTCTTCAAATGTATTGATTCGCTGTACCAGTTTACCCATGCGTTTTAATTCACGGTCATTTTTACTGCCAAAAACTTTCTTTGTGATGGATCCAAACATAAGTTTCAATACTTCCTGAAATGTAAGAGCGCTATCGTCACAACGCCGTTGCCAGTAAAAATAGGATATTGTAAACCGGTTAAGTATAGGGCAAAACCTTAGTTCTACTAATAATGAGGACAAGCCTGGATTTAACAAGGCAAAAAACGGAAAAATGGCAGGAGATTCGAGACTATTTTCTTTTACGTTTCACATACCGTAGCGGATCAACAGGATTACCCGCGCGTAACACCTCAAAATGTACATGAGGACCGGTTGAGCGACCACTACTACCCATTAAAGCGACTGTTTGGCCTTTATCGACAACATCACCCACTTTGACTAATAATTCTTTGGCATGCGCGTAACGTGTCACGTAGCCTCCTCCATGATTCACTTCTACCAGATTGCCATAACCATACCGATCACCAGACCAGGTTATTACGCCAGCAGCCACAGTAATAATATCGGAGCCATCTTTACCGGCAAAATCAAGGCCCTTATGCCAGGCAACTTTGCCTGTGAAAGGGTCATTACGGCGTCCGAAATAAGAAGACAGCCAACCCTTTTTAATCGGCCTCCCTGACAAATAACGGTCACTTTCAAACTCTTTATTACCCAGCACACGGTTCAGCATCTCAAGCTTTTGCTCTCGTTGCTCAATACCAAAAGCCAAAGCTTCAATAGAACGAAGAAAATCAGGCGCCTGATAGTCTTCATCGATAGCGCTTTCTTTATGCCCTCCAACGGCAGGAGTAGAAGTAAAATCAAACTCGCTAGCGTCAATATCGGAAGCACTAAGCAAGTGCTCGCCCAGCGCATCCAAGCGAATTAATTTAGCGTGCAACTCGGCCATACGAATAGTTAACGCCTTAACCTGTTCCTGCGAGTCTTGCTGGATTATTTCAATTTCCTGACGTTTTTGGCTCAGCTCATTTTGCCATGCCTGTACAAATGCTTGTCGTGCTTCAGCGCCATCATTGTTAGCGGCTACCTGATAGCCAGATATAAACACCCCGCCGACAATCGCCGTCAAAAACAAAGTACACAGCAATATCTTACGATTGCTTAACGCCAGGCTGCGCGCCTTTCCGTGTTGGTGGCTGACAAAAATTATATTCATCCAAAACCCGCTATTACTTTTAGAGATGTTACTTGAGCTTAAGTCGTCAGCCACATACCATGCTTGCATGACTAACATTCATTCTAAATCCAAGTATAGTAGTTTTAAACGCGTTGAAAACATCGCAGAAAAAAACTCCTCGTTAGGCAAGCTTTTGCAGCGCGCCAACAGCATTATGGCTTACCAGGAAACCGTGCGCGCAACATTGGAACCCTCTTGCAGAGCCCACTGCTGGCTAGCAAATTACCGCAACGGCACGCTATACCTGCAAACCGACTCTTCAGCCTGGGGGACAAGGTTGCGCATGCAGCAACGCGCTATCATCCAGCAACTAAAACCTACTCGTGTTTTTGCCAGCTTACACAGCATTAAGGTATTGATTCAGCCAAGCTATACGGTTGCGGCTACACAACGAAAAGCAAAGCCAATCTCAACCGACAACGCGAAACAACTATTGGAAACAGCAGAACAAACAGATGATGAAGCATTAAAAGCGGCGCTGACGCACCTTGCGCAAACTAGCCGTAACAGACGCAAAAGCGACGACAGCTAGTTACACAAAGAGCAAGAATCAGGCAGTAACGAGAGGGCGAGAATAGGAGATAGGTGCGTCATCAAAGCTATCGAAAGTTGCCACTTCCCAGGCATCTTCCTGAGCGATCAGTTCGCGTAATAGCGCATTATTCAGGCCATGGCCTGACTTATGGCCTTTGAAGGCACCAATTAGGCTATTGCCAAGCAGATACAAATCACCAATCGCATCAAGCACCTTGTGCTTAACGAACTCGTCATCGTAGCGCAATCCATCTTCATTAAGTACGCGGTAATCGTCGACGACAATCGCATTATCCATGCTACCGCCCAGAGCTAGATTTTTAGAGCGCAGGTACTCGATATCACGCATAAAACCAAAGGTACGTGCACGGCTAACTTCTTTTACAAACGAAGTTGATGAGAAATCGATACAAGCTTCCTGTATGCGATCCTTAAACACCGGGTGATCAAAATCAATGGTGAAGGACACTTTGAAGCCATCAAAAGGTTCAAAGCTGGCCCATTTATCACCATCACTAACTACCACTTTACGCTTAATACGAATAAATTTCTTTGGCACAGGCTGATCTTGCAAACCTGCAGATTGAATCAGAAAAACGAATGGCCCGGCACTGCCGTCCATAATAGGTACTTCAGCAGCGCTGAGTTCCACGTAAGCATTATCAATACCTAAACCTGCCATTGCAGATAATAGATGCTCAACAGTATCAACACGAACACCGTCTTTAATGAGTGTCGTGGAAAGTGTAGTTTCACCAACATTTTCAGCCAATGCAGGGATTTCAACCACTGGGTCAAGATCCGTTCGACAGAATACAATACCGGTATTAGGTGGCGCTGGTTTAAGCGTCAGATAAACTTTTTCACCCGAGTGTAAGCCAACACCTGTGGCACGAATGGTGTTATTTAGCGTGCGCTGTCCAATCATGTATTTGACGCCCAAAGTTTAGTAATAAAATTGACCTCGGATCCTACCAAAAAAACACGGTTTTAGCCAATGTGCAGATATAAAACCCAACATAATAAAGATGGCCGTCTCATTATGCCGGGCACTATAGCAATCTGGCCAGAACTGTGATCAAACCGCTCCGAGGGCATTAAAAGTCACCCATAAAAAGACCGGTGTTATGATCAGAAGTTCCTCACCATGACACGCTAGATAAATCTAACGACAATTTATCTAGCTGTGCTTAGTCTGCCTGACGGCGTAAAAACGCAGGCACATCTAGATAATCTTCTTTGTACTGAACCCCGCCTTCTGGCGTTTGTGCAACTGCAGCGCTGCCCGCTGTCTGTTGACGCATGACTGTAGGGCGATCCAGCGTACCATAATCGACATTACCTGACGCATCCATAACCGGGCGCTGAAGCTGTGTCTGAGGCTGCTCTACAACCGCCATTTTAGGCTTATCTTCCGTTCCGCCTAGACCCGTAGCAACAACCGTTACACGTAACTCGTCACCCATATCAGAATCAATAACAGTACCGACAACAACCGTTGCGTTATCAGAAGCAAAATCTTCTACGATCTCACCAACTTCCGAGAACTCACCCAGTGATAGCTCCGGGCCTGCTGTGATATTCACCAGAATACCGCGTGCACCTTGCAGGTTTACATCTTCCAGTAACGGGCTACGGATCGCAGCTTCTGCCGCTTCTTTGGCACGACCTTCACCGGAAGCACGTCCACTACCCATCATTGCCATACCCATTTCGGACATAACAGTACGTACGTCAGCGAAATCGACGTTGATCATACCTGGGCGGATAATCAGATCAGCAATACCTTGCACGGCACCCAACAGCACATCATTTGCCGCTGCGAATGCTTTTAGCAGGCTAGTAGTCTCACCCATTACATCCTTCAGTTTTTCATTAGGAATAGTAATCAGCGAATCCACGTGCTCAGCCAGCGCCTTAATGCCTTCTTCAGCGATTTTCATGCGCTTGCGGCCTTCAAAGGCAAACGGCTTGGTTACCACTGCAACCGTCAAAATACCTAAGTCACGAGCAACTTGGGCAAATACTGGTGCTGCACCCGTACCGGTACCACCACCCATACCAGCGGTGATAAACACCATATCCGCGCCTTCCAGCACTTCAGCAATACGCGCGTGATCTTCGATTGCCGCCAGACGACCTACTTCTGGATTAGCGCCCGCACCAAGCCCCTTGGTGGATTCGCTACCCAGCTGCAATACCGTCTTGGCAGTAATATCTTTTAGCGCCTGTGCATCGGTATTTGCACAGATAAATTCTACGCCTTCAATGTTGCTAGCCAGCATGTGGTTAAGGGCGTTACCGCCACCACCACCAACACCAACTACTTTAATTTCAGCACTTTGGGGAATGCTATCGACGAGTTCAAACATGGCCATCTCCTTTACTTATTTGAGCGTTAAACAATTGTTTATTACTGTTAAATTTATTTAGTTCGTTTTTTGCAAAGCTGAGTTAAAAATTATTTTTGAACCAGCTTTGCATGCGAGTGAAAAAACCACCCACATTGACGTTCTTTCGTTTTTCCATGCCACCATTTTCCAATTGTTTTTGCGCGTACAACAACAGGCCCACACCGGTGGAGTAAATGGGGTTTTTCACTATTTCTGACAAACCTTCCACGCCTTGCGGCACGGCTAATCTAACCGGCATATGAAAAATCTCTTCAGCTAAATCAACCACGCCTTCCATTTTTGAAGTACCTCCAGTCAACACCACACCAGCCGCAATGAGTTCTTCATAACCACTGCGTCTAAGCTCAGCCTGTACTAAGGTAAATAATTCTTCATAACGCGGCTCAACCACCTCTGCCAACGCCTGGCGTGATAAATCACGGGGTGGACGCTCACCAACACTTGGTACTTTGATCGTTTGATCTGCGCCCGCCAGTTGCGTCAATGCACAGGCGTATTTAATTTTAATTTCGTCGGCATTCTGAGTCGGCGTACGCAGCGCCATAGCGATATCATTAGTCACTTGATCACCGGCGATTGGGATCACCGCGGTGTGACGGATAGAGCCATCAATAAAGATTGCGATATCCGTGGTACCACCACCAATATCCACCATGCACACGCCCAGCTCTTTCTCGTCATCGGTCAATACCGCATAACTGGAAGCAAGCTGTTCAAGAATGACGTCATCCACCTCCAGACCACAGCGGCGCACGCATTTTTCAATATTCTGAGCAGCAGTTGCTGCACCCGTCACCAAATGCACTTTGGCTTCCAGGCGCACACCGGACATGCCGAGGGGCTCTTTTACGCCTTCCTGACTGTCGATGATGTATTCCTGCGGCAGAATATGTAACACCTTCTGATCGGCGGGAATCGCCACGGCTTGGGCTGCATCAATGACGCGTTCCATATCACCACGCACCACCTCACCATCACGAATAGCGACAATGCCGTGTGAATTCATGCCTTTAATATGACTACCGGCAATACCTGCATACACTGAGTGAATCTGGCAGCCCGCCATCAGCTCGGCCTCTTCGACGGCGCGCTGAATCGACTGTACGGTAGACTCAATGTTCACCACCACGCCTTTTTTCAAACCGCGAGAAGGGTGACTACCGAGACCCACTATCTCGATGCGACCATCAACTGTTATTTCTCCAACGATGGCCACTACTTTGGAGGTACCAATATCCAAACCAACGATCATCTTGTTTTCCGTCGAACCGGTCATATACGTTTCTCAATTCCCTGCATGAGGCCACTTAAGCCTGAATTTTTTATTTTTGACTCTATGTCACTTTTTCTGCGTTTTTCCATTGCACCGTAATACCATTGGTATAACGCAAATCAACCCGATCAATTTCATTAATTCGTGCCTGCAGCACGCTTTCATATAATGTTTTAAAACGTTCCAGCCGCTCGACAAGGTGATGTTTTCCAAACGCCACCTGAAGACTGACTGCTTGCTCTTCGTTACTATCTGTAAGCTGAGAAAGCACTTCAACCTGCCACGCACCCCGCTGCGCTTTACTCACCGTAATAACTTTCAAATCCATCGCGTCAAACTGCTCCTGCAACCAACGGAATTGTTGCAGCACTTCGCGACCACTTACATCCACACCCCACAGATGCGGCAACTCTTCGAACACTGGCAACTGTTGTGGCTTAAATACTTCGCCATTTGCTGTCAGTAAATCTTTGTTGTTCCAACGCGCCACTGCGACGCGCTCCTGCAAACGAATAGCCAACACACCGGGCCATTGTCGTCTCACCGTCGCCTTAGCGATCCAGGGCTGTTCCTGTAACTGTCGTTGCAAGCTCCGTAAATCAGTGCGCAATACACCGTCGGTAATTTGCCCCTGCACCCACTCTGCAATAATCGCCTGATCAAGATGCGTCAACTCACCCGCTATCTGCACCCGCGTAATCGGTTGATCCAAGCGATCCAATACTCGATTTCCGCCCATCACCAATGCCAAAACAACGCCAATCACCGCCACACCACGTAATAATTTCATCGGCAGCTTCAGGGACACCCGCTCGCGTAACGCGGGCTTTGCCACCTTCTTTTCTACCGTGGTGCGAGTCGCACCCTGTGGTTTGCGTTTAGTCTGTTTCATAATCTCTGTTAACGTTTAGCTGTACTCAAAACCTGTAAAACCAATGCTGAAAAATCTAATCTAACCGCCTGCGCAGCCATAGGAACCAAACTATGATCCGTCATGCCAGGAATGGTATTGACTTCCAAAACCTGAAACTGCTCATCCTGATCAATCATTACGTCAACACGTCCCCAGCCGTGACAGCCCAGACTTTCAAAGGCACGCAACGCAACTGCCTGCATTTTTTGCTCTTTTTCAGCGCACAGGCCACAAGGAATTAAGTATTGGGTATCGTCATCCACATACTTGGCCTGGTAATCGTAAAACTCCCGTGCTGTTTCCAGCTTGATGACAGGTAATGGCTGGCCTTTAATGATGCCGACCGTGTATTCGCCACCACTGATCCAACCTTCGGCAATAACTGTCTTGTCATACTGTACGGCGGTCTCGTATGCAGCCTGTAAATCAGCCGCGTGATCAACTTTGCTCATGCCAATACTGGAGCCTTCGCTGCCCGGTTTCACCATCATAGGCAAACCCAGTTCAGTGCTAATTTGCTGCCAGTCGCTGTCCGCAGTCATCACTCTAAAAGGAGCCGTTGGCAAAGCCATACCCTGCCAAATAAATTTACATTGCGCCTTATTCATCGCCAGCGCCGACGCCGCCATCGAGGAACCTGTATAGGGCAAATCCAACGCTTCTAGCAAACAAGCGATACTGCCATTTTCGCCTTCACCGCCATGCACCATGTTGAATACGGTATCTACCGGCTGTGCCTGTAATTGTTCAATCAGCGATAAGTCACCATCTTTACCAAAAGCATCAATGGCAAAAGCATCTACACCAGCGACTAGCAATGCTTTCAGCACGGCGTTACCACTGATCAGTGAAATCTCACGTTCGGCAGCACGCCCGCCCATCAATACCGCAACTCGGCCAAAGTCTGCCGGATTCACAGTCTCAAATTGATTTTTTGCTGTGAGACTCATTATCCACCTTTCTTAACTTGCAACTTCATCTGCGCCAACCGCGCTGACAACGCACCGATATTGCCGGCACCCTGCGTTAGTAATACATCACCATCTTTAAGTTCGCGCGCCAATACCGCCATCACATCTTCGCCATGATCGATAAACACCGGGTCGACAAAACCACGCTGGCGAATACTGCGGCACAGACTGCGACCATCCGCACCGGGTATGGCTTCTTCATCAGCAGGATAAACTTCCATCAACAGCAAGCTGTCGACTTCGGATAACACCTGAATAAAATCTTCAAACAGATCGCGAGTACGGCTGTAACGGTGCGGTTGATAAACCATCACCAAACGTCGATCAGGCCAGGAGGCACGTACTGTGTCCAACGTCGCCTTCACTTCGCGTGGGTGATGTCCATAATCATCCACCATCAACACGCTGCCGCTGGCGGTATCGAATTCACCATAAACCTGGAAACGCCGCCCGACACCCTCAAACTTCTTCAGCGCCTCACAAATGGCTTCGTCACTGACACCTTCGTCGGTTGCCACCGCAATCGCCGCTAACGCATTGAGTACGTTATGGTGACCGGGGATATTCAGTGTTATCTCAAGATCTTTATACTCAGCCGGGCGCTGCACCGTAAAGTTCATGTGCAAACCGATTTGCTCAATATTTATGGCGCGGTAATCGGCCTCTTCTGATACCCCATAGGTAATAACTGGACGGCTGACATCGGGCAAAATAGCTTTCACGTTGTCATCGTCAATGCAGGTTACTACCAACCCATAAAATGGCAGGTTGTGCAGGAAGCTGATAAAGGTATCTGTCAGCTTGGAAAAATCACCGCCGTAAGTGGACATGTGATCGGCATCAATATTGGTCACAATCGCCGTCATGGGCTGTAAATGCAGGAACGACGCATCACTTTCATCGGCTTCGGCCACCAGATAACGGCTAGCGCCTAGTTTTGCGTTAGTGCCAGCACTATTCAACAAACCGCCAATCACAAAGGTCGGATCCAGACCACCTTCGGCCAGCAAAGATGCTAACAAACTAGTAGTAGTGGTTTTACCATGTGTACCCGCCACCGCAATACTATGGCGATAGCGCATCAACTCACCGAGCATCTCGGCACGAGGAACTAGCGGAATACGATGGGCCCGAGCAAAAACTATTTCCGGATTCTCTTCATTAATAGCCGTTGAAGTAACCACCACATCGGCATCTTTTACGTTGTCTTCGTGATGACCAATGAAGACCTGCATACCCATCGCCACCAAGCGATCAGTAACACGGCTCTGACGCATATCGGAACCACTAATACTGTAACCCTGATTCAATAATACCTCGGCAATACCACTCATGCCCGCGCCACCAATACCAATAAAGTGGATTTGGCGGATACGACGCATTTCAGGAATCATCACACCGGCAGTGTGTTTAATATCAGCCATTACACAACTCCAGACAATATGACGCAACACGTTGCGCCGCATCATTTTGTGCGACCGCACGAGCATTATTTGCACGTTTTAAAATGCGCTTACGGTCACTAAATTCAGTGGTTAACAGCTCAGCTAAACGCTCAGCTGTTAATTGTGATTGCGGCACAATAATGGCCGCATCGTTGTTCTCTAAAAATCGTGCATTGGCAGTTTGATGGTCATCCACAGCATGAGGATAGGGCACCAAAATTGACGCCACGCCCACACAGGCCAATTCCGAAACAGTTAACGCACCCGCCCGACAAATCACCACATCGGCCCATTGGTAAGCGGCAGCCATATCATCAATAAAGGCAACCACACGTCCTTCAACCTGTTGTGTTTGATAAGCCAGCTCCGCGCCCGTTAGATTGCGTTTACCAGCCTGATGCCAAACTTCTGGGCGCTCACTTTCTGACATCTTGGCTAATGCTGCTGGCACCACATCATTCAATGCCTGCGCACCTAAACTACCGCCCAGCACTAACAGACGTAATTTGCCGCTGCGCCCAGCCATTCTCTCTTCAGGCGCTGGCGAATCTATAATTGCGCCACGTAATGGGTTACCTACCTGCTCACTTTTTTCACCCAACGCTTTCGGAAACGCCGTCAGTACTTTTTTGGCCAGTCGTGACAAATAGGTATTGGTCATACCCGCCACTGCATTTTGCTCATGAATCACCAACGGCTTGCGCAATAACCATGCCGCCAATCCACCAGGACCCGACGCAAAACCACCCATGCCCAATACACACACAGGATTTAACCGGCGTACTGCATTCAAGGCCTGATACAACGCAATGACTAATTTAAAAGGCGCCAACAACAAACTTAATTTGCCTTTACCACGCAGGCCTGCAACACGAATACAGGTCAAGTGAATACCCGCCTTAGGCACTAGATCAGACTCAATACCGCGCTCGGTACCCAGCCATTCAATGTTCAAACCCTGCTGTTGCAAAACTTCCGCCGTGGCCAGCGCAGGAAACACATGACCGCCTGTTCCACCCGCCATGACTAACACTGTTTTGCCCTGCAAAGATGATCTCATTGAGCCACCTCCGCTGTTTTTTTAGTGCTTGTCTCTTGCGGTAAATTTTTTGTTTCATAATCCACTCGCAGCACCATCGCCAACGAAACACAGCACACAATCAAACTACTACCGCCATAACTCAGCAGCGGTAAGGTCAGCCCTTTGGTTGGTAACAAACCGGTATTCACACCAATGTTAATCAGTGCCTGCGCGCTGAATAAAAAGGCAATGCCGTAACACACATAAGCCGAGAAAAACTGCTCCTTTTTTTCAGCCTGACGTGCGATGTGCATAATGCGCCACGTCAGCAGGAAGAACAGCGTAATCACCACGATGGAACCTAACAAACCGGTTTCTTCGGCTAAAATGGCGTACACAAAATCGGTATGCGCTTCGGGCAAATAAAATAGTTTTTGCACACTGTTGCCGATGCCAACACCCCACCATTCACCGCGTCCAAAGGCAATCAATGCCTGTGTCAGCTGATAACCGCTGTCGAATACATTCTCTTTGGCCCAAGGATCCATAAAAGTGACCAAACGTTGCATCCGATAGGGCTGCGATACCGCAAGCCCTGCAATAGCTGTGAGGCTAACGCAAATCAATACCAGGAATTGCGAAAGCCTCACTCCCCCTAAAAACATCATGCCCAGCGCAGCACTCATCAGCACTACCACGGCACCAAAATCAGGCTCTAATAGCAGTAACATCACCATCATCACCAATATAATCATGGGCTTCATAAAGCCCCACAGGTGGGTACGAACCTCACGTAAGCGACGGGCCAAATAACCCGACAGATACACCACCATAAATAACTTCGCCAATTCTGAGGTCTGAATATTGATCGGACCTAAACGAATCCAGCGCATACTGCCGTTCACTTCACGGCCAATGCCCGGCATGATCACCATCACTAGCAATACAAAGGCTGCAGCCAATAATAACCAGCCCAAACGATTCCACATTTGCATCGGCATCAAAAAACTCAGCGCCGCAAAACACAGTGCCATACTCAGAAAAATCAGGTGCCGAATAACGTGGTAAAAAGGATTACCATGGTTAGCATCAGCCACTTCCATTGAGGCTGAAGCCACCGCAATCACGCCAATAACCATTAACGCCACTGCCAACGCAATCAAACGCATATCCAGATGCTTTACCACGTCGACAGGCAACGTGGGCATAGTAAAAATGGCTCCGGCTCGCGTTAGCAACTCCATTTAAAGTGCCTCCGCCGCGTTTACAAAAGCATCACCACGGGCTTCAAAATTGGCAAACATATCCAGACTCGCACACGCTGGAGATAACAACACCGCATCGTCTGCTTTGGCCTGTTGAGCGGCAACCTGTACCGCTTCTTCCATTGAACTGACTCGTGACACAGGTACTTCTTCCGATAACGCATCCTGTAAGCGTTGCGCATCTTTACCCAGCAATACTAGGTGAGAGCAAAAATCCCACACCGGTTGATGTAAATCATCAAAATCCGCGCCTTTACCATCACCGCCAGCAATTAACACAATTCCTTTTTGGTGAAGCGGACCCAGTCCGTTCAGAGCGGCTACGGTGGCACCCACATTGGTGCCTTTGGAATCGTTGTAAAAATCCACACCGTCTTTTTGTGTAATCCACTGGCAACGATGTGCTAACCCTGAAAATTCACGCAACGTCTGCAACATAGCGTCCATTGGTAGGTCAACAGCCAAACCTAACGCCAACGCCGCCAACGCATTACTACTATTGTGCAAACCTTTGATTTTCACATCATCAACTGGCATCAAACGCTGTTCGCCCTGCATCAACCAACTTTGATCATCGTACTCAGCAAGACCAAGATCATTCGCACTCTGAGCTTTGTCAGTAATGCTGTAATGCCACAACTTGGCATTACCTTCAGGCGCGGGTAACAAATCTTCATCCTGATTAACAATGATTTGTCGACAGCCATTAAAGACGCGTCGTTTAGCGTCTTGGTAGGCCTCAAAATCAGCGTAACGATCCATATGATCAGGGCTAATATTCAAAATAGTGGCCACTTCGGCTGTTAGCAACTCAGTGAGCTCCAATTGAAAACTAGACAGCTCTAACACATACAAGTCCTGTTCACCGTCTGCCAACAGTTCCAGTACCGGCGTTCCCAGATTTCCGCCCACACCGACGCTTTTACCGGCTTTCTCGGCCATCAAACCGACTAACGTTGTCACAGTGCTTTTTGCGTTGGAGCCGGTAATCGCCACAATCGGTGCATTGACCGCTTCACAGAACAGATCAATATCACTGCCAATATGAGTGCCACTGGCCACTGCCTGTTGAATGGCGGGCTGATCCAGCGCCAAACCGGGACTCATAATCAGTCGCTCGGCATCACTTAGTACTGCCGCATCCAATTCACCTAGCTGCACAGTCACATCTGGAAATTGTTGCTTTAACTGCGCAAGATAAGGCGGCTGCTGGCGGGTATCAACCACCATAAAGTCAGCACCCTGTGCCGCCAAATAGCGCACACAGGAAAAACCGGTTTTACCCAGCCCCACCACAATGTTTGCTATTCGTTTTGTCATTTTCTTTTCTGCCTGTTTACTAGCGAAGTTTGAGGGTCGATAAACCAATCAACACCAAAATCACGGTAATGATCCAGAAACGCACAATCACTCGCGGTTCCGGCCAACCCTTCAATTCAAAGTGATGATGAATGGGTGCCATCCTGAAAATTCGTTTACCTGTCAGCTTGAAAGATGCCACCTGCAAAATGACCGATACTGTTTCCATTACAAACACGCCGCCCATAATGAACAGCACAAATTCCTGACGCACAATCACCGCCACAACACCCAACGCAGCACCTAACGCCAGCGCGCCGACATCGCCCATAAAGACTTGTGCGGGATAGGTGTTAAACCATAAGAAGCCCAAACCAGCACCAACTATCGCGCCGCAGAATACGACTAACTCACCAGCACCTGGCAGATATGGGATATTCAAATAATCAGAAAATTGTGTATGGCCGCTCAAATAAGCAAAGATTCCTAAGCCCGCACCCACCATGACTGTCGGTAAAATAGCCAAACCATCAAGACCATCGGTTAGGTTCACCGCGTTACTGGTGCCAACAATGACAAAATATGAAAAGACGATATAAAACACGCCCATTTGCCATACCACATCCTTGAAGAAGGGCACGATCAGTTCTGTTTCAGCAGGCAATGTCGCTGTCGAATAAAGAAAACCAGCCGCAACCAAGGCACCCACTGACTGCCATAGATATTTCCAGCGCCCCGGCAAACCACGCGAATTTTTCTCTACTACTTTGCGGTAATCATCAACCCAGCCAATCGCACCAAACACAAAGGTGACACCCAACACGGTCCAGATATAGCGGTTATTCAAATCACCCCATATCAGCGTGCTGACCATAATTGCCACCAAAATCAGCGCGCCGCCCATGGTTGGCGTGCCTCTTTTGCTTAAATGGCTTGCTGGCCCATCATCACGCACTGATTGACCAATCTGATGAAAGCTCAAGCGACGTATCATCACTGGCCCCACCAATAACGAAATTGCCAACGCCGTAATCACACCCAAAATACCGCGCAGAGTCAGGTACTGGAATACCGCAAAAAAGCGCTCATACTGGGACAAATATTCGGCCAGACTCAATAACATTAGTGTTCCCCATCCGTAAAGGCCTGCACAACACGCTCCATGTGTGCACTTCGAGACCCTTTAACAAGCACCGTGGTATTGCCATTTATTCGCTTACGGAGCGTTTCAATTAAACTTTCATGATCTTCATAGGCATGACCTTGAGGACCAAACTCACGTGCAGCATGAGCACTTAAACTACCCAATGTCATCAGATGATCGATGCCCTGTGACAACGCATAACGCGCCGCCTCTTGGTGGTCGTGTAATGCTGAATCACCTAACTCACCCATATCGCCTAACACTAAAACCTTATGTCCTTCACACTGGCTCAGCACATCAATGGCAGCACGTAATGACTCAGGATTAGCGTTATAACTGTCATCAATAATGCGCGCACCATTAGAAAGCGTGGTACTGATCAAACGTCCGGCAACCGCAGTCACCGTTTCCAGGCCGGCCTTGATATCATTCAGACTGGCTCCCATCTCACTTGTGGCTGCAGCAGCCGCTAATGCGTTAGTAATATTATGCTGCCCCAGCTGATTCAGATTTATGACCACTTCACCTTGTGGCGCGACTAACTCAAAGCTATAAGCTCCGCTAGCCTGACGCTTAAGGTCGCGGGCATAAAAGTCCGCGCCACTATTCTCATCCAAACTAAATACTCGCTGCTTACGTGCACCCGCCCGGGCTTTCCATTTATAAGCGTTCAGGTCGTCGCCGTTAATAACTGCGACACCTTGCTCCGGTAAGGCATCAAGTATTTCACCCTTGGCCTGTACCACATTATTCAAACAGCCAAAGCCTTCGATATGCGCTTCGGCTGCATTTGTTATCACCGCTACATCAGGCTTAACCAAAGCGGCGGTATAGGCAATTTCACCAATCGAACTGGCACCCAGCTCAAGTACCGCATACTGATGCTCGTCGGCTAGGCGCATCAATGTCAGCGGCGCGCCCAATTCATTATTAAAGTTACCCATCGTTGCCAGCGTATTGCCCATTTGGCTCAAGATCGCTGCCGACATTTCCTTAACGGTGGTTTTACCAGCGCTGCCAGTAATCGCCAACATGGCTCCGTGGTAATTATCTCTATTAATTCCGCCCAGTTGCCCCAGTGCATCGCGGCTATTTTCAACCACCAGCTGCGGCAAATCGCTTTCTACCTTATGTTCAACAACAGCCGCTACCGCACCGGCAGCTCGCACTTGTTCTACAAAGGCATGACCGTCAAAACTCGGCCCCTTAATCGCAACAAACAAATCACCCGCTTGCAGTTGGCGAGAATCAATCGTCAAGGATGTAAAATGCGCATCGCCATTAACCAGCGTGGCATCCAGCTGCCTTTCGATTGCAGTAAGTGATAATGCTCGAATCATGGCTCACTCCCTGAATCACTATCACTCAGCGCATGAAGCTTACGAGCTTTAATATTCAGTGCTTGTTTTACCTGTTCGCCGTCACAGAAGGCCATACGCGCACCGGCTATTTCCTGATAATCTTCATGGCCTTTACCTGCCACCAACACAACGTCATTTGCTTCTGCCATATTCACAGCCTGGCAAATCGCCTTGGCACGATCTTTACAGACCTGCGCATGAGAGGGTCGAGCCATACCGGAAAGAATGTCTTCAATAATGGCGAGATCCGATTCGCGGC
Source organism: Pseudomonadales bacterium (assembly GCA_036960805.1). GTDB lineage: Bacteria > Pseudomonadota > Gammaproteobacteria > Pseudomonadales > IMCC2047 > IMCC2047. Next base: position 103,874 of record JBALXL010000006.1, read on the forward strand.
GGGGGTTGTCATTGGTCAAAATCACATAGTCACTAAAGCGCTCGGCAATTTTTCCCATTTGCTCGCGCTTGCCTTTATCTCGCTCACCACCACAGCCGAACACACAAATGAGGTTTTCATCGCTGCACTCTCGCAACGCCGCTAACGCGACCATCAGCGCATCAGGTGTGTGAGCATAATCAACCACCACCGTTGGTAAGTCTTTCCCACCATAACGCTGCATGCGACCCGGCGCATTCTCCAATGTTGCAATCACCGCCAGCGCTTTATCCATGCTGATACCTTGCAAACACAACACCGAAAACACCGCTAACAAATTGCTCAAATTAAAGCGTCCCAACAGCGGACTACTCAGAATACCTTCACCCCAAGGTGAACTAATACGCGCTCGTACACCGCTGGCACTGAGCTGAATATTCGACGCATGCACATCGCCAGCCGCGCCGCTATCAGGATCAAAACCAAAACCCAGTGTCTGTAGATCGTCGTCAGCATTGCTTGCCAACTCCTGATAAAGCGCCTGTCCGAAGTTATCATCGACATTCAATACCGCATGCTTTATGCCTGGCATATCAAACAATTTGCGCTTTGTTTTGCCGTAAAGTGCCATTGTTTGATGATAATCAAGATGATCACGCGTCAAGTTTGTAAACACCGCCGTATCAAATCTCACCCCGTTAACACGCTGCTGATCAAGTCCATGGGAGGAAACCTCCATGGCCACAACTTTATGTTCGGCTGCTACAAAATGCGCCAGCATACGATGCACTGAAATCACGTCAGGCGTGGTATTACCGGTTGTTTTCAACGCGCCAATTTCACCCCAGCCCAAAGTACCAATCACACCGCAACGCACATCGACAGCCAATAAACTTTGCGCGATATACTGACAGCAGGACGTTTTACCATTGGTGCCAGTAATACCCACCACACATAACTGCTGCGAAGGATGCAAAAAGAAACGATCGGCAAGATCACCTAAACGCGTTTTAATATTGTCCATTTTGATTACTGGCACAGCGCAATCATTGGCTGCATCAGCTTGGCTAGAATCAATCGCCACGGCTACGGCGCCACGTTCCACTGCTTTATTAATAAAGGCAGTACCGTCCATTTCTTCGCCACGCAGGGCGACAAATAAGTCGCCGGGATGAACCTGGCGGCTATCGAGCTTCATATCCCGAATGGTAATTTCGGCCGCCTCAGCAGTTTGCGCATAACCTGCAAACAATTGCTCAAGCGTCATTTCAAAACGAGGAGAAGGCAGTGTCATGATTTCTGTTTCCGCGCTTTTTCCGCAGGGCCAATCACGACACGCTCAGTAGCCGATACATCATCGGGAGAAACATTCATCAGTCTCAAAGCACCAGCGACCACTCTGGAAAACACCGGTGCGGCCACTTCTCCACCGTAATATTCTGTGCCACTTGGCTCGTCAATCACCACCACAGCAACAACACGTGGATTACTAGCCGGCGCTAAGCCAGCAAACACCGCCAGGTATTTATCATCCTGATAACCACCTTTGCTGAGCTTGTGTACAGTACCTGTTTTGCCTGCCACACGATAAAAAGGAATACTGGCACGAGTGCCAGTACCGCCTTTTTTGATGACATTTTCCAACATACCTACTAATGCATGGGCCGTTTCTTCACTCATTACCTGCCGTCCAGGCACCGCCGCATCCAGTCGCAATAAGGAAACTGGTTTGACCTCACCACCATTAGCAAAAGCGGTGTACGCCTGTGCCAGTTGCAGGGTAGTGACTGAAATTCCGTAGCCATAGGACAATGTTGCTTTTTCAATATCATGCCAGCGGCTGTGAAACGGCAACATACCAACGCGCTCGCCAGGAAAGCCACTGCCGGTGTCTTTCCCAAAACCAACATTTCGGAACATATCCAATAAGTTTTCGGTATCCATCGCTAACGCCAGTTTACTCGCGCCAACATTGCTAGATTTTGAAATCAGTGTCGCTAAATTAATGGTGCCGTAGTTACGGTGATCGCGAATCACATTACGACCTACGCGCAGGTGCCCCGGTGCTGTTTCAATCTTCGAAGTCGTCGTAAACAAGCCTGACTCCAACGCCGCCGCAACCGTCAAAGGTTTCATTGTCGAACCCGGCTCAAACACATCGGTCATTGCGCGGTTACGCAAATTGGTATGATTCATGGTGCCGCGATTATTGGGGTTATAGGAGGGCTGATTCACCATCGCCAACACTTCACCCGTTTTTGCATCCAGCAACACCATATGCCCTGATTTGGCTTTATGCTCTTCAACCGCGGCTTTTAACTCGCGATACGCCAGATACTGCAAGCGTAAATCGATACTCAAATTCAGGTTTTGACCAGGCTTCTCGCTTTTAAGCTGCTGCAGTTCCTTGATAATGTGACCATTCCGATCTTTCAGAACGCGCTTTTTACCCGCCTCCCCATGCAGCCATTCGTCGTAAGCCAGTTCCAGCCCTTCCTGACCTTTATCATCAATATTGGTAAAACCTACCAGATGAGCAGCCACTTCAGAGGCGGGGTAATAACGTCGAAATTCACGCTCAGAATGAATACCAGATATACCCAGACTCATAATTTGCTCGGCGTGAGCTGGTGTCAACTGACGTCTTAAATAAACAAAGCCACGATTACCTTTAGCCGATAACCGTTGTTGCAGAATTTTAGACGATACCCCCAGCGGCTTCGTCAACCGCGATGCCGCTGCAGCCGCATCTGTAACTTGCTGCGGATTTGCCCAGATAGACACCACTGGCGTACTAACTGCCAACGGCTCAGAGTGACGATCCAGAATCATGCCACGATAAGCATTAACTTCTTCAACACGTAAAATACGCGCATCGCCCTGACCATTGAGAAAATCGTGGTCAAAAATCTGTAGGTCAACAACACGCCAGCCAATCAACATAAACGCAGACGCCAACAAGCACACCGCGCATTTATAACGCCACGCAGCGGTTACTTTTTGAGATGCAGCCTGTCGTTTTTTCACAGCCATTTCACCACTGGACCAATACAATCTGACTCGCTTCAGGAGCCTTCATTGCCAGACGTTTTCTGGCAAGTTGTTCTACTCGTGAGTGGGATGCCTGCGCGCTCTGTTCAAGCAGCAGTTGCCCCCATTCAATATCTAATTGATCACGCAGCTGTAACGCCGCTTGATACTGACTAAAGGAGTGCCGATTCAAGTGCGTCACGTAAATCACCGCAACAGCCGATACCAACATCAAACCCAACAGCGCTAGCGTCCACACAAAGTGCTTACTCACTAACGCAGGGGCAGTCATTTAAATCACTCGCTCGGCAATACGCATAATGGCGCTACGCGCACGCACATTCTCTTTAAGTTCCTGCTCAGAGGCCTTAACCGCTTTACCGATGCGTTTCAATCGCATCACCACTTGATCCGCGGTGATCGGCAAATAACGGGGTAACGGCTCGCCTTTCTCCTGTTTGAGGATAAAACGCTTCACAATACGGTCTTCCAGCGAATGGAAACTGATCACCACCAAACGCCCTTTATCCGCCAACAAATCAACCGCTTGATCCAGCACAATAGCCAAATCATCCAGTTCGCGGTTTATGAAAATTCGAATACCCTGAAAAGCACGGGTTGAAGGGTTCTTACCCTTTTCCCACGCCGGGTTTGCCTGCTTTATTACCTCAGCCAAATGGGCTGTAGTAGTAAAAGGTCGCTGCACACGCTCGGCAACGACAGCTTTGGCCATACGACGAGAAAATCGTTCCTCGCCATACTCTTTAAGTACTGTAGAGATTTCTTCTTCGCTGGCTTCGGCAATCCATTCAGCGGCACTTAGACCACGACTGGTGTCCATGCGCATATCCAGAGGGCCGTCCTGCGTAAAGCTGAAACCACGCCCTGGATCATCCAACTGCGGCGACGACACACCTAAATCCAGCAATACACCGGTAATACCATTGGTCAGATTATGCGCAGCCGCCAAATCCTTTAGCTCCGCAAAAGAGGCATGGCCAATAATGACGCGCTCGTCATCGGCAAAGTGCTCATGGGCATAGGCGATAGCTTCCGGGTCTTTATCGATAACCAGTAAACGGCCTTTTGGGCTCAACCGGCTTAAAATGACACGACTGTGTCCACCACGCCCAAAGGTGCCATCTACATAGCAGCCATCAGGATCAATAATCAGTGCGTCGACAGCCTCATTGAGAAGAACCGAATCATGAACGTTATAGTCACTCATCCGCTACAACGACAACGATAAAAGTTCATCGGGCAACTCTTCGCTACTGCCGTTATCTTCGATATAGGCGTCGCGGCGTTCCAGCCACAGATCTTCACTCCATAATTCAAATTTTTTGCCCTGCCCCAGTAATACGGTTTTTTTGTCCAACTGCGCATAGTCCCGCAGTGGCTGAGACAGTAGCAAACGGCCACTGCCATCGATGTCAATATCGGTAGCATGGCCAATCAGCATCCGCTGAACGCGACGGGCTTGCTTATTAAAAGTCGGCAATGCTTCAAGTTTGCGTTGAAGTACTTCCCATTCATCAATAGGATAAATCAGTAGGCAGTGATCTTGAGGGTCGATAGTTACCACCATTTGGCCGCCACAATGCTCAGCCAAGCGCTCACGATAGCGCGTTGGCATGGCCATACGGCCTTTGGCGTCCAGATTGATGTTGGTAACCCCACGAAACACTGAGTTTCTCCGCTGCCCTAAAATTAGTTAACGAGAGGAGAAAAACCACTTTTACCCACTTTCCCCCACTATTTGACACTATAGAAACACACGGAGGTAGTGTCAACCATTTGAGGAGCGTGAAAACAGGGGGTTTGCCCTTAAAACACAAGGACTTACGGTGTTTGAGTAAGGATCTAGACGAACATCAAGGAAGGAAGGATCAACAAAACAAAACGGTAAAATTAGAAGTTAATGTAGTTTCGAGGAGCTTATATTTTTTAGTCATAACAGAGAATATTTTATGTCTTTTCACCAGCCTTCGCCAACACGCTCCCCCGACGCCACCGCAGTCATTAATGCTATCTAACCAAAAACGCTGATCACACGTGCCAACTATCTCTTTCGCAGCATTAAATCATCAGGCATTCCCCGCACCAACCTGCCACATATTAACCCGCACAAAAAAAGGGCATCCACGCCCTTTATAATACTCTCTGGGCCAGCTGAATATTAGCTGACAATATCAAACACCCCTTCAGGGATCATGTATCCCTTATGACGCACGGTGACAATATAACGGGGCGTCCCCGGTATCGGCTCGACTTTCTGCCGTAACTTAGAAACAAGGTTATCAATAGCCCTGTCGTCGAGACGCCACTCCCTGCCGAACAAGGTTTTCGACAACGCCTCCCTCGACACGGCTTCTGCGCCCGCATCAACCAATAGCTGTATAAAGCCAAATTCAGTCACACTTAACTGATATTCGGAGTCGCCATTACTCAGTACCCGGTGGCTAATAGAAAAAGCACTCTGCTTTTCTTCTATCCGAGCCGCATCTTTGATTTCACTGTAACGTCTTTGCACGGCTTTGGCCCGAGCCAATAACACCCTAAAATCAAATGGCTTACTAACATAATCATCCGCGCCAATCTCAAGCCCAGCCACCATATCAACAGGGTCATCCAATCCGCTTAACATAATAACAGGGAGATTCTTTTCAGCTTTTATCCACTTAGTCAGCTCAATACCGTTTTCACCCGGCATCACAACATCAACAATCACCAGGTCATAAACAGCATCCTTTAGACGCTCACGCGCCTCCTCTGCACTTTTGGCAAAGTCACACTCAATACCGTATTTACCAAAACCCTGGGACAGCATTTCATGAATGATCAGGTCATCATCCACAACAAAATACTTGGCGACAGCCACAGCGTTCTCCCAATATAAGAGTTAAAACCAATAACGTAGAGATAATAATCAGCACGCGCCCCAGCTAAGAAGCACTCTAATTAGTATAGGCAAAATGATAAAATCATCATAATGCGAAGAAAAGGAAGTGAGAGTTGGCCGATAAGCCGGGTTTTGTCTTGGACAGTCATTCATCTGGACGACACGTCACCGTGCGCCTCAAGCAACCTACCCGAACCCTGCGCGGGCCGCACAAAAAGGTTCCTATTTGGTCTTGCTCCGAGTGGGGTTTACCTTGCCACGGAATGTTACCACCCGCGCGGTGCGCTCTTACCGCACCTTTTCACCCTTACCTGAATCACGTTACCGATCAACTGGCGGTATATTCTCTGCTGCACTTGCCGTAGGCTTACGCCCCCCAGGTGTTACCTGGCACTCTGCCCTATGGAGCCCGGACTTTCCTCCCGCCGCATTCTTGCGAATACGACCAGCGACTGTCTGGCCAACTCTCGCGGCAAGAGTAATGGTAAACAGATTGCAACACAAGCCGTTTTCGGACCAAAGAAATACCTTAAACAAACGCGGCTGCGTGAACATACGTCAAAACAGGAAGGCGACCGGCGGCGAGTATCGCCCTAAGCATCGAGACGATGCTATTGCTTCATTTCAAGCGCCATTTGATAGAGCGCATTCTTCTTACCTCCGGTGATTTTTGCTGCCAGTTGCGCAGCTTGTTTTACCGGTAATTCTTCGAGCAACACCTTTAATACCTTTTCAACTTCAACGCGCGTTTCGTCCTGTGGCAACTCTTCTGCACCACGCACCAACACCACAACTTCGCCCTTTTGCTGATTAGAGTCATTCTTGACCCACTCCCCTAACAAACCCAGCTCATCGCCACGTATGGTTTCAAAGGCTTTGGTCAACTCACGTCCAATGACGGCACGGCGATCCCGTCCAAACACGTCAGCCATATCTTCCAGACTAGCGACAATACGATGCGTTGATTCGTAAAAAATAATCGTGCGCGACTCGCTCTTGAGCCGCTCTAAACACTCAACCCGCGCGCGCTGCTTAGACGGTAAAAAACCTTCAAAGGTAAATCGGTCTGAAGGCAAACCCGATGCCGACAATGCCGTGATCAATGCACAGGGGCCTGGCACAGGAATAACGGTGATATTATTTTCATGCGCTTGCTTTACCAGCTGGTAGCCGGGATCAGAAATAAGTGGCGTACCCGCATCTGAAATCAGGGCAATACTTTGACCAGCCTGCAACTTGCCAATCAAGTTTTGGGTTTGCTGGGATTCGTTGTGATCGTGATAGCTCAACAGCGGTTTTTGTATATTGAGATGATTGAGCAAGCGCGAACTGTGTCGCGTATCCTCTGCGGCGATTAAGTCTACTTTTTTCAAAATTTCTATCGCACGCGCACTAATATCAGACAGGTTTCCAATTGGCGTCGCCACCACGTACAACTCAGACATAACTTTCTCACTGACATTTTTAAATAAAGGCTACAGCTCTGCGCAACCATGAAAAACTCTCACGGGTGAACTTTGCATGACACTGGCCCTCCTATGGGGAGCGAGTTAAACTAGCGGCTGCTAGCCAACCCACGAATAAGGATGCGACTTCTACACACATGCAAAAAAACACCACACGCCTACTCATCTTATTCGCGCTAGTGTACCAGTTACTGCTAACTGGCTGTAGCACATCACCGTCGCAATCGACCACAAGAAATGTCGAGCAAGCCACTGAGCAGCGCCTACAAGAGCTCTATCATCTCGCAAAGCAAAGCGATGGCCCTGCATCAGAAAACTACCGCGTTGAAGCCGCTGACCTTCTAAGCCAACAACAACGTTTTGAAGAGGCCGAGGTTATTCTTGAAGGTATCTCGCCGCAGAGCTTACCTACCAATGTGCAAGCAACCTACGTTATTGTTCAAGCCGAAATCTCACTATCTCGGTTTGATGGAAAAACAGCCCTCGAGAATTTAAACCAGCACTCCGAACTCATTTTACAGCAAGGCCAAAGAGCCCAGCTGCGCACCTCATTATTGCGCGCTAGCAGCTTTGAATTAATGGAGCGCCATCTGGACAGTGCCCGTGAGCGTATCCACCTTGCCCCCATGCTTGCCGCTGATCAGAATGCTAATAATGAAGCAGCCCTATGGAGCGCCCTAATAAAAACGCCTGTCGAGCAGCTACAACAGGCTGCCACTGCCACCGCAAGCCACCGCAGCGACGAGCAGGGTTGGTTATCTCTGGCCCTGCTTGAGCAGCTCAATAAATCAAACATGGATCGCCAGCTAAGCGCTTTACAACACTGGCTACAACGCTGGCCATCGCACCCCGCTGCTCTGAACCTGCCGCAAGAGCTCTCGCTACTGGATCTCATCATTACCGAGCGACCCAATAACGTTGTCTTAATGCTACCTCTACAGGGTAAAAACGCAGTGGCAGGCAAAGCGATTCGCGATGGCTTCATGGCAGCCTATTACGACGCTAAAGCGGCTGGCGACTATACCCCTGATATCCGCATTATTGATACAGCTGCCAGCAGCGATTTTCGTCTCTTATATGACGAAGTATCATTACAAGGCGCAGACTTCATTATTGGTCCGCTGAAAAAAGCGCACGTTCAAACGCTTCAGAATAGCGGCTCACTGATTACACCCACGCTAGCACTTAACTATGGTGCCGAAGAAACTAGCACCGAACAGCTCTACCAATTTGGCCTATCCGCCGAGGATGAGGCGCGACAAATCGCTGAAAAAGCTTGGTTATCAGGCCATAAAACCAGCCTGATATTGACGCCCGGATCTAACTGGGGACAGCGCATCAGCGCGGCTTTCAGTAAAAAATGGCAAGAGCTCGGCGGTACCGTACTTGAATCAGCACATTTTAATGCCGAGAAGGATTATTCCAGTGCTATCGAAGAGTTGTTTGACCTCGATATCAGCAAGCAACGCGCTAAACGTTTGCGTAACGTTTTAGCTAAAAACCTCGAATTCACCGCCAGACGCCGCAGCGACGTCGATTTTATCTTTGTTGTTGCAACACCAAAGCAAGCCCGCCAAATCAAACCTACACTGGCATTCCACTTTGCCGGCAACGTACCCGTTTACGCGACCTCACATATATACTCCGGCACCCCGGCACCGCTTCTCAACAGAGATCTAGACGGCGTTATTTTCGCCGAAACACCTTGGCTTCTTAGTTACAAAAACAGCTCAGTCAAACAAGCCATTGCCGCTAATTGGCCCGTTGACGCCGGTCGCCTGGGCCGCCTGTATGCACTTGGCGTTGATGCCTACCAGCTCTACCCTCGCATCCAGTTGCTATCCACCAATCAAGAAAACAAACTAGCCGGCGCAACTGGCCTGCTAACATTAGGCGACACAGGCCGAGTGATCCGCACATTAAATTGGGCCCACATCAACAAAGGCCACATTGAGCCGCTGCCCTAATGGATCTCCCCTGGAGAAACAAAAATAGCAATACCATTGGCAAACAGGCCGAACACGAAGCGCTGAACTTTCTAAAGCAACAGGGTCTTAAGTTACTCGATAAAAATTATCATTGTCGACAAGGCGAAATTGACCTCGTCATGCAGGACGAACAGACACTGGTATTTATCGAAGTTCGTTACCGAAAAAGCGCTCATTTTGGCAGCAGCGCAGAATCAGTAACCAACAGCAAGCAACGTAAAATTATTCATACAGCTGAGCACTATTTATGTAATAAAGTTAAAACGGCAATACCAGCCTGTCGTTTTGATGTCGTAGCAATTTATCCTTCGGCGAGCGCTCAAAATTCGCTACAATTCGATTGGATAAAACACGCCTTTCAAAGCTGATACGCTACAGGTGTAAAAACCATACAAAATTGCGATTAGAATAGAGATTATTTTTCACTATAAGTATTTACGACAAGGGTTAGACATGGAATCAGAACAGCGCATTTACGGTCACTTTATCGCCAGCATAGAAGCCAAACAAAAAGCCGCTGACAGCCTACCTCCGAGCATTTCAGCGGCGGCCGACAAGATGGTACAAAGCCTGATCAACGGTGGCAAAATCCTGACCTGCGGCAACGGTGGTTCGGCAGGCGATGCCCAGCACTTCTCATCAGAGCTGCTTAACCGTTTTGAGCGTGAGCGCCCACCGCTACCCGCTATTGCTCTAACCACGGACAGCTCCACATTAACCTCCATTGCTAATGATTACAGCTACAACGAAGTGTTCTCAAAGCAGGTAATGGCGCTTGGTGGAGAAGGCGACATATTGTTGGCGATTTCGACCAGCGGCAATTCCGGCAATGTCATTCACGCCATCGAAGCAGCCCACGAGCGTGGCATGCACGTTGTTTCTCTTACCGGTCGCGATGGTGGTGAAATGGCGCGTTATCAGCATGCTGACGATGTTGAGATTCGCGTACCCTCAAAAAGCACTGCGCGTATTCAGGAAGTGCACCTGCTAGCCATTCACTGCTTGTGCGATCTCATTGACCATCAACTATTTGGACACGAAGAATGAAAACCATAACCACCCGCCTGATTCTGCTAACATTAGCTTTGGCTATTGGCGGCTGCAGCACCATCGTCAGCAAAACCACTGGTGATGGTCCGGTTGGCACTGATAAAACTGAGCGCAGCTTTGGACGTCTCATAGACGATGAGATAATTGAAACCTATGTCGGCGCCAATTTGCTTAAAGCCGATCCAGGTTACCAGTCAGCCCATTTACGTGCCGTTAGCTTTAACGGTATCGTCTTGTTAGTAGGCCAAGTTAAGTCTGAACAACTTCTGACCGAAGCAGCAACGATTGCCAGCCAGGTACGGAACGTTAAACGTGTACATAACGAATTAACCGTTTCGGGCCCTATTTCAATACCGGCTCGCACCAATGATCAGTGGTTAAAAACTAAAATAAAATCAAGCATGTTAGCCACCAAAGGAATTAATCCGCTGGAAGTTAAAGTGGTGGTCGAAAACGGGATTATTTATCTGATGGGGCTGGTGGGCAAACCACAGGCCGATTTAGCTGTCAGGATTTCGCGTCAAACCTACGGCGTGCAGAAAATCGTTAAGGTCTTCGAATATACTGATTAGGCAAACTAACAGTGCGGCTCAAGAATTGGGCCGCACTGCTGTTTAAAACGATATGTTGTCGCAGATTTACTTAACGACTTTTAACTGAGGACGGCTAGTAGCAGATTTTTCAGCCACAGGCTTTAGCCTAGCCTTAGCAGGCTTCGATCCATCAGAACCAGAGGGCGTTGTCGGCGCAGGTTCATTCTCAAACACCATACCCTGGCCATTTTCCTTGGCATAAATCGCTGTAATTGCCTGAATCGGCGCATACAAACTTTGTGGCTGGCCATTAAAGCGGGCATCAAACGACACCCCTTCATTATCCATCAACAAATTACGCACTGAACTGGGCGTAATATTAAGCACAATTTGCCCATCAATAACGTGCTCTTCTGGCACCAGCACGTTCTCCATCGTGGCGTTAACCACGATGTAGGGCGTACAGTCATTATCGAGAATCCACTCATTAAGAGCTCTTATGAGATAAGCCCTGCTAGATGTCATTGCCATTATTTTATGCCGTTATCGCTAAATAAAATGAGCAATTATTCACGCATCTCGCGCTCTGCTTCAGACAAACTTGCCTGAAAACCTTCACGCTCAAACAAGCGATCCATATATTCAAACAGCGGCTTAACCTTTTTAGGTGACAGCTCGATACCCATTTTAGGTAAACGCCACAAAATTGGTGCCACAACGCAGTCAACCACAGAAAAAGTATCACTCATAAAGTAGTCTTTTTCAGCAAAAATAGGGGCGATACTGGTAATGCTTTCTTCCAGCTCCTGGCGCTGCTTGTCGTGATTGCCGCGGCCGTTGATGATCTTATCAACCAGCACACTCCAATCCTTCTCAATACGGTGAATCAGCAAACGGCTCTGGGCACGCGCTACTGGATACACTGGCAACAAGGGTGGATGTGGGAAACGCTCATCCAGATACTCCATCATGATATTTGGCTCGTACAACACCAAATCACGATCCAGCAACGTGGGCAGGCTGTTATAAGGGTTGATGTCGGCCAACTCTGTCGGCTTATTACCCTTCTCAGCTTCAACAATCTCAACAGCCACACCTTTTTCCGCTAGAACAATGCGAACACGGTGGCTGTAATGATCCGCTGGATCAGAGAAGAAAGTCATTGAAGATCGCTTCGCGACTACACCCATGTAAAACTCCTAGTCATTATTTCAAAAGCGATTTAACGCTGTAACAACAAAAGCGCGCGGCCTATAG
>JBALXL010000007.1:0-107880 GCA_036960805.1 Pseudomonadales bacterium
TCGACCTTAACCTTAATAACAAGCAGTAATTTAAACTAATTATTACTGCGCCTTGTGAGTCTAAAAACAACCACCTTAACCGGCAGCCTCGTCACAAGGGAGGCGCATTATAACCACCCACTAACCAATAACAAGCACTAACTTAAACTAATTTCACACGAGCTATCTTCTTCTTGCCGGCCTGTATAACAACCTCACTACCAACCGCCAATTTGAGCGATGCCTCACAGGGTTGCCCATCTATATAGACAGCACCACGACCAAGCACGTCGCGCGCTGCATTACTGTTAGCCACTAGCTTAGCCAAACGTAATATAGCCCCAATAGGTAATTCAGCCTGGCCATCGGTAGGAACCTCAACTTCTGGAAGGTCTTCAGGGATATCCCCTGCCTTCAATGTATTTCCCGCACCTTTATGGGCGCTCGCCGCCGCTTCTTTACCATGGAAGCGCTCGACGATCTCTTCTGCCAACTTGATTTTGACCAGCTGCGGGTTAGCACCACCTTCTATCTCAGACCTAAACCGCTCAACCTCCGCCATCGGACGGAAGCTCAACAACTCAAAATATCGCCAGATAAGCTCATCGGGCATAGAGACAATCTTGCGATACATATCTCCAGGTAAATCACTTACCCCTATATAGTTGCCTAACGACTTAGACATCTTCTGTACGCCATCCAGTCCTTCCAATATCGGCATAGTCATTACAATCTGCGGAGCCTGACCAAAATGCTTCTGTAACTCACGCCCCATCAAAAGATTAAACTTCTGATCGGTACCGCCCAGCTCCACATCCGCCTTAAGCGCTACCGAGTCATAACCCTGGATCATAGGGTACAGAAACTCATGAATGGCGATTGACTGCTGGCTAGCATAACGCTTTTTGAAATCATCACGCTCAAGCATGCGCGCCACACTTTGCTGTGCCGCCAACTGAATCAAATCAGCCGCATTCATTTTCCCCATCCATTCAGAGTTAAATACGACCTGTGTTTTCTCTGGATCAAGAATTTTGAACACCTGCTCTTTATAGCTCTTGGCGTTTTCTGCAACCTGCTCTTTTGTGAGCGGCTTGCGGGTAATGTTTTTACCGGTCGGATCACCAATCATGCCAGTGAAATCGCCAATCAAAAACAACACTTCATGGCCCAAGTCCTGGAACTGACGCAGCTTGTTAATGAGCACCGTGTGCCCAAGATGCAAATCAGGCGCTGTCGGATCAAAGCCAGCCTTGATTCTTAATGGCCGCCCACTTTCCAACCGAGCAACTAATTCTTCCTCCAGCAGGACCTCATCAGTACCGCGCTTAATTATTTCCAGTGTTTCAGCCATCGATGTCATAAAAGCAAAATCCGTAAAATGTAAAACGCCTAACCGCTTCTACCAATAAAGAAGCCATCAAACACCAAGATATGAGGATGTTTAAGTCCAAAAAAGGCGAGCATTATAGCATTGCTATTTAATCCCCCCATGCCACATCTGTTTTTATTATGAAAAAAATTGTTATACTTCCCTGCAAATGAACCATACTGATAGTAATGAGTCGAACCATCGACCTTAATTATCAACCTTTTACCAAACAGTTTTAACGTAAGAAATATGTCAAAATATTATCCGAAAAGCCATATCCTAATTCTCAGCTTCGTAACAGCATTTATCGGTCTGGTATTGCTCGTTGCCCCGTCGGAAGAAGTATCCGCACGCAAAGCTGAACCACTCACATTACCTCTCGACACGATAAGTGTGGTAGTTAAAGCTGACGTTGCTCCATCCCCAGCCGAGCCAACCGAAAACTGGCATACCGTTACAGTCAAAAGTGGCGACTCCCTAAGCGCCCTGTTTTTACGTGCAAAACTCACATCTCGCGATGTTTACAACATCACACAAGCAGCCAAGGGGCACAAAGCAACGAACCTGCATCGTTTACGCCCAGGCCAAACCATTTCAGTTGTTGTCACAGACGGCCAATTAGAAAAGCTGCGTCATGAGAAGAACCGTCTTGAAAGCACACTATTTACCCGTAGCGAGTCCACCTTCAAGGTAGAAGAGTCTATTCGTACACCGGAGGTTCACACTCGCTTTGCATCAGCCACACTGGATAACTCATTATTCCTGGCCGGACAAAAAGCAGGCATGCCACAAAAAACCATTATGGAGCTAGCCAATGTGTTTGGCGGTGTCATTGATTTCATTTTAGATCCCCGCAAAGGCGACAGTTTTACCGTACTTTACGAAGAACAGTTTTTGGACGGCGAAAAGATAGCTGTCGGCAATATTCTTTCGGCACAATTCATTAATCGCGGAGATGTACATACAGCCGTTCGCTATGTTGATGGCAACGAACGCGCAGGGTATTACTCACCCGAGGGTGTAAGCATGCGTAAAGCATTTCTGCGCTCGCCTGTAGACTTCGCTCGCATCAGCTCAAACTTCAATCTAAAGCGCAAACATCCAATACACAACAAAATCAAAGCGCATCGCGGCATTGATTACGCGGCGCCAACCGGCACACCTATCGTATCGGCAGGTGATGGCCGCGTGGTTCGCGCTGGCTACAGCAAAGCAAATGGTAACTTTCTTGTCATACAGCACGGCCAGCAATACACCACTAAATATTTACACCTCTCGAAGCGCCACGTGAAACAAGGTCAAAAAGTTAACCAAGGTCAATTAATTGGCCGTGTCGGCGCCACAGGTTATGCAACAGGCCCACACCTTCACTATGAGTTTTTGGTCAACGGTGTACATCGTAACCCTCGGACTATTCTTAATAAGCTACCCAAAGCAAAAGCTATCACTAAAAATGAAATGGCTACCTTTAAGCTAGCGATCAATCCTGTGATGGCGCAACTCTCTGCACACCAGGAATGGCTCGCGTACAACCCTTAAAGAGAACACTGCATCCGCATGAGCGCTGAACACAACAGCTACTTCATCGGCTTGATGTCAGGCACCAGCCTAGACGGGATAGATGCCGCGCTATTAGACTTCAGTGCAGAGCAGGCACAAATAGTTGCCACTCACTCCACTGCACTGCCCTGCGAACTCAAGCAACAACTATTGGCATTATGCTCCCCCGGGGACGATGAAATTCGCCGCATGGGCATTGCCGACCACCAACTTGGCAAACTTTTTGCCGAAGCCTGCCGACAGCTATTAAAAAACACCGACATTGCTGCAGCTCAAGTTTCGGCGATAGGCAGCCATGGCCAAACGATCCGCCACATGCCCGAAGGCCATACGCCCTTCACTCTACAAATAGGCGACCCTAATTTAATCGCCCAACAAACAGGCATAACCACAGTCGCTGACTTTAGACGTCGCGATATGGCTGCTGGTGGGCAAGGTGCGCCGCTGGCACCCGCATTTCACGCTGAGATGTTTCATTCCCTAACGACTAATCGGGCACTCGTTAATATTGGCGGTATGGCCAACTTAACTCTGCTGCCAGCCAACCCAGCCTCACCCGTTTACGGTTTTGATACCGGCCCCGGCAACGTTCTATTGGATAGCTGGTGCCAACGCCATCAACAACAAAGTTTTGATGAAAACGGACAGTGGGCTCGCACAGGAAAGATAGACACAGCATTGCTTGATCAGATGCTCGCCACCCCCTATTTCAAGACAGCGCCCCCAAAAAGCACCGGACGCGAGCTATTCAATCAGCAATGGCTGGATCAACAGCTGAAACAAGCAGGAACAGAAATCACGCCCGAAAACGTCGCCGCAACACTGACAGAGCTGAGCGCACAAACAATATGTGCAGACTTAGAACAGCATTTCCCATGCTGCCAAGAGCTCTACGTCTGCGGTGGTGGTGCTCATAATGACTTTTTGATGACGAGAATTGACGCCCTGACAGGGCCGGGCATAAAGGTTCATAGCACTGAAGCATTGGGCATTGCACCCGATTGGATTGAGGCCGCCGCATTTGCCTGGCTGGCCAAGCAAACACTTAATCATCAAACAGCAAATTTGCCCTCAGTAACCGGCGCTAACAGCCACTGCATATTAGGCGGCGTTTACTACGCATAAAGCCGAATCAAACCTCTCGCCTCAAAAGTACTGATAACCGCGCTTCAACAACCGCTTTTCTTCAGAGGGTCCAAACGGTACTGATTCAATAAAAGAAGGCAAGTCACTCATTAAAATGCCGTCTTTAATCATGCGTTCTTCACAGACCTGCACATCAATCACGTTAAAGGCTTCCAAACGCGCAGCCAGACCAACAAGCTCTTTATATTCCTGATAGTTTTTACGATCAAAAACACGTAACTCGGGGCCATGTAAAATGACTTTGATTGGTTCGAAATTTGGATATTGATCAATATCATTAATATAAACCTCAGCCCGCCTGAGCATCTGCTCGACCTCAGCAGCTGTATGCAGTTTAATTTCAGCCACGTAACCGCCATTGTTAACCTGCGGCACAGCATAACTAATAGCGGGATCCGATTCTGGCGATTCAGCTAAAACCCAAGGTGTTAAGAATATTGATAATAGAAAGGTAAGGGAAAGCCATCTTTGCAGCATATGCTAACCCTCAAAATGGGCAAACTTCACCCGAACATCAAATGACCAAGTGCCGGACCGGCACCTGAATAAAATCTAGATCGAAAACGACGACCCACAACCACAGGTTGTTTTAGCTGACGGATTACGAACTAGGAACCTTGAACCACCCAGCCCTTCTTCATAATCTACTTCTGCACCTTGCAGATAAGGAAAACTCATCGGATCAACCAGCATTGCAACACCGTCTTTATCGACCCGCGTATCATCTTCAGCAATCGCATCATCAAAGGTAAAACCATACTGAAAGCCAGAGCAGCCGCCGCCGGTTACAAAAACTCGCAACATTAACTCATCGTTACCTTCGCTTTCCATCAAGGTTCTGACTTTATTAGCCGCCGCATCACAAAAAACTATTGCCGCTTGAACGGTTGCTTCGGTCACATCACCCATACTTCTAAACTCACAATTAACAATAGATCGGATTCGAATTATCGCTGTTCCTTAGTGTTTTAGTCAACTATTTGAAACACTACGAATTTTCTCTGCTTCATCCAAAACTTCTTTTTTGTCGCCCTCCAAAGAACTTTTAGTCGTAGCAGGTTCGGCATCATGCACCAAACTGCCATTAACCTGCGCGCCCATCACCATTTCAATCAACTTATAGTGCACCGTACCATTCACAACAGCATTCGCCGCCAACTCCACATGCTCCGAAGAAAACACATCGCCATCGACACGGCCATTAATAATGACATGAGGTGCGCGCACCTGCCCTTCAATCAAACCGTGATCGCTGATACGCACCACGGCTTTAGAGTCAGGTTCCGCGGCAACACTGCCGAAAACCTGACCATCAATATGTAAACCACCAGAAAAATGAACATCGCCTTTAATCTGTGTTTGGCTGGAAATCAATGTATCGTAGCTGTGTCTCGAGCCTTTCTTTTCCTTATTCCACATTAACTAATGCCTCCTGAACCGCCCATTCATACTGCTGCGATATACTTTGAGCCTGATTACCCGCAACAGTTGCGCTCAGTAATATCTTTTCCGCAACAAACTGCTCTGGCAATTCAACCTGAATTGAAAAATTCTGAAAATATCGAAATTTGAATTTCAAATTAAGTTCTTCAGAAACCACATCTTTTAAGGATAGCACCTTTTCGACACCTGCCAGTTTTCCGACCAGTTCAAGCGATGTATTTCCGCTCAGGTATTTGCTATTTTTACCTACCTGGGTCAACACCCACTTAAATTTAAAGTTGCGCGCAGTCGACAGCTTTTCAACACCTAGTCGGTCAACCTGTAATCCTTTGACGTTTTTTTCTGGTGCTAGCACACCCTTATAAAAAGCGAGATCTTTTTCTAATTGCCGAATTTTCGTCTGCTTTTCTTTCAAATCACTTCGCGCGCCATCTACCGCTACTTTATCTACCAAACGGCCTTGCTTAAGCTCGGTCACTTGCTCGTGCAATTGCAATAGCATTTGCTGCCCGTCCGGGCGCAATAATTGCGCTTGGCGCTCAAAATACTGGCCAAATAAAAATCCAACACCCCAAACAATCACCGCACAAGCTAGTGCCGCCAGAGCCATAACCCACTGTTTTTTGGGGTGGTGATGCTTAATCACCATGCGGTGCTGCTTACTGCCTCTAACCTTGGCCATCAAATTACGTCCGCTTTAAGGCAACAGTGCTGCCATTTCCAGCCCGCGAGTTTCAGGCAAACCAAACATAATATTCATGTTCTGGATCGCTTGTCCTGCCGCACCTTTAACTAAATTATCAATTACAGAGAGCACAACCACTGTATCGCCACCTTGAGGACGATGCACAGCAATACGACAATGATTAACACCTTTAACTGAGCGCGTTTCTGGATGACTGCCGGCAGGCATCACGTCCACAAAAGGCTCATCGGCATAACGTGCTTCATAAAGCGCCTGTAAATCCACCGAGGTATCAACCAAGGTCGAATAAAGTGTCGCATGAATACCACGAATCATCGGTGTCAAATGTGGCACAAAGGTCAGACCCACCGTTTTATCACTACATTCATTAAGGCCTTGTAAAATTTCTGGCAAATGACGATGTCCTGGCACGCCATAAGCCTTAAAACTCTCACTCGCTTCACACATCAGCGCGCCAACAGCCGCTTTACGGCCCGCACCACTAACACCGGACTTAGCATCGGCAATCAAATTTTCCGGTTTCACCAAGCCTTTTTCGATAAGAGGGAAAAAACCCAACTGTACCGCTGTTGGGTAGCAACCCGGGTTCGCTACCAAGCGTGCGGTTTTAATCTGCTCACGGTATACCTCGGGTAAACCATAAACCGCTTCGTCTACGGCATCAGGACAGGTATGTGGCAAGCCGTACCACTTCTCCCAATTAGGCACATCCTTAATACGGAAATCCGCGCCCAGGTCGACGATACGCACACCGGCATCCAGCAGCTCTGGCACCATCGGCATAGCGACACCGTGTGGTGTCGCAAAAAACACCAGGTCACACTGCGATAATGTTTTGATGTCCGGCACTGAAAAGGCGATATCAAAATGCCCGCGTAAATTCGGAAACATCTCCGCCACCGGCATACCATTTTCTGAACGCGAGGTAATCACCTCAAGCGACACATCAGGATGTGTCGCCAACAACCTCAGCAATTCAACACCTGTATAACCTGTTCCACCTACGATACCGACCTTTATCACACGAACCTCATATTTAAACTATGGACGCCTGTAAATATGCGTCCTGATAACGATTTAATTAACCGGAGCCAGTATAATGAACTCCTTTATTAAAGAAAAAACATAATCCATGTAATGTGCCATTATGAGCGGTAGCGAAGAGTCTTAGAAACAAAAGATTCCTCCCTCTGGTCGAAATATCACTGGCTAAAAATACTAACAAGGCCCAACTACTTCGTGAATCGACGCACTTTTTCACTGGACACCTTCCGCCATCGAGTTGCGCACCTTGAGGCGCTGCCTCAGTTTGCCCTACTTGGTGTTATTTCGGGCATACTCACCGGTCTTGTGATTTTGGCTCTACGTCAAGCCATCGAAATCCCTCTACGATACTGGCTGCCGGACAACGACCCGGAAAACTTTGAAAGTTTATCGACATTGAGCCGTTTCCTTGCCCCTTTATTAGGTACCTTACTAATCGGTGTGATTTTCACCTATATCAATCGCGAATCCCGCGATGTCGGTGTTCCTCACGTATTAGAGCGCCTGAATTATCACCAAGGCCATTTGAGCCTGAAAAACGCGGCCTCTCAGTTTATCGCCGCTGTTATTTCCGTCGTCAGTGGCATGTCAGCGGGGCGCGAAGGTCCAGCCATTCACATGGGTGCAGCCTTCAGCAGCTTTTTTGGCCGCCGTTTGGGTTTGCCCAACAACAGCATTCGTATTCTGGTGGGCTGTGGCGCAGCCGCAGCCATCTCGGCATCCTTCAACACTCCCATTGCCGGTGTTATTTTCGCGATGGAAGTGATCATCATGGAGTACACCATCGCCGGTTTCACGCCAGTGATTTTAGCCTCGGTCTCTGCCGCCGTTGTAACCCGACTGGTATACGGCGCGGATCCTGCGTTTGAAGTGCCTGCACTTAGTATCAGTTCTTTATGGGACATCCCATTTACGATTTTGCTCGGACTTATTTTTGGCGCATTATCGGCGCTGTTTATTAAAATAGTTCGGTTTTTCGGTCGTATGCACCGCTTCCCTTTGATGTCTCGAGCACTGTTTGCAGGTGTCGTGACAGGCAGCCTGGCTGTCATTGCTCCGGAAATAATGGGGATTAGCTACGATTCAGTTAACGACGCGCTGGCAGGCAACGCTACGCTTCAGGTGCTCTGCCTTATCGCGCTGGCAAAATTGGTCGCCACTTCGCTACCCGTAGGCCTTGGTATTCCTATCAGCCTAATTGGCCCAACTATCGTGATTGGTTCCTGTGCAGGTGCAGCATTAGGCATCGTTGGCAACATGCTAATGCCGGAGCACGCCTCAGAAGTTGGCCTCTACAGTATGCTCGGCATGGGTGCGATGATGGGCGCCACCCTGCAAGCACCGCTGGCCGCATTGATGGCATTGCTAGAGCTGACGGCTAATCCGAACATCATTCTGCCTGCCATGTTGACCATTATCACGGCCAACATTACCGCTCACAGCTTCTTTAAAGAGCCATCTGTTTTTGTGGCCATGCTGGCTAATCAAGGCAAAAAACTCAATGACACACCTCTGCAACAAGCGTTACGTCGCGCCGGTGTCCGCAGCTTGATGAACGAAAACTTCGTTTCCTATGATCGAGAGCTGAACAGCGAGGAACTGGAAACCATTCTTGATAAAAAGCCTGACTGGATTGTTATCCGCATAGAAAATAACCCTACTTACCTGATGCCAGCTGCAGACCTGGCGCGCCATCTGGAAGAGCATGATTCATCAGAAAATGATGCCACTGATAAGAGCTTATCACTAGGCGCCGACCTATTCGTTGACGAAGCGCTAGCGAAGACTAAGGAATACGTCGTTGACCTGTTAACCATCCCGGCCAAACGCCTAGATTTAACCAGTATTTCACACCAGGCCACTCTACAAGAGGCTCTGGAAACTTTACACAGCAGCGGCTTCGAGGCACTCTACGTAGAGCGCCGAGTAACCTCTAACATGAAGTCTATTGCAGGCATCATTACACGTGACGATATCGAACATTTCTATCTTCATAAACAGTAACAATTAAATTTAATAAGATGTTTCATGCTCTGGATTAAAGCCTTTCATATTATTGCCATGGTGTGCTGGTTCGCTGGCCTATTCTACATGCCGCGCCTGTTTGTTTATCACAGCATGAGCCAAGACGAGACCAGCCGCGAACGCTTCAAAATCATGGAGCGCAAACTCTACCGCGGCATTATGACACCCTCCATGATTGTCACACTGGTACTGGGCATCTGGATGGTCTCGATTAACTGGCAGGCTTACCAACACCAATATTGGTTGCACACTAAAATAGTACTGGTGACGATATTGGTTGTTTATCACTTTATGTGCGGAAGTTATCGCAAAAAATTCCTTAAAGACGAGGCCGTACAAGGTCACGTTTTTTTCCGCTGGTTTAACGAGTTCCCGGTCCTAATATTGGTTGCCGTCGTCATCCTGGCGGTTGTGCGCCCTTTTTAGCGCTGACACCACTTACATCGATTTCAAAATTGCTTAAAAGGTATTTCATCCATGTCTAAATCTGAACAGCTCTTCCAACAGGCTCAAAAGGTTATCCCCGGCGGAGTAAACTCCCCCGTGCGTGCCTTTCAGGCAGTTGGCGGCACCCCTATTTTCATTGATCACACTGATGGCGCTTACGTCTACGATGCGGATGGCAAACGTTACATTGACTACCTACAATCCTGGGGACCAATGATACTTGGTCATAACCACCCCGCTATTCTGGAAGCCGTGGTCAAAACAGCCCAAAAAGGTTTGAGTTTTGGTGCGCCAACAGCAATCGAAACTGAATTGGCCGAGCGCATTATCGACATCATGCCAGGCATGGATCTAATACGCTTTGTCAGCTCAGGCACCGAAGCCACCATGAGTGCCATTCGTCTAGCGCGTGGTTATACCGGTCGTGACAAAATCGTTAAATTTGAAGGTTGCTATCACGGCCACTCCGACTCATTGCTGGTTAAAGCCGGTTCCGGTGCATTAACACTGGGCGTACCCACGTCTCCCGGCGTACCGGCTAGCTTAGCCGAGCACACGATTACGCTGACTTATAACGACCTAGACAATGTTAGACAGGCTTTTGCTGAAATAGGCGAGCAGATTGCCTGCATTATTGTTGAGCCGGTGGCCGGTAACATGAACTGTGTACCGCCAGTCCCGGGGTTTCTGGAAGGCTTGCGTGAAATTTGCGACCAATTTGGTACCGTCTTCATCATCGATGAGGTCATGACCGGCTTCCGCCTTGGTTTGCAAGGTGCCCAGGGCTACTACGGCGTCACGCCTGATCTAACCACTTTAGGCAAAGTGATTGGCGGTGGCATGCCAGTGGGCGCTTTTGGCGGTAAACGTGAGATTATGGAACAGATTGCACCGCTTGGCCCTGTGTATCAGGCCGGTACTTTATCGGGTAATCCTGTTGCCATGGCTGCAGGCCTGGCTTGCCTGAACGAAATCAGTAAACCCGGTTTCTATGAACCTATATTTGAACGCACCACGCGCCTCGCTGAAGGCCTGGATGAATTAGCATCTCTTGCTGACATCCCTTTTACGACGAATCACGTTGGCAGCATGATCGGTGGTTTCTTCACTAACGTCAGTCCGGTAACAAACTTCAAACAGGTGATGGCGGGAAATACTGAACGCTTTAACCAGTTCTTTCATGGCATGCTGAACGAAGGGATTTATCTGGCTCCAGCCTGTTACGAAACCGGCTTCATGTCTGCAGCGCATAGCGATGAAGATATTGATGAAACGTTAGCGGCGGCGGATCGA
Organism: Pseudomonadales bacterium; assembly: GCA_036960805.1. GTDB lineage: Bacteria > Pseudomonadota > Gammaproteobacteria > Pseudomonadales > IMCC2047 > IMCC2047. The sequence goes on from JBALXL010000007.1 coordinate 11,016, forward strand.
GTATTTCAGTCACTGAAATAACAGCGCTATTGGCTGGCGGTTCCAACCGCCAGCCAATCACATTTATTTCAGCGTTGGATATCCTTCAATATAAACCCAGTCCGTCGCTTTAGCAGGGACATGACAACCTAGACAGTCAGCTTTGTAGTCAGTGGATACATTCGCTGCATTACCCGGTTTAAATAACGCCCAACCCCAACCATCACCCCATTGAGCCGAATCGGAAAATCGATTTTGACTATCCTTGACCATTACAAAGGTCTGCAGGATTTGATCCGTGGCCCGCTGTACACCTTGGCCCGTAGAGTAATCCCCAGCTGTCGCCGCACGTAGCTCTTTAATCAGTACCGCTCCATCTGGAAATTCCCCACTTTCACGATATTCAGCAACGGCTTCAGGCTGTGCGTACACGTCATGAAAGCCTGCTGCACCACCCTCAGGAACAAACCAACTACCCAAGTGAGTCATGCTATTTCGGAAATCCTCTGGCAATGTTATCTCACCGTTATCAGATACCGAGGACGAAAGTCTTTTCGCTTGCATGGTATCGTCCATAGCTATGGCAGCATTGTTGAAACATAACGCCGCAAACAATACCGCAGGCACAGACCAAAACTTTGATTTCGACATACCAACCTCCTAAACCTTATCTATTAAGAATAATTATTCGCAACAAATACACCGATCTGTATACTTAATAACAAGACTACACCCCAAAAGTTGATTTTTCAAACCAAAATGTTGGTGATTAAGCCTATAATCTCTATACACCACCAACAAAAACAGACAGAACGGTATACTTAGCATGTCGCAAAACGCCCCTTCTTTATCAAAACGAGATCAGCTTATTCACACCTCACTCGAGCTGTTTTCGCGACATGGCTTTCACGCCACCGGTATTGACTTAATCGCACGGGAATCAGGCGTCACTAAAAGAACTCTCTACGCACATTTTGGCAGTAAAGATGAATTGATTGTGGCAACTTTGCACCACTTGGATGAACAGCTAAGTCGTTACTTCGAAACACATATCAACAAGGCCGGCAGCAACCCAAAACAACGTTTACTGGCAATTTTTGATACTGCCGGATACTGGTTTAGTGAAAATAATTTTTTCGGCTGCACCTTTATCAACGCCACTGCCGAGTATGCTCAGGAAAATGAATCGATTCGTAAGGTCTGTTCAGAGTACAAACGTATGGGGAGAGAGTTTATAAAAGGGCTGTGTGAAGAAGTCGGGGTTCGCAAGCCACAGGAATTAGCCGACGAACTATCCATATTACTAGAAGGTGCAATCGTTACTGCGCAGCTATCCCCGCAACTCGAAGCCGCAAACATTGCCAAGCGCGCAGCCGTCATACTGCTCGAACAAGCACTAACAAAACAGTGTTAGTAATCGCCCTGCGTTTGCTTCGCCTTAGCCATCAACAAGCGGCTACGTGCTAGTAAATCACTGTCACCCGATGCCAATGAGATTGCTTTGCGACACAACTGCTCGCTCTGGCCAAAATTTCGCTGTCCAAAACGTACTTCTGACAGTCGATAATAAAGCTCTCCATAACGCGGAGAAATACGTATTGCACGCTCCAGTGTACGCGCTGCGCCTACATAGTCTCCCGCTTGCTGCTGCCGTGCTGCTTGTTTCATCAAACCCTGTACCGCAGGGTTACCACCGGGTTTCGTCGGCTGAGCTTTTTTTATATAAGGTGAATCTTTAGGGGCCAGTTCAGCACCACCGCTTTGCGATTGAGAATCACTGACATCTATTACCGGCACGTTGACGTTTTCACCAGTACTCGCACAACCCACAGCCAACAACACTGCAGTAATTATTAAGCCATATTTAAGTTGTCGCATTAGCTTCTTTTACCCCAATGTTTAATTGCTTCAAAACCAGGATTTAATCCAGCTTCCCATACGCTCAAAACCCGCTGTACAGTGCGCTTTTCGGCGTGGTTCTGTGCCATTAATAAAAGGCACCTGTCGGGCACCCTTGCAAAGCTTACCACTTAACTTACCTGTTTCGTCGTCCACCCAGTGATAACTGATGTTTTCAGGAATCGAGCCAACAAATGTCTCCGGATTAATACGCAACATCAGGTTTTGCCAAACTTTCAACGCACCTTTACTGCCCGTCAAACCCAGCGGTGAATTATCATCTTTACCGAGCCAGACCACCGCCAATCGATCGCCAGTGAAACCAGCAAACCAGCTATCACGAAGATCATCCGTGGTACCTGTTTTACCGGCGATACCCAGGTTTTCCGGCAAACTGTTATAAACAGAGCGTCCTGTGCCCTCACGCATGGTTTCCTGCAGCGCGTAATAAAGCAAATGAACAGCTTCAGGATCAACGCGTTGCTCCAACTGCAATGGGTAACGATTAAGCGGCTCACCCTCTGCTGTAGAAACCGCACGAATAGCACGCAGTGGCGTATCAAAACCACCGGCAGCAATGGTTTGGTACATCGCCGCAACCTCTAGCGGAGACAAGCCAACCGCGCCTAACATCACCGACGGATAGGCCGGCAAATCACGCTGCACTCCCAACTGGCGGATAGTTTTCATTATATCGGGTAAACCTAACTGCATACCCAAACGAGCAGTCGCCTGATTATAGGAATGCGCTAGTGCAGCATGCAACGAGACCTGACCATGATTTTTCTTATCTGCATTCAACGGTTCCCAAAAAGAACCATCTTCAAGCTCAATAGACACCGGCCCGTCATCAATCAGTGTGGTGAGCTGATACTCATCCGGTCGGGACAGCGCTGCTAAGTAGACCGCCGGTTTTAATATAGAGCCCACGGGCCTCACTGCATCCAGCGCGCGGTTAAAACCGGAATATTTGGTGTCTTTGCCACCCACCAATGCCAACACTTCACCTGTGTCGGTACTGGTGACCACCATAGCGCCCTCCAGCTTATTCATTTGTTCACCACGCTGCTGTTTCAGGCGTTTGGCGGTTGAAACCAATGACTGCTCAGCTGCACGCTGCACTACCGGGTCAAGGCTGGTAAAGATTCGCAGCCCTTCACTGGTAAGATCCTCTGCCTGATAGTCGCGTTGCAGCTGACGTCTCACCAAATCAATATAAGCCGGATATACCGCCTCTGAATACGATGACTTTTCAGCAATATCAAGCGGCATCGCTTTCGCTATAGTGGCTTCACGCTTACTCACCAGCCCTGACTCAGCCATCATACCTAACACCAGATTACGCCGTGCCAATACCCGCTTGGGATGCCTCCTAGGGTTGTAATAGGAAGGCCCTTTAACCAACGACACTAGTAGCGCCGCCTGATGCAGCTTTAAATCGCTGATAGAGCGTCCAAAATAATACTGACTACCTAAACCAAAACCATGTACGGCTCGACGGCCAGCCTGCCCCAGATAGACCTCATTCAGATACGCTTCAAGAATTTCGTCTTTGTCATAATGAGCATCCAATAATATCGACATCAGCGCTTCGGTGGATTTACGTACCAAACTACGCTCACTGGTCAGATAGAAGTTTTTAACCAGCTGCTGGGTTAACGTACTGCCACCCTGGACTGCTCGACCGGCTTTAACGTTTACCCACATAGCGCGGGCAATGGATTTAGGCGAAACGCCATGGTGCGAGTAAAAATTATTATCCTCGACGGTCACCAACGCATCGATAAGAAATTGCGGCACGTTTTCCAACTGAATCAGTAACCGGTCCTCGTTATGGGCAGGATAAATCCCGCCCACCAACATCGGCTCAAGACTCATCAGGCCGATAGAGGAATCACCATCAACACTCAGCACCGAGATCAAGCCTTCATCAATGTTAAGGCTGACACGTTGTGCCGCAGAGGTTTCATCCCAAAAGCGGAAGCTGCGCGTATAAATATCAATGCGCGACCCGGAAATAACATACTGCCCCGGCTTACCCAGCTGGAAACGCTTGCGATAACCCAGCATATCCAACTCAGCTCGCAAATCAGCCAGCGGTAAACGCTGACCAACATAAAGCTCCAGCGGCCGCGCATACACCTGCGCAGGCAAAGACCAGCGTTTCCCTTCAAATTTATCGGTAACCCAGGCATCCAGATAAATGATCAGCCCGGCAAACAGTAAAGTGCCTACCAGTAAAATCTTCAGGAATAAGCCCTTCCAGAAGCCACCTGGTTTTTTACGTTTTTTAGATGCAGCCGCTTTTTTATTCGGCGCACGCTTGCGTTTAGGCACTGCTTTAGTCGTTTTAGTGGGTTTCTTTTGTGCCATACAATCAGATCAACCGAATAAAGGTGAAAATTAAATAACGGGTGTTAGACTACGCTTTCGATAAAAGTGCAACAAATTCTGTGGAGAAAAGTGTGAGCCAAGCGCTAGTAAATGCCTTGCAAAACCAGGCCTTATTTGATCATAACGTTGAGTCCTTTGAGCTCATCGAAACACATATTTCGTGGGTTATTCTAACAGGCGACTATGCCTATAAAGTAAAAAAACCCATGGATTTTGGTTTCCTGGATTTCACTACACTAGAAAAGCGTAAACACTTTTGCGAAGAAGAATTACGCCTTAACCGTCGTCTCGCTCCTGAACTCTATCTCGACCTGCTGCCTTTATATGGCGATGAAAGTAATCCAAGCTTCACAGGTAACGGTGAAATCATCGAATACGCTATCAAAATGCGTCAATTCGATCAGGCTAATTTGCTCAACAATCTGTTGGCAGAAGGCGAATTAACCCATGATCACATTAACGAAGTTGCTTCTCAGGTTGCTGACTTCCACGCCCGCACAGAAGTAGCCGCGGCAGATACTCGTTTCGGCAATCCAGCTCAAGTAATGGAACCGGTACAGCAGAACTTTGACCAAATTCGCCCGCTGCTGAGCGATGCTGCTGATCTACAGCAACTGGATCAAATTGAAGCCTGGGCTCAAGACACTTTTACGCTACTTACGCCAACCTTCATCGAGCGTAAAGCTAACGGCAAAATCCGTGCTTGTCATGGCGACTTACACCTTGGCAACATCACGCGATATGACGATCAAATTCGCCTGTTTGACTGCATCGAGTTCAACGATGATTTCTACTGGATTGATGTGATGCGTGAAGCCGCATTTTTCATCATGGATCTGGAAGATCGTGACGAGGATTATTTTGCCAACCAGTTCCTCAATGCCTACCTGGAACTGACCAGCGATTACGCCGGCCTCAAGCTGCTGAATTTCTACAAATCCTACTACGCCATGGTGCGCGCTAAAGTTGGCCTATTCCAACTATTTAACGAAAGCATCAGCGATGAAGATCGCGCTGCAGTACTCAAACAATACCGCAGCTATACAGCCCTCGCTGAGCATTACATGGAAATCCCCAGTCGCTGCGTCATTTTAATGCACGGCTACTCCGGCACAGGAAAATCTACTGTCAGCGGTACGCTGATGGAACACCTGAATCTAGTAAGAGTTCGCTCCGACGTTGTTCGTAAACAACTATTGGGTGAGCAAAAAGATAATAACAGTGATGACTTGAATGCCGGCATCTACTCCAAGGGTGCCAGCAACCAAACTTTCCAAAGCCTGCGCGACACTGCAGCAACTATCCTGCAAAGCGGCAATTCAGCACTTATTGATGCCACTTTTTTGAAAGCAGGTTACCGTGACCTGTTCCACGATTTAAGTGAAGAACAGGGTGTGCCACTACAAATCATTTCCTGCACATTAGACGACGAAACGACTCGTACTCGTTTAGCCGCACGCGAGGCTCAGCAACAAGATGTGTCTGACGCAACAGTAGCCGTTTATCAAGCTCAACTGGAATCGGCCGACCCATTAAGCGACAAGGAAGAACAGCATACGCTGCATGTCGATACCAGCGCGCAGTTTAAGGTGGATACCTTTATCGAACGGCTAGATCGCTGGGCGTATCGCGTCCGCTAAACATCGCTACACAGGTGTCATTTCGGCTGAAAGGAGGCTCCTTTGTTCGCAAAGAACAAGGTTTTTCGCTTTCATTCGACATGACACTTAATGCTTATCCTTCAGGTTTAAGTTTACTGTGACTTCCATCACACAACGGTGCTTTGTTGCTGTGCTTACAACCACAGAAAAACACTCTTTTTGATTCTTCCGCAGTATAGACGAGTGGCGTAATGTCCGTATCTTTGTGCGAACCATCACAGAATGGTTGCTTGGCACTACGTCCGCAGGCACACCAGCAATACTTTTTCCCTGCTTCTACTTCAACCGCATAGGGTGCTCGACGAGCGATAATTGGGTCAGTCATATTGCCTCCTCAACGCTCAAGCTAAAACAAACTTTATCGGCCTGCCTCTAGCTCGTTACGCCATTGTTTATACATTTTACGTTCAAACAGGCTTGGGAAGAATTTCCAATAGAACCAGCTTAGTTTACTCATGCGCGAATGAATCACCAGTCGGTTCTGATGTTGCGCACCATTGAAAATGGCATCAGCTACTTCCTGTGGAGTTGCCATTTTCTGAGTATCACCTGCTGGAATGCTGAGCGTTGAGCCGTCGCCCGCCAGCATGCTTTTATGCATATCTGTTGCGGTCGCGCCGGGACACACGATCATCACATGCACGCCTTTTTCCTTAAGCTCAAGCCGTAACGATTCAAACAGACCGTGTAGCGCATGTTTGCTAGCACTGTACCCTACACGCCCAATCATCGGCGCAAAACCACCGGTACTGGACAAGGTAATAATGGCACCTTTACGTTCAATCAACGATGGCAAGGCCGCTTTAGTGCAATACAACGTGCCGAAATAATTGACTGCCATCATGCGCTCAAATACTGCTAGATCAGTATCTTCAAAACGACTGCGATGAGAAACACCGGCATTATTAATCAGTAAATCAATGCCACCAAAGTGATCAACAATTTCCTGAACTGCGTGCTGACATTGCAGGGCATCAGAAATATCGCAAACAATGCTTAAAACATCCGCGCCGGATCGCTCGATCTGATTTTGTACGGCGGATAATTGCTCTTCATCAAGGTCAATTAGCACAATACGAGCACCCGCCGAAGCGAAGCGCCACGACAGTGCGCGACCAATGCCGCCCGTTGCACCGGTAACCACCACAACTTTATGTTTGAAATCAATCTTCATTCAGCTTCCCCAACAGCACGTCTTTTTTATTCGATAAAAGATCGTATTCGCATAATAAGGAGCGTTACATAATGTAATGACTGCTGGCAAGACCAGGTGAAAAGCAGGTCGACTGCACCCGTGCATGAGCCAAGTCTTCTCAGCATTGTCAAAGGCAATAGTTATGCAACGTTCTCTAAAATGATAGTATGCATTTTTCTCTGCGCACAGAGAGCTTTGTATAATGTTATGAGTGAAGGCAAAAATTAGCGAAAACGCGGAGTTTATTAATTATAAATGAGCATTTTGAGCCGATTTTCACCAACGGTAGGTGCTTTAGGCAACGCCGTATAGCCAACCGCAATAATTATGCAAAGTTATCGAACAACATTACCACGAGGTTTTATTTTATGCCCGTCTATCGCTCTAAAACATCCACCGCGGGACGCAACATGGCTGGTGCCCGCGCACTGTGGCGCGCCACTGGCATGAAGGATGACGATTTCCACAAACCTATCGTTGCCGTTGCTAACTCATTCACTCAGTTTGTTCCTGGCCATGTCCATCTTAAAGACATGGGTCAGCTAGTCGCTCGCGAAATTGAAAAAGCAGGCGGCGTTGCCAAGGAATTCAATACCATCGCTGTGGATGATGGCATTGCCATGGGCCACGACGGCATGCTTTATAGCCTGCCTAGCCGCGACATCATTGCCGACTCCGTTGAATACATGGTCAACGCTCACTGCGCTGATGCGCTAGTGTGTATTTCCAACTGCGACAAAATCACACCGGGCATGTTGATGGCCGCTATGCGCCTTAATATTCCCGTTGTCTTTGTGACTGGCGGCCCGATGGAAGCCGGCAAAACCAAACTGGCTGACCGAAAGCTCGATTTGGTTGATGCCATGGTGATTGCTGTGGATGACACGGCGTCCGATGAAAAAGTTGAAGAGTACGAGCGTAGCGCGTGCCCAACCTGCGGCTCCTGCTCCGGTATGTTTACCGCTAACTCGATGAACTGTCTGGCCGAAGCATTAGGGCTGGCATTACCGGGCAACGGCACCATGCTTGCAACTCACGCAGACCGTCGCCAATTGTTTGAGCGCGGCGGCCACCTCATCGTTGAGCTAGCCAAACGTTATTACGAACAGGACGACGAAAGCGTGCTTCCGCGTAGCATTGGCTCCCTGGCAGCATTCGAAAACTGCATCACGCTGGATATCTGCATGGGCGGTTCCACCAATACTATTTTGCACCTGCTGGCGATTGCTCAGGAAGCCGAACTCGACTTCACCCTAGAAGACATTAACCGTCTGTCCCATACCGTGCCGCAGCTGTGTAAAGTGGCGCCTAATTCGCCGGACTATCACATCGAAGATGTGCACCGTGCCGGTGGCATTATGGCAATTTTGGGCGAGTTGGATCGTGCTGGCGTTCTGCATACCCATCTTCCCACCATACACAGTGCCACCATGAAAGAAGCGCTGGATACCTGGGATATCATGCGTAACCCTAGCGAAGAAGTTAGAAAGTTTTATAAAGCTGGCCCGGCAGGCATTCCAACTCAAACGGCCTTTAGCCAAGCCACCCGCTGGCCAAGCTTGGATACCGATCGTGAAAACGGTTGTATCCGCTCTATCGACCATGCTTTTAGTCTGGAAGGTGGCTTAGCAGTACTGTTCGGCAATATTGCGGAAGACGGCTGTGTAGTTAAAACCGCCGGTGTTGACGAGTCGATTCTAGTCTTTGAAGGCCCTGCGCACGTGGTTGAAAGTCAGGATGAAGCGGTTGCCAACATTCTGGCAGACAAAGTCAAAGCGGGTGACGTGGTTATCGTTCGTTACGAAGGCCCGCGCGGCGGCCCTGGTATGCAGGAAATGCTCTACCCAACGTCTTATATCAAGTCGAAGGGTTTAGGCAAGGCTTGCGCATTGCTAACTGATGGCCGCTTCTCCGGCGGCACGTCCGGTCTATCCATTGGCCACGCTTCTCCGGAAGCTGCGGCTGGCGGCGCCATTGGCTTGATTCGTAATGGCGACAAGATCCGTATCGACATCCCCAACCGCACCATTAACGTGCTGCTTAGTGATGAAGAACTGGCCTCGCGTCGTGTTGAGCAGGATAAGTTGGGCTGGAAACCAGTCGAAGTGCGTCCTCGTAAAGTCACCTCTGCCCTGAAAGCCTATGCCAAACTGGTCACCAGTGCGGACAAAGGTGCTGTGCGAGATATATCGTTACTAGATTAATATCGTAGCAACCGCACAAGGCCGGAACCTGCTCGCAGTTTCCGGCCTTTTTATTACGTTTAGCAAAAAACTTGCCGACAATACACCCAGTAATACCCGCTATACTGTGGCAACAAATCTCCACCTTATAAAACACTATCAAGCAGGATATTTCAAATAATGGCGGCCGATCAACATAAGGGACGTGACTACTGGCTAGAGGTCTTTTCCAAAACCGAACTACCTGTACTCGGTGGCGTTGTACATGAACTAGAATCGGTAACCGGCAAAGATAACAGCACTGCCATGCAGCTGGCTGACGTCATTCTCAAGGATCCGTCCTTAACGTCGCGTGTACTAAAAGTCGCCAACTGCGTTATTTACAACCCCACCATCAATAACCCGATTACCACCATCAGCCGTGCTGTGGTGCAACTGGGCATTGCCGGTGTTAAGTCTATTTATGCCTCCGTCGTGTTGATCGACAAATTATTAACCGAACAGTCTCCGCCGCACGCTCTAAACGGTATTGTTCACGCCATCAATGCGGCTGTGCAGGCCAGCAATATTATGTCGCGCGTAACGGGAAAAGCCAGCGAAGAGGTATTTATCGCTGCACTTTTATATCGTCTTGGCGAACTGGCCTTCTGGTGTTTCGGTGCTGAGCACGCAGAGCAATTAAACGAGAGCCTTGAGCAAAGCGACGAAAACCCTGCCGCGCTTATCGAGCATCAATTAGGTACTAGCTTTCAAGCCCTATCGAGCGGCTTGGCTGATCGCTGGGAATTAGGCAGTGTCTTAAAAGAAGCGTTAAACAAACCAGCTACGGACAAACCCGCGGCTTGCGCAGTGCAATTTGGTGACCGCCTGTCTGAATTATTGGAAGGAGACAAGGACTCTGCCGAACTCAAAGCCCTACTCGAACAAGTTGCCGCGTTTTGTAAAACGGATGTTGAGGATATTCAAGAGTTAGTCGCCCAAAGTGCGAAGAAAGCCACCTCCGAGCTTAAAGCTTATGGCGTTCACCAACTCCACCAAGCGGCCAAACTGGTGCAGTCAAAGAAAGAAAAAGCGCCAATTCTACGTCCAGACCCGCAGTTCCAGCTCAATATGTTGCGTGATTTAGCGGTGATGGTGTCGGAAAAGTGTGACATTAACACTCTGTTCCACACCGTAGCAGAAGGCATTCATCTTGGCGTTGGTTTGGAACGGGTCGCTATATCGCTCTGTGATTCGAAACGCAGCAAAGTGCAGGCCAAACATGTGTTAGGCGTTGGCACCGAAAACTGGCGCAAAGAATTAGTCCTTCCTATCAGCAAAGAGCACCCCGGTGCGCTGATGCAGTGCACAGAAAAACGCCAGCCCGTTAACATTGGCGATGGCCCCAAAGCTCTTAATTTTAATGCCCAGGAACAAAAACTGTTTGGCAGTGTTCCCGCAATGGCGGCGCCCATCATCGCCAACAATCGTTTAATCGGGATTATCTATGCCGATCGTGCAGGCAAACAACAATTGGAAGACGAACAACGCAGCGCCTTTCTATATATTGTGCAGCAGGCTAACTCTTCACTGGAGCAGCTGATCAGTAACCGCAGCAACTAGCGCCTCAGCAGACAAATAACCCCTCGCTATGCTAGGGTGGCAGCAACACCTAACCTAAAAAAGGACATACCAATGGGGATTCTATCCTGGATCGTATTCGGTTTAATTGCGGGTATTCTGGCCAAATGGATCATGCCAGGTAAAGATGGCGGCGGCTTTATTATGACCACTATTATCGGTGTTGCCGGTGCCTTTTTGGGCGGCTTTATTGGTTCCTTCCTTGGCCTAGGCAGTGTTGGCAGCTTTAGTGTCGGCAGTTTTATCACAGCTATCTGCGGCGCGCTGGTCTTATTGTTTGTATTCCGAAAAATCAAAGGTTAGACGATAAATAGTCGAACATTGGAATAATGTTCGACTATTTTCAACGACCAAAACCATTTGTAGCAATAGTAAATATCAATCCTTATTATTCTTTACAGCTAATCGACTAAGCCGTTTTTTCAAGCGCTTCCGTTACCAGGCTTTCGACCTCCGTACGATTACGACCCAACGCTTTAGCACGATACAGCGCCTTATCCACACGCTTCACCGCATCATCTTCACTTTCACCCGCCTGAATCTGTGTGACTCCTAAGCTGGCGGTCACTGAGATATTCGAACTATCAACCGAAAATTCTTCCGCAGCCAAAGTCTTACGGATTTTTTCTGCCACCCGCAAACCATCAATTTCAGAACAATCCGCCAGCAGCATTAAAAACTCCTCCCCACCCCAACGACAGAACATATCTGCCTCACGCATTTGCCTCTGCCCGACATTGGCAATGCCACATAGAATATGATCACCAACTGAATGACCATGCTGATCATTAACCGCCTTAAAATGATCTACATCTAAAATAATCAAACAGGCAGGTCTGGTGTTCCTCTTCATATCACGCATAACTTGTGTGAAATGAAGACTGAAAGCGTGCCGATTATCAGTGCCCGTCAACTTATCGCTAAGCGCCATCATCTCCAGACGCCGCTGGAAAAAATTAATCGTATAGTTATTGAGCACCAACACAATAAAAATAATCACCAGACAGATTGCCAGATTGGTATAAAGGGCCCTGTTCAATTTTTCAAAAATTGCCGAGCCCGACTGCTCAACAATCAGGTACCAGCCTAACTCAGGAACAAACCGGCTGCCCAACAGGTAAGTCTCTCCAGCCAATTTATATTCGTGCGTCCCTGAATCAGCTCCGAGGATACTCTCCGCAACTTTTGACACCCCTGCTCGCATATGAAGGTCGAGCTGGCTGGTATCAAAGTTGTCACCCCATAGCGTAATGCGGCCCTCTTTGTCAGTAAAATACACAGTGCGGTTATAGCGCTGTTTATAGTTTTCAATGACACTTCTAACCGAGGAAACCTTTAAACCAATGCCCGTGGCACCGATGAAATCGCCATTAAAATCAAATACTTTGTAATTAATGAAGACCGTAATAGCATCCCCGTTCGCCAAATCAGGATCCACGTTAGTTTCATAATTCTGAAGTGTTTCACGCAGCCGGTAATACCAGCGGTCACGTTCCTCATTCGGCTGAATTTTCTTAAGAACACCTTCCGTGTGATAATAATTACCGGTTTTTTCTGATACAAAGAAACTAGTAAACGCGCTGTAGCGTTCCTTGATAGTGCGTAAATAGCGCTGTATCTCTGCCGCGTTTTTCTCGCCATCAATAACCCAGCCACGTAAAAAAGTATCGCTGGCCATCACCGAAGAAACAAAAACCGGTTTTAATAAATCGCGCTGAATTTCTGAATAAATGTTATCGCCCACTAACGGGAGTTCCCTAGTGATGATTTCATTTTTCAGCGAGTTGCGCGAAACAAAGTAGCTCACCAAAGAGGTGGCAAGAAAGCCAACCACCAAAATCAGGCTTACGAGAGAAATCATTTTTGTCTTAAGAGGCATATTTATCCACGAATTTTATAACAGCTATCCGTAAACTCTATGCTGCCCTGGCACAAGCTTCAAGAGCTAGGTATGCATCTTGCTTCTTTTCTAGAATCACTCGCGACCTCAATCACCGAAAACTAAAATCGGCACAATAAAAAAGGGCCGACAGGCCCTTTTAAATCAAATATTTTCTTTGCTAGCTGTCTTTTCGATCCATCGCTAAAAAGCTGTAATCGTAAGGGTTAGGCCCCTCCGCTTTATGATCTTCACGAGCCACTTCCTTCCATAGTTGTTTATCAACCTCAGGGAAAAAAGCATCCCCCTCAACATTTGCATGCACTTCGGTCAAATAAAGACGGTCAGCATCAGCCAACGCCAACTCATAGATCTGTGCGCCACCCATGACAATGACCTCATCACCGCCATTAATCAGGCAAACATTTTCAGCTAGCTCAATGGCCGCCGGTAAGGAGTGTACAATTTTGCAACCTTCAGTTTGAAAGCTGGCATCGCGGGTAATAACAATATTGGTTCGACCCGGTAGCGGTTTACCAATCGATTCATGGGTTTTACGCCCCATGATCACCGGCTTGCCCATGGTAACGGCTTTAAAATACTTAAGGTCGTTAGGTAGGTACCAAGGTAAGTTATTATTAATTCCGATCACCCGGTTTTGGGCCATGGCAACGATAAGAGCGAGTTTCAAAATCTAAACATCCTAATTAAAGTGTCTGAATAAGTGGTATAAAAAGCAGCGCCAAGCATAACATAAAGCCTATGACAGGTATGAATACAGGATAACGAACATGTGGTTGAAGTAAGTCTGTTTTGCCCCCGTTGCGTTCTCGTTGTTTAATCACCAACAGCGCTAGGTTCACCAGCGCAAAAACAATCAACAAAATGCTACTAGTAATTTTAGCCAGGGTTTCAATAGGGAACAGCCACGCCAGCACTAATACCAGAACACCTATCAGCAAAGTCGCTATCACCGGTGTACGTGTACGTGAGTTCAGCTTAGCAAATACCGTCGGTAACAAGCCCTGATTCGCCAAGCCGTAAAGCACGCGCGCGCCCATAATGATTTGTACCAAGGCACCGTTTGAAATAGCAATCAGGCTGATCAATGTCATAGCCCAAACGGGAAACAAACCATTTTGTTCGACAATCGAACTAAACGGCGCACGACTGCTGGCCAGCTTCTCAAGCGGCAGAGACGTCACCGCTGCCCAAGCCACCAGCACATACAATATTGAAGTAACCAGCAACGATAACACAATGGCGCGTGGCAAATTGCGTTGCGGATCCTTAACCTCTTCCGCCATATTGACCATGTCTTCAAAGCCAATGTAGGCGTAGAAGGCTAGAAAAGCGCCCAGCGTAATACCGAGCCAAACTTCGCTGGTGAACGGCGGCACATAGTCCTGCCAATTGTCCAGCGCAGGTATCCATTCATCGCCTGTCACCCAAAGAAGTACGACCACACCCGCCAACTCAATCAGGGTAATGACGGCAGATAGCAGTACCGACTGCGCCACGCCCCACGCCGCGATCGAAGCCAGCAGAGCCACAAACAACAGAATACTCAAAGCATCCGGCAAGCTTACAAATAAAGACAGGTAACCAGCAAATCCTCGAGCCATCACGGCAGCAGAGACAATGCCCGACAGCACAACAGAAAAGCCCACCAGCAACGACAGGCTCTTCCAGCTAAAAGCACGCAATACATAAACGGCTTCACCGGCACTTTTGGGGAAACGACTGGAGAGTTCAGCATAGGTCAAGGCGGTAAAAGCGACGACCAATGCCGCCACCAGAAAGGCTATCGGCGCATAGGCTCCACTGGCCACGGCCACCTTGCCCACCAGCACATAGATACCGGCACCCAAAATGGTGCCAATGCCGTAAAAGGTAATCAACGGCAAACCGATAATCCGTTTAAGTAAAACTGGCTGTCTAGCCACCGCTTCCTACCTCAAACCTGACAACGCTCTCTCATGACTACGGCCCAGTAACAACTGAGCCAGTAAGGCACCGACCAGCGCCATCATCATATCTGATTGGGTATCCCAAATATCACCCTGTGTACCAAGAAATTCAACAGCGCCTTGTTGAGCAGCAATAGCCACCCACCATTCAATCAGCTCATAAAAGGCGCTTATAGCCAGGCACACACAGATCACAATAAAAAATAGCCATTTTCCGGCCTGCAACGCGGAGCGTCGAATAAGGATTTCTCGCGCCAATATTGCGGGTATAAAGCCCTGCGCCAGATGCCCCAAGCGATCATAATGATTACGAGATAGATCAAACCAGTCCTGCAGCCAAAATCCCAATGGCACTCTGGCATAACTATAGTGAGCCCCGATAATTAAAATGATCGCATGGATAAACAGTAATCGATAACTCAGTGGTGTCAGGGGGAAGTTTTTACAGGTTAGCAAGACTATCGGCAAACCCAATAGCACCGGAAAAGTTTCCAGCCACCAGGTCAAGCCATCAAAGGGGGTTAGCGCAGACAAAGCAAGCGCCAGTATGAGCACGGCCAGCAATAATATTGATTCACCGCGAGTGATCATGAGTTCTTTTTATTACCCAGACGGTAGTTCATTCCATATCGAGTCACTTTAGGCCAGCAACTCTTTAAGCACATTTTCCAAACCAACCAATACACTGAGATCCGCCGATTTATCAGTGCGTGAACGGATAAATTTCACACCAAACCAGTAGCCAGTTTGACGATGGCGCACATAACTCACCACACCTCGAATATCCGTTATTTGTTCTGCTGCAGACTTTATTGTTAAGCGTACCTTATTACCTACAGAAATTTTGGTATCGGAACAAAAGCCTGCACCGTTACGATGGAAATCAATAATTGCTGCCTCATAGGGTTTACTAAAGCGCTGAAAACCATACAGATTCTGCACATAAGCAGTATAACTAACCGCAGGATACCTCAGCTGCTCACGTCGTTCTTGCACGTCGAAATCACTCTCCATTCGAGCCTCTTAAATAATTGAACACATGCCTTAACTCAGGTTAGCACACTTACAAAATAGCAACGGCTAGCAGCAGGCTCATCGACCTCAAAGCAAAGCGGCCTCATATAGCCAATCACGACCACTTCCCTTTAATTGCTCAAACAATACATCCATGTTAATTTGAGACATTAGCTCAGTATTTAGTAGATAGCTGGGCGTATTCACTGCCATTTAATCAACTCATCCCGAGCAAGTGTTGTTCTGACTATTAACTATAGCCGCAACACAGGGAGCATCCACAAGGAATTTTGCGATGCTGTCGGTACAAATCTTTGCAATGCGTGTCTTTTGGTCAGTAACCCTTGCTGCCACCCAGATTATCTATGGCCTGAGTAAATCATCCTTCACTCACACATCTTTGTCATTTAGCAATAACAAAGATAACCACTCACGAGCCTCACACTCAATATTTGACCACCTCAAGTCACGTTAACCATCATGCCTACGTCATCATCAAAAACAGGTATGCAGGGCAAACTTTTAACAGTCATGACACTGTTAATCTTTGCCTTGCTCATCGCATCAATCGGTCTTTCAACGTTCCTGGAAACACAGAAACTAACCACCGAAATGCACCGAGATATAGCTCACCTGAAAAGCAATTTATCCAAGAAAGGACAGCTACTAACAAACCTCGCTGCTGATTCAATAAACGTTGCCTCCACCAACATCGACAAAATTTCACTACGAGCCAAACTTAACGCATTTGTCGCTAGTGATGAGGATCTCAAATACATCATTTTAATGGATAAAGAGCGCCTTGCCTTTGTTCATACCTTGCAGCCATCACTGCAAAACAAAACACTCAATGACAGACTTTCTCAGCATCTGGCCATGGCTAGAAAGCCCGGTGATTTCGAGCATAACAATCAAGGTAATAACTACCTCGAATTCTTAACGCCTCTCGGTGCAGGAAAAACAACTTGGGGAGTACTTCGGTTAGGCTTTTCACTAACGTCTATTGATGTCATAGCAGCACACAAAAACAGCCTTATAAAACAATCAATCTTCGAGGCAGTTTTACAACTCATACTACTCGCCATTATATTCATGACGGTGGCCTGGTATAGCTCACGTAAAATATCACTTGCCGTCATAACTCCCTTGCGAGAATTGACTTACCGAGTCAATGACATGACATCGGGCAATTATCTAGCCCATCAGGAAACCATCAATCCAAATAATAGGGAAATAGCAGAGCTTAATAATGCTCTGCGGCGACTGAGTAGGCGCCTTGATAGCACTTATAATGAGTTCAAAACATACAATCATAGCCTTGAGCAACAGGTCGAAGAACAGTCAGCTGAGCTGGCTGTATCAAAAAATCAGGCCGACAAATACAACACCAGCAAAAGCGAATTTTTAACCCATATGGGCCATGAAGTTCGCACACCAATGAACGCCGTGATCGGTCTAACGCACCTGCTTAAGCAAACACCACTGACTCATCGGCAGCAGGATTACACACGCAAAATTATCACCTCAGGCGAAACGCTATTAACCGTTATTAGTGACATGCTCGATTTTTCGAAAATAGACTCTGGCATGTTAACGCTTGAAAAACAGTCTTTTGATCTCGACGAAGTGCTCACTAACGTCATCCAGGCAGTAGTTCCGCGCGCCCATGAAAAGGGGCTTGAGCTCATGGTTGACGTCAAACCAGAGGTACCTGGCGTTTTAATCGGTGATGCCGCCAGGCTACAACAAATATTTACTAACCTACTCAACAATGCGATCCAACATACTGAGTGTGGTGATATAACCTTATCCGTTGATGTGCCTGAAAATCCAAGAAATCAACAAATATTGCTTAACTGCAAGATTGTTGATTCTGGTATTGGCATGACCGATGAGCAAAAAAACTCTCTTTTTGATGCCTTTGCCTCACCCGACTTGCCTATCACGCGCAGTTACAACAACTCAGGTCTGGGTTTAACCATATGCAAAAAATTGATCGAAATGATGGACGGTCAAATTTGGGCAAATAGCATATACGGTATTGGCAGCGAATTTATATTTTTAGCACGCTTTGGCCTACCTGCTCATAACTATCAGAAAAAGCAGCTGAAATTCCCCAAAAATGCGTGCTCTATTTTACTGGTCGACAATCATACTCGCTCTAGCGCTATCATGACTGATATGTTGTCACAACTGGGCCTTAAGGTTACATGTGTAGAATCAACGCAACATGCCTTCGATGATATCAGCCATGCAAGCAATACCGGCCAACCCTACCAATTAGTGATCATGAAGGCTGACATGCCACAGATCAGCGGTACTGAAGCCGCCAATCACATTAAGACACAGTTACATCTCAATAAAGCACCCCAAATTATTTTAATCAGCAAAGCCACTGAAGTCAGCGAGCACACCAGTTTACTAAACAATAGCATTGATAATCTTCTGGTCGCACCAATCACCGCATCACAATTACGTTCAGCAATTACAACCCTGCTAACATCTCCTTTTAATACGCCCCGTCCCAGCCACCAAAATATTGAACGCGAGTCTCATATGCTTGCCGGAAAACACATTTTAGTGACTGAAGATAACGATATAAACCAACAGGTTATCGGTGAATTATTGGCGAGCATTGGCGTCCAGGTTTCCTTTGCAAACAACGGCCAAGAAGCTCTTGATCTACTCCTAGATACAACGCCAATTGAAGTAGACGGCATATTGATGGACTTACAAATGCCTAAAATGGACGGCTATGAGGCCACACAGCGTCTGCGTTCTGATCCACGCTATCAGGAGCTACCTATCATTGGCCTAACAGCACACGCCTCGACCGCAGAACACCAGAGATGCCTCGATAAAGGTATGCAGGAGCACTTAAGCAAACCAATCGACCCGGATCTCCTATTCTCAACACTCTCGCGCTTTATTTTACCGAAAACCAAACAATCTCAAACCGGCTATCAACTGGCCACACAAGAAAACAGTAATGCCCGTTTTATTGATGACCTGCAACAAATTGCCAGCAACAGCTCGTTTTACATTAAAATTGCGAAGCAGTTTATTGAACAACATAGCGATGCTGACAATCGTATCCGCCAACAATTAGTACAGCAACAACACGAAAATGCGCAGCGACTAGTCACGTCATTACGCCATGCGGCAAGCGCAATTAATATCACCTCACTTGAACAAAGTGCCTGCGCACTTGAGGATTCAATTAAACAACACCAACCAGACGAACAAGTTGCCAAGCGTCTGGATCGCTTCAGCAAGACCTTGCAAGCATCGCTGGAGCGACTTGCCCACACTATTGCACAACTTAAAGTCCAAGAGTCCAAACGATCCCTTGAAGAGAAGCAAACCCCTGCACCATTAAACAAAGCGACGCCAGCAAAGATTCTGGTGGTAGATGACGACACAACTAACTTGGAAGTATTAAAGGAACAATTACTACTGATAGGCTATGAATCAGAGCTTACTAACAATGGCGCAGAAGCCTGGGAAAAATGGCAAGCAAACACCTATCATTTGGTATTGACCGATATCAGCATGCCAACCATGGATGGTTATGAGTTAACTCGCCGTATCCGCGCAAGCGAACCAGCCAATAATCAAGTACCCATTATTGCTTTTACTGCCAGCTCCTCAAAAAGCGACATGAATCGCTGCCTAGAAATCGGTATGAACGATTTCTTAATAAAACCAATGGCACTCGACGATCTACAACAAGCTCTTAATAAATGGTTACCGCTTGAACTCTCAACGGCGGCACACTCTCGCGTCGCAACAGAGTCAGCACCACAAAACATCCCAAGCCCTAATGATTCATCAAACTTACCCGTTGATATTTCTACCTTAATCCAACTGGTTGGCAACAACCCAGTCACTCATCGCTCACTTCTAAACTCCTTTACAAAGTCTGCGACGCAGACGCTAGAAGAGCTTAACAATGCAGCTAAAATATCGGCAACTGATACGGTTAGCAAACAGTCGCACAAACTGAAATCCGCGGCACGCAATATGGGAGCGGTCAACCTGGCGAGCGTATGCCAGGCATTAGAACGAGCCTGTATTGCCGGTCAGCACGATAAAATCAGTGCATTGCTCGAAAACCTTAACCGTCAGTTCAAAGAGGTTCGAGAGTTTATAGCTCACTACCTAAAAACTACCTGACGCCATTTATTAGCATGCCGTTGGCCTGAAAATTCTTGATTTGTAATCCGCAGAACCTACACAGATGATGAGCTCATGCTCGATTGGCCAAGGCATTACGCCATTGTATAGAAGTTAACAATGATCACTAAATTATGCATTTGATTGATAATAGCAGCACACCATTTGTGATCTATAAATGCCGGCCGCTAATCAAATATGCCCTTATAGGTAGATAAGAGCTCAGTTCACACCGCAATGGGGGCTTTTATTGCCGGATAAGGTTCATAACCCACTATGTCGAAATCTTCAAAGCGATAATCAAAGATGGATTCCGGCCGACGCTTAATCAGCAACTGCGGCAGGCTACGAGGTTGACGGCGCAACTGCTCATCTACAATATCATCGGTTAGGTGATTTAAATAAAGATGACAGTCTCCAAAGGTATGTACAAACTCACCCACCTCTAAACCCGCTTGCTGGGCTAGCATATGAGTAAGAATCGCATAGGAGGCGATATTGAAAGGCACCCCCAAAAACAAATCCGCCGAGCGCTGATATAGCTGACAGGACAACTTGCCATTAGCCACATAAAACTGGAATAGAGAGTGGCACGGAGGCAACGCCATCTCATCAGCCACGCCGGGGTTATAGGCCACTACTAACAGGCGACGACTATTCGGGTTGTTTTTCAAGTTATCAACCAGTTTGCTGATCTGATCAACCGTGCCGCCATCTGGCTTGCGCCAAGCACGCCATTGTTCACCGTAAACCGGGCCAAGATCGCCTTGCTCGTCAGCCCATTCATCCCAAATTGTGACGCCGTTTTCCTGCAAATAAGCAACATTAGTATCGCCCTGCAGGAACCACAGAAGCTCATGGATAATAGATTTCAGATGACACTTTTTAGTGGTCACTAAAGGAAAACCCGCGCTTAGATCAAATCGCAGCTGGCGTCCAAACACCGAACGCGTGCCGGTACCGGTACGGTCACCTTTATCCACGCCGTTATCAAGAACATCCTGCATTAGGTCTAGATACTGCTGCATAGCTTATCCTCTAATTAATTTTTTGATCGTGCCGCTGATAACCAACCACAAATAGCAACAACCCGCCCAGAACCATTGGCATGGATAACAACTGCCCCATGGTCATCCAATCAAGTGCGATAAAATTAAGATGGGCATCAGGCTGGCGAACAAACTCCACCACAAAGCGGAACAAGCCATAACACATTAAAAACAAGCCGGACACGGTCATGGTAGGCCTCGGCTTACTCGAATAGCACCAGAGAATCACAAACAGCAGCAAACCTTCCAGCGCGAACTGATATAGCTGAGAAGGGTGTCGTGCTAGATTTCCTGCGCCCGGAAATACCATCGCCCAGGGCGCATCACTGACTCGCCCCCACAGCTCGCCACCAATAAAGTTGCCTAATCGCCCCGCACCCAAACCAATGGGTACCAAAGGTGCCACAAAATCCATCATGGCAAAAAAACTAATATCCAGTTTCCGTGCATACAGCGCCAATGCGACGATGACACCCAATAGGCCACCGTGGAAAGACATGCCGCCTTCCCACACATAAAACAGCCAGAGTGGATCCTCTAGGAACCGATCAAAGTTATAAAACAAAACATAACCAGCACGGCCACCAACCACGACACCTAAGGCGCCATAAAAAATCAAATCTGAAATATGTTCAGGCTCTAGGGGCGAATGAGCTTGCGCCGCACGCCGCTGGCCTAGCCACCACGCTGCGCCAAAACCGAGCAGGTACATGAGACCATACCAATGCACCTGCAAAGGGCCCAGCGAAAGAGCCACTGGATCAATATCAGGGTAAGTCAGCACGTTATAATCTCCAAAACAGGTTAGCCAAAACGTCAATCCGTACTTCCCAGAAAGTCATACCGGAAGGGACTAGTTTAAAAGGGTGATTTTATTTAAGTGAGGAACTAAAGAGATGTTTCCATGTGCTCAATGCCCATTTCTTTAAGTGCGGCATTAAGATGAAGTTCAACCAACGGAGCGCTATCAATGGTCATTACTTCTTCCAGTAATTGCTTAGCCTGTTTCAACGTCACATGCCTAATCGCCGATTTGACCCGCAGAATGTTTGACGCACTCATGGACAGTTCATCATAGCCCATAGCCATCAACAACAAGGCTCCACCCGGTTCTCCGGCTAACTCACCACAAACACTGACCGGTTTGTTTTCCAAGTGCGCCTTATTCACCACTGATTTAAGGGCTTTCAGCACCGCAGGATGATAAGAGTGATAAAGATCCGCCACATAACTGTTATTACGATCCACGGCCAATAAATATTGCGTCAAGTCATTACTACCGACCGACAAAAAGTCCACTCTTTGCGCCAACTCGCGCGCCTGATACACGGCCGCAGGGACTTCAATCATAACGCCCACAGCGGGCATAATAACGTCATAGCCCTCTTCACGAATCTCATGATAGGCCCGATGAATATACTGTAGGGCTTCCTCTACTTCAGTGACGTTGGAGATCATCGGCAGCATAATTCGCAAATTATCCAGGCCTTGGCTGGCCTTCAACATGGCCCGCACCTGTACCAGGAAAATCTCCGGGTGATCCAACGTAATACGAATGCCACGCCAACCCAAGAAAGGGTTATCTTCATTAATCGGAAAATAGGGTAACTCTTTGTCGCCACCCACATCCAGCGTACGCATAGTGACGGGGTTCGGTGAAAACGCCACCAAATGCTGGCGGTAAATATCTTCCTGTTGTTTCTCGCTAGGAAAGCGATCCGTCATCATAAAAGGCACTTCGGTTCGGTATAACCCTACCCCTTCAGCGCCACGTAAAATAGACTTTGCGACATCCGATAACAAACCGGTATTAACGCGTAATGGAAAACGATGCTTATCCAACGTCTCCGAGGGCAGCTCACTGAGCGCTTCAAAGCCGCGCACCATGAGTTTTTCTTCAGCCAGCACTTCATTGAAGCGATCACGTAGTTCCTGCGATGGATTAGGAAAAACCTTACCCTGATAACCATCAATGATGATTTCCATGCCTTCCAACTTGCGATAAGGAATATCCGATGCGCCAACCACTGTGGGAATTTCCATCGCTCGTGCCAGAATGGCAACATGCGAGTTTTTCGAGCCTCGTAGGCTAATAAGGCCTACCAGTTTGTCACGAGGCACTTCTCCCAAATTGGCCGGTGTCAGCTCTTCTCCAACGAGCACAACCTGATCCGGGAATTTGCGAACCTCATGCTGCAATCCTTGCAGGTAAGACAATATTCGACGGCCCAAATCACGGATATCCGCAGCACGTTCGCGTAAATAGGCATCGTCCATCATTTCAAATACTTGTACATGCGCACCAATGACTTCACGCAATGCACCTTGCACCCACTGGCCGTCGCGAATTTTGGCCATTACTTCGCCACCCAAGGCGTTGTCATTGAGAATATTCAGGTACACATCAAACAAGCCGCGCTCTTCAACACCTAATTTAGATGAAAACTTAGCGCTGGCACGTTCAATATCTGACTTAACTTTGTCCACGGCGGCGTGGAACAATTTGATTTCTTTTTCTACATTCTCCACCGGACGATCAGGTACAGAATTCAAATCAGCTAATGGGAATACAACTACGGCGGTACCAACGGCCACGCCTGGCGCGCCTGGCGCGCCATCAAAATGTACGGGAGATCGGCCACCCTCGCTGGAAATCTCAGTTATAGACCCGGTTGCCTTGGCATGCGCCAACACCACGGCCAGCTGCGAAGCCAAGGTGATCATGAACGCTTCTATCTCTTCATCAAAGCGGCGGCGTTCCATGCTTTGCACCAACATGACACCTAACACATTACGGTGATGCACGATTGGCACACCAAGAAAAGAGCTATAGGCCTCCTCTCCGATTTCCGGGAAATACTGAAAGTTTTTATGCTCAGCTGCATTTTCGAGGTTAATCGGTTCAGCGCGTGAACAGACCAAACCCACAAGGCCTTCAGAGGCCTTCAAACTCACATTATCAATAGCATCACGTTTGAGGCCATCTACTGCACGTAACACCAATCGATCTTGTTCAGCATCGAACAAGTAAATAGCACAGGCGCTGGTTTTCAGGGAATCCTGCACACGTTCAACCACCACACCCAGTGCGGACTTAAGGTCTTTCGCTGCATCAACTTCCTGAACAATACTTCGTAACACGCCTAACATTTAGTCTTCCTTTCCATGCCTTTAATTGTGCTGATGTTTTTATAGAGCCTGCTACGAGCTTGTCAGCTGCACCATAGGAGCCAACTCTGTCAGTGCGCGTCGATAAACATCTCGTTTGAAAAGTACCACTTGGCTCACGGGATACCAGTAACTAACCCACTGCCAATGGTCAAACTCGGGCTTATCTGAAAAGCTGAAATTCACCCGCTCATCAGGACTCTGCATTTGCAGTAAAAACCACTTTTGTTTTTGCCCGATGCACATAGGTTTCGATTTGTGACGTAGTAGATGTTTAGGTAAACGATAACGCAACCAGCCTTTGGTCTGCGCCAATATCGACACGTCCTGCGGAGACAATCCGATCTCTTCCTTCAACTCGCGAAACAGCGCATCTTCAGAACTTTCCTGACACTTAATACCGCCCTGCGGAAACTGCCAGGCCTGCTGACCAATACGTCGAGCCCACAGTACTTGTCCCTTAGGGTTGGCCAACACAATGCCAACATTAGGACGAAAACCATCCGAATCTATCACTATTTTTCCCTGCGCTAACTCATCGCGAATGCAGGCTACACACTCTAGCCACGAGCTATGACTGTAGCGAACACACCAAATTTCCTAATTAACAGACATTAGAATTTAACGTTTTATAAGCAGCGTCGCAAATTTACGCGACCTGAGCGCCAACAGTAACATAAAGTCGTTATAATGTGCGCTTCAAGAAAACCGCTTATCTCTTAAGGAATCTCTATGACACTGGCTATCTTCGACCTTGATCACACGCTACTGGCCGGTGACAGTGATCTTGCCTGGGGCGAATACCTGGTCGCCAATAACTACGTCGATTCAGACGTTTACGCCTATAAAAACAACTATTTTTACGAGCAATATCTGCAAGGCATCATGGATATTGACGAGTTCCTTGAGTTTGCTCTGGAACCGCTGGCAGCAAACGATATAAGCACCCTTAAGGCATGGCATGGCGACTACATGGATTGCAAAATAAAGCCCATGTTACAGACAAAGGCTAAAGCGCTTTTACAAAAACACCGCGATCAGGGCGATACCTTACTAATCATCACCGCCACCAACAGCTTTGTTGCCGGCCCTATTTGTGAACTACATGGCGTAGATGATTACATCGCCACCGAACCAGAGGTTATTGATGGCCGTTATACCGGCAAAGTCAGTGGCACGCCCAGTTATCGAGACGGCAAAATAACCCGCCTTAAAGCCTGGCTTACCGAGCATAATGTTTCATTGCAGGGCAGCTACGGCTACAGCGACTCAAACAATGACCAACCTTTGTTAGAAGCAGTGGATCACCCCTGTGTAGTGGATGGTGACGACAAACTGGTGGCCCACGCCCAACAACAGGGCTGGCCCTGCATTAGTTTGCGTGACTAACCCACACGGTACCGCTGGCCTGCGCTGGCTAGTAATGATTCTACTATGCGGCTGCGGTGGTGCGAGCGGCGCGGATGAAGTGCCCCCACAAGTCAGCGTAGCCAGTTTCTCCAGCGCCAGCTCTCAGCAGGTTTTCAAACACTGGCAGTCCTATCGTTTTAGCCTGTTTGGCGCCAGTACTCACTACCAACTAGCTCAACAAAACGGGCATCAAGTTCTGCAAGCCGTTAGCAAAAAAACGGCTTCCGGACTGATTCATAACCTCACCGTATCACTCACTGACCACCCAATACTGCATTGGCGCTGGAAAATAACAAAGCTGCCAACAAATGCCGATGATCACAGTAAACAGGGGGATGACCACAGCGCGCGTCTTTATGTTATTTTTGAAGCGCCGCAAGTCAGTCTGTTAGGTTGGTTGAAAAACGCCACCGGCCTAGAAAGAACCCATGCGCTTAGTTATATCTGGGCCAATCAAGCGCCAGCCAACACCTTACTGGCAAGTCCTTATACAGAGCGCTCGATGATGATTGCCGCCAACAGCGGTCGCTCACAGATCGGCCAATGGGTTAGCCTGTCACGTAATGTCGCCGCAGACTATCAGCGCGCTTTTGGCACCTCACCGCCGCCAGTCTCGGCAATTGCTATCATGACCGATGGTGACAACACCGACTCTCTATTAACCAGTTATTATGGCGATATTTATTTCGCACGCACACAGCTCTCAGCAACAAGCCAACAAGCACCACTTGCGCAGCCTGCAACCAACCCCTTACCATAAGCGCTAACTCACTTCGACGGACACCCCGTATGAACCTCACCACCCGCATCCTCACCGGCATGGGTCTTGGCCTTCTGTTAGGTCTACTCATCAACTGGCTCGACCAAGCCAGCTTTATGCCCGCTAGCCTCATGGATTGGATTCAATGGGCCTTGATCGACGGTGTTCTGGATGTGGTCGGAAAAATATTTATTGCCTCACTCAAACTGTTAGTTGTGCCGCTGGTGTTTGTATCATTGGTGTGTGGTTGTAGCTCGCTGGGAGGAAACTCGCGCATGGGCGGTATGGCCATCCGTACGCTAGCGCTTTATATGCTCACCACCGCAGCCGCCATTACACTGGCATTATTAACTGCTAACCTGCTGAACCCCGGTATTGGCATGGATATGGTGTCAACGGCGGTATTCGACCCTGCCTCACGCCCGCCCTTGAAAGAAGTGATCATCGATATATTTCCAACCAATCCCATTCAGGCAATGGCTGAAGGCAATATGTTACAAATTATTGTCTTCTCCATCTTGATGGGAGTGGCAATATCTCGCTGCGGCGAAACAGGAAAAAAGGTTCAACAGCTGTTCGAACAGCTCAATGAAGTTATCATGAAAATGGTGGTGATTTTAATGCACCTCGCGCCCTATGGCGTGTTCTGCATGCTCACCAAACTGTTCGCCACCGTGGGCTATTCCGCTATCGCAGATCTGGCGCTGTACTTCTTTACCGTTGTGCTGGTATTGGTTCTTCACGCATTAGGGTTTTATTCGCTGCTATTAAGCCTACTAACTCGTCTCAGTCCGCTGGCTTTTTTCAGCAATATTCGCCCAGCCATGCTGTTTGCCTTCAGTACTTCATCAAGCAACGCCACCTTACCGGTTACGCTCAACGTGGCGAAAAAACGTCTTGGCGTAGATAACTCAGTGGCATCCTTTACACTACCTCTGGGCGCCACCATCAACATGGATGGCACCGCCATCATGCAGGGTGTGGCCACCGTTTTCATCGCCCAGGCCTTTAATATCGATATCGGCCTAACTGGTTATTTACTAGTAATTTTAACCGCCACTTTGGCATCGGTTGGCACCGCAGGCGTGCCCGGCGTAGGCATGATCACTCTGGCAATGGTGTTACAACAGGTCGGCTTACCAGTGGAAGGCATCGCACTGATCATCGGCGTTGATAGGCTACTGGATATGATGCGCACTGCGGTCAACGTGGCTGGGGACTCGATGGTTTCGACCATTATTGCCCATAATGAAAAACTGCTTAATCGTGAATTGTTCAACGACCTGTCAGATCAAGATGAGTATCAACCGGCAGCCAATACTGAACAGCCGAAAACCTCATAATGACTGTACTCTGCCATATTGACGACATCGCCGAAGGCAAAACCCGCGGCTTCGAAATCGGGGATTTAAGAATTATCGTATTAAAAAAAGACGCGCAGCTTTATCTGTATGAAAACAGCTGCCCACATTTAGGATTGAACCTAGAGTTCCAGCCGGATGATTTTCTTAACTATGATGAAACCTACATTCAGTGTTCCACCCATGGCGCGATGTTCACACTGGACACGGGCTTTTGTGTATTGGGACCTTGCAAAGGCGACCATCTGAACGAAGTCCATTTTGAGCTGCAAGAGGGCCAAATTATTTTAACTGAACCTTCGCCCTCAAACGCCGAGAGCTAATCAGCCCCTATAAAAGGCAACGGCCCTTTTAATATTATCGATTCAGGCGTAATTGAGGTGTTGTAAACCAGCACCTCCACACCCGCCGCTATCACTTCCTGTAGTGTTTGCGCATATTTAGCATCAATTTCAACCGCCACACCGACACGATCAATCGCTGTATTCTGTACACAAAATAACAACACGGCACGATGCCCCTGCTGCTTCATCAACGCCAGCTCTCGCAGATGCTTGGTGCCACGCGCGCTCACCGCATCTGGGAACAAACCTAATCCTTCGCCCATATGTAGAGTCACGCATTTGATTTCCACATAACACTGCTCGTCGGAGCGAGTTAACAACAAGTCGATACGGCTTTTTTCTTCGCCGTAACGTACTTCTGTTTGCAGCTGATCATAATTCTGTAATTCAGGAACCAGACCAACTTCAACCGCCTCCTTAACCACATTATTAGCCAACGCCGAATGAATACAGGCCAGTTCGCAGGGATCGGTTTCCACCAGTTGCCAGGTATATGCGTATTTTCGTTTGGCATCATCACTGTGAGATAGCCAAATCCGGCTGTCTGGCTCCGCGCAATTCATCATGCTGCCGGTATTAGGGCAATACACGGTTAGCTCTTGGCCATCATCAAAAATAACATCCGCAAGAAAACGCTTATAACGCTTAATCAGCCTAGCGGGCAGCAAAGGGGCGCCAAATTGCATTCAATAACACCTTCGGAAATAATCATCCGTTTATTCAAACCTGACAGGATACCAACCCTCAGGTACAATGCCAGCCCCAAAAGAGGCAGGCACAGCATGTGTGCCCAGCCCCGAAAACGAACAAGCTGATAACCACTGCATCAACAGGCGCAAACCATGGATTTAACGATATACCAATTGCCAATCATTGCCCAAGCCCAGCAAATAAAGCCCTATATTGGCCACGAAAAAATTCTGATCATAGACCTCAGCAGTGAAGAAAACTACCTAAAGGGGCACGTACCGGGCGCCATTCATGTGCCACCTCAAGCTATTTGTGCAGGTGAAGCGCCAACCACTGGCCTGCTTCCTGACGAAGCGACACTAAGAGCGCTGTTCGACTCAATCGGACTACAAGAGAAAACGCTGGTCGTCGCCTATGACGATCAAAACGGCTGCTGGGCCGGTCGTTTTATCTGGCTACTAGAAATGATTGGTCACTACCGTTATTCCTACGTACATGGTTACTCTTTCCTTAACGGCGGCTTCCCTGCCTGGCAAGAAGCGGGCTACGAAGCGGAAACCACTGCTAATACTGCTGAGCCCTCTGAAGCTATCATCGACTGGCAGATGTCCCACATTGCTGACATGGAACACATCTCCGCACATCTAGATGCTGACGGCACCATCATTTGGGACGCACGTTCGCCAGCCGAATTCAGCGGCGAAGATAAAAGAGCGGAAAAAGGCGGCCATATCCCCGGTGCCTTTAACTACGAATGGAAACGCTGCCTCGATGAAAACGGTAGGATTCGTGATCTGGCTGATATCCGTGAAGAGCTTTATGAGGAACACATCCATGGCAACAAGGAAATCATCACCCATTGCCAAACTCATCGCCGTTCCGGCCTAACCTATTTGGTGGGTAAAGCATTGGAATTCCCGCGCATCAAAGCCTACCCAGGTTCTTGGGGCGAATGGGGCAACCACCCAGACACACCTGTCGAACAATAAACGGACAATTCAGTGAAAACACTCAAAAACCTGCTATTTATGATGGCTCAGTATCTACTGCCTCACCACCTGCTCTCTCGATTGGCTGGCTGCGTGGCCGAATGTCGCTGGCCGTGGTTTAAAAACCCGTTGATTGAATGGTTTGTAAAATCCTACCAGGTCAATATGAGTGAAGCTGAGATTACCGATCCGACAGCCTTCGCGCACTTTAATGACTTTTTCACCCGCGCTCTCAAAGCCGACGCCAGGATCTTTGTCGACGCGCCAGGCAGCATCGCCTGCCCCGTCGATGGTGCCATCAGTCAAATCGGTGATATTGACGCGGGTCGAATTTTTCAGGCCAAGGGCCATGAGTTTTCGACCTATGATTTATTAGGTGGCTCATTAGCGCTGGAGAAAGAGTTTGATGGCGGCAAGTTCACCACGGTTTACCTGTCACCCAAGGACTATCACCGCATTCACATGCCAGTAAGCGGCATCTTACGAAAAATGATTTACGTGCCTGGCCGATTGTTTTCGGTTAGCCCATTAACCACTAGCAAAGTGCCTAGCCTGTTCTCACGCAACGAGCGTATGGTGGCGATTTTTGACACTGAGTTCGGCCCAATGGCCATGGTATTGGTCGGCGCGATGATTGTTGCCAGCATTGAAACCGTATGGGCAGGACTGGTTACGCCGCCTAAACGTCGGCTACAAAAATTCAGCTATGGTGAAGAAATTCACCTGAAAAAAGGTGAAGAGCTAGGTCGCTTTAAACTCGGCTCAACGATTGTGATGTTATTTGGCAAAGACGTTATGGACTGGGAGCAGGCTTTAACGCCCGACCAAAGCGTTCAAATGGGACAATTGATGGGCAATAAAACCAGTTAGGCAATATCCGCGGGGAAGGCAATCACTTCACGGATTGAAGTAGCCTTCGCCATCAGCATTAACAGCCGATCAAGGCCAAGTGCCACGCCTGCGCAATCTGGTAGACCATGATTAAGCGCCGCTACTAGGCGCTGATCTATCGGCACGGCCGGCCGATTATTATCTGCCCGTTGCTGCAAATCGCTATCAAACCGACGCTGCTGTTCCGCGCCATCGGTTAACTCAAAATAACCATTACCTAATTCAACACCTTCAACATAAAGTTCAAAACGTTCCGCAACTTGCATGCCTTGCGCATCAATCGACAATTTAGCCAAGGCACATTGACTGGCTGGATAATCGTAGATAAAGGTTAATTCACCACGCCCCAGCGTTGGCTCGATCACCTGCGACATCAACAAATCCAATAGCGTGTCACGGCTCTCATCATTGGCGGCAATATAACCTGTTTGTTGCAGTGCTAATTGCGCGAGCACTGGCTCACTACAACTATGAGGGTCTACGCCCAGCACATCGTTAAAGGCATTCCGGTAGGATAATTTTTTGACTGCTCGCTCACCGAGCAGTTGCCCTATCAGCTCAGCCACTTCATCCATTAAATCAAAGTGATCAAAACCGGGACGGTACCATTCCAACATGGTGAATTCGGGATTATGACGCGAACCACTTTCGCCAGACCGAAACGCTTTGCAAATTTGATAGATGGCGCCACTGCCCGCAGCAAGCAGGCGCTTCATGGCAAATTCTGGTGAGGTTTGCAGGAATTTATTGTCGGCTTCCACCGCCAAACTGGCTAAATGTAAGTCAGTACTAGCCGCTTGACCTAGCAAAGGCGTTTCCACTTCCAGCACATTGCGTTGCTGGAAAAAGTGCCTTATTTTCTGATACAGGCTGGCACGTAGACGCAGTGCTTCAAGCGAAGCGGTGGGTTGCCAATCGGAGAGAGTCAAAACATTCGATTCGATAACACGTGACCTCCGCTTGAGGCCACGTTAATCAACTCAGACTATTTAGCTGCGCGGCCTTGATACTCGCCATTGCGGGTATCAATACGTAGCATGTCGCCAATATTCACAAACAATGGCACACGCACCGTTGCGCCAGTGGTCAACGTTGCTGGCTTTGTTGCACCCTGAGCCGTGTCACCCTTCAGGCCCGGGTCAGTATCGGCCACTTCCAACTCAACAAAGTTAGCCGCCGCAACAGCCAGTACCGCGCCGTTCCACAAGGTGACTACATAAGAATCTTGCTCTTTAAGCCAGTCAATCACATCGGCAATGGCCTTGTCGTCCGCTGCATGTTGCTCAAAAGAGCCATCTGTCATCATGAAGTGCCAGAATTCACCATCGGTGTAGAGGTATTCCATATCCAGATCGATAACATCGGCACCTTCCAGCGACTCTCCAGATTTAAAAGTACGCTCCCAAACACGACCTGTTTTCAGGTTACGCATTTTTACACGGTTAAAAGCCTGCCCTTTACCCGGCTTTACAAATTCATTTTCAAGAATGCTACAAGGATCGCCATCAAGAAGAACCTTAAGACCTGAACGAAATTCATTGGTAGAATAGTTTGCCATATTACTTAACACCTAACGGACTAAAAATGTGCCCAATAATACCCCGAAGCGAGCAATTTATACACTCCATAAGTTGGCAATCTGAGCTTTCCAGGGTAATTAAGGATGTCCGTAGCCTACTCGACTATACCGGCAACCATCTAAACGATATCGAAGGACTCGATACCGGCAAACTCAACTTCCCTCTGCGCGTACCTCAGCCTTATGCCAACCGTATAGAACGAGGTAATCCCGCTGACCCGCTATTACTTCAGGTATTGCCACTAGCCATTGAAAACCAGTCGGTGCCCGGCTATGTCAGCGATCCGCTCGGCGAGGCCAACAGCAATATCCAACCCGGTATTATTCACAAATACCACGGCCGCGTACTGCTGATTTTGGCTGGCAGCTGCGCCATCAATTGCCGTTATTGTTTCCGACGCCACTTTCCCTATCAGGAAAACCAGAACAGCAGTTCTGAATGGCAATCAGCACTAGAATACATCCGCAGCGACGACACCATCACAGAAGTCATTCTTAGTGGCGGCGAACCACTGATTAATAGTGATAAAACACTGCAACAGCTAACCCGCAATATTGCCGATATTCAGCATATTAAGCGGCTGAGAATCCACACTCGCTTACCGGTCGTCATTCCACAACGCGTCACTAACGAAATGTTGGACTGGCTAACGGAAACCCGCCTGCAACCTGTACTGGTCATTCATGCTAACCATGCAACTGAAATTGACGAACAGGTGAGCGATGCCTTGATGCTAATGCGATCAAAGGGCATCACGGTGCTTAATCAAAGTGTATTACTTAAGGGCATTAACGATTCAGTCGAGGTATTAAAACATCTCAGTGAACGGCTATTTCAAGCGGGCGTAATACCGTATTATCTACACCTTCTTGATAAAACACAGGGCACGGCACATTTTGACACCCCTGACGCCGAAGCTCAGCAATTACTCGGTCAGCTTAGCGCTCAATTACCCGGTTATCTGGTACCCAAACTCGTCAAAGAAATCGCGGGAGAAACAGCTAAAACACCACTGCCCGCGCAACTCTAAAGCGCTGAATTAATTAGCAAACACACTGGCCAAAGCAATATGTTGGTCTATATTTTAAGCATCTACGCAGCTTTAAGCAGTTAAATCGGTGCAAATATAAATACGGGCAATAACAGCTCAACGCTGAACACTGGAAATATTAATGTCATCAAACG
The DNA here is from genome assembly GCA_036960805.1 of Pseudomonadales bacterium. Taxonomy (GTDB): domain Bacteria; phylum Pseudomonadota; class Gammaproteobacteria; order Pseudomonadales; family IMCC2047; genus IMCC2047. The sequence continues at coordinate 44,413 of JBALXL010000007.1, forward strand.
AAAAGCAGGTTCCCTTCTCAATACCCGAGCAGACGCTGCGCACGCTGTCCTTTTGTGAACCCACACCACGCCACTTAAGTGAGTGGATCGATCAGCTACCCATGGGCAATCTAGGGGAGTCATCTCGCCAGCTTTACCATGCCATGATTGAGCTGAACCAGCTTATTGTTGACCCCGAAACTCGCCTTAAACTAATAGAAATTTTACGTACTCCGATTCAACAGGTATGTGAAAACCTGACTAAACACTACCTTAATCAGCCAGTTGTCCTACCTGTCAAAGCCCGTAAAGTATCACGCTTGGCAATGGCTCTAGACAACCATCTTATGGTTGCGTACAAAAGTGTCGTCGAAGACCGTAAGCGTCTTAGCCAAACATTGATTTCTAAAAAGCCCAAAAAAATCGTCGCCCTGGCTATCTACCATGCCATGAGCATCACGGTTCAAATAATCGTGCGCTCTTACCACCTCTACAACCCGGCACCTAGAAATTCCTGGCACGAACTTCACCAGTTATACCTGATTGCAGAGTCCAATCGTCTATTAGATTTTCCGATTGAAGATAATAATAATAAGTTCGTGCAGAAAACGAATATTGCCGACGCCTATAAACGCGCATTAATGATGGGCTGCTGCAAGGCAAATCAAATCCGCCAACGCGACATTACCAGCATCTACCACGCCTCTGAGTTATGGAGCAAACACGTTCACTTAGTTGGACCAACGCAAGAGGCAAACTTTATCGTCAATTTGAACGATGATATCGCCCCGATCTACAGTGAATTAGCCTCTGGAAAAAACTCACCCTTTAGCCGAGGCATTGATCTACAACCATTGCTTGAACTGTTCAAAGATTATTTACAACAATCCAGTGAAGGCCACGATTCGTTTAGCAAGGGTATTACTGTCCCCGAAACGATCAACCGGAACCTGCTGAGCTACCTAGTTAAATCATGGGAAACACTTTCTGAGCGCTCAGCAGCACGTCTACCAAGCGACAAATTCGTTACACTTTGTTTTGGCTTTAGCGCCACCCATTTCTTCTTGTCCGGGGGTGTCGACTTCGACACCCAGCTACAACGCGGCAATGTTAATGCTCAACAAAACAACAACGCTTTCGACTCCAGAGACGTTAAGCCATTAGTGGACTCCAGCGACCCATGGGGGACAGCCTTTGACGCAGATCACCATAGCACCAACCCCATAGATCACAGCGATTTAAAGATGCCTAATGCTAAAGCGGCAATGCCTAATCTAACGCAAGCGACTTCGGGCTCATCTCAAACATCATACCCACAATACAAATCACGTCTGCTCGATATCAGCCCAAATGGTTATTGCATCAAATGGGACAATGAGGCCCCGGTAGAAATAAAAGCCGGCGAAATCATTGGTATTAACGAGCAGCAAAGCCACAACTGGACCGTCGGCGTCATTCGCTGGATATCCCATCCGAAAACAGGCGTTACCACCATGGGCGTCGAATTACTTGCTGCGGCAGCAATACCTTGTGGCGCCAAAGTTGTGACCGAGTCACGCCATAAATCAGACTATATGCGCGCCTTATTACTACCCTCCTTGGACGCTATGGGGAAACCGGCTTCGTTCATCGCCCCCAACATGCCGTTCAAAGAGAATCTGTCCGTAATTCTTAACCAATATGGTGAAACTTCACAGGGGATTTTAGGTGACTGCACACTCAGCACAGGTAGCTTCAGTCAGTTTACTTTTGAGCCGCAGGCACTACGTGCAGATTTATCAGAAGATGAATATGAAGATGACGATACCTGGCCTGAAATTTGAGCCCCCTAGCGTATAAAAAACAACCAAATCTAGCTCCTTCTAACTCGCTGTCTGTAGCACTAATACGAAACAATTGAGCCCATGCCGAACAACATAGACACCATTAGATTATTGATTCTTGACACGTCTCGCAACGAAGCAGAAGAGCTGGTAAATCTCCTTCGTAATGCAGGGCGCGCCACGCAGGCAAAATTTATTGAATCCGAAGAGCACCTGCTAGAACTTCTTAATAGCAAAAGCTGGGATCTACTTTATGCCTCCGAACGCTCACAGGAACTCACCGCGCAACAAGCTTTGATACACATTCAAAAGCTGGAACTCGATACTCCTGTGATCCTACTGTCGGAAAGCTATGACGCCGAAAAAGTTCTATCCGCGTTACAAGAAGGCATCAGCGATGTGGTACCCATGTCCGAATCTGCACGCTTGCTATTAGTAAGCCTGCGAGAACTAGACAGCCTCACACAGCGCCGCAGTCGTCGCAAAGCCGAAATAGGTTTGCGTGATGCAGAGAAACGCTGCCGGTTATTACTCGACAGTTCGAAAGATGCCATCGCCTATGTTCATGACGGCATGCACATTTACGCCAACCAAGCTTATGTCGAACTATTTGGCTACGCCGACCTTGATGACCTCGAAGGCATGCCGCTGATGGATATGGTGGCAGGCGCAGATCAATCTGAACTCAAAAGCTTTTTGAAAAGCTACGCTTCAGGTAAAAGTGACAGTGATGAATTTTCCTGTCATGGCTCCCGTGATGACGAAAGCGAGTTTGAAACCACACTGCTATTTTCCTCGGCACGCTACGATGACGAACCATGCACCCAAATAGTTATTCGCACTCAATCAGCAGGCTCTAACGCACCAGCCTCTGTCAGCCTTGACCCATTAACCGGCTTACAAACGCCTGCTGGTTTTCAGAACATCGTTGAAAATGCTATTGAACATGCCAACCAGGAACAACAGAAGTTTGCCGCCTTCTATATCCAGCTGGATAACTTTATCCCGCTAAAAAACAAACTCGGCGGCTCGACAACAAATCTAGTGCTTGGCGATATTGCCAAAAATCTAAAACAAGCCGTGATGAATCCCGCGCAACTAGCGCGCATTGACGAGTTCAACTTTGCGCTACTAGTAGCTGACATGGAGCCTGCTACTGCGCTAGCTCACGCTGAAAAACTATGCCAGGCGATCTCAGCGAACCATTGCAATATCTCCAATGAAGATATTGAAATAACCGCCAGTATTGGCATCGCCATCATCAATGAAAACACCGAAAGCCCTAGCGCAATCATTCACAAAGCTAAAGAAGCAGCTAATTTTGTCCATCAAAATCAGCAGGGCGATGGAGCGCATCTACACAGTGTTAACGAACAGGAGGCCGCTCACGCTATACAAGTGACCAACCTCTTACGACAAGCCCTGGAAAAGCGCCTCTTTAAACTGGTATTCCAGCCCATTGTCAGTCTACGCGGCGACTCAGGGGAGCATTACGAAGCCTTACTGAGAATGCCTGACGAAGATGGCAATGATATTTGTCCGTCTGAATTTATGCAGCAAGCAGCCGATAACGGCCTGACACGTGACATTGATTTGTGGGTAATTGAAGAAACCATCACTCGCTTAAGGTCTCATTTAGATAAGGGACGTAAAAGCCATCTACTTATTAATCTCACCAAAGAATCACTACTTGATCCCTCACTACTACCAAAAATCAGTAGTCTATTAAATGATGCTCGGATGCCGGGTGACAGTATTATTTTCCAACTCAGCGAAACTGACGCCACCTCTAATATGGCCGAGGCTAAAGAGTTTATTCGCGGCATTAATGAACTGCACTGCAAAGTGGCCTTAACTCATTTTGGTCGTGCCCTAAACCCCTTTAATACGCTTAAACAGCTCCCAGCGAGTTACGTAAAAATCGATGGTTCCTTCATAGCCGAACTCATCAAAGATGAAGAAAGCAAAGAGGAGTTAAAAACCCTCGTCAGCTCTCTGCATACGCAGGGCAAACTAACGATTGCACCGATGGTTGATACCGCAAGCCTCTTACCCGTGCTATGGCAGGCTGGTATCAACTACATTCAAGGTTATTATATCCAACAACCCAGCGATGAAATGGATTACGACTTCTCCACTGATGACGGCGATGATGAGTCAGAAGATATTAGTTATTAATTTACGCTGAGCTTAGCCATCAAAATTAAAACACAAAAAAGGGGCCATTAAGGCCCCTTTTTAATTACCAGCTGTTAGCCTTTAAGACTGTACCTGATGCATATGCACATCTTGCTGTGGATAAGGAATGCTAACGCCTTGAGCGTCAAACGCCTTCTTAACAGATTCCTGCATATCGAAGTACACGCCCCAATAATCAGCAGCATTTACCCAAAGACGCAGCGTGAAGTTCACCGAACTATCAGCTAGCTCAGATAACAACAGTGCATAAGCAGGGTCTTTCAATACACGGCTATCAGCTTCAATCAGGCCCTTTAGGATTGATTTAGCTTTATCGATATCATCGTCATAACCAATGCCGAATACCATGTCACAACGGCGAGTTGCTTCAGTTGAGTAGTTAACAATGCTGCTATTCGCTACTGGGCCATTCGGGACGATAATGGTTTTATTATCTGGAGTTTTCAGCACAGTGGTGAAAATCTGAATTGAGTTAACAGTACCTGTATGGCCCTGCGTTTCAATCACATCACCGACCTTATAGGGCTTGAACAACAGCAACAATACACCACCGGCAAAGTTCGACAGGCTACCCTGTAATGCCAGTCCAATCGCCAGACCTGCCGCACCCAATACAGCAATAAACGACGTGGTCTCAATACCCACCATTGATGCAACGGAAATCAGCAGCAGTGCTTTAAAAATCACACTGGCAAGGCTCTCCAGAAATCTCGTTAACGTCGGCTCAACGCCTTTTTTATTCAACGCACGGTCCATGAGGCCAATCACACGTTTAATAATCCAGAAACCAACAATCAGAACAACAATCGCCAGTACTAATTGCGGGCCGTATAGCAGAACCATATTAATAATGGTTTCAGAATGCTCTTCTACAAATTCCATATATAAATTCCTTATAAATCAAAGGGTTATTATTTTCCATTACAAGCACAAGTGTATTACTTAATACTCAGCTCCTGCAATAATTAGTCGGTAGTTTCTTCATCCAAACCCAGTGACAACTTGCGCTCGACCTCAACACGATCCACTTTCTGGAAGCCGCGCGGTAGCAAATTACCACGACGTCCACGCTCTCCTCTATATTGCTCCAGCTCGGAGAACTTAACTTTGATGTAACGTTTGCCAGCATGTACCACCAGCAAATCACGCTCACTGAGCAAGGTCATGCCGACCACAAATTCTTCACGATCAAGTACACGCTTGGGTGGAATTTGAATAATCTTGTTGCCTTTACCTTTCGATAACTGCGGCAACTCATTAACCGGGAATACCAGCAAGCGGCCTTCATTGGTCACCGCCGCCAGCCATTCGCGCTCAAGATCATAAATAGGCAGCGGCGTCATTACTCGCGCACCCTTAGGAATGCTGATGGCCGCTTTACCCGCCTTGTTTTTACTGACCATATCATCGAGTTTGGCAACGAAACCATAACCCGCATCAGTCGCCAGTAATAATTTTTGCGTTGGTACACCAACCGCTACGCCCTCAACTTTAGCGCCACTTGGCATATTAACGCGACCACTCAGCGGCTCACCTTGTCCACGTGCCGAAGGCAGCGTGTGAGCAGGAATGGTATAGGCCCGACCTGACGAGTCGAGGAAAATAACATTCTGATTACTGCGTCCCCGCGCCTCGGCATAAAAACCATCGCCGGACTTAAAGGACATTGTGGCTGGATCAATATCGTGTCCCTTAGCGGCCCGAATCCAACCTTGCTCGGACAATACAACCGTAATCGGCTCTGAGGTCAGCAGATCAGTTTCGCTGTAGGCCTGCGCTTCGCCACGCGCCACGATAGGCGAGCGACGATCATCACCGTACTCTTCAGCATCGGCGATAATTTCCTTTTTGATCAGCGTTTTCATACGTGCTGCTGAACCGAGGATTTTTTCAAGCTTCAAGCGCTCGGCATCCAGGTCAGCCTGCTCGCCGCGAATTTTAACTTCTTCCAGCTTGGCCAAATGACGTAATTTTAAATCCAGAATCGCTTCAGCCTGAATCGACGACAAGGTAAACCGCGTCATCAATTCCTGCTTGGGCTCTTCTTCGTGACGAATGATATGAATCACTTCGTCGATATTCAGGAAGGCTATCAACAAACCATCAAGTATATGCAGTCGATCCATCACCAGATCAAGGCGGTGCTGCAAACGACGACGCACCACTTCGGTGCGGTACACCAGCCACTCCTGCAACACTTCCAGCAGATTTCTGACCTTGGGCTTGCCATCCAGGCCAATCATATTCAGGTTAACGCGATAGGTACGTTCCAGATCCGTGCTGGCATATAAATGCCCCAACAGCTGTTCGATATCAATACGGTTAGAGCGCGGAGTAATGATTAGCCGAGTCGGGTTTTCATGATCCGACTCATCACGCAAATCAGCCACGGTCGGCAGCTTTTTCGCCTGCATCTGCGCCGCAATTTGTTCCAGCACCTTGGCGCCCGATACCTGATGAGGCAATGCGGTGATAACGATGTCGCCATTTTCTTCAATGTGGGTGGCACGCATACGCAGGCCGCCACGGCCTGTTTCGTACATTTTCAGAATATCGGCACGCGGGGTAATAATTTCCGCTGAGGTAGGATAATCCGGCCCCTGAATATGTTCGCAGATATCCTCCAACGTTGTCGCTGGATTATCCAGCAACTGAATGCAGGCACCCGCCACTTCGCGTAAATTATGCGGAGGAACATCGGTTGCCATGCCCACGGCAATACCGCTACCGCCATTAAGCAGCACATTGGGTAACCGTGCTGGCAGCACTTTAGGCTCTTTCAGCGTGCCGTCAAAGTTCATGCTCCAGTCAACCGTGCCGTGCCCCAATTCGGACAGTAACACCTGCGCATAGGGCGACAGTTTGGCTTCGGTATAACGCATGGCCGCAAAGGATTTCGGATCATCGGCCGAACCCCAGTTACCCTGCCCGTCCACCAAGGGATAGCGATAGGAAAAGGGCTGCGCCATCAGCACCATGGCTTCATAGCAGGCGCTATCACCATGCGGGTGGAACTTACCCAGCACATCGCCCACCGTACGCGCCGACTTCTTAAACTTGGCGGTGTATTTCAGCCCCAGCTCAGACATCGCATAAATAATGCGTCGTTGCACTGGTTTCAGACCGTCGCCAATATGCGGCAGGGCACGATCAAGAATCACGTACATGGAGTAATTCAGGTACGCTTCTTCCGTGTATTGTTTCAACGGGAGATGTTCAATTCCCTCGTCGGAAATCTCAATGACGTCATCGGTCATAGTTTTTACCAGTATTGTTGTTCAGGTATAAATTTTATGTCAATCCGAGTACAGCGAGGAATCTTATCTTCAGCAAAGATTTCTCCCGCGGGTCGAAATGACAGTTGTTTTGTTGTGGAGGACTAGGTTTCCAAACTGAGCAAATTGCCGCTTTCTTCAAGCCACTTTTTACGATCCTGAGAGCGTTTTTTGGCCAGCAACTTGTCCATCACTTCGTGGGTTCCGTCACCAGCTTCCAACGTCAGGCGCACTAGGCGACGAGTATCGGGCGTCATAGTGGTTTCGCGCAACTGCATGGGGTTCATTTCACCCAAGCCTTTAAAGCGTTGTACGTTAACTTTGCCTCGTGTCTTCTCGGCGGCGATACGATCCAACACGCCCTGCTTCTCATATTCGCTGAGTGCGTAATACACCTCTTTGCCAATATCGATACGGAACAGCGGCGGCATTGCCACAAACACATGCCCTGCCATGACCATCGGCTTGAAGTGGCGTACAAACAGCGCACATAAGAGCGTGGCGATGTGCAGACCATCGGAGTCGGCATCGGCGAGAATACAAATCTTGCCGTAACGCAGCCCCTTCAGGTCATCAGAACCGGGGTCAACACCCAGCGCCACAGAAATATCGTGTACCTCCTGCGAAGCCAGAATCTCATTAGAGTCCACTTCCCAAGTATTTAGAATTTTACCTCGTAGCGGCAGAATCGCTTGAAACACGCGGTCCCGCGCCTGTTTTGCTGAACCACCCGCCGAATCACCTTCCACCAGAAATAACTCTGTCTGGCTAACGTCCTGACTGCTGCAATCGGATAATTTACCCGGCAAGGCTGGCCCTGAGGTAATCTTTTTACGCACCACTTTTTTGCTGGCACGCAACCGGCGCTGAGCGTTATTGATGGCCATATCGGCCAACAAATCAGCGGACTCGGTATTACTGTTTAGCCACAGGCTGAAAGCATCCTTCACTACCCCCGATACAAAGGGTGCGCACTGGCGCGATGACAGCCGTTCTTTGGTTTGCCCTGAGAACTGCGGATCACTCATTTTGATCGACAGGATATAGGCGCAACGATCCCACAAATCTTCGGCTGAGAGCTTCACACCACGCGGCAGTAAATTACGGAATTCACAGAACTCACGCAACGCGTCAATCATGCCGGAACGGAAACCATTCACATGGGTACCGCCCTGCGCGGTGGGAATCAGATTCACATAACTTTCGGTAATCAGCTCGCCGCCTTCGGGCAACCACTGCACCGCCCATTCGGCCGCTTCTTCAGTACCGGTCATGGTGCCAATAAAGGGCTCGTTCGGTATAACTTCAAAGCCACGGGTGGCTTGGGTCAAATAATCTTGTAGTCCGTCTTCATAACACCAGGATTCACGCTCGCCGTTGTTATGATCGATAAAGTTAACTTCTAGCCCAGGACACAAAACGGCCTTGGCACGTAGCGTATGTTTGAGCCGCGAGGCGGAAAATTTCGGCGAATCAAAATATTTAGCTTCCGGCCAAAAATGCACAAATGTGCCGGTATTACGCTTACCGACAGTATCAATTTCATGCAATTCTTCGGTTTTATCGCCACTGGCAAAGGCAATACGGTATTTTTTACCATCGCGTTTTATTTCCACATTAAGGCGATAGGACAGGGCGTTAACCACCGACACACCAACACCGTGCAAACCACCGGAGAACTGATAGTTGTCGTTGGAGAATTTACCACCGGCATGCAATCGCGTCAGAATCAGCTCGACACCACTGACACCTTCCTCAGCGTGAATATCCACCGGCATGCCACGACCATCATCGGACACTGACAACGAGCCATCATTGTGCAGTTCAACATCAATACGCTTGGCAAACCCGGCCATCGCTTCATCAATACTGTTATCGATGACTTCCTGGGCCAGATGGTTAGGCCGCGTGGTCTCCGTGTACATGCCGGGGCGACGTTTAACCGGATCAAGCCCGCTCAGTACTTCAATCGAATCCGCGTTGTAGGTACCTGTACTCATAACTGTAGAAAACTCTCAGGTTAACTAGGGGTTTGGGCAACACTTAAGCCTGCAAATTGCAGGATTTGCGGCACCACTTTGTCAAAATCGTCATATCCGTGCGAACCGCCCTGCTCGATCACCAACTGCGTATCGCTGTATTTTTCAGCCGCATGTCGATAATCCAACGTTTCATCGGCCGTTTGCAATAACACCAGGTAACACTCAGGCTGGCGAAGCTGCTTTGTCTCCATATGCAGCAATTGCTGCATATATTCTGGCTTCATTTCGTACTCGGCGCCGGTGTGATAATTACGGTTAACACCCAGGTACTGCTTCAGTAAACGATAGGGATAAACCGCCGGGTTAATTAGCACCGCGCGCAACCCATATTGCTCGGCAAGACTAGTTGCATAGTAGCCTCCAAGCGAGCTGCCAATCAAGGTGATTTCGGCATTCGATTGATGTGTTTCAATGATTTTCTGAACCTGCGCCAATGCCGTCGCAGGGCAATGATCTAGCTCAGGTATCAGACACTGCTTTTCACAGCCTCGCTGCGTCAAATATTCAGCAAGGTAGCGAGCTTTAAAGGAGGAAGGTGAGCTGTTAAATCCGTGCAGATAAATCAATAAAGCGGGGTGAGCATCAGACGTCGGCAAGGCTTACTTCCTCTACAACATGTCCATTTTTCAAACAGTAACCGAGCCACTCGCCCAGATATAAATTACGTTGCACTTTCTCGTCGGCGTGATGCATTCTTTCGTTGGGATAGGGATAGATACCGCGTAACTGACGCATGTGCTCCGCATTGACCACTTCAGCCATACTAGCGTCATGATAAAGCCGCACAGCCATACTGGGCAGGTGTAACCAATCACAGCTTGCCGCGCACTGGGAGATTCGCACGCTCGAGGTATAGCGAAATTCCTCTAACACCTCGAACAATACCGTGACAGTCTGACCACTGGGATAGGTTACCGATAATTTGCGATTACCCGTCTCGGGTAGCAGTTTTAGCAGGCGGGCGTAATTTGCCTCACATTCAGCCATCATACCCGTTACATCGGGCACATATCGCACTTCGCATACTGCCATTATTTCTCCGCTATTTACCCTTTAAGCGCCGCGTTTAGTTTTTCCAACGTCTGCGCAAATCATCTCTGTTTAATTGTAGCCACTGTATGGCAATCGTGCTGGCGGCATCTCGAATAATTCCAGTAGCTAACGCCTGCAAAGCCATCTCGTATGTCACCACTCTAACACAGATATTTTCATGTTCTTCAACAAGACCATGCACCCCTCCAATGTCTGTCGAATCAACCTTGCCGCAAAACAGAGTGATTTTCTCACTGCTGCCGCCAGGGCTAGTCCAAACCTGTGTTACTCGCTCAAGTGCCTGCACCTCACAGCCAGCCTCCTCCTGCGCTTCTCGACAAGCCACCTCTTCTAATGATTCACCCGGCTCGACAATACCCGCCACCATCTCCAGCAACCAGGGGCCGTGTTTGTCTTCCAGCGCACCAACACGAAACTGTTCAATCAATACAACAGCATCACGCTCTGGGTCATACATCAACACCATCACAGCCTGATGGCGCACCAGCAGTTCACGTTGAAAGGTTTCACTCCAGCCACCTTCAAAAAGACGGTGTTTGACCTGCACCTGCTGTAACTGCATAAAACCCTGATAAACCGTTTCGCGACTTGCCTGCACATCATCTACCGTAAATCCGCCACAACAATCAATTTTCACTACCTGTTCGGCAATCCATTGCTGCATCAGCTGCTTTACTTCTTCGCGGGTTTGCCTAAAAGGCTCCAGCGCATCGTTTCCACTGATGTTCGCTTTAGCCGGATCGAATAAACCCCAGTGCAGGCGCTCAATATTCGCCGGAATATCAGGACAATATTGATCCGCATGATCACACAGGGTTACCACCAAATCCGCATTTGAAACCTGCTGCTCTGTTAGTAAATCCGACGTCTGTGAGCGTATATCAACACCCACTTCTTGCATCACCAATACCGCGTTAGGATTCAAACCATGTGTTTCCAAGCCTGCGGAATTCACACAAAACTCAAACTCGCTAGCCAAGCTTGACTGCGACAATAAATCGCGCGCCCAACCTTCAGCAATTTGTGACCGGCACGCATTGCCCGTACAAACAAATAATAGTGATAAACGCTTTTTGTTTTCAGATTTACTCACTTACCGTCCTCTATAACTCTAGCTATAAAATTCACTTTCATTATGAACAATGGCGCGTCCAGCTGTCCTCAACAATCAGTTATTTTTTGTTATTCTATTGCCTCTCATCTATTGGGCCTCGGTCGACACTGCCCTATAATCAAGAGCGAATTTAAATTTTAGCCACGGAAATACAGGCACACTGATCATTATGATAACTCTCAAAACTGGCCGACTGACTCTTCTTTTTCTGTCACTATTCAGCCTGCCGCTACAGGCCGCCAATCTAACCGACATAGTCAATCAGGCGATTGAAAATGATGCCGTTATTCTTGCCGCTCGCTCTCAACTTGATGCTGATTCGGAAGTTGTTCCGCAAAGCCGCTCCACGTTATTGCCCAACCTTGGTTTAACCGCCAATACTCGCACCATTGATCGAGAAACTAGTGGTGGCACTAACAACTTGGACGAACGTTTCAACTCCAATGGCTACACCGCACAACTGACACAGCCACTGTTTCGCGCCGACCGCTGGTTTACTCTCAACGCCGCCAAAGCCAGTAAAAAACAAGCTGCAGCGGTTTACGCTGAAGCTCAACAAGAATTAATGCTGCGAATTGCCACTGCCTACTTCAACATCCTTCGCAGCCAAGATAATCTCAGCGCTGCAGTATCGCGCGAGACTGCTTTCGGCCAGCAACTGGAGCAAGCCAATGAACGCTTCAAGGTTGGTTTAATCGCAGCAACAGATGTCTATGAGGCCCAGGCAGGGTTTGATCTTGCCAAAGTGGAGCGTATTTCCAGTCAAGAAGCCCGCTACAACAGTTTTAACGCCTTAGAGCGGCTAACCAATCAAAGCTATCAAGACATTGATTTACTCGATCGCAGCATGCCAGTACAAGGCCCTTCACCCTCACCACGTCAGAGCTGGATTGACAGTGCGCTGCTCAACAGCCACCAACTTGCCGCGCAAAAACATCAACTTGCCGCTGTTAAGCAACAACTTCGTGCGGAAAAATCAGGCCACCTTCCAACGCTTGATGCTACCGCTACTTATACACATTCTGAAGATGGCGGCACCTCGTTCCTAGGCAGCGAATCGGATACAAAAATCTTTGCACTGGAACTGACATTGCCATTATTCGAAGGTGGTAATCGTAGCTCCAAGATTCGTGAGGCGCATTATCGCCATGAACAGGCTAAGCAGGATTATGAAAATATTTATCGTCAGATTCGCGAACAAATACAAACGCAACACCGCACAGTAACTACTGATGTTTTACGTATTAAAGCCCAAAAGGCTGCACTAAAATCCAGCGACTCAGCGCTGGAAGCAACTGAAGGTGGCTACGAGGTAGGCACCCGCAACATTGTTGATGTACTACAAGCCCAGAACAATACCTTTAACGCGCGCCGCAATTATTCCAACGCCCTGTATGACTACATTATTAACTTGCTAACGTTGAAGCGTCTCGCCGGTATTTTATCGCAAGCTGACCTGGAAGATCTGAACCTCTGGTTAAAGCCTAATGCGGCCACAACAACTGAAGGTTAACCCAGATGCGACTCGATCAACTCAAACATTCGTTGCTGCGCGCCACCATTGTTTTTGACCACTGACAAGGCGGCTTGGCCCATGGCCAAGCGCTCATTTGGCTGATCGATCAAACGTTTTACTTCGCCCGCTAATGCTTGCGGAGTTTCACGCTGCGTCATGCCACCCGCATCAATCAATAGCTGACTAATTTCGGTAAAGTTAAACACATGCGGCCCGGCAATCACGGGCATTGCCAGTACGGCTGGCTCAAGAAAATTATGTCCTCCCGTTGCCACCAGTGATCCGCCAACAAAAGCGATATCTGAAGCGGCATACAACAACATCAACTCACCCATGGTGTCGGCCAACAGAACTTGAGTCGTCGTCTTTACTGGTTGTTGCTCACTACGTATCGCCACATCAAAACCTTCGGTTCGACACAGCTGTGCCACATCAGAAAATCGTTCGGGATGTCGCGGCACCAAGACCAACAGAGCCTGCGGGCAAGACGTTAATAATTGTTTAAAGGCCTGTAACACAGGCTCATCTTCACCTTGATGCGTACTGGCCGCAATCCACACTGGACGCTCAGCACCCCATTGCTTTCGCAACTCGCTCGCATCGTCGAGTAATTCAGGCGAAACCTGAATATCAAATTTCACACTACCCGTCACCTGCAGTTTTTTCGGTGCCAACCCTAGCTCGACAAAACGCTGCCCATCGGCTTCGGTTTGCGCTGCAATACAGTCCACTTGTTGCAACATCGCTTGAATCAGTTTTGGGAAGCGCCCGTAACCTCGGGCTGAACGTGCTGACAATCGAGCATTGGCTATCAACACAGGCAGCTGCCGCCTTGAACACTGATCAATCAGGTTGGGCCATAACTCGGTTTCCATAATGAGTGCTAGACGAGGCTGCACTTTTTTCAGGAAACGTCTAACCGCAGCCGGCGTATCGTAGGGTACGTATACGTGGAAGACACTATCGCCAAACAACGCTTTAACGCGCTCCGAGCCAGTCGGCGTCATGGTAGTAATCGTGATGGGCAAATCAGGGTAATGCTGTTGGATTTGTTTAACCAGAGGCGCAGAGGCAATGGTTTCACCGACCGAAACCGAATGTAACCACAGGCCTTGCGTTTGAGAAGGCGCCTTGAAAAAACCGAGTCGCTCGCCCCAGCGTTTTCGATACAACGGCGCCTTACGAGCGCGCAGCAGAAGCCGAGCAAACACTACCGGCAACAGGAAATAGTACAGCAGCGTATAGCCGAAGCGGTTCATAAAACCCCTAGAATGAAACTATGAGACGCATCAGGAGAAACAGTATTAATCCCGATTTTTAATCTTTTCCACGATTGCCGTGGTTGATACTTCATCAAGAAAGCTCAACACTTTGACTTCGCCACCACGTGCCAATACCTTGTCCGCACCAACGATGCCATCAATGCTGTAGTCGCCGCCTTTCACTAATACATCTGGTTGCAACTGCTCTAATAGTTGCTCTGGCGTATCTTCACCAAAAGAAACCACCCAGTCCACCGCAGAAAGCCCCGCCAGCACCGTCATCCGTCGATCAACAGGGTTAATCGGTCGCCCCGGCCCTTTCAGGCGCGACACTGACTCATCGGTGTTTACACCAACAATCAGACGATCACCTAACGCACCGGCTTCACTTAAATAGCCAATATGGCCGGCATGAATAATATCGAAACAGCCGTTAGTAAAGACGACTTTTTCACCGTGTGCGCGAGCATCTTCAACAGCCATAACCAACTGTTCTACGCTCATCACACCACGGCCGGAGCCTTGCTCACGTTGAATAGCACGCCTCAGCTCAGGTGCGCTCACCGTTGCTGTACCTAGTTTCGCCACCACTAAACCAGCAGCCAAATTAGCCAACGCCACCGCCTGTGGCAAATCACCGCCCGCCGCTAATGTTGTTGCCAAGACCGAAATCACGGTATCACCCGCGCCCGTCACGTCATAAACTTCCTGCGCTCGTGCAGGCAGGTGCAGTTCAGGTTCACCGTCACGCAACAGCGTCATACCATGTTCGCTTCGAGTAACCAGCAACGCGTCCAGCTTCAGTTCACGTAGCAAAGCGATGCCACGGTCCACCAGCTGTTGTTCTGTTTCACAATGCCCAACCACCTGCTCAAACTCTTTCAGGTTAGGAGTAATCAAGGTTGCGCCGCGATACTTACTAAAGTCTGAGCCTTTAGGGTCGACCAAAACAGGCACGCCTGCTGCACGCGCCAGAGAAATTAATTTCTGCGGTTCCTGCAGTGCACCTTTGCCGTAATCAGACAGGATCACTGCGCCGGCATTTTCCAACTGAAGCTTCAATCTAGCAGGGAATTCTTGTACATCTTCTGGCAAGAATTTTTCTTCAAAATCCAGTCGAATCAACTGCTGACTCTGGCTAATAACACGAAGCTTGGTAATGGTAGGGCGCTTGGCTGATACCTGAAAGTCACAGTCAACACCAACAGCGTTAAGGCTGGTTTCCAGAGAGCGTGCATTTTCATCATCGCCCGTTGCACCAATGAGTGCAGCCTTGGCTCCCAGCGCAGCAATATTCAACGCCACGTTGGCCGCTCCACCAGGGCGCTCATCGTGATGATTGATATTAACCACTGGAACTGGCGCTTCAGGGGAAATACGAGACGTTGCGCCCTGCCAGTAACGATCCAGCATGACATCACCAGCGACCAATACCTGAGCCTGATTAAAGCGCGGCAATTCCAGTTTCATGTGTTAAATCCTGTTGTTCAATTTATACGTCAGCGTGATCGCTGAACTGTAAGCGATGCAGCTGTGCATAGGCGCCTTGCTTCGCAAGCAATTCCTGATGGTTGCCTACTTCAACAATCGCGCCTTGATCCATCACTACAATTTTATCGGCGTTTTCAATCGTCGACAGCCTGTGCGCAATCACTAATGTAGTACGGCCAGCCATAACACCTTTCAATGCTTGCTGAATATAACGTTCAGATTCAGTATCTAACGCCGATGTTGCTTCATCTAGAATCAGTAGCGGTGCATCCTTAAGAATAGCCCGCGCCAATGCCAAGCGCTGACGCTGACCACCAGATAACATCACACCGTCTTCACCAACTTGTGTTTGTAAACCCTGTGGCAGTTTTTCAATAAACTCCAGCGCATGAGCAGCAGTCGCAGCATCAATGATATCCTGCTCCGATGCTGCAGCTAAATCGCCGTAGGCAATATTATGAGCCACGGTATCCTGAAACAGGACAATTTGTTGATTAACAATAGCCACCTGTCGGCGTAAATCACGCAGGCGGTAATCGTCCAACGGCAAACCATCTAGCGTAATCTGACCGCCAGATACATTATTAAAACGTGGTATAAGATTAACCAAGGTGGTTTTACCACTGCCTGAACGTCCTACAAAGGCGACCGATTCACCCTGCTCAATGGTTAGATTAATACCTCTCAGCGCATCCTGTTCACTGCCAGGATAACGGAAGCTAACATCGCGCAGCTCCAGTCGGCCCCGAGCCTTTTTCAACTCAACGGTGCCTGTATCTCGCTCTGGTTCTTCGTCCATCATCGCAAAAATACTTTGCGATGCAGCAATGCCTTTTTGAATTTTGCTGTTAACACTGGTCAATTGACGCAGCGGTTTGGCGATTAAACTCGCGGCAGTTAAATAGGATAGAAACTCACCTGTGTCCATACCTCCACGAATATCGGTACTCAAACCAATCCACAATAAAACCGCAATCGCAATAAACGTCAAAATCTGAATAAAGGGTGTGCTAACTTCATCCACCAACGCCAATTTCATGCTCTGCTTCAGGTTATATTCACTAGCATCTGCAAAACGTTTTTGCTCGTAATCGTTGCCACCAAATGCCCGAACCACTTCAACGCCTTTAAAGGTTTCCGATGCCACATGAGTCACGCCGCCCATCGAGTTTTGAATACGCCGGCTGTATTTACGAAACAGTTTAGAGGTTAGGCTCACCACCAACCCAATCAGCGGGCCCACCACTAGAAACACCAATGACAATTTCCAGTTGAGGTAAAACACATAGGTCAGCAGTGCCATCACTGTTGAACCATCCCGGAAAATAGTTTTCAAGGCATCAGTGCCAGCGCCGGTCACCTGCTCAACATTAAAGGTAAGCGTAGAAATCAAGTGCCCCGAAGCATGTCGGTTATAGAATGAACCCGGCAACTGCAACAAACGGCTAAAAACGCTTTGTCGTAAATTATTGACCAGGTGACGCGCCACAAAAATCAAATAATAGCCGCCTAAATAGGAACCAAAACCACGTAAAGCCACCACCGCAACCAACATTACAGGCAGAAAATAGTAGAAAGACTCCGGACTCGATAGTTGCAAAAATTCAGGCAGAAAGGAAAGGCTGTCACTATTTTCTTTTACCTTACTTTCCAGCGCAGATTCATCACCCAGTATCACAGGTACAAATTTTATCAGCCAGGCAAAGCTAGCCTGCGTCGCCGCATAAATACCGAAACCAAATAAGCTCACCAAAAACGCAGGCCAGTAGGGGCCAACATATGTCAGCAAGCGTTTATAGGCCTGCCAGCCTGTTATTTCAGGACCATGCTCGGGATGAATCATATTTGGGAAGTTGCCAACAGAGTTTCAGAATTCCGACCAGCTAGCTTACACATACAGGCCGAACGACCTGTTTTAGCAGGTCTTATAGAAGGCAATGATAATAGAGATCAACGTCTGATAACAGGCCCTATTGAGCCTGCTGCTGTCGCTGCTCACTAAGTTGTATGGACTGGCGTCTGACAATATGCTGAATTAACTCTTCACGCACCGCTGTATCCGTGCCCACAAAGTCGAGTCGTAATACATAAGGTTTTTTACTGCCCGCTTCGGCACGCTCACAGGCCGTCACACAGCCCTGTAATTTAAGTTTTGAATTTGCAGGCTTGAGCAACAGATTCAAGTCTAACATTTGACCCGCATCAAACTGCTCGTCGCACTCAAACGCCATGCCGCAGGCACTGATATTCACTCGTGTTGGCTCATGCTGAAGCACACCCTTCTCGAGGTAATCCAACTCCATTTCCGAGATAATAAAATCCAATTTCTTATTCATTAGGCCAATCACATTGGCGGCTTGAGGATTACTTTGCCACAACATATTTAGTGCGCCAGACAGTTCTTTCTGAATGGTGCCCAGTATCTGGGTCGACGAAATTTGTATATTGTCCGCATCACCATAAAGCTCAAGATCCCGCCCACCCAACACGCAATAACTTAAACCAACCCAATCATTAATACGAAAATAGCGGCGGCGATCCTGCTCAGACATACAAACCTCGAAAATTAAAAAATTTCATCAGGAGATAAAACAAAATTGGGATCCAGATTTATCTCTTTAAAATAGTTAGGGTCAAGCTGCTGCAAACGCTTAACGTCTTCATTGTCGCCCTTATCCAGCGCTTGCTGAACCACGATTTCTACACGTCGATTACGCGCCCGATTGGCTACCGTATCATTTTTAACCAGCGGCTTGGCTGCTGCAAAGCCTGTTACCATAAAACGGTTAGTATCTAGCACGCCGCCTTTGAACAACTCATGCGCTACCGATAAAGCACGCGCCGATGACAAATCCCAATTAGAACGGAAAACGTGCGTTGCAATCGGCACACTATCGGTATGACCTTCAACCGAAATATTTCCGTTTACGTTTTTAAGAACACCGCGAACACTCGCCATAACTGGTACAAATTGGCGCCGTAGTTCAGCCGAACCTGACAGGAATGAGCCCTGCTCACGCACGCGTATGATAATACGTCGCCCACGAGTTTCAACATCCACTTTACCGGTACTGATTTCCTTTTTCAGCGCTTTCGCCAAAGCTCGAGCATCATCTTCGGTTTCATTAATTAGCTTTTTAAGCTTAGCGACGATCAAGTCTTTTGTGGCTTCATCCGTTAACACCGCATCAGGGATTTCCTGCCGTCGGTCAATACCCAGCCCCGATTCACTAGTGCCTGTATCGTCAATTTTAATGTCTAAGGTATTTTTGGTGACATCCGTTGTGGACTGTCGTATTTCATTAATAGGCGTAGGGTCAGGCTTACCGGGACTAAATTCCTGAGCAATAATACTAGTACCCTTGGGAATATCTTTTACGTTAATTTGATTCTGCACACCAAACGCTGCGCTCATTGAGCCTGCCAACTGCTTGTATTTCAGCAAATCCATTTCGGAGAATGACAACAGCAATACAAAGAAACACATCAGCAGTGACATTAAATCTGCAAATGTCGCCATCCACGCAGGAATCCCGGCCGGACATTCTGGACAATCTTCTACTTCATCTGACATCTTCAGCTCACACTCACAGCGTCACTTACGCCTCTACTTCTTATCTTTCTTTTTCGTATCGCGCTGGGCTGGCGCAAGATACGTCTTCAGCATGGATTCAACAACACGCGGATTTTGTCCGGCTTGAATAGCCATCAGAGCATCAATAATCATGGCCTTAAGATTACCTTCCTCAGCTTTGCGAAGATTCAGCTTATCGGCAATAGGGATCGCAACCATGTTCGCCAAAATCGCTCCATACAAGGTCGTCAACAACGCAACCGCCATCGCTGGACCAATTGACTTGGGATCATCCATCGCAGACAGCATTTGTACCAGACCTACCAACGTTCCGATCATGCCCATCGCCGGCGCTACATCACCCATTGCGGTAAAAATCTTTACTCCCCAGGTATGACGATCAGAGGCTTGACGCATATCTTTGGTCAATACATCCTTTACCACTTCACCATCATGCCCATCGACCAGCATTTTAATGCCTTCTTTCAAAAACTCGTTATCTACCTGCTGCCCTTCCAGCGCCAACAAGCCACCTTTACGCGCTACATCAGCCATTTCCACAACTGAAGGAATCAACTCTTCCATTTTGTCGAGTTTGAAAACAAATGCTTTTAGCGCCACCTTAAAGGCACCAATGCATTGGCCAAGATTGAACTTCATCAATACCACCATCAGGGTACCAACAATTACAATCAACAGTGACGGCACGTTGACAAACACCAACACCGAGCCACCCAAAACCATTGCCACTACAACAATACCGAAGGCACCCAGGATGCCGATTAAGGTTGCTAAATCCACTCTCTACTCCAAAAATTAGTCGCTGCATTAGGGCCGTTATTACCGGCCTCTACATTGTATCGGCCAGCTTTTAGCAAGCTAAAGGCGCTCGGCGTCATTATGATAAAATCAGATCCTGTAAGCTTAGTCATAAATCTGAAACTTTGCTTTGCGTAAAAATGAAATTATTCAATTAAATTCCCATGAATATACTGCAGGTCTCTCATGATTTGACTGTTGCGGCATTGACCAAAACAGCCTCGTTAGTTACCGTGTGGATTCATTAATTGAGCACCGGAATTCGGCATGGCTAAAAAGAAACAGGGCCACCATTTTGAACAATCCCTGACTGACCTTGAACAACTCGTTGAGCAAATGGAAAGCGGTGAGCTATCGCTTGAAAAAGCACTCGAAACCTTTGAGCAGGGTATCCAGTTGACCCGCAGTTGCCAAACCATGCTAAGCGAAGCAGAGCAAAAGGTGCAGTTGCTCACAAATGATAACGGTTCGATTATCACTCAACCTTTCGACGCTGACATTCCGGAAACCAAATAAGTGCCTATCCAGCAGTTTATTCGCGATAGCCAGGCGCGTGTTGATATTGAGTTAAAACAACACCTAAACGCAGAAAACTCTATCGCTCCACGTCTCTATGATGCGATGCACTACAGTGTTTTCAATGGTGGAAAACGCATTCGGCCAGTGCTTGTTTACGCTACTGCTGTGGCACTAAAATCTGACTCGCCGTTAACAGACGTCAGCGCCAGTGCAGTGGAATTAATTCACGCCTACTCGTTAATCCACGACGACTTGCCTGCCATGGATGACGATGATTTACGCCGCGGCAAACCAACCTGCCACATTGCCTTTGACGAGGCGACCGCTATTTTAGCCGGTGACGCATTACAAACCCTGGCTTTTGAAATACTTATCGATAGCCCCTGCGCACAAAATAATGCCGCTCAAATACTGCAAATGGTCTCACGCCTGGCAAAAGCCAGCGGTGCGGCAGGCATGGTTGGCGGGCAGGCTTTTGACCTCTACAGCACTGGCAAGCAACTTAGCCTTGAGGCTCTCATCCAGATGCACCGGCATAAAACCGGTGCGTTAATTTCTGCCAGCGTTATTCTTGGCGCACTAGCCAGTGGTAACGCATCATCAGCGCAGCTAGCCGCACTGGAGCAATACGCAGCCTGCATCGGCCTTGCCTTTCAGATCAAGGATGACATTCTCGATGTTGAGTCCGACACTGAAACATTAGGCAAACAACAGGGCGCCGATGAAACCCTCAACAAGGCCACCTACACGTCTATTCTCGGCCTTGAAAAAGCCAAGCAGGAAGCGCTTTCCCAACACCAGCAAGCACTTACCGCATTGGACATCTTTGGCCCTGAAGCGGATAATCTACGTCAATTATCGGCCTATATTATCGAACGCAACAAATAGAGGCGGCTCAGCGCCTGTTGGTGTAAAATGCGCGACTTGCACAGTATTCCTGTCCACCTTATTTTCAGAACAACATAAATGTTTGACGAAATCCCAAAAACACGCCCCTCTACTCCCCTGCTTGATGCGGCCAGCAATCCCGCCGAATTAAAGCAGCTCGAAGAGAATCAATTACCAGAGCTAGCCAATCAATTACGCGAATATCTGCTCTACAGCGTTGGCCAATCAGGCGGGCACTTTGGCGCAGGATTGGGCGTAGTCGAACTAACTGTCGCATTACATTACCTACTCAATACACCCGACGATTATCTGGTTTGGGACGTTGGCCATCAGGCTTACCCGCATAAAATCCTGACCGAGCGTCGCGAGCAAATGACCACTATCCGTCAGAAGGATGGTCTGTCCGCATTCCCAAAACGCGCCGAAAGCCCCTATGACGCCTTTGGTGTCGGTCACTCCAGCACATCAATCAGCGCAGCATTAGGCATGGCTCTGGCCTCTCGTCAGCTAGGCAGTGACCGAAAAGCGGTAGCAGTTATTGGTGACGGCGCCATGACAGCAGGCATGGCCTTTGAAGCACTACACCACGCCGCTCACACTAAAGCGGATATGCTAGTCATCCTCAATGACAACGATATGGCGATATCACGCAGCGTCGGCGGCCTGTCGAATTATCTCGCCAAGATCCTGTCCGGCAAAACCTATCAGGGTGTGCGCGAACGCAGTAAAAAAATTCTCAGCGGTTTGCCTGGTGCACTGGAGATCATGCGTCGCACCGAAGAACATATGAAAGGCATGGTAGCGCCCGGCACCTTATTTGAAGAACTGGGCTTTCACTACATTGGCCCCATTGATGGTCACGACCTTTCTACGCTAGTGCCAACTATTCGCAACGTCATGGCATTGCCTGGCCCACAATTCCTGCACGTCATCACCAAAAAAGGCAAAGGCTTCAGCCCAGCCGAAGCCGACCCAGTGGGCTATCACGCCATCAATAAAATAGCGCCGACACCAGCCGTTGAGTCGACTACACCAAAGACCAAACAGCCCAGCTACTCCAACATTTTTGGTCAATGGCTTTGCGACATGGCCGAACAGGACGACAAACTGGTCGGTATTACACCCGCCATGGAAGACGGCTCTGACATGGGCGCCTTTGCTGAACGCTTCCCTGACCGCTATTACGATGTCGCCATTGCAGAACAACATGCCGTAACACTGGCTGCTGGCCTTGCCTGTGGTGGCGTAAAACCGATCGTTGCTATCTACTCTACCTTCCTGCAACGTGGTTATGACCAACTGATTCATGACGTCGCGATTCAGGATTTAGATGTGCTTTTTGCCATTGACCGCGCGGGCTTAGTGGGCAAAGACGGTCCCACCCATGCGGGCAGTTTTGATCTATCCTTCCTACGCTGTATTCCCAAAATGGTCATCATGGCACCTGCTGATGAAAACGAAACGCGGCAGATGCTCTACACTGGTTTTGTACATCAAGGCCCGGCAGCGGTGCGCTACCCTCGTGGCACAGGCCCTGGCGTAGCAACGGTCAAAGAGATGCAAGCCCTGCCTTTGGGTAAAGGTGAAATCCGCCGCCAAGGAAAACAAATCGCCATCCTGGCCTTTGGTACCATGCTGGCACCAGCGCTGGAAGCTGCCGAGCAGCTTAATGCCACCGTTGCCAACATGCGTTTTGTTAAACCGCTGGATGAGAAACTAATCGCAGATCTCGCCGCCAGCCATGACGTGCTGGTAACGATTGAAGAAAACTGCATCGCTGGCGGTGCTGGCTCTGGTGTCAACGAGACATTAGCAGCACAGGGCTACCAAGGCATGGCACTAAACCTTGGCCTGCCCGACACTTATGTGGAACACGGCAATCCCGAGGATATGCTGGCAGAGTGCGGATTGGATAAAACAGGTATTATTGCTGCGATTGAAGATCGCATTGAGCAACTTAAACAAAATGGCCGTAAAACCAGCGCTTAAAAATTAATCTTTGCTCGCGCGAAGATTCTTAAAAAGCGTTAGAGAGGCAGATAGTGCAAGGCGACGCTGCAATGGCAACGCCGGGTGTGTTTTAGTCGTTAAGATCAAACAGGTGGCCCAACTTACCCACTTTGGTTTGCAGATATTTCGCGTTGTGCGGATTTTCCCCGGTATTCAACGGCACACGATCAACCACATCAATACCCATATCCTGCAAGGCTTTAACTTTAATCGGATTATTGGTCATCAACTGCATTTTCTTAATGCCCAAGTGCTCAAGCATCACGTTAAGCATACTGTAATCACGCATATCAGCGCCAAAGCCTAATCGCTCATTCGCCTCAACGGTATCCGCCCCTTCATCCTGCAACTTATAGGCTTTGATTTTGTTCGATAAGCCAATGCCTCGGCCTTCTTGACGCAAATACAGCAACACACCACGGCCTTCTTCAGCAATTTTTTTCAATGCTCGATGCAACTGATGTCCACAATCACAGCGCAGGCTGAACAATGCATCACCAGTCAAACATTCTGAATGAATACGCCCCAGTACAGGCTCGCCTGTACCGACATCGCCCATCGTCAAGGCAACATGCTCCTTACCAGTGGCAATCTCTTCAAAGCCATGTATGGCAAACTCGCCCCATTCCGTGGGTAATTTTGATGAAGCGATATAACGAACGGTCACGTAAAACCTCAGAACACAATTATCGGGGCGTGAATTTTACCAGCATAAACCGGAAAAAAGCCATTCAAGCAAACCATTTATATGGGCATTTACCTACTTTAAGCTGCCGACTTATACCTTTAGATATAAATTCGATTATCGCAGCGTAGCGTAATGCCATGTTACAGGGCAATCCAATATGGATTCTCACCCCCAAAAACTTGTTTTAATACTTTTTAGTCAGTGTCATCAAGCCGGAATTCTCATTCATTTCCACCGCGGATAAATACGTCATACCGAGCAACACATGGGTAGGATAAACACCTTCAAGAATTGCCGCCCGCACATTTCGCACTTCGATTCCGCCGACTTTCACGCGATCCAATGTCACCACATAGGATTTAACCAAGCCACCAGCCGTGTTGGACTGGCCAATTTTTCCTGATGCAAAATCAACGCCCAAAGAACGCGCCATTTCTGAGTTCATCGCGACAGACGTCGCGCCCGTATCAACTAGAAACCGAACACTGCGGCCGTTAATCGAGCCTGGCGTAATATATTGGCCTCGCTCATTGATATCAATCTGTTGACTGACAGTATTACGCTCTTGATAACCACCACTGTGGGAACGCGTCAGATTAAGTTGATGCTGTATACCATCGATCATTACCGTGGCCCCTACAGCATCAGCACTGAGTAATTTAACGCCCTCAGGACTGGCTTTTCCAGCTTTAAGTAGTCGTTGCTTGCCGCCAATCTCAAGCACTGCAGCACCTTTAAACAAACCAACCACTCGCACATCCTGCGCTTCAAGTGCACTTGCTGACAGGCTAAGACTTATCATGCCAATTAGCACAATCAAAAGAGTCAAAACTCGCGTCATCAGCCTATCTCCCTGTCAAAAACTAAAATATCCACGCTAACAGCTGCAAACACAACAAAGCATAAATACCCGCCACCACATCATCAATCATGATACCCATCCCGCCCTTAACTTGTTTATCCAGCCAGCCGATGGGG
This sequence comes from Pseudomonadales bacterium, assembly GCA_036960805.1. Taxonomy (GTDB): domain Bacteria; phylum Pseudomonadota; class Gammaproteobacteria; order Pseudomonadales; family IMCC2047; genus IMCC2047. Next base: position 69,643 of record JBALXL010000007.1, read on the forward strand.
CGAGGTTTGACGATATCAAAGAAACGAAACAACACAAAACCCACCACAATCCAAACCCATCCGGCAGGCGCAAACAGCATAGTCAGCCAATAACCGACAAACTCATCCCAAACGATACCGCCATGATCATGCACACCAATATCATTGGAGGTGCGCTCACAAATCATCACCCCCACGGCAAAAGCCACCACTATCAACAATAGATAACTAAACCAATGTAGATGCTGCAATGGCAAATAAAGCAATACCGCAGCCAACGTACCAAAGGTGCCCGGCGCAAACGGTGCCGCACCACTGCCAAAGCCAAAGGCAACAAAGTGCCAGGGGTTGCGCCATACGCTGGAGGGAACGTTATTCATAATTCTTCCTATTATATTTAAAAATGCTGATAGCCAGTTAGAGGCAGCGACATAGATAATCCGTTTTCATCCAATACACTCACTCCCTTCTCAGCCGTAATAACACCAATTTGACAAAGCGGCACACCGGTTTGTTCAGCTATAGAGGCTAGTTTATCGGATTTTTCGGGAGGCACACAAAAACACAGCTCATAATCATCACCTGCACTGAGCGCCAACTCAAACCCCTGTTCATCGCCAACGGCTTGTCGGAGCTGCGGAGAAAGAGGAATGGCATCAGCTTGCAGCACCGCACCAACCTGACTACGTTCGAGAATATGACCAAGATCAGCCAACAGGCCGTCAGAAATATCGATGGCTGCTGATGAAATATCTCGTAGCGCAAGCCCACTAGCAATACGAGCAGTTGGTGACAGGAATCGAGACACCAAATAATCTGCCTCATCAATATTACCCAACAGCGCCAAAGCAAGACCCGCGCCGGCATCACCCAACGAACCTGTCACATAAACCAAGTCGCCAACCTGCGCACCATCACGGCGCAATGCCTGCCCTGCAGGTGCGTAACCCTGCACTTGAATAGTAATACTGAGAGGCCCACGGGTCGTGTCGCCACCCACTAAATTAATCCCGAATTGATTGGCTATATCAAACAAGCCACGACTAAATTCTCGCAGCCAGCTCTCATTAGCTTCCGGTACCGTCAGCGCTAGTGTAAACCAGGCAGGCTCACCGCCCATTGCGGCAAGATCACTTAGATTCACCGCCAGACTACGGCGAGCAATTTGATAAGGCGAAATACTTTCAGGGAAATGAACACCGGCAACAAGCGTGTCCACAGAAACTAATAGGTCGTGATTGGGGCGCGGGGAAAGAATGGCGCAGTCATCGCCAATCCCCAATCGCACATCCGAGCGTAAACTAGCGGCTGCCTGCTCTGCAAAACAGTTTTGAATTAATTCAAATTCAGACAGCGCCATTTATTTACTCGAGAGACGTATTCAAAGAAGAGTGCTCTGGGGATCTACTTTTTGGCCTCAAGCCTTACTTCACCAGCTAACTTATCCAGAATGCCATTAACGTATTTATGGCCGTCGGTGGCACCGAATGTTTTCGCCAGCTCAACGCCTTCGTTAATAATTACACGATAAGGAACATCGGGACGCTCCAGCAACTCATAACTACTCAGGCGCAGAATCGTCAGCTCAACCGGTGTTAGCTCGTGTATCTCACGATCCAACAATGGTTTGATGCGGTCATCCAGCTCAGTCTTCATTACTGGCACCTGATGTAATAACTCGCTAAAGTATTCCACATCAACCGTTTGCATGTCATTGTCTTCGCGGAATTCTCGCTCAATCGACACCAACGACGAGCTAGCCAGCTCCCATTGGTAAAGCGCCTGCATGGCCATCTGCCGCGCCTTACGACGCAGCGCTGGGTTCAAACGTTTTTTCTTAGTGCCCTTAGGCTTAGGCTTAGGCGCATCTTGATCAGACATTAGGCGTCCAGGTTTTTGAACAACGTGATCATTTCCAGGATAGACAGAGCCGCTTCAGCGCCTTTGTTACCCGCTTTAGTACCTGAACGTTCAATGGCCTGCTCAATGCTATCAACAGTCAATACGCCAAACGCAACTGGCACGCCAGTTTGTAGAGAGACTTGACCGATGCCTTTCACACACTCACCAGCAACATATTCGAAATGAGGTGTGCCACCACGAATTACCGCGCCCAGCGCAACAACCGCATCGTAGTTACCGCTAGTCGCAACTTTTTGTACCGCCAGAGGGATTTCAAAGGCACCCGGTACGCGGATAATAGTGATGTTTTCTTCAGCTAAACCGCCCATGCGTTTCAGTGCATCAACAGCGCCATCGACCAGGCTTTCCACTACAAAGCTGTTAAAACGACCTACTACCAATGCAACACGTGCATCGCTTGCTGAAAAGTTACCTTCGATTGTCTTGATCATAATGCTCTATTCCAAACTGTAAGATTAAATATTTGATTTTCTGGTTTGCTCGCCAAGCCTCTACAAAAGAGTCCTATCAGGCAAACCCGTTGTCTTTTAGAAAGGCCATATCCATGCCTTTTGAAGCCGGTTCGGCAGCTTTATCACCGAGCATTAAACGCTCAAGATAACGCGCAATCTGATCCACTTCCAGGTTCACTTTACTACCCGGTTTGTAGCTACCCATAATGGTTTCCTGAATCGTGTGCGGCACGATGTTCAACTCAAATTCCGCACCGTTTACAGCGTTAACTGTCAGGCTGGTGCCATCAATACAAATAGAGCCTTTATGAGAAATATATTTGGCCAGCTCATCAGGCGCACGAATGGTAAATCGTACCGAGCGCGCATCGTCATGACGGCTAACTACTTCGCCAAGCCCATCCACATGACCACTTACCAAGTGCCCACCTAAACGAGTTTGCGGTGTTAACGCTTTTTCCAGGTTAACGGCGGTGCCGGCCTTAATCGATTCAAAGCTAGTTAGATGGATAGTCTCACGCGATACGTCAGCCCAGAAACCATCACCGGGTAATTCAACAGCGGTCAAACACACGCCATTAACGGCAATACTGTCGCCCAGCGCCACATCGCCTAAATCTAACCCAGCGGTTTTCACATACAAACGCACATCGCCATTGCGAGGCTCAATAGTATGGATTTCACCAACTGCTTCAATAATACCCGTAAACACGTCACTCTCACCTATCTTAAGTTGAGCGGACTATAGCATTAATCCGCCAATCATCTCCAACGCTGCGCACGTCCTGGATGGTTAATTTCATCTGATCAGCCATGTGCTCCATACCTGGCAACGCCATCAGTGGCCGTGCCATATGCCCCAACAACGTCGGCGCCATATAAACAACCAACTCATCCACCAAGCCGGCCTGTAAAAAGGCACCGCTTAATATCGCGCCAGCTTCCACTAATACCTCGTTACAATCGTTAGCAGCCAGCTCTTGCAGAACGGCCTGCAAATCAATCTTGCCGGCAGCATCCGCTATAGTTTTCAGCTCAGCATTGCCGATGGCTTCTGACGGAATCGGCCCAGCACCAACAAGCCAGGTATTACTCAGCCCGGAAACAATATTTGCTGTGCCAGGCGTGCGAAAATGCGTATCCAACACCACTCGTAAAGGCTGACGTTTTACAATTTCGTCGGAATTATCTAAACCTAACTGCTCAGCACGCACCGTCATGGATGGATCATCATGCAATACCGTACCCATACCGGTGATAATAGCTGAACTACGCGCGCGTAATTTCTGTACATCACTGCGTGCCGCAGGCCCGGTAATCCATTGGCTTTCACCGGAATCCATCGCTGTGCGACCATCAACACTCATCGCCAACTTGATGCGCACATAGGGAAAACCCGTTTCCATACGCTTGATAAAGCCCGGATTCAAAGCGCGCGCCTGCGCTTCCATGACGCCGAACTTAACCTCGATGCCTGTTTTTTTCATGCGATCAAAACCACGCCCGGCAACCAGCGGGTTAGGATCCTGCATAGCGGCAACAACACGTGTTACGCCCCCGCCAATCAAAGCATCACAACAGGGGCCTGTTTTGCCCTGATGACTACAAGGCTCCAGCGTGACATAAGCGGTTGCGCCCTGCGCTGAACCGTCAACATTGGCCAAGGCCTCCACTTCAGCATGTCCTTCACCGGCACGCTGATGCCAACCTTCGCCAATGATCCTGCCATCACGCACCAGCACACAGCCAACACGGGGATTAGGTTCGGTGGTATACAAGCCGCGCTCCGCCAATTGTAATGCGCGCGCCATGTAAAATTCGTCCAGTTCAGGCACTAGCTTTCCTTGGCGAGACGCTCGATCTCTTCTCGGAATTGGTTAAGGTCTTCAAAATGGCGATATACCGAAGCAAAACGGATGTAGGCCACCTCATCGAGCTTTTTCAACTCATCCATCACCATCTCACCAACCACCAAGGCCTTAAGTTCACGCTCACCTTTAGCACGTAGCTTGTGTTTGATCTGGCTCACCGACGCCTCAATTTGCTCGACACTTACTGGACGTTTTTCCAGCGCCCGTAACATACCGTTGCGCAGCTTTACTTCATCAAAGGGCACACGACTACCGTCACGCTTTACCAGCCGCGGCAACCACAGCTCAGCGGTCTCAAAAGTAGTAAACCTTTCGCCACAGGTGTTGCATTCACGGCGACGTCTGACCTGCTCGCCCTCGGCAACCAATCGTGAATCAATGACTCGGGTATCGGCGTCACTGCAAAATGGACAATGCATGGAGAATTTCCGTTATTTTTCATTATGTTAACTGGCGCGCATTGTACCCCAGCAAGGCCTCTCTCACCAAATACTATTGATCCCCCACAGCAGCCGTCAGGATTGAGTTACATAGCCATTTGCTTTACCCTAACTGGCCTATAATTAGCTCCGAAATTAATCAGGAATTTTCAGTATGGCGCAATACGCATACAGCCTAAATCGACTCTCAAAAACTGTCCCGCCAAAACGCCAGATTTTGAAGAACATATCTTTATCCTTTTTCCACGGCGCCAAAATCGGCGTACTGGGCCTTAACGGCTCCGGTAAATCCAGCCTGCTGAAAATCATGGCTGGAGTAGATAAAGAGTTTGATGGCGAAGCACATGCGTCACCGGAACTATCGATTGGTTATCTGCCTCAGGAACCCGATCTTGACCCAAATAAAGACGTAAAGGGCAATGTCGAAGACGGCCTACGCGAAGCGCTCGATGCCCTAGCCGGCCTGGACAAAGTGTATGCCGACTACGCTGAACCTGATGCCGATTTCGACAAGCTAGCCAAAGAACAAGCGCGCCTAGAAGACATCATCCAGGCCACCGATGCTCACAACATCGAGCACAAAATGGAAATCGCCGCCGACGCATTACGCCTTCCACCTTGGGATGCCGATGTCACCACACTATCTGGTGGTGAGCGCCGCCGTGTTGCACTGTGTCGCCTACTGCTATCCAGCCCGGACATGCTACTACTCGACGAACCGACCAACCACTTGGACGCTGAAAGTGTTGCTTGGTTAGAGCAGTTTCTACATGAATTCGTTGGCACCGTAGTCGCCATCACCCACGATCGCTATTTCTTGGATAACGCTGCTGGCTGGATTCTGGAACTTGACCGTGGCCACGGCATCCCGTACGAAGGTAACTACACGCGCTGGCTGGAGCAGAAAGAACAACGTCTAGCGACCGAAGAGAAGCAAGAAGCTGCACACCAGAAAACCATCAGCTCTGAATTAGAATGGGTTCGCTCCAACGCCAAGGGCCGCCAAGCCAAAAGCAAGGCACGCCTGGCACGCTTTGACGAATTGAATTCGCAGGAATTCCAGAAACGTAACGAAACTTCGGAAATATACATTCCACCCGGACCACGTTTGGGCGATGTCGTTATTGAAGTTAACGGCATTAACAAAGGCTTTGGCGATAAATTATTAATCGACAATCTGAATTTTACCGTCGAGCCAGGCAGTATTGTTGGTGTTATCGGTGGTAACGGCGCAGGTAAATCGACCCTATTCAAAATGCTAGCGGGACTCGAGCAGCCAGATAGCGGCGACATTCGCATAGGCGAAACCGTCGAGCTGGCCTATGTTGACCAAACACGCGACCTGGATGGCAGCAAAACCGTATTCGAAGAGCTATCCGACGGACAGGACATCCTGCAAATCGGCAATTATCAAATCCCATCACGCGCCTACGTCAGCCGCTTCAACTTTAAAGGTGGCGACCAGCAAAAATTCGTCAAGGATTTATCCGGCGGTGAACGTAACCGCTTGCACCTTGCTAAGCTGTTAAAGCAGGGCGCTAACGTATTACTACTCGATGAGCCAACCAACGATCTGGACGTGGAAACATTACGTGCACTGGAAGAGGCCTTATTGGCATTCCCCGGCAGCATCATTGTGATCTCGCACGATCGCTGGTTCCTTGACCGTATCGCCACTCACATTCTCGCTTTTGAGGGTGATAGTCAGGCGGTATTCTTTGAGGGTAACTACACAGAGTATGAAGCCGATCACAAAGAACGTCTCGGCGGGAATGCTCAACCTAAACGCGTGAAGTACAAGCGTTTGGCTTCTTAAAACAGGCCCTTCGTCATTCCGGGCTGCACTCAGTGCAGTCTCGGAATCCATCTGGCGCAAAACACATAAATACTGGATTACCCGATAAAAGGCACAAGCAAGTCCAGCATCATGATTTGAACATAGCGCCGCCTCGAGCCTAACGAAAAGTATTTCCCAAAATATCCCTCACCTACGCACCGAATGACATCATCATTATTTAACCAAGGAAGGCTCATGATTGTTATTTACGGAATAAAAGAACAACTCAACCCCATCAAAGCAAAGCTATCTGATGTTATTCATAACTGCGTGCAGCAGGCTCTTGGCATGCCTGAAGATAAGCGCGCCCACCGCTTTATACCAATGGATCGCGAGGATTTCTATTGTCCCGGCGGTCGAACCAATGCATACACTGTCATCGAAATTAATATGATGGCTGGCCGCCAACCCGAAACACTCAAGAAACTTATCAAAACACTATTTCAGGAAATCGAGAACAAGCTCGCAATCTCGCCGATAGATATAGAAATTACGATTAGAGAACAGCCTGCTCACTGCTGGGGCTTTCGAGGAATAACCGGGGACGAGGCAAAAGACCTCAAATACAAAGTAAACGTATAATTGATAGCGCAACTACTCCTGTAAGTAAGGCTTCAGTCTTACATGTCAGAATGATGCCCGATGCCCCAGGACACCCTCTCTTGCGGCTTCGCCACATTCACCTTGTGCAGCTGGGCACGCTGAGCCTGACTTACAACGCGTCCAGTGCCTCTGATAACTTATCCACCGCAATCACTTCCATGCCAGGAATGCCATTTTTCGGCGCATTACCCTTCGGCACAATGGCACGCTTAAAACCGTGCTTGGCTGCTTCCTGCAACCGCTCCTGACCACTGGGTACGGGTCGAATTTCACCCGACAAGCCTATTTCGCCAAAGGCAATAAGATCATGGGGTAACGCTCGATCACGAAAGCTGGAAACCACGGCGAGCAGTAAAGCTAGATCCGCGCTAGTTTCCAGTACTTTGACGCCACCCACCACGTTCACAAACACATCCTGATCGCCGGTATGCAAACCACCATGACGGTGTAATACCGCCAACAACATCGACAATCGATTTTGATCCAAACCAACAGTGACTCGGCGCGGCTGACCGAACTGGCTTTCATCAACCAACGCCTGAATTTCGACTAACAATGGCCGAGTACCTTCCCATACGACCATCACCAAGCTACCCGCAGCGAGCTCTTCGCCACGAGACAGGAAAATCGCGCTAGGGTTTTTTACTTCCTTGAGGCCAGTTTCGAGCATGGCAAACACACCTAGCTCATTCACTGCCCCAAAACGGTTTTTAATGCCACGTAACGTTCGGAAACGGCTGTCCGAGGTACCTTCCAGCATGATTGAGCAATCAATCATATGCTCCAGTACTTTGGGGCCAGCCAGACCGCCGTCCTTGGTGACGTGCCCAACCATTAGAATCACAGTATTAGTTTGCTTGGCAAAACGGGTCAGCACCGCGGCACTTTCACGCACCTGAGAAACGCTACCCGGCGCAGACTCAACATCGGCAAGATGCATCACTTGAATACTATCAATAACAAGAATTTTAGGCTTAAGCTTTTCCGCGGTGGAGCAGATGGTTTCAACGCTTGTTTCCGATAGCAGCTTTAAACCATCAGTTGGAAGGCTCAAGCGTCGAGCGCGTAACGCCACCTGCTGCAGGGATTCTTCCCCGGTAACATAGAGTGTTGATTCAGTCTGAGATAGCTGACAGAGGGTCTGCAACAGCAGGGTACTTTTTCCGGCGCCTGGATGGCCACCGATGAGAATAACTGAGCCGGGCACTAAGCCACCGCCTAGCACACGGTCAAACTCACCAACGCCGGTAGTAATACGCGGTACTGCGGAGAGATCAATGTCATCCAGCGCCTGAACTTGCGAGACACTACCGGAATAACCCGCTAAACGACTGGAGGGAGTTTTAGCGGCACTGATTTTAAACTCAACAACCGTATTCCAGCCATTGCACTCGGCGCACTGGCCCTGCCATTTAGAAAATTCCGCACCGCAGTCGGAACATACAAACGCAACTTTGCTTTTCGCCTTTGCCATTTCTATGCTCCGGAGGCTTTACTTATTTGAGATATTAACCGTGGTACTTTTCACTCAGTTCATGCACCGCATCCACAAACACTTTGGCGCGTTCAGGGTCAGCAAACTGGGAAATACCATGACCAAGGTTGAACACATGTCCGTTACCTTTACCAAAACGCTCAAGAATATAACCCACTTCTTGGCGAATACGATCTGGCTTGGCGAATAACATAGAAGGATCCATATTACCCTGTAGAGAAACCTGATCACCTACCAGCTGGCGCGCCATACCAATATCAGTACTCCAGTCCAAACCCAAACAGTCTGCACCGGCTGCCGCCATATCGGGCAACCACTGCCCACCACCTTTGGTGAACATGATTACCGGCACACGACGGCCTTCATTTTCACGCAGCAGGCCAGCGGTGATTTTCTTCATGTAGTTCAGCGAGAACTCTTGATATAGCGGGCCACTCAACACACCACCCCAGGTATCAAAAATCTGTACGGCTTGTGCGCCCGCCAGGATTTGAGCGTTGAGATAAGAAATAACAGAGTCAGCCAATTTATCCAACAGCTCGTGCATGGCTTCAGGCTGAGTCAGCATAAATTCTTTAATGTGACGAAATTCGCGAGTTGATCCACCTTCAATCATGTAGGTCGCCAGCGTCCAAGGGCTGCCGGAAAAGCCGATTAACGGCACACGGCCATTCAACTCTTTGCGAATAGTACGCACGGCATTCATCACATAGCCGAGATCTTTTTCGCCATCAATGACGCTGATCGCGTCAACATCCTTGGCAGTACGAATAGTTTTTTCGAACTTAGGACCTTCACCAGTAATGAAGTACAAACCTAAACCCATCGCATCAGGGATGGTTAGAATGTCAGAAAACAGAATCGCTGCATCCAGCTCAAAACGTTCTAGCGGCTGTATTGTTACTTCACAGGCAAAGTCAGCGTTTTTGCACAGATCCATAAAACTACCCGCTTGTGCACGACGTTCACGGTATTCAGGCAAGTAGCGTCCGGCCTGGCGCATCATCCATACAGGCGTGCGATCAACAGGTTCACGTAACAGGGCTTTGAGGAAACGATCGTTTTTCAATTCAGACATAGACTTCATCACAAGTTGGCGGGCAATCAGAAAACACTGCGGCTGCGTTTATAAAGTCGCGCATGATACGACAATTTGACGACAGGCTCTAGGCTCAACGCAGCACAAGCCTGTAGCATTAAAGATAATTACTGGTTCGCTTTAATGGTCGACTGTATGTCCGACACTTTGCGAATCCAGGGTTTGATACCTTTTAATTTTGCCGACAGCGTTGCTGCGGCGGTCTTTGCTGTAGCTCTATCAGCATAATGGCCATAAATTAGCACATACCAAGGTGCGCCCTTATGCTGTTTTTCAAAGTACAACGCATTCTCGCTGCCTGGTATTTTAGCTTTGGAGGCAGTAATGCTTTCCTCTTTGCGTGAACCTAACAACTGCAAAGTGTATTCAGATGGCGGGAAAGCCAAAATATTGTCTATATTACGTGACAATGATGATGACTGCTTAGTGGGTTGCACCACAACATCAGACGCCTGTATCGGAGCTTGCTCAAGGTTTGCGTTTATCGATGCCTCCTCAGAAGTAACAGGCACTTCAGCTTCAGTATTTTTCTCCGCTTCGGGTAATACTGCAACAATCGCTTCAACATTATCGACAGCTTTCGCAACACTTCCCTCACTGTTTTCAGCCACATAAACTGCATCAACCTCAACTTTTCCAGCCGAGGCATCCAAAGCTCGCTCTAGCTGTAAAGTGTCCAGCTCTCCTTCATTGGAGGGACTTGATACCAATTCAGAGGTCTCTCCAGCTGTTTTGGAATCCAGCGCGCCAGGAATAGCCTGAGGCTGTTCCGGTTCAGCAAAAATTTGGGCATCCAAAAAATCACCTTCATTTTCTTTAACGGCCCCCACCTCTTCTTCTCGCTCGATTTTACCCGTCATTTCCAGCACAGCAATACCCGAATCATTATCGACTTGCTGGCTACTTGACCATAGAAAGACACCTACCACAGCCAACAAAATCACAGCTATAAGCGCGACAAAGACTTTTGAATTCTTTTTGGCTTCAGAACCGCTCACTAATCGGCTAACCCCTGCTATTAATAATTCCTTTGCTTGCTCATTAACACGCCCAGGAAGACCTTCTGATTGCTGATAAATTTGCTGATAATCGGCGCCAGAAAAAGGTGGCTTGTTTTGCCCTGCATTCTCTCTGAAATGGAGCCTTAGATATTGCACCATTTCATCATGATTAAGTGGACTTATTGGTTGGTGGAACAAGGCTTTTGATTCAATTTCGGAAGGGACTATCGTCTGCACACGCTCAATTAACGACTGCAGCCCACCTAATAACATGCTGATAGCGCTACGCTGACCTGCCGCATCAAACGTCAATTGATATAGCTGCTCAAGTACCGGATTTTCGAATAAATGCGCATCATCAATAACAACAATACAATTCTTGCCTTGCTCAAGCCGTTGCAATGAATAATCGCGAATAACCTTAGTAAGCTGCTCAAGTGATTCACTTTCTACATCCGCATCTATACCTAGTTGGCTGGCTATTTCATAGAGTACTTGTTTCGGTGTATCTGCATTCAACGCAGTAAAGAAACACAGCAATTCCTGATCATCTTGCTCATTAACAAAATTCTCTAATAGTGCCGTTTTACCTGCGCCATCATCTCCCGTAACTACCACGAGCTTGCGGCTAAAACGCGCAAGGTAATTGAATAATCGAAGTATTTTCTCTAATTGTGGAGAAGCAAAAAACAATGGATTATCAGAATTAAAAGGATCTCCGGTCAGCCCGTAATAGTTAATATAGACGTCGACATCCTGCAGAATATCTTGGCTCTGAAGGTCTTTATCATCTGATTCGCTCATCACACCCACCAAAAATATTTATCCATTAACGAAAACCACATTCCTTTTTAAAACATCTCAAACACACAAATCAGAGCCTGCCGCAAAAGTATCAGTCAGTGCCTGCGGGGCAAAATCACTGCTGATAACGGCATCACCTATGCCTTTTAAAAGCACCAGTCTCAACGCGCCATCAAGTACTTTTTTATCCACCGCCATCAACTCCATGAACTGTTGCGAGCTCATATCTGCAGGCGGAACAGCAGGTAAACCAGCGGACTCAATCAAAGCTCTACCACGCTGTGCATCAGCAGCTGATATCCAGCCAAGTCGTGCTGACAAATCTGTCGCCATCACCATACCAGCAGCAACAGCTTCACCGTGCAACCAGTTACCATAGCCCTTTGCCGTCTCTATAGCGTGCCCAAAGGTATGCCCCAAATTCAAAATCGCACGAATACCTGTTTCACGCTCATCCTGAGCTACAACCTCGGCTTTATTACGACAAGATCGCTCAATGGTATAGGCCAGCGCTAGCATGTCACAGGACAGTACCGCGCTATAATTCAGCTCAAGCCAATCGAAAAATTCGCTATCGCAAATCAATCCGTATTTTATAACTTCCGCAAAACCAGCACGCAATTCTCTTGCAGGCAGGGTAGAAAGTGTTTCGGTATCGGCAATCACACACTGGGGCTGATGAAATGCCCCAATCATGTTTTTACCCATCGGGTGATTAACGCCCGTTTTCCCGCCAACAGACGAGTCAACTTGAGATAACAGGGTGGTAGGTATTTGAATAAAGTTCACGCCACGCTGATAAGAGGCCGCAGCAAAGCCAGTAATATCACCAACGACTCCTCCACCTAAAGCAATCAAAGTTGTCGTTCGGTTATGGCGCGCTTTTAGCAGTGCATCAAAAATACTGCTAACACTTTCCAGCGTCTTAAAGGATTCGCCATCAGGCAGAATTACGACATCACACTGATAATCTGCACAAACCGCCTCGATTCGCGCCAAATATAGTGGTCCGACCGTTTCATTGGTGACAATCAAAACCTGCTTGCCATGAATATGGGGGGTTATTAAATCCGGATTATCAAGTAACCCAGTGCCAATATGGATAGGGTAACTACGATCACCTAAATCAACTTCTAAAGTCTGCATGCAACATCTCTTTCGAAACCATCGACAAAACAAACATTATAAGGAAATACAATTAAATGTGATGCCAGTGAGGCAATTATTTAAGGCGAAACATGATGAATGATGACTAAAAAGGCTGAGACGTAATCCCTAAAGGAAAAACATTTCATCGCTATCAGTCATCGTAAGGGGAATTAATGAATTGACGTATTTTTCGAACAACTGCCTGAGGATTACCCAAATGGGTAGAGACAACCAGATCGGCGGCTGCTCGATACAACGGATCGCGAACAGCCAGTAGTGCTTCCAATACAGCACGCGGGTCATCCTGCTGAATTAATGGACGATTTTTATCTCGCAAAGTACGCTGGTACTGCTGATCAACCGACGTTTCCAAGTAAACAACCGTTCCTCTTGAAGCTAAAAACTGTCGGTTCTCCTTACGCAGAATGGCTCCTCCTCCAGTGGCAAGAACTACTTCCGAAAGTTGAGTCAGCTCATCAATAACCGCGGTTTCGCGATCACGAAAACCTTCTTCGCCTTCCATATCAAAGATCCAAGGAATATCAGCTCCCGTACGCTCTTCAATTTCATGATCAGTATCTTTAAAAGGTAACGACAGCTCTTTAGAGAGTAGTCGCCCGATGGTGCTTTTACCAGCACCCATCGGGCCAACAAGATAGACGCGTTGAGAGCTATTCACTAGCGAAGAGAAACCGTGTCTTTGATTAGCTTAGGAGTGATGAAAATAAGTAGCTCGTCCTTAGCATCTGATTTAGTAGTGCGCTTAAACAAAGCTCCTATAAACGGAATATCTCCAAGGAAAGGTGTTTTATCAGTTGATTCGACAGTATTCCTTTCATATACACCACCAAGAACAATGGTTTCACCATTTTCAACTAACACCTGAGTTTCAACCGATCGGGTATTAATGCTTGGAATTCCAAGAAAAAGCTCACCAACTGAATCCTGATTTACCTTCAAGTCCATAATGATACGGTCGTCAGGCGTAATTTGTGGCGTCACCTCTAAAGACAGTACCGCATCCTTAAAGGTAACCGTTGTTGCGCCGCTTGAAGATGCTTCTTGATAAGGAATTTCTACACCTGATTCTATCCGTGCAGTCTGACCATCAGCCGTCACTATTTTCGGTTGAGAAATAACCTCAGTAACACCATCACTCTCTAATGCTGAAAGTGTTAAATCCAGCGTATCATTGCCATGCACAAAACCAATTTGGAAAGCAGATGTCGCACCTGTCACACCAAGGTCAACAGCGATATCACCTAGACCACCGCCACTTGCTGTACTAACTGTAGTACCACTAGAGCCTACCGTACTTCCGCCCCAACGAATGCCTAACGATTTATCGAAATCTGTTGAAGCAACCACGATACGCGCTTCAACCTGCACCTGTCTTACCGGTACATCCAAATAAGTAAGCGCACTACGAATTGCGTCCATTTTGGAGGCTGTATCCTGCACCAATAAAGTATTTGTGCGCTCATCAACAGAAACTGAACCTCGCGAGGATAACAACCCTTGCTCCGCAGACATTAATGCGGCGACATCAACAGCTTTGGCATAATTAACCTGAATAAATTCAGTTTGTAATGGAGCTAGCTCAGCCACTTGTCGGCTATTTTCCAACTCAAGGCGCTCACGATTAGCCATTTCATCCGCTGGAGCAACCATCAGCACGTTACCAATTTGGCGCTTATCTAGGCCTTTGGTTTTCAAAATAAGATCTAACGCCTGATCCCAAGGTACATTTTGTAATCGTAAAGTAATCCGCCCATCAACCGTATCACTGGCAACCAAATTAAGGTTAGTAAAGTCAGCAATCAACTGCAGCACCGACCGGACTTCGATATCCTGAAAGTTAAGGGATAATTGTTCACCTGAGTAAGGGAACTTTTCCTTGCGGAGCTTTTCAGCATCACCTTCATCAACTGGTTTAAAGTCAATAACCAACTTATTATCGGCCTGATAGGCCAAATAATCATATACACCACTTGCTTCAATCATAATGCTACTGCCATCACCTTCTGGCAGCGCATCAACAAAATGAACAGGTGTCGCAAAATCAATCACATCAAGTCTGCGTTGCAACGCAGCGGGTAATGAAGCATTGGGAAAGCTAACACGCACATTGCTACCCGTTTGAGAAATATCAATTTCCACATCGGGCTTAGAAAGGTCAATTTCGACTCGACCTTCGCCTTGCTCTCCACGTCTAAAGTCAATACCTGTTACACCTCGCAAACTTGTATCAACATTAGCAGGCGCCGCGGCAATTAATGGCGATGAAGACTCAACAGCTTCAGCTCCCGACTCTTCCTGTGCAAAAGCGGTACTACCGGCCCCCAGCATGACATACAAGCTAGAACCTTCAACACGCGTCGCATAACTCACCATCTCAGTCAGGCTTACCACTAAACGAGTGCGCCCGCCGGCTTCAAGCACCGTTACACTTCGCGCATTACCATTACCAAGGCTATGGTATTTAGAATCCAGCCCACTAGCCACGTCAAACAGATCTAAAGTAATCCGTGCAGGGTCAGCAATGGTATAACTTCTAGGTGCTGGTGGTGTGCCATCAAAATCCAGCCGCATTTCCACGCGATCTCCGGACAACGAAGCAAAATCAATTTTTTGCAACGTAGCTCCGGCGTTCGCCATTGCGCTGCCTAAAAGGCTAACTACTAGAACAACAGCACCTATTACAGGGCCAATCAACGTACGTAATGATGTCCAGTTGCTTACCATGCCCGTTCTTATTTTCATTAGTAACATCTCCACAGATACCTATGTTCCGTCTTTTAACTTAATAGCGCGCGGGCGTTCTAGCCAGCCACCGTGCCCGTCAGGTACGATCTCGATAACATCCACTGACCCCTGGTTAATACCCACAACTTTACCGTGGTTACGCCCAACAAAATTACCCAGTTTAACTCGATGCACACCACCATCTGCGTCATCTAACAAAGCCCACAAGTCATCTTCGGTCAAAGCCAGGGTGCCCACCATGCTAACGGCATCAATGCTATAGCCTTCCAAATATTCCTTCGGCCGTTTAAGGTCAGGCTTTATATCACTCTTAGCCCGCTCTTGTTGATATTTAATCAATTTGATTTCAACAGGTGCAGTGAAAGGCCCACGTAATCCCGCCGCACTGTACTGAAAGCTTTCATAAGCCTTAAATTCAGGAAGAGGCTCGATACGCCCCTTAGGCTTAGCATTTACTTCCGCCACATAACCCTGAAGATCTTCAAACTCACCACTACCGGAGCAACCCGTTAATAAAGTAGCCACTGCCAACAATGGAAAGAGGCTTTTACGTAACATTAAGTTTTGCATTTATTACTCCTCCTCATCGTTATAACGGTAGGTTTTAGCTGAAATTGTCATTGCCAACAAACCACCTTCAGCCATTGGCTTAATATCAAAGTCATGCAAAGTTACGATACGAGGCAAACTGGCCACGCCGCTAACGAACGAGCCTAAATCGTGATAACCTCCGCGCACCTGTATTTCAATCGGTAACTCCACGTAAAACTCTGCATTCCGTTCAGGCTGAAGCTTAATCGAATCAATCTCAAGACCGCTACCTAGCCCCGTATGGGTAATATCTTCTAACAAACCCGGTACTTCGGTATCACTAGGTAACTGTTTGACCAACGCACCAAATGATTTTTCCATATCCTCCATCTGCTTACGATAGACATCCAGATTTGCTGCCTTAAAGGCTTTTGCCTCGTAAGTCTGCTTGAGCGCTACCTCTTTTCTCTCTACATCTTGACGCTCAGCTAACAGATCATTGAGATGAAAGTAGTACCCCAAAAAGATGACTACTACTAAAACCAAGCCCCAAACAATAATTTTTATCGCAACAGGCCACGAGCCTGCACTTTTGAAATCCAAATCATTGATATCGAAGTCCTTAAGACCCTCTGTCAATCCAGATACATTCACGAATTAACCCTCCTGTCCTTCGGTAACAACGTATCGTTTAACAGTAAGATCGAAGTCATTGGACTTGTCCTCACCATCACCCTCGGCCGCCTTCACTGCCGTCAAATTTGGGTCGGTAAACCATTCAGACCCATCCAGGCGACGCATCAAACTTGAAATGCGGTTATTCGATTCGGCCCGACCTTTAATCGACACGTCATCGCCTTTTCGAGTCAAACTTGTATAATGAATCCCATCGGGCAAGGAGCGTACGATTTCATCGAACATGTGCACAATTACCGGGCGATTACCCTGTAACTCCTGAATAACACGCATCCGCTCAATCAACTGATCTCGTTTTTCTTTCAGCTTATCAATCTCCTGGATTTTTCGCTCCAGTGATGCAATTTCACCTGTCAGATAGCTGTTCCGCGCCTGCTGATCGACGATATCGCCACTCACCATACGATCCTGAAGAAACACAAATAACAGTCCAACAATGGCAACACCTGCTAACGCCGTGAGAAATTCTCGTTGTTTTTCAGCCCGGCGTTCCTCTCGCCAAGGCCTTAAATTAATCCGTGCCATTAATCAAAACTCCTCATCGCTAAACCGCATGCAATCATCAAGGAGGGCGCATCATTGCTAAGCGCCGTGGTATTCACCTTAGGTGAAACCGACATTCCAACGAAGGGGTTTGCAACAACCGTTGGCGTATCCGTCTTATCCCTGACCTGTTCATCCAGCCCTGCAATACTGGACGTCCCTCCAGCCATCACAACACAATCGACTGAATTATGCTGGCTGGAGGAATAAAAGAATTGTAGCGATCGTGTCACCTGCTGCACTGCTGCATCAATAAAAGGTTGCAACACTTCACTGCCATAATCATCAGGCAAGCCACCTTCTTTTTTAGCTAATCCTGCCTCTTCTGCTGACAGCCCGTAACGTCGCTGAATTTCTTCAGTTAACTGTTGGCCACCAAACAGCTGCTCTCGCGTATAGATTGTCTTACCTTCACTCAACACACTAAGCGTAGTCATCGTCGCACCAATATCAACCACCGCAACTGTCTGCGTACCAACATCACCCTTTAACTGACCAGTAACCAGCTCAAACGCACGCTGCATTGCGTAGGCTTCGACATCAATCACCTTACAATCAAGGTTAGCCACATCACAAACATCTTCGCGTAACTCAACATTTTCGCTACGACAAGCCGCCAATAACACTTCCGCCATTTCGGGGTTTGCATCAGATAGGCCCTGAACTTCAAAATCCAGCGCCACTTCGTCAAGTGAATAGGGAATATACTGGTCCGCCTCAACACTAATTTGGCTTTCCATGTCCGCTTCAGATAACGAGGCGTTCATTTCAATGGTTTTAGTAATCACCGCCGAGCCGGCCACAGCCACAGCTGCTTGTTTCGACTTGGACTCAGATCGTGTTAACGCACGGCGAATCGCTTCACCAACCGCCTCAACATCGGTAATGTTGTTTTCTACAACAACACCAGAGGGTAATGGCTCCACACCATAACATTCGACGCGATAACGTCCCCCTGCTCGGCTCAACTCAAGTAGCTTGACCGAGGTTGAGCTGATATCAATGCCCAAAATCGGGCTGCTTTTCTTCTTAAATATTCCCAGCACAACTAAAACCCCTTTTGCCGCAATCTATCTAGTGCGTAAATCGACTAACTATCATTAAAGTCCATAAATCAAAGTAGCGCAAATAGATAAAGAACAATTATTCTGCTTATAATAGGCGGCAATTTTTATAATCTTCGACTATTAGCTAATAAACCATTCAGCAGAATAAACATGACGTTATCTTCAGGACTTAAAAAGGTCTTCATCCGCAGCTCCCTATTGTTCTTTTGCACAGGCTTGCTAACGGTTTCAGGCCTGGCGCTTTATCTCAACCCTAACTTACCCGCCATCGAAACACTCAAAAACATCCAACTTCAAGTACCGCTTCGGATTTACTCAGCAGACCAGCAACTCATCGCTGAATTCGGAGAGAAAAGACGCCAACCTATTAGCTACGAACAAGTGCCACCACTCTTTATCAAGGCAATCCTCGCCGCGGAAGACGATCGTTTTGAACAGCATCACGGTGTCGACATAAAAGGCTTAATGCGCGCCGCTCTACAGCTTATTAGCACCGGTCACATTCAATCTGGCGGCAGCACTATTACCATGCAGGTCGCGAAAAATTACTTCCTTACACGCGAGCGCACCTTTAGTCGCAAATTCAACGAAATTTTGCTGGCACTTCAGATTGAACAAGAGTTAAGCAAAAAGGAAATCCTCGAACTTTACGTCAACAAAATCTATCTTGGCAGCAGAGCTTATGGAATACAGGCGGCCGCTCAGGTTTATTACGGCAAAGACATCAACAAACTCAGCCTTGAACAGCTAGCCATGATTGCAGGCTTACCCAAGGCGCCATCACGCTACAATCCTCTAGTCAATCCCGAGCGCGCCACGTCTCGCCGCAACTGGATTTTACAGCGCATGCTGAAACTGGGCTCGATTGATCAAAGCAGCTACGAAGAGGCCATCAAACAAGAAGTTAGCGCAACACGTCATAGCCGTAAACAGGCTGTAGAAGCACCCTATGCTGCAGAAATGGTCCGCTCAGAACTTCTCAAACATTTCACTAACGAACAAATTTACACCTCCGGCCTACGTGTTTTCACCACCCTGCGCAGCGACTTACAAAATAGCGCCAACCAAGCAGTACAAGACGGCATTATCGCCTACGACAAACGCCACGGTTATCGAGGCCCTACTAGCAGTTCAGACGTTAGCACTCCAGAATTAATGGGCAAAGCATTAGAAGTCTTAAAAGTTCGCAAAACCATAGGCCCACTTCAACCGGCATTAGTCAGCAGCGTACAAGAAGAATTTATAATTGCTGCCCTGCCCTCTGGCAATCAAGTCCAAGTCCCCTGGGAAGGCTTAAGCTGGGCTCGCAAATTCATCAGCGTCAACGCGATGGGGAAAAATCCAAAAACAGCCGCGCAAGTTGTCAATGCTGGCGACCAGATATACCTGATCGAAACACACAAAAATGAAGGCGTACCTGCCTGGTCTCTCGCCCAGGAACCACAAGTACAAAGTGCTTTTGTCTCTCTGGATCCTAAAGATGGGGCGCTGCTTGCCCTCGTTGGTGGCTTCAGCTTTCACCACAACAAATACAACCGCGCTATACAGGCGGCTCGCCAACCGGGCTCAAACTTCAAACCGTTTGTTTATACCGCAGCACTAGAAAATGGCTACACTGCTGCCAGCATCATCAACGACGCACCCGTTGTATTTGATGATGATCAACTTGAAAACGCTTGGCGGCCTGAAAACTACAGCGGTAAGTTTTTTGGCCCAACGCGCCTGCGTACAGCTCTCTACAAATCACGTAACTTGGTATCCATTCGCCTGTTACGTGCTATGGGAATTAGCACCGCCATTAATTACGTCCAGCGTTTTGGCTTCGAAAAATCAAAACTGCCTCGCGATCTCTCTCTAGCTTTAGGCAGCGCAACGTTCACCCCCATCGAGATTGCCACGGGCTACGCCAGCTTTGCCAATGGCGGCTATAAAGTAGAGCCTTATTTTATCTCTCGTATTGAAGATAATCAGGGCCTGCTTTTAATAGCGAACACCCCCTCTACCGTTTGTCCAGACTGCAAAACATCCACACCTGAAGCAGTACCTGAGGTCATGCCTGTCTTCCAGGAAGTCATTCAGGCCAGCACTAAAACGCCTCCCCAGGGCACCACGGAAATTAGCGAAATTCTGGCGCCTCAATTCGCCAAACGCATTCTGCCCGCCCAGCAAATCATCGAGCCTCGCGCCGCTTATATAATGAACACCATCCTGCGTGACGTGGTACAGCGAGGCACAGCGCGTCGCGCTCGCGCATTAGGCCGTAAAGATTTAGCTGGCAAAACAGGCACAACAAATGACCAGAAAGATGCCTGGTTTTCAGGCTATCACCCTAAAATTGTTGCCACCGCATGGGTAGGTTTCGACCAACCTCAAACCATGGGTCGACGTGAAGCAGGAGGGTTTGCAGCACTACCTATCTGGATTAGTTACATGCGAGATGCACTTAAGGGCTTACCTGAAACGCGCTTTGTACAACCCGAAGGCCTCGTCAGCGTGCGCATCGATCCGGCTACAGGCTTACGTGCATCTCCCGGTACCGATAATGCGATATTTGAAATATTCCGCACTGAAAACACCCCCAAACAAGCCTCTACCCACACCAACTTACCACCAGTATTTGGGGAAGATGACGGCGCCATTCCTGAACAACTGTTTTAGCCCCAAAACATCCCAAGCATAAAAAAACCCCTGATACATAAGCATCAGGGGTTTTTTGTATTTCGCAAAAAGCGCGAAATGAATTACTTGGCGCGAGTACCGAAACGCTTGTTAAAGCGATCAATACGTCCACCTTGCTCAGCCACTTTCTGCTTACCTGTGTAGAAAGGGTGGCACTGTGAACACACGTCAACGTGCATATCTGCAGCTAATGTTGAACGCGTTTGAATGTTGTTACCACAGCTACAAGTCACTGCGATGTCTTCGTATTTAGGGTGAATGCCCTCTTTCATGCTGTATACCTCTGTATATAATGCACCGCCACCTGAGCAAAATCAGGCACCGTACATTTTGATAATCAATGAGCCGAAAAGACAGACCCAGATATGGACGCGCAATAATACCAGATCAACCACAAGAATCAACACACGCAAATAAAGATAGATAACCCATCAGCAAACCTGACATTTATTCACACAGGGAAACCGTCTAAAGGCAAAGTTAAGGTAGACTAGTCCGTCATTTACCATGCCATTACACAATCATGACTCAAGCCAATTGCATATTAAAAGTTGCACTGCCTACACCGCTGCGCTCGTTATTTGACTACCTGTCGCCTATGCAATCTGGCAATGTCGAATTCAAAGCAGGCATGCGCGTCAAAGTACCCTTCGGAAAACACAGCCTGACCGGGTTTATTGTCGGCATAACAGATCATTCCGATGTGCCACCAAACAAGCTCAAGGCCGCACAAAAACTACTCGACGATAAGCCCGTAATCGATCCTGACATGATGTCGTTATACCGCTGGTGCAGTCGTTATTACCAGCACCCTCTCGGCGAAACCCTGTCAACCGCGCTACCAACCCTGCTACACAAAGGCGAGAACTACCAACCGCGACAGGAAACCTTATACCAGTTAACCGAAACCTTCACAGCGCTACCTGCCGACCAGATTAAGCGCGCGCCCAAACAAGCCGAAATCATAGCGCTCGTCAAACAGCACCCCGAAGGCCTTGGCGATCACGTAATAAAAACACTCGGACTTTCCTCAAGCGCGCTCAAGGCCTTACTCGACAAAGGCTGGCTAAGCAAAACACTGATTGACGTCAAACCACCCGTAGCATCGAAACAATTACTGGCGCAATCACCGTTCGAATTAAACTCTGAGCAACAGCACGCCGTCACGGCAATTAACGCAGCAGCAGGTCAATTCAACAGCTTTTTACTGGAAGGTGTCACCGGCAGCGGTAAAACGGAAGTCTACCTGCACTGTATCGAACATATCTTAAAACAGGGCCAAGCCGCCTTAGTCCTTGTGCCCGAAATAGGTCTGACACCGCAAACCGTTGCGCGCTTCAAACAACGCTTTAACGTACCCGTCGCGGTACTGCATTCCGGGCTAACCGACACCCAACGCCTGCATGATTGGATGGCCGCAGCCAATGGTCACAGCCCTATTATTATTGGCACGCGATCAGCTATTTTTACACCGATAAAAAACCTCGGCTTAATCATTGTTGATGAAGAGCACGACCTGTCATTCAAACAACATGAAGGCCTGCGCTACCATGCCCGCGATGTCGCCGTGATGCGCGCTAGCAACAACAACACTCCAATCGTGCTGGGCAGTGCCACGCCGTCACTGGAAAGTTTGCACAATTGCAGTACTTCTCGCTATCAACTACTGACAATAAAAGAACGCGCAGGCGGCGCAAAACCACCGCGCTTTGAGCTCATTGATATCCGCAGCAGACCACTTGAAGAAGGTTTTTCGCAACCTTTACTGCGGCTAATGAAAACTCATCTGGAAGCAGGCAATCAGGTACTGGTGTTCTTGAACCGCCGAGGCTTCGCCCCCACCTTGATGTGTCATAACTGTAGTTGGATGGCCAACTGCCAACGCTGCGAAAGCCGTTACACATTACACCTCAACCCACATCAACTACGCTGCCATCATTGCGATAGCCAACGGCCCGTACCTAGCGTCTGTCCCGACTGTGGCCACACCGACCTCAACAGCATCGGTGTTGGCACCGAACGCAGCGAGCATTTTATTCGCAGCGCCTTTCCTAATACCGAAATCATGCGCGTTGATCGCGACAGTACCCGTCGCAAAAACGCACTGTCCGACATGCTCAAAAAGATTCACGAGGGCGAACCCTGCATTTTGGTTGGCACTCAGATGCTAGCCAAAGGGCATCATTTCCCTAACGTCACACTGGTGGCGATTCTGGAAGCCGACGGCGGATTTTTCAGCGCCGATTTCCGTGGCCTTGAGCGCATGAGCCAGCTCATTACGCAGGTAGGCGGACGCGCCGGACGCGCCAGCAAGCCTGGCACTGTAGCCATCCAAACCCATCAAGCCGATCACCCACTGCTAACCACCTTGGTGCAACAGGGCTACAGCGTATTGTCACAGCAGCTTCTAGAGGAGCGCGAGCAGGCACAATTACCACCTTATCAGCACGCCGTATTACTGCGCGCCGAAGCCGTGACAGAAAACATGCCCTTTGATTTTTTACAGCAAGCACGTGAATTGGCCGAGCAATTACATAACGCGCAAAACAGTAGCGAAGCGCTGGAGATATTTGGCCCAATACCAGCCGTCATGTTCAAACGCGCCGGGCGCTATCGAGTCCAGCTAATGATTCAAAGCCAGCATCGAAAAACCCTGCAAAGAATGCTTAGCCAACTGTGTCCGCAACTGGAAAAACTGAAAATCGCACGCAAGGTACGATGGTCTATCGACGTAGACCCCCAAGAAAGTTTTTAATAAAAGGCATTAACAGTTGCCCTGCTGATCTCTACAATAAGCCCACATTCCAGCCTTAGCATTGCCGATAAGACACCTCTTATTATTAGGCATAAAAAGCCACTCATTTTTACTGCAGATATAACCCAAGCATGCATGACTTTGCCCGCAACTCTTCTCATCGCAAACGCCCGCAGCAGAAAAAGCCGCAAAAATCCACCGTGTCTAAAGCGCGGATATTCATCACCTTACTGCTTGCAGGCGGACTTGTTTTCGGCCTTTATAAACTAACCGGCGTTAAACCCGCAGCTAACATCGAGCCAGATGTAAAACCTAAAACAAAAACCGTCACCAAGTCAAAACCCGCGTCACGCAAAGAAAGTAAAGCATCAGAAGATGACTACGACTTCTATATCATGCTGCCCGAGAGCGAAGTCAACGTGCCACAAGTTGAAGCCTACATCAGCAAAAAACCCGCCGCGACCGACCAACAATACGATTACCTGCTTCAGGCCGGCTCATTCCGCAGCGCCTCCGAAGCCGACAAATTGCGCGCTAAATTACTACTGCAGGGGCTCGACGCAAAAACCAGCCGCATCACTAACAGTAACGGCAGTATTTGGCACCGCGTCATGGTCGGCCCGTTCATCTCCCGCTCAAAACTCAACAAGGCTCAGGACATCCTGGCTAACGCCAACACGGAATCAATGGTCATTAAGGTGAAGAAGTAGCCCTTGAATTTCGCCTTACCATCTCCATATTGTTCTCATCTGTCACACACATTTATTTAACAGCAAGGTAATTGCATGACTACCATCGTCTCAGTTCGCAAAAACGGCAAAGTGGTCTTGGGCGGCGACGGCCAAGTGTCCCTTGGCAACACCATAATGAAGGGCAACGCCCGCAAAGTACGCAGACTTTATCACGACCAGGTAATCGCTGGTTTTGCAGGCGCAACAGCCGATGCCTTTACACTATTCGAGCGCTTTGAAGCACAACTTGAAAAACATCAAGGCCACCTGATGCGCGCCGCCGTCGAGCTTGCCAAAGAATGGCGCACTGATCGCTCCCTTCAGCGCCTGGAAGCGTTACTGGCAATCGCCAATAAGGATCACACGTTGATTATTTCCGGCAACGGTGACGTCATCGAACCCGAGCATGGTCTCATAGCCATTGGCTCCGGCGGCCCCTTTGCACAGGCTTCAGCCATGGCATTGATGGAAAACACTGATCTCAGCGCTCTTGAAATTACCGAGAAAAGCCTCGAAATTGCGGCCAATATCTGTGTTTTCACCAACCAGAATCGCACTATTGAAGAGCTGGATTCCGCCAATTAATCCAGCCCACAACGCTTAAAAGAGTACATAACATGTCCAATATGACACCTCGCGAAATCGTTCACGAACTCAACAAACACATCATCGGCCAGAATGACGCCAAACGCTCTGTGGCCATTGCCCTGCGTAACCGCTGGCGTCGTATGCAACTCAATGAAGAAATGCGCACCGAAATCACGCCTAAGAACATTCTAATGATTGGCCCAACAGGTGTCGGTAAAACTGAAATCGCCCGTCGCCTCGCCAGATTAGCCAATGCGCCGTTTATTAAAATCGAAGCCACCAAGTTCACGGAAGTAGGCTATGTGGGTCGCGATGTTGACTCCATCATCCGCGACTTAGCTGATATGGCCGTTAAAATGTTGCGCGAAAGCGAAGTAGATAAGGTCAAACATCGCGCCGATGACGCTGCCGAAGAGCGCGTATTAGATGCTTTATTACCGCCTGCACGCGGTGGAGATGAGACAGACAACAGCAACTCAGCGACCCGTCAGATTTTCCGCAAAAAATTACGCGAAGGCGAACTCGACGACAAAGAAATCGAAATCAATATCAGCGCTGCACCCATGGGTGTTGAAATCATGGCCCCTCCTGGCATGGAAGAAATGACCAATCAGTTGCAGGGCATGTTTTCCAACATGAACACTGAGCAAAGCAAACCTCGCAAACTAAAAATTAAAGAAGCGCTGAAACTGATTCATGATGAAGAAGCAGCCAAGCTGGTTAATGAAGACGACTTAAAAACGCGCGCTATTGAAGCCGTGGAGCAAAATGGCATCGTCTTCCTTGATGAAATTGACAAGGTTGCCAAGGGCAACGCTGCCAGCGGTGGAGAAGTATCTCGCGAAGGCGTACAGCGCGACTTGCTACCATTGATTGAAGGCACTACCGTCAACACCAAACTCGGCATGATCAAAACCGATCATATTTTGTTCATCGCCTCTGGCGCATTCCACCTCAGTAAACCATCGGATCTTATCCCGGAATTACAAGGGCGCCTGCCAATCCGCGTAGAGCTTAGTTCACTATCGGCAGAAGATTTCGAACGCATTCTAGTCGAGCCTGACGCCAGCTTAACTGAGCAATACCAGGCACTACTGGCTACGGAAGGCTTGCAGTTAAGCTTTAGCGAAGACGGCATAAAACGTATTGCCGAAGTCGCCTGGCAGGTTAATGAGCGCACTGAAAACATTGGCGCACGTCGTCTGCACACGGTAATGGAAAGACTATTAGAGACGATTTCCTTTGCGGCCTCTGACACGCCCGATAACGAAGAAACTATCGTTAATGCCGATTACGTAAACGAACATCTCGGCGAATTGGTGCAGGATGAAGACCTGTCTCGATACATCCTTTAAGAGAATAGAATTATGAAAGGTCCAACCCCAATAGCGATCAAATTGCATAAGGTTTCGCGTACGCTGGAGCTGGAATACGCTGACGCCGGTAGCTTTACTCTGACGGCTGAATATTTACGCGTGTATTCGCCATCCGCCGAAGTTCGCGGTCACAGCCCAGAAGAAGCCAAATTACAAACAAAAAAAATAGACGTAGCTCTGCAAAAAATCGAGCCTGTAGGTAATTACGCCATAAAGCTGTTTTTTGATGATGGTCATAGCACAGGCATCTATCCCTGGACCTATTTATACGAACTTTGCGAGAAGAAAGAGGAGTACTGGCAGGATTATTTAGACCGCCTGAACAAGGCTGGAGCCAGCCGCGATGGTGCGCAGGTTGTCAATATTATGGACTTTTCACCGAAGTAACCTTTTAAGAGACAACTTAAAAGGAGCCATATCTTCGTTCGAAATGACAAACAGAAACTGTCATTTCGAACGCATCCGAGAAAACTTTATCGTCCTATGTCGGCGCTAAGCCAAGCGCTCAAAGTACTCCTCAATCGCCGCTTCAATTTTTGACTTAAACGGCGCCGCTAAAAAGCCCAACTCAAGATTCAAATCCATCACGCTATCAGCAACCTTTATGGTGCCATCAACGCCAGGGCCACGAATTGACGCGTAGTCATCCAACCAGTTAATCATCAGACCGTATTTTTCAGCCAGCTTATCAGCGGCCTCTTCTACTTTAAGCAACGCTTCATCATTGCTCATATTCAAACGTCGCTGCATTTTAATGGACGGCATTTTAATCTCCAAAGACTATGTTTTCGCCATATTCGCACGGCTCCCGTTTCGACTCAACGGCAAATTTTGACTCTGATCATAACCCTCTCATCCGATTAAATTTAAGTATCCACTTTTCCGTAAAAATCCCTGATAATAACCAGCTGATTAAACGTATAAAAAACGGTCTAAATTGATGACAGAGCAGTCGAAACACTCAGACACCACACACTTTGGTTACGAAGACGTTCCCGTAGACGAAAAAGCTGACCGTGTAGCCGATGTATTCCATTCCGTGGCAGGTAAATACGACATTATGAATGACCTGTTATCAATGGGCGTTCATCGCGTTTGGAAACGCTTCACCATTGAAGTCAGTGGCGTACGTGCTGGACACAAAGTACTGGACGTGGCGGGAGGAACAGGTGATTTAACTCGCTACTTCTCTCGTCTGGTCGGGCCTACCGGCAACGTTATTTTATCCGACATCAACAGCTCCATGCTGGGCATGGGTCGCGATCGCCTGATTGACCAAGGCTTTAGCAATAACATTGAATACGTGCAAGCCAACGCTGAATGTCTACCCTTTGCCGACAATACCTTTGACTGCATTACCATTGCCTTTGGCCTGCGTAATGTCACCGATAAAGACGCGGCACTACGGTCATTAACCCGCGTACTCAAGCCGGGTGGACGCTTGTTGGTACTGGAGTTCTCCAAACCCGCTAACCCGTTGCTTAGCAAAATCTACGACACCTACTCTTTCAACATATTGCCAAAACTGGGCAAATTGGTGGCCAACGATTCCGAAAGCTATAAGTACCTTGCAGAGTCGATTCGTATGCACCCAGACCAGGACACTCTGAAGGGCATGATGGAAGAGGCTGGCTTAGTACAATGTCAGTTCCACAACATGAGTGGTGGTATTGTTGCCTTACACCGAGGCGTCAAGCCATAGCATAGCGACACACTCATTTTCCAGCCCTGTCATTTCGACCAAGGGGAGAAATTTTCCCCTCCCCGAAAAGATCCCTTTCTAGCGTCAGGGATGACATGCTCTCTTATCGAACAACGAGCCTAAATGAACAAAAACATCACTTACACCACTTTGCTCGGACTGATGGAAAGCACTGCCAACGCCGCCCTGCGGCTGGATCCTGCCAGCCTTAAACGACTCGACCAGCTTAGCGGTCGAGTGATTGCTATAGAGTGCACCGCACCTCAACTCACCATATTCCTGCGCCCTCACTGCGATGGTTTTATTCTGCAGGGCCAATACGAGCAAACACCTGACTGTCACATCAGCGGCTCTGCGCTAGCATTACTGAAATTAATGACCGCTGATAACAAAACCAACGCATTGCTAAGCAACCAGATCCAGCTATCAGGCGACCTCGAATTAAGTCAGAAATTGCAAAACCTGTTAGCCGATCTCGATATAGACTGGGAAGCCAAATTAGCTGAATACCTAGGCGACATTGCCGCCCACCAAATCGGTAATCAGGCTCGCACACTGCATCGTTGGGGCAAGTCATCAGCCAACAGCCTGCTGCTCGACATCGAAGAGTATCTGCATGAAGAAACTCATGATCTGCCATCACGTGCAGAGCTAGAGCCTTTTTATAGCGACATAGAAAAGTTAGCACTCAGCACTGACCGTTTAGCCGCACGTATTGAGCGCCTGCAAAAAACGCTCTCCTCAAAGGATGATTTAGTATGACCCGGCTTGCACGCCTGCTTAAGATTTTTATCATCTTCAACCGCTACCGGCTTGATGAGTTTCTACACTTTGCGCCAGGCCCTTTGCGCTGGCTATTTATCCTTTCGCCTTGGCGCCTATTCCCCAAACCAAAACAATCACGCGCCGCACGTCTGCGCCTGGCGCTAGAAGCATTAGGCCCCATCTTTATTAAGTTCGGCCAGGTGTTGTCGACGCGACGCGACCTATTACCTGAAGACATCTCCGATGAATTGCAGCGCCTGCAAGATCAAGTACCGCCCTTCTGCGGTGCAGAAGCCACCCAACTCATTGAGCAGGCATTAGGCCAGCCAGTCACTGAACTGTTTGCCGAGTTCAGTAGTGAACCACTGGCCTCAGCGTCCGTCGCACAGGTACACGCAGCCACACTACACAGCGGCGAAGAAGTGGTTGTTAAAGTCATCCGCCCCAACATCCATAAAACCATTGAGCAGGACATTCAGTTATTACAAACGCTGGCACAACTGGTCGAGCGTTATTCGGAAGATGGCAAAAGGCTACGCCCAATTGAAGTGGTAAGCGATTACGAAAAAACCATTTTCAACGAACTGGATTTGCTGATCGAAGCGGGCAACACCTCGCAACTGCGTCGTAATTTTGAAAATTCAGAGTTGCTTTATCTGCCACAAATTCACTGGGAATACAGCCGTCGTAACGTATTAGTCATGGAGCGCATTCACGGCATTCCAGTCGCCGACATTCCCGCCCTCAACGACCAGCAAACCAACATGAAAATGCTGGCCGAACGCGGTGTGGAAATATTCTTTACGCAGGTATTTCGTGATAGTTTTTTCCATGCAGACATGCACCCGGGCAATATTTTTGTATCTCGTGAAAACCCATCGTCGCCACAATACATCGCCATCGACTGTGGCATTGTCGGTACCCTAACCAACGACGATAAAAACTATCTGGCGCGTATTCTGCTGGCTTTTTTCCGCCGTGATTACCGTAAAGTCGCCACCCTGCACATTGATTCGGGCTGGATTCCTGGCGACACCCCGGTTGCCGAGTTTGAGACAGCCATTCGTAGCGTCTGTGAGCCGATCTTTGAAAAGCCGTTAAAGGAAATTTCCTTTGGTCAGGTTCTGCTGGGGCTATTCCAGACCATTCGCCGCTTTGATATGGAAATCCAGCCTCAACTGGTGCTATTACAAAAAACGCTACTCAACATCGAAGGACTCGGTCGCCAAATTTATCCTGATTTGGATCTGTGGAATACCGCCCTGCCATATCTGGAAGGCTGGATGCGTGAACGTAACGGCCCGCGTGCGCTGTTTAAAAATATCATGGAAAACGGACCTGACTGGCTGGAACAAAGCCACGAGCTGCCACAACTGGTACTGGATACATTACAGCAGTCAAAACATATAAAAACTCTTGGCGAACAACAGGCGCAGGCCTTCAAGCTGCTGCAACAACAGCAAGATCAACAGACTGCAAATAAACGTCGTAATCGGCAATTTAGCTGGGTTGCCATCGCCTCACTGGGGCTGGCCGCGCTAACCGCCAGTCAATACCATCAAGAGCTATCAGCAATCCCGCCAATCAGCTGGGCGCTGGGCGCGCTAGGTCTCTGGTTACTTATTAACCGCTCTTAACTCGTCGCCAATCGGTGTATAGTTCAACATCAGATTACGAAAAACTGCATGAGATTTTAGTATGCCCGACAGTTGGATTGAACAGATCAAATGGAATAAAGATGGCCTGGTGCCTGCCATCGCCCAGGACTATAAAAGCGGTCGTATTTTGATGATGGCCTGGATGAATCGTGAAGCCTTGCAACTCACGATTAGCGAACAACGCGCCATTTACTTCTCACGCTCACGCAACAAATTATGGCGCAAGGGCGAAGAATCCGGACACGTACAAACACTGCACGAACTACGCACCGATTGTGACAAAGATGTTGTTTTAATGCAGGTTGAGCAATTAGGTGGCATTGCCTGCCATACCGGCCGCGAAAGCTGCTTTTACCTTCGTCAGGAAGACAATCAGTGGCAAAGCACTGACCCGGTCATTAAAGACCCTCACAGTATTTACAAAAAATAGACGACACGACTATGAGTGATATTTTAAAAGAGCTGGGCGAGATTCTAGAGCAACGCAAACTGGCTGACGCTGATTCATCCTACGTTTCCAGCCTCTATGCCAAAGGGCTCAATAAAATTCTAGAAAAGGTCGGCGAAGAAGCCACCGAAACTATTTTAGCCGCTAAAGATGCTGAAACTAGCGGCGATAATAGTGATCTAATCTACGAAACAGCAGACCTGTGGTTTCACAGTCTGATTGCGCTGGCGCATCTCGGAGAATCCCCTGAAGCCGTATTAAAGGAATTACAACGCCGTTTCGGGCTCTCTGGCCTTGACGAGAAAGCGGCACGGGGATAGTCTCAGTCCTTCGTAATTTTAGCTGAGCGCTTTTGCATCAATTTATGCAGGCTCTCAAGACAGATAAGCGCAATCGGCGCACCATACTAAGTAGACACATTAAGGAGATTCACATGGGTTTAGGCGGCATCAGCATTTGGCAATTACTTATCGTCCTGGCCATTGTGGTTTTATTGTTCGGCACTAAACGTCTGAAAGGCATGGGTGGCGATTTGGGTAATGCAGTAAAAGGCTTCAAAAAAGCCATGGATACTGACGAAGCCCCCAAAGAAGAAGAAAAAGGAAAAGAAGAAGAAAAGTCTCAGCAAAAAATTGCTGAAGACGGCACAACTTCGGACGAAAAATCCGAAACAACAAGCACCGAACAGAAAGACAAGCAGGACTAATTCTGAATGTTTGATATCGGCTTTACTGAAATCATCATTATCTGTTTGGTCGGTCTCGTTGTGATTGGTCCCAAACGCCTACCCGATGCGCTACGAGCTGGCGCTATGTGGATGGGCCGTGGCAAACGTATGCTGGGCAACGTGCGTCGAGACCTGGAAAACGAAATAGGTATTGATGAAATTCGTCGTGATCTGCGTAATGAACAGATCATGTCCGAAATCAAAGCCGAAAATATTGAAGAAGACAGTGAGCGTCAGCTAAAGGAACAACAGGCCGAACAGGCTAGCGGCGTTAACAGTGATACTGCGCAGCCAGAAATGCAGCCACTCGCTGAGAACAACGAGTCTGCTGAAGAAGAGCCTCGCCAAAGCAGACTCAGCAAGAAAAAGCCGCATACCAATAGCTATCTCGACAGCGCCACTCAAAATGGCGCACCAGCGTCGCAGAATGAAGCCGCTTCTTCATCCGAGTCAGCCGCTCAAACCACTGCATCAAAACCAAAAGAATAATTAGATGTCCGAACAGCCTGAGCAAAACACTGATCCCGATGCCGTCGTAAAAGCCGAATTACCCATCGTTGCCCACTTGCTTGAACTGCGCTCTCGCGTATTAAAAAGTGTGGTGGCTGTTCTGGTCATTTTCCTCTGTCTGTTCTATTTCGCCAACGACATCTACACCTTTATATCCGAACCAATACGCGCCTATCTACCCGAAGGCACCAGCATGATCGCGACGGAAATTGCGTCGCCCTTTCTGACCCCATTCAAACTGACTATCGTATTAGCTATTTTTATCAGCATGCCCTTCACGCTGCATCAGGTCTGGTCATTTATCTCACCCGGCATGTACAGCAGAGAAAAACGCCTAGCGGTGCCAATCTTAGTATCCAGCGTGCTCCTTTTTTATACCGGTATGATCTTCGCCTACTACGTGGTCTTCCCGCTAGTCTTTGGCTTCTTAACCAGCATGGCACCTGAAGGCGTCAATGTGATGCCGGACATTAACCAATATTTGAACTTCGTGCTGAAACTGTTTTTCGCCTTTGGCATGGCCTTTGAAATCCCGGTTGCCACCTTTTTGCTGATCTCCTCCGGTGTTACTTCAATAGAATCGCTCACCTCTAAACGCCCCTATATCGTTGTTGGCTGCTTTGTTTTTGGCATGCTGCTGACACCACCGGACGTGGTATCCCAAGCTCTATTGGCAATACCTATGTGGTTCTTATTTGAAGTGGGTATTCTGCTATCACGCTTGAATCGTAAAAACAGACCCAAGCCAGAAAGCGATACAGAAGAAGACGATGATAACCAAGAAGACAACAACTCCGGTGAGACCGAAGAGAAAAACTAAGACACCTCGCTAGCGCTCGAAATGGCATTTTCCATTACTCTCTCAGATACCACATCGAGCAGCGCGAGAAAGCGATCAAATAATACCGCTAAATTTTAAGTCTTCACCTCGAGCAAGAAAGTCACCGGTCCATCGTTAATCAAAGCCACCTGCATATCGGCCGCAAACTCACCAGTAGCCACCTCCGCATAACGAGCCTTGGTCTGAGCCACAAAATACTCATATAAGACTTCAGCATCCACTGGCGCCGCCGCACTTGAAAAACTGGGACGCGCTCCCTTTTGGGTATCCGCCGCCAGTGTGAACTGAGATACCAACAACAAACCACCTTCAACCTGCTGCACATTCAAGTTCATCTTGTCGTCAGCATCGCCAAACACCCGGTAGCTCAACAGCTTATCCAGCAAGCGGTCCGCAATCGCTTCAGTATCACCGCGCTGTACGGCCAGCAATACCATTAATCCTTTGCCTATTTCACCAATACATTCGCCATTAACCGTGACGCTGGCTTGCGTGACACGTTGCAATAATGCTCTCAAACTAACTCCTCTTACTTTGTCATTTCGGACGGCATATCGTGTCGACCCGGAATCCATAACCACAAACATGCATACCGTATAACGGCTTTACCGTTTCCGGCAAGACTGACTAATTAATATAACGTGGTGTGGACTATTGGTTTTCGATCAGGTCACGGAACCGGTATCCCATGTCCTGTGTAGCTCTCACCAAGGCATCAATAATGCTGGGCTCCATCGCCGAATGCCCCGCATCGCGTACAATCTCTAGTTTTGACTGTGGCCAGCAAAGGTGTAGCTCATAGGCATTATCCAAAGGGCAGATCATATCGTAGCGGCCGTGCACAATAATACCGGGAATATCTGCTAGCTTAGGCGCATCACGTAGCAGCTGGTTTGACTCTAAAAAAATGCCATTCATAAAATAGTGCGCCTCAATACGGGCCATCGACATCGCCACATGCGGATCAGCAAAATGCTCCACCACATCATGATTAGGTCGCAATGTCGCACAACGCGCCTCCCAAGTTGACCAAGCTTTAGCTGTCGCCATCCGCATGAGCTCATCGGCTCCAGTAAGACGCTTATAATAGGCGCTAATAAAATCATCCCGTTCGGATTCAGGAATCAAGCGCACATAGTCTTCCCAGTAATCTGGAAACACATGACTGGCACCATCCTGATAGAACCACTGTAAATCCTGATCACGGCACAAAAAGATACCACGCAGGATCAACGCTAATACACGCTCCGTATGATGCTGGGCATAGGCTAAACCCAATGTTGAGCCCCATGATCCGCCAAAAAGTATCCAGCGATCAATCGCAAGATGCTCACGGATAGCTTCCATATCACACATTAGATTTTGAGTGGTATTTTCTTCAAGTTCGGCGTGAGGTGTAGAGCGTCCAGAACCACGCTGGTCAAATAGGATAATACGATAATGAGTGGTATCAAAGAAACGTCGCATGGTGGCATCACAACCTGCGCCGGGCCCACCATGTACAACCAATACGGGAATGCCATGCGGATTACCGCACTCTTCCACGTAGATTTCATGAAGGTCAGAGACCTGCAGGCGGAATTTGTTGTAGGGCTTAACTTCCGGGTAAAGAGTTAACATTCAGTGCTCCCAGCGCATTCGTTAACGACTCAAATAATAATACTCATTTATCGGGCAAGAAGTAACAACTACCAGGGAATTCCCATACCGTCATAACTATAGAAGCCACCACTTTTTTCAGCATTGATTCCGGCTAACAGCTCTCGTAATCCTCTTGCACTTTGCTTGGTATCAATCAGGGCATTAGGCCCGCCCATCTCGGTTAACACCCAGCCAGGATGTAATGCCACCACTTTAATACCCTGCGGCGCCAAATCAATGGACAGACTTTTAACCACCTGGTTCAGCGCGGTTTTAGAACTGCGATAATAATAACTCCCGCCCGAGCTATTATCGGCAATGCTACCCACCTTGCTGCTCATCATGCCTACTGTTTTCAGCTGCCCGGCTTCCAGATTGGGCAGTATGGCCTGCGTAAGCATCAATGGAGATAAGGTATTAACCTCCAGCACTTCTCGCCATACCTCTCGACTCAAATGACCTAAATCACTGCCCCCAGCACCATAAACACCGGCATTATTAATCAGCAAATCAACGGCCTGAGCGCCAAGGTCACCAACAAACTCTGCAATAGAGTCATCACTGCTGACATCCACTGTATGCAATGAGAGCTGGGGGTGATTTTCAGCTAACTGTCGTAGCTCAGGACTCGCATCAAGATCACGAGCTGTCGAAATTACTCGCCAACCGGCCTCAGCATATTGAGTGGCTAACTCAAGTCCAATACCGCGACTGCAGCCTGTAATAACAACGCTATAGATAGAATTAACCACAAAGAATCTCCAGTCCGCAAAAAATGATCAATATTTTAACACCTTGAAAAATTAAACCCTGACAAAAATCAGACACAAAAAAAGGAGGCGGGATATTCATCCGGCCTCCTTTTTTGAAGAACTTACGGCTTAACGAACAGCGCGTTTACGCTCATTTTCAGTCAGTAGCTTCTTACGCAGACGAATATGGTTTGGTGTTACTTCAACCAACTCATCATCTTCGATGAACTCTAATGCCTGTTCCAGCGTGTGTACAACAGGTGGCGTCAGCGTCAACGCTTCATCCGTACCTGAAGCACGTACGTTAGTCAGCTGCTTACCTTTACAAGGGTTAACGGCAAGATCATTGTTACGTGAGTGCAGACCAATAATCTGACCTTCGTAGATATCAACCGCATGGCCAAGGAACATACGACCACGCTCCTGTAGGTTAAACAGCGAATAACCGGCTGTCTTGCCTTTAAGCATCGATACCAATACGCCGTTTTTCCGTGATGTTACTTCACCGACTTTCACTTCACCATAATGCTCGAAAGTGCTGCTCATAATGCCAGAGCCTGATGTCAACGTCAGGAACAAGCCACGGAAACCGATCAAACCACGCGCAGGAATCAAAAATTCCAGTTTTACGCGGCCTTTACCGTCCAATTCCATGTTAGTCAGATCACCCTTACGCAGACCAACCTCTTCCATGATCGAACCTTGATGCTCAGATTCCACATCAAACACAACGTGCTCGTACGGTTCCTGCAGCACGCCATCAACTTCTTTCTGTACCACTTCAGGCCGTGAAACAGCAATTTCAAAACCTTCACGACGCATGGTTTCAATCAATACCGACAGGTGTAACTCACCACGACCGGAAACAATAAATTTATCCGGAGTCTCACCAGGCACAACGCGCAATGCCACGTTATGGATCAGCTCTTGCTCCAGACGATCCTTAATATTACGTGTTGTTACAAATTTGCCATCCTGGCCAGCGAACGGTGAATTGTTAACGATGAAGTTAACGCTTACTGTTGGCTCGTCGACGCTCAAAGGAGGTAATGCTTCAACATGCTCTGGATCACACAAAGTATCGGAGATACCCAGACCATCAATACCGTTAATACAAACAATGTCACCGGCTTTGGCTTCACTGGTATCAATGCGATCCAGTCCCAAATAACTCTTCACGTTTAATACTTTACCCTTACGCTCTTTACCGTCAGCACTTTTAACAACAACTTGCTGATTAGGTTTGAGGCTACCGCGAGTAATACGGCCAACACCGATAACACCGACATAGCTGTCATAATCCAATGCTGAAACCTGCATTTGGAAAGGACCGTCACGGTCAACATCCGGCGCAGGGACGCTGTCAGTAATCATCTGGAACAGCGGCGTCATATCTTCAGCTAGATCATCGGCTTCCAGTCCGGCAACACCATTGATCGCCGAGGCATAAATGATAGGAAAATCGAGCTGTTCGTCAGTGGCACCTAAACGATCAAACAAATCAAATACTTGATCAAGAACCCAATCAGGACGTGAACCTGGACGATCTACCTTGTTGATCACAACAATTGGCTTCAAGCCTTGCTCAAACGCTTTAGAGGTTA
Source organism: Pseudomonadales bacterium (assembly GCA_036960805.1). Classification (GTDB taxonomy): domain Bacteria; phylum Pseudomonadota; class Gammaproteobacteria; order Pseudomonadales; family IMCC2047; genus IMCC2047. Next base: position 106,676 of record JBALXL010000007.1, read on the forward strand.
CAAAACGTGTTTGCGGCATTGGACCATCAACGGCATCAACCAGCAACAATACACAATCAACCATCGACAATACACGTTCTACTTCACCACCAAAATCGGCGTGGCCCGGTGTGTCAACGATGTTGATGTGGTAGTCATTCCACTCAATGGCGGTGTTTTTCGCCAGAATAGTAATACCGCGTTCTTTCTCCTGGTCATTGGAGTCCATCAGACGCTCAGTGCCCTGATCTTTACGATCTAGCGTACCTGACTGCTGTAGAAGTTTATCAACCAAAGTAGTTTTACCATGGTCAACGTGGGCAATGATGGCGATATTACGTAGTTTTTCGATCACGAGGCTAGTCCAAATGAGTACAGAGAGAATAATTTAAGAGCGCGGATTATACACGTCTTCTCGCACAAGTGCTAAGGAAGCGCTATAATCTCCAGCCGTTTTTTCCAGATATGACAAATAGTTATGACTCAGAGTACTCGCCCGAAAGAAGCAAAGCCCGGACAACGTAAAGCCGTCTCCCTTATTTCCGGAGGCCTCGACTCCTTACTGGCCACCAAAGTGATCATGGATCAAGGCATTCACGTGGAAGGTATTAACTTCTTCACCGGCTTCTGTGTCGAGGGCCATACCCACGCCATACGTAAAAAAGACAAACAAAAAGAGAAGCGTAATAACGCGCTCTGGGTAGCCGAACAGCTTGGCATCAAGCTTCACATCATTGATATTTCCGAAGACTACAAAGACGTGGTGCTTAATCCAAAACACGGCTACGGATCAAACCTGAACCCCTGCCTTGATTGCAAAATCTTTATGGTCAATCAGGCTAAGGCCTGGTCGTTTATGGAAGAAAATCAGTTTGATTTCATTATTACCGGCGAAGTCGTGGGCCAGCGCCCTAAATCACAACGCGCTGAAACCATGCCTATTATTGCCAGAGAATCAGGCGCCGAAGACCGCCTGCTACGCCCACTGTGCGCCAAACACCTGCTACCAACATTGCCAGAACGTGAAGGCTGGGTTGATCGTGAAAAGTTATATGATTTTCATGGCCGTAATCGCAAACCACAAATTGCTTTAGCAGAAGAGCTTGGTTTTGACGAATACTCCCAACCGGCCGGCGGCTGCTGCTTCCTGACTGATGAAAACTATTCCCGCAAATTGGCCGATCTATGGGAAGCTCGTGGCGAACGCCGCTATGAGCTGGACGACA
>JBALXL010000074.1:0-1336 GCA_036960805.1 Pseudomonadales bacterium
CACATGACATTCGAGAATGAGATTGCACGCTTATATCCGGCCTTGTAGATCGGGGTGTACTGCCCCTGGCCATTATGAGATGTGCATTCACTGTCCTTAATCTCCTACTCGGCTTCCAAGAGCCAGGCGTCGCCTAAGGTTTCAGTGAATCGATCTTATCTGTCGTGTCGTAATGGTCTGCGCAACCTCGGACGAGTAGTAACTCTGTTAACTATCTGCCGCTGTCAGTCTCTCAGGCTTCCAGGCCTCGCATTGGCTGGTAGGGCTGGCCTGTTTTCATGATTGCCCAGACGATACGAGCCAGCTTGTTCGCCAGGGCCACCACAATCTTGTTCACATGTTTGCCTTCCATGCTTTTGCTTTTAACCCAGCGGCCTAGTCGCGAATCATTGTCCGGCTGACTAAGCACCCGGTACGCCGCGCGAGCGCCATGTACCAACTGTTTGCGCACATGCTTGTTCCCTTGCTTGGAAATGCCCAGCATTTTTTCTACACCGCCCGTAGCATGCTGGCGGGGAGTCAGTCCCAAATAGGCGCTGAAATGTCTACTCGACTTGAAGTGCTCGGCGTCACCAGCATGGCTATAAAGCAGCGTCGAATTAATCGGCCCTATACCGGGCAAGCTCTGTATCGCCTCGCAGACTGCACTTTCCTTAGCAATCAGTTTCAACTCACGGTCGTAATCTGCAATCCGTCGCTCGCGCTCCAGCCATTGCTCGCGCAGATCATGGATCAAGTGCCGAGCGCGTACACTCAGTGTTTGTTCAGCATCCTCAAGTATCAACGGCACCGTCTCACGCAGACTCTTGTGCCCTTGGGCAATGGTGATACCCATTTCCAGTAGCAAGCCGCGCAGCTCGTTGCCGATCGCCGTCTTCTCCTTGACCAGACGTTCACGTACCCGGTGCAAGGCCTGGATATCCAGTTGTTCAACTGACTTTACTGCGACCGAAGGCATACTAGGTCGGGCAGCAGCTTCGGCAATCGCCTGAGCATCACGCTGGTCATTCTTGTGCACCTGCACGAAGGGCTTAACGTAGCGCGGGTGAATGATCTTCACCTCATGCCCCAGCGCCTTGATTTGCCGAGCCCAGTAATGCGCTCCACCGCAGGCTTCCATGGCGACCAGACAGGCTGGCTGAGTGGCTAGGAAAGGCAGCAATTGGTCACGCTTGAGCTGCTTGCCGAGTACCTTATGCCCCCGGCTATCGTTGCCGTGAAGCTGAAATACCTGTTTGGCTAGATCGATGCCAATAATGCTAATCTTGCTCATGGATGGACCCTCCTGCTGTGATGCCGACCCCGTGATTGTGGACAAACTCAATCATGGCACAAG
>JBALXL010000073.1:0-1343 GCA_036960805.1 Pseudomonadales bacterium
CTACGGCGTCGTGATGCGCCTGAGAATAGATGCTAAACATCTATTGAGAAGCGAACGGAGACAGGAGGAGACCATGAACAAATCTATGACAGTCGGCATCGATCTGGCAAAGGCTATTTTCTTCGTTGTCGTTCTGGACCCGTCGGGTAAACAGGTGCACCGCAAGAAGCTTCGCCGTCAGCAGGTATTGGCTTTTTTGGCGAATTACCCGCAAGCGGTAGTGGCCATGGAAGCCTGTTCCGGATCCCATTACTGGGCACGGGAAATTGAAGCAGCTGGTCATCAAGTGAAGCTATTGCCACCGCAGCACATCAAGGCTTACTTGCGCCGTCAGAAGAACGATTATAACGATGCCGAAGCCATAGCCGAGGCAGCTCAATATGGGCGAGTACGCGCCGTTGCGGTGAAAACGGTTGAGCAGCAGCTGGATCAAAGCCTTCAACGCATGCGGCAGGCTCTGCTTGCCGACCAAATCGGGTTGATCAATCGCACACGCGCCCTGCTGGCAGAGCACGGCATTGTCATGCCCGAAGGCAAGGCGAACTTCCGCAAGACGGTCGTAGCCTTGCTGGAAGATCCTGAGAACGGATTGCCTTGGCGTCTGCGCGAACTGGTCAATCGTCAGTATCAGCAGTACTGCATTTGGGAGCAGGAACTGGAGTGGTACACACAACAGATTGAGATCAGAGCGAATCAGGATGAGGTCTGCCAGAATCTAATGAGCATCCCGGGCTATGGCGAAATCGTCAGCAGTGCCTTCCGCTGCTGGATAGGCGATGGCCACCAATTCAAGAATGGCCGGGATGCCTCCGCCGCTATGGGGCTGGTCCCCAAGCAATACAGTACGGGAGGCAAAATTATCCTGGGCAGGATCTCCAAATGTGGCGACAAACGTATGCGGGCGTTGCTGGTGCATGGTGCCAGGGCATTCGCGCGCGTGGCCAGCAAGCGCAATGACAGACTCAGTCGATGGGTGTGCAACCTGATTGAGCGACGAGGCTACAACAAGGCAGTCATTGCTCTAGCGAACAAGTTGGTACGCATAGGCTGGGCTGTTGTAACCCGCTGTGAACCTTATCGGGCGATCAATATCAGTCAGTAAAAGCTGGGCAAGGCACAGGTTAACAAGAGGAATTCCCCCCAAGGTTGCGAAGGCAATCAGCAAGCGATGACAACACAGGTTAGGCCGGTGTATCGAAAACCTGCGGAGGGTCAGGGCCATCAAGGCCGTGAACTCGATTAGGACGATACACTTACGGTACTCATCGAGGCCCGCAACCGCAGGTTGCATACAGAGGCCGGATATACGACAGACAACCTACATGCCATCAAATGCTGGAGGC
>JBALXL010000072.1:0-1408 GCA_036960805.1 Pseudomonadales bacterium
TTAGCCGTATTTTTCTTGCCATGTATTACCGTCTCTCACCATGGCATTGAGGATGGTAATGAACTTTCTCATGCACGCGGTCAAGGCGACTTTTTTGTGTTTACCCTGCGCCACGAGGTGCTGATAAAAAGCCCGTATTAATGGATTATGCTGTGTGCCACTCAGGGTGCCCATATACAACATGGTGCGCACCTGGGCTCGCCCACCCCGTATACGGCGCTTGCCTCTGTGTTTGCCGCTGTCGTGATTCATTGGTGCAACACCTACCAATGCGGCGATTGCTTTTTTGTTGAGTTGCCCCAGTTCCGGCAATTCACCCAACAACGTATACATCAGGTTTTCTCCCACACCGGGGGCACTCATCAGAATGTCTTTTTTAAGTTGCCATTCACAGACGCTAGCTAATGCTTTATCCAGTTGTTGTGCGATGCGTTTAATCTCTGCTTCAAGGCTTTTGATCATGCGTTTCATGCTGCTCTGTAAAAACTTCGGCATAATACTGCAGCGGTTCAGCTCCTGCGTACGCAATCGGACCAATTGCCGACGACGGCACAGCAAGTCTTTGATATGCAACGTGTGTTTGCTTTGCACAGCGCGTACCGCTGGCTTCATCACGGCACCGAACTGAGCGATGACACGCGCATCCAACTCATCCGTTTTAGCCAGTATGCCCAGCGCTTCGGCAAAGCGGCGTACCATGAGCGGTTGTACCACAATCACTGGCAGACCACTGGCGCTGGCCTGCTCTACCAGCAACCGTTCCATGCGTCCCGTTGCTTCGACCACCAAGCGTTCGACGGACCAGGTATTAAGCCATTTGATCAGGCGTTTAACGTCTGCTTCGGTATTGGCGAATTGTTTGAGTTCACCGGTTTCATGAAGACAGATATCCAGGCAAGCCTTGCCCACATCCACACCCACATTCATTAATTTGTCAGTTGTCATCATTACTCACCCTTGCTACATTCGGGCTTGAGGCCCGTTCGACTGTTCGAGTTAACGATAAGAGAATCGGTAATGCGCTCCGCGCTTGTTAGCGGACTTGTCTTGGCAGTGCCGTGGGTCGTTCGAGCTGCATCACCGATAACTGGCGGCACCAGTTACGGGCTTCACTTTACCCCCTCAGGGAGTCGTTAATGAAAGGTAATCAATCATACAAGTGGGGCGTGTGGAACTGCGGTTAAACAAGGAGTATTGAATGGAAGTGTCTGCAGAAGAAGAAATAAAGCAAGTACAGATGAAAAAGCCTCACATAGTAATACTTGGTGCAGGGGCTAGCTTTGCGGCATTTAAGAACGGAGATAGAAACGGTAAGAAATTGCCGTTAATGAATAACTTTATTGAAACATTAAAGATTGAAAGTCTTGTCAATAAAACTGGCTTGAAGTTTTCATCAACTAACTTTGAA
>JBALXL010000075.1:0-1255 GCA_036960805.1 Pseudomonadales bacterium
CGAAGGCGTTAAAGTATTAATGAGTGGCCTTGATTACGAGCGTGTAGTACTTGCGGCGGGCCCACTGGGTATTATGCAAGCGTGTATGGACATTGTGGTGCCGTATATTCATGAACGTAAACAGTTTGATACCCCGATTGGCCAGTTTCAGCTAATTCAAGGCAAAGTGGCCGATATGTACACACAAATGAATGCAGCGCGTTCATACGTATACACTGTAGCCAAAGCCTGTGACCGTGGTGAAACCACCCGTAAAGATGCCGCTGGCGCGATTTTATATGCGGCAGAGCTTGCGACCAAAATGGCACTGGATGCGATTCAAATTCTCGGTGGAAATGGTTATATCAACGAGTACGCTACGGGTCGTTTATTGCGTGACGCGAAGCTTTATGAAATTGGTGCCGGCACCTCGGAAATTCGCCGTATGCTAATTGGTCGTGAATTATTTACTGAAAGCCGTTAAGGATAATCGCTATGACAATTTTAAAATCAAGCGTTAATCCTCACGATCCACAGTTTTTACAAAATCATAAAAACATGGCGGATTTAGTGGATGATTTACGTAATAAAGTAAACGAGATCAGCCAAGGTGGTGGCGCTGCATTAATCGAACGTCATCAAAGCCGTGGTAAAATGTTCGTGCGTGAGCGTATCAGTACTTTGCTTGACGAAGGCTCGCCATTTTTAGAAATTTCGCAATTTGCTGCGTTTGGTGTGTACGAACAAGCAATTCCATGCGCCGGTGTGGTTGCAGGTATTGGCCGTGTTAAAGGTGTTGAATGTATGATCATCGCCAATGACGCGACTGTAAAAGGCGGCACATACTTCCCGCTGACGGTAAAAAAGCATCTACGTGCCCAAGATATCGCTGAACGCTGCCATTTACCGTGTATTTATTTAGTTGATTCAGGCGGGGCAAACCTGCCTGAACAAGATGATGTGTTTCCTGACAAACTGCATTTTGGTCGTATTTTTTATAACCAAGCACGTATGTCTGGTAAAGGTATTCCACAAATTGCTGTTGTTATGGGGTTATGTACCGCAGGCGGTGCATATGTTCCTGCAATGGCCGATGAAAGTATTATCGTTAAAGAGCAAGGCACAATCTTTTTAGCCGGCCCACCGCTGGTAAAAGCGGCAACCGGCGAAGAAGTCACAGCAGAAGAACTCGGTGGTGCTGACGTGCACTGCAAAACATCCGGTGTGGCCGATCACTATGCTGAAAATGACGCACATGCATTATCAATTGCACGCC
>JBALXL010000076.1:0-1096 GCA_036960805.1 Pseudomonadales bacterium
TCCCAGCGGGTAATCCGGCGCTGTTTCCCCGTTGTACATTGTTTCTTGATGGCGCAGGTTTGGCAGGCGTTGGTCCAATAGCGGCGCAGGCTCAAACCACGCTCCACATTTGTATAATAATAAACCAAACGCTCACCGGCGGGGCAGATGTAAACATCTTCCTCCTTCACATAGCGAAAGTCCTGTTTGACAAAACGGCCCCTGACTTTGTTGTTTGATGTCTGTGGCTTGGGAAGCGTGACAGTAATACCAGCTTCATCACAGGCCAGGATCTCCTCACTTTTGAAATACCCCCGGTCGGCAACAACCTCCAGATGGTCTGTTTCAAGAGCGGCTTTTGCCTGCTTGGCCATGAGGGACAGTTGAGAGCGGTCGGAGCCTGAATTGGTCACTTTATGGGCGACAATCAGATGATGCCTGGTATCTACGGCAGACTGCACATTGTAGGCGACCATACCGCTGCCACGGCCACTTGTCGCCATCGAACGCGCATCAGGATCGGTCAGGGAGATTTGCTGGTCCGGCGTTGCCAACATCTGCGCTTCACGTTGTTCCAGTCGCTTCATCTCTTCTTTGAGTGTTGTGATTTTTTCCTTCAGCCGTTCCGTCGTCATTGATCGTGCCCGAGAGGGTTCCTGTCGGTCAGCACTGTCCAGTTGATGTAAGTAGCGATCAACGCTTTCCTCGATCTGTTCCATGCGGCGCTTGACCTTACCCCGTGTGAAGTTTCTATCACGGGTGTTGACCGCCTTGAACTTACTGCCGTCAATCGCCACGCTGGCATCCGTGAACAGGTGAAGCTGACGGCACAATCCTACAAACTGACTACAGACCTTGCGGATTGCAACGCCATTGTCTTTACGAAAGTTGGCAATCGTCTTGTGGTCTGGCACCAGACGGCCCGTCAACCACATCACTTCTACATTGCGGCCAGCTTCGCGTTCAAGACGACGACTCGATTGAACCCGGTTGAGATAGCCGTAGATATAGAGCTTCAACAAAACTGACGGATGATAACTCGGTCTGCCGGTCGCCAGAGGATCAACCCGACTAAAACCCAGCCCACCCAGATCAAGTTCATCAACAAACACATCGA